>NZ_JBIVNJ010000008.1:0-300874 GCF_044753585.1 Streptomyces sp. NPDC088354 | reverse complement strand
CGAGCTTGCCGCCTTCCGGCCCGCTCTGCCGCCCGTGGCCCCGCCCAAGCCGCTCCGTGCTCCCGCCCCTGTGCGGCTGCCGGACGCTGCCTGACCCCATAAGGAGAGCGATCATGCGGTCTCTGCGCGTGGACGCGGTGCTCGTGCAAGCGGTCATCGCAGGGGCGCTGTCCTTCGCCCACCTGCACGACCTCGCCGCTGCCGCCGGGCAGGACGGCTGGAAAGCCTGGGCCTATCCCATCAGCGTCGACCTGCTCCTCGTCGCCGCCTGGCGCAGGCTGCGGACCCTCCGTCCCAGCGGTGAGCCGGTCCAGGCTGCGTGGTTCTGGTTCGCCACGGCCCTGGCCGCATCCCTCGGCGCCAACGTGGCAACCGCCGGGCTCCTCGACCTGGACCACGTGCCGGACTGGCTGAGCATCCTCGTGGCTGGATGGCCCGCCCTGGCCTTCCTGGGCGGCACCCTCCTCGTCCACTCCCCAGGTCCCGCCCCCGAACGCCAGGAAGCCCCGGCCCTCGATGTGACCGAGGCGGCCGACACCGAACGCGCCCCTGAGCCTGCGTCGGTGCCGGATGCAGTCGAGGCGGCCGAGCTCCCGGCCCTGCCTGCCTCCGAGCCCGCCCCTGCGCCGGCACTTCCCGCGGTCCCGGCCGCACTGGTTACCCACGCTCGGAAGGTCGCCGACGACCACCACGCGCGCACCGGCCACCGGATCGACACCGACACCCTGCGGGTCCGGCTCGGCGTCCCCGCCCAGCTGGCCGACGCCATCGCCGCCCACCTCACCTGAACAGGAGGAAACCCTATGCGTCCGCACATCCGCGCCGCCCTGGAAAGGTCCGCCGAACTCACCCGGAACAACCGCCTGGTGGACGCCATGCGCCTGGGCGAGGACGCGATCAACCAGGCCACCGACGACGAACACCCCGAGATCCGCCAATGGCTCAACGACCACGCCGGCGACTTCACCGGACAGGAGGACTGACCCTGATGCCCGCCCGCGACTTCTTCCACTCCGTGATGCGGATCGGCCCCGTGCAGATCGGCACCCACCGCGACCGGCACGGCACCACCAAGCACGCCGCGGTGTGCACCAACGACCGCTGCGGATGGTCCGCCGACTACTCCAGCCAATCGGCTGCGCAGCTGGCCGCCCGCACCCACCGCTGCACGGCCCGATAGGAGGCAGACCCGTGGACGTCCCGCTCTGGTTCGCCCTGATCGTCGTCGGCTACCTCGGCTGCAAACTCATCCGCCCACCGCTCTGGCTGGTCCTGGTGCTGCTCCTCGGCGGCTACCTCATCGCCGACAGCCTCCTCGCCCCCGTCATCGACACCCTCATCGAGAAGTAGGGAGACCGCCCATGCTCCGCCCGAAGATCCCCACCAACCCCACCCCGACCGGCGTCACCATCCCGCTGCCCGTCGAGCCGACCGCCGTCGTGCAGCACACCCCGGCCACGGCCCCCGCGCCTGCGCCTGTTCCGGTGTCGTCCCGGCCCGTCGTGCAGCTCACCCCTGGCGCCCTGGTCGCGCTCGTCGGCGGCGGCACCGCTGTGGTCCTGGTCGTCGGCACGGTCCTGGTGTCGCTGCTGCTGGCGGTCGCCGTCACCGCCGCATCCGTTGCCGTCTGCGCCGTGGTCCTGCGCTCGATGCTCAACGGCCAGCACAAGCGCTGACCGGCCCCCGGGGCGGTCTCAACCGCCAAGTATCGCCCGCCCCGGAAGCCGTGCCCCTGCCCGAACCAGAGATCCGGAAGGAACCCCCATCATGACCCACCCTGGACGCACCTCGCGGCGGATCTGCCCGGCCTGCGACGGCTTCCCCGTCGTCGCCATAACCACCGGCACCCGCCTGCGCGACGGCTCCCGCGCCACGCTCCGTGTCACCTGCCCTGCCTGCTCCGGCTCCGGCACGGCCCGGCCGGCCGCCGTTCCGGCGTCGGTGAGGGCGGGTGTGTCGTGCTGACCTACGTCGACTTCTTCTGCGGTGCGGGCGGCTCCTCCTCCGGCGCCGCCGCCGTACCCGGCGTCCGTCCGGTGCTGGCCGCGAACCACTGGGACAAGGCCATCGCCTCTCACTCCCAGAACTTCCCCGGGGCGGATCACTTCCTGGGCGACCTGCACGACGCCGACGTCGCCCGCTTCCCGGCCGCTGACCTGTTCTGGGCCTCCCCGGAGTGCCCGCAATGGTCCAACGCCCGCGGCAAGCGACGCGACTTCGACGCCCAGCCCGACCTGTTCGGCGACACCCTCCCCGACGCCGCGACCGACCGCTCCCGGGCCCTGATGTGGGATGTCCCCCGCTACCTGGAGGCCTGCGCCGCACGCGGAAAGCCCGTCCTGGCGGGGGTGGTGGAGAACGTCATCGACGTCCGCGCCTGGTACCGGTGGACCGAATGGGTCGCCGCCATCCGCGCACTGGGCTACCGCACCCGGCTGATCGCCCTGAACTCCATGCACGCCCGCCCTGCCGTCTCGGCACCCGCGCCGCAGTCCCGCGACCGCCTCTACCTCGCCTACTGGCGCGCCGATCTGGGCCGCGACCCGGACTGGGACCGCTGGCTCCGCCCCACCGCCTGGTGCCCGCGGTGCGAGCAGACCGTGAGCGCGGTGCAGTCATTCAAGAACCCGCAACGGGACATGGGCCGCTACCGCCAGCAGTACGTGTACCGCTGCCCGCGTGGAGCTTGCCGGAACTCGGTCGTGGAACCGGGTGTACTGCCGGCCGCGGTGGCGATCGACTGGACCCGCCCCGGCACCCCGATCGCCGACCGCCCCAAGGGCCTGTCCCCGAAGACCCTCGCCCGCATTCGCGCGGGCCTGGACCGCTACGCCCTCCCCGTCACCGTCCCGGCCGGCGGGACCTGGCGCACCGACCCCGCCCCGGTCACCGAACCCCTGCCGACCCGCACCACCCGGGAGAACGACGCCCTGGCGGTGCCGCCGCTGCTGGTGCCGGTGGAAGGCAGGGAAGGCAAGCAGGCAGCCCCGGCCGGTGACCCGCTGCGCACCCAGACCGCCCGCAACGAAACCGGCCTGGCCTGGCTGCCGTTCATCGCCGAACTGCGCGGCGGCTCCAGCGACGCCCGCCCCGTCACCGACGCCCTCGCCACCGTCACCGCATCCGGCAACCACCACGGCCTGGTCACCGCACCCGAACCCGTCCACTGGGACACCCTCCTCGTCCCCTACTACGGCACCGGCACCGCCCACACCGTCCGCGAGCCCGTCGGCACCCTCACCACCCGCGACCGCTACGCCCTCGTCAACGGCCCCGCCGTCGACCTGGACGCGGTGCTCTTCCGGATGCTGGAGCCCGGCGAGATCGGCCGCGGGATGGCCTTCCCCGACACCTACGCCGTTCTGGGCAACAAGCGGGAGAAGGTCCGCCAGTACGGCAACGCCGTCACACCCCCCGTCGCCGAAGTCCTCGTCTCCGCCCTCGTCGAAGCCATCACCGGCACCGCGCTGGAACGGGGCCGCGCATGACCGACACCGCCACCCCAACGGGCCTGGACCCGACCACCCTCACCGACCTCCTGAGGGTGGCCGGGTCCCCGGACTTCCACCGCTGGGAAGACCAGATCCGCCGCACCGGCGGCTGCTCCGACCCCATCCACCTGACCGGCTGGACCCTCACCAAAGACCGCACCACCGGCGAGACCCTGCACCACTACTCCACCGAGAACGAACCCGGCGGACGCCTCCGCATCGCCTGCGGCAACCGCCGCGCATCCCGCTGCCCAGCCTGCGCCTGGACCTACGCCGGAGACACCTACCACCTCATCCGCGCGGGCCTGGCTGGCGACGAACGCCGCGACATCCCTGCCACCGTGCGCGAGCACCCCCGGGTCTTCGCCACCCTCACCGCCCCCTCGTTCGGGCGCGTCCACAACCGGCCCGACACCGGCCGCTGCCGCTGCGGCACCCAGCACCCCGCCGACGACCCGGCACTCGGTACCGCGCTCGACCCGGTGACCTACGACTACGCGGGGGCGGTGCTGTTCAACAACCACGCTGGGCAGTTGTGGCAGCGCTTCACCAACCGGCTCCGCCGCGAGATCGCCGCCCGCGCCGGCCTCACACAGAGGGCCATGGCAGAGGTCCTGCGGGTCTCCTTCGGCAAGGTCGCCGAATTCCAAAAGCGCGGCGCCGTCCACTTCCACGCCGTCATCCGCCTCGACGGCCCCGAAGGGCCCGACACCGCGCCCCCGGCCTGGGCCACCACCGGCCTACTGGAAGCCTCTATCCGCGCCGCCGCCCACCACAGCTACACGAGCGTCAGCGCCCCCGCCGCCGGCGACCAACCCGCCCGGACCTTCCGCTGGGGTACTCAGCTCGACGTCCGCCCCGTCAAGGCCTTCGGGGACGGCTTCGACATCACCGAACAGGCTGTCGCCTCCTACGTCGCCAAGTACGCCACCAAAGCCGCCGAGAACACCGGCACCCTCGACCGCCGCATCGGCGAACTCGCCGAACTCGACCGACACGACGTGCCCGACCACGCCCGCCGCCTCATCCAAGCCTGCCGCGACCTCGACGACCTCTACCCCGACCGGCGGCTGTGGGCCTGGGCGCACATGCTCGGCTTCCGCGGCCACTTCTCCACCAAATCCCGCGCCTACTCCACCACCCTCGGCGCGCTGCGCCAGGAACGCGCCGACTACCGCGCCGCCCAAGAACACGCGGACCTCGGCCTGGAGCCCGTCGAGCCGGACACCGTCCTGGTCCTGGCCGACTGGCAGTACGCCGGCCACGGCCACACCCCCGGCGAATCCGCCCTCGCCGCGACCATCGCCCGGGACCTCCAGCTCAACCGCGAAACCGCACGTGAGGAACTTGCCCGCAGTGGAGGGGGACTGGAATGACCGCTGCCCGTCGATCAGTAGGGATGCTCACCCTGGCCGACGTCTGCGAGGAACTGAAGATCTCCCGGTCGACCTTCTACGACTGGCGGCAGAAGCGGCGCGCTCCCCGTTGCATCAAGCTGCCGAACGGAGATCTGCGCATCCGGCGGAGCGACCTCGACCACTGGCTCGACGACCACGAGGACGCCGCCTGATGGAGACGACCTTTGACGTCCGGGTCTACAAGATCCTTACCTACAAGGGCAGCCGTAAGACCTCCTACACCGTGCGCTGGGTGGTCGCCGGCAAGCCGTATCGCGAGCCGTTCCCGACTTCGGCCCTGGCGGACTCCTTCCGCTCGGAACTGGTGTCCGCCACCCGCCGTGGCGAAGCCTTCAGCCTGAGTACGGGACGACCGGTCTCCCACCAGTCCGGAGCGGGGACGGTCAACTGGTACGCCTTCGCGGTCCAGTTCACGGACGCCCAGTGGCGCCGCACGTCAGGCAACAACCGCAAGAACGTCGCCAAGGCCCTCATGACCACGACGATCGCCCTTCTCCGTACCCCTCCTCCCGGTCGCTTCGCTGCCGTGGACGTACGGACCGCGTTGCGGGAGTTCGCCTTCAACACCAACCGTCGCAACGAAGCACCGCCCGAGGTCTCCGTGATCTTGCGGTGGGTCGAGCGCAACACGGAGTCGATGGCGGCCTGGGAGGATCCCCGCAAGGTCGACGATGTACTCCACTCGCTCGCGTCCAAGCTCGACGGCACGACCGCCGCGGCATCCTCGATCAAGCGCAATCGACGGGTGCTGAACGTGGCCATGGAGTACGCGGTCAAGCACGGCATCCTGCGGGCGAACCCTTTGCCAAAGGGACGGGGCACCACGCCTCCGACGTCGTCTGCGGTGGACAAGCGATCACTCATCAACCCTGACCATGCCGCGAGTCTCCTGGGCTGGATCCGCCGGCGTCCCCGCGGCGGTCGACGGCTGCACGCCTTCTTCGCCACGCTCTACTATGCGGGGCCTCGTCCGGAGGAAGCGGTGGCCATGCGTGTCCTGGACGTCCGTCTGCCGGCTGATGACGACGAAGATCAGTGGGGCGAGTTGCTGCTCCACACCGCCCGGCCGGAGGTGGGGAAGCAATGGACGGATACCGGCAAGGTCCATGAAGTACGCGGGCTGAAGGGCAGGGCCAAGGACGACACCCGGGTCGTACCGTGCCGTCCGGCGCTGACGCGCATCCTGCGCGAGCACGTGAAGGCGGAGGACCTGAAGCCGGGAGATCTGCTGTTCTCGGGCGAGTTCGGGGACGTGCTTGCGGGGTCGGTATTCCGCCGGGCCTGGCGCTCCGCCCGGCAGCAGGTACTCGCGCCGGCGGAGTTCGCCTCGCCGCTCGGGAAGCGTGTGTACGACCTGCGGCACACCTGTCTGACGACGTGGTTGAACGCGGGGATCCCGCCAGCGCAGGTGGCCGAGTGGGCGGGCAACAGCGTCCCCGTCCTGCTTGCCACCTACGCGCGTTGTATCTCCGGTCAGCTCAAAGATCATCAGAGGCGGATCGAGGCCGGGGGAGACCTTCCCGACCCGGACGAAGATCGCTGAACGGCTGCGAGAACTTCGACACGTATTCGACAGAGCCACCCGCGAAAACCCAGTGACAGCCGGACAGCGTCGGACCGTTCCCGTGATCACCCGGGGGAGGTCCGGCGCTGCGGCGCTCGCTCCGGCAGGCGCCTGACCAGCAAAAAGCCCCTCCCTGAGGGAGGGGCGCAAGACGTGCCCCCGGCAGGACTCGAACCTGCGGCCAAGCGCTTAGAAGGCGCCTGCTCTATCCACTGAGCTACGGGGGCCGGACGATGGCCGCGACCGAACCCGCCCCTTGGTGTCGACGGTATCCGTGACCTTGCCGGGGACAAGGATAGGGCGCGGCTGATGTGCGGCCGGTTGCTTCGCCTTCATGACACGTTGTGTAGGTTCGGTGAAGCGGTCTGATAATCGCAGGCAGGTGCGAATGTCGCACCACTTTTGACGCACCAGTCGGCGGCTGTTGTGCACTCGTTATGCCGCTGTCTCTTGGTGCCCACCTGTCCCGTTGGGACCCTCTTGCGGGCCGAAAGGCGTGAAGTACGCGAAATACGCTTCAAAAACCCACCAAAATGGGGCATTCTGCGTCTGTGGCGATCTTGGACACGAGGCCCGAGCTGCTGGACGTGCTCTCTGCGATGCGCGACCGCGTTGACGCCGCGCGCTTTCCTCTCCCGATTCCCGGGGCCGACCGGGCCCGCCGTACGCGCCGAGAGCTGCTGGCGCAACTCGACGACTACCTGGTGCCCAGACTGAGGGCACCGGAGGCGCCGTTGCTGGCGGTGGTCGGCGGTTCGACGGGCGCGGGGAAGTCGACGCTGGTCAACTCGCTGATCGGGCGGCGGGTGAGCGACGCGGGAGTGCTGCGGCCGACGACGCGAACACCGGTGCTGGTGTGCCATC
The DNA here is from genome assembly GCF_044753585.1 of Streptomyces sp. NPDC088354. Taxonomy (NCBI): domain Bacteria; kingdom Bacillati; phylum Actinomycetota; class Actinomycetes; order Kitasatosporales; family Streptomycetaceae; genus Streptomyces; species Streptomyces sp. NPDC088354. The sequence continues at coordinate 293,537 of NZ_JBIVNJ010000008.1, read as the reverse complement.
CGGAGGACCGGGCGTGGTTCGCCGATCCCCGGGTGCTGCCGGGGCTGGCGCGGGCGTGGGCGCCCCGGCCGCGGGCCGCGAGCGACGCGGACGACGGCGGCCGTGAGGCGGACGACGACCACGGCGCCTCCGACGGCCCGCTGTGGCTGCGGCTGGAGACGGACGACACCTTGCCGCGCGGTCTGGCGCTGCTCGACGCGCCGGACATCGACTCCCTCGTCGTGCGCAACCGCGAACTCGCCGCCGAGCTGCTCTGCGCCGCCGACATCTGGATCTTGGTGACGACCGCGGCCCGGTACGCCGACGCGGTCCCGTGGCATCTGCTGCGCACCGCCAAGGAGTACGACGTCACCCTGGCCACCGTGCTGGACCGGGTGCCGCACCAGATCCTCGACGACGTCTCCGACCACTATGCCGCGCTGCTGGACCGGGCCGGCCTCGGGGACGTACCGCGCTTCACCGTGCCTGAGCTGCCGGAGTCGGCGGGCGGCGGCGGGCTGTTGCCGCACACGGCCGTGGCCGCGCTCGGCAGCTGGCTCGCGCACTGCGCGGAGGACCCGGCCGCGCGGCACCAGGCGGCCCGGCGCACCGCGTCCGGCGTGCTCGGCTCGCTCGACAGCCGGCTGCCGGAACTCGCGGGCGCGTCCGCCGCCCAGCACGCGGCGGCGACGCGTCTGGCCCGGTACGTGGACGACGCGTACGACGCGGCGCAGGAAGCCTTCGATGAGGCCGTGACCTCGGGGGCGGCGCTCTCCGGCGAAGCGCTGGCGTGCTGGCGCGGGTATCCGGACTGCGGTTCCGGGGCCCTGCAGAGCGCGCTCGCGGAGGGACTGGCGGTTCTGCTGCGCACCCGGATCACCGCCGCCGACGAACGCATCCTGGACGACTGGCGGCGCGATCGCGCGGGCAGCGCCCCATTGGAAGCGGCGGCCCGTATGCCCGCCGACGAGGGCCTCGACGACCGCATCGAGGAGGCCGTCGCCGACTGGAGCTGGAATCTGAGCAGGATCGCGTACGAGGCGGTGAGTTCCGCGCCCGAGGACGTGGACCCCGAGGACGCCGCCGCGCTGCTCGGCATCGCCCTGCTCGGTGGCCGCGGTGGCGCCCCCGCCGGCGAACGACTCGCCACTCTGGGCGGCGCCCTGGCCGCGCTGCGGGCCGGTGACCGGGCGCGCGAGGCGCTGGACCGGATCGTCGGGGAGCTGCTGGACGCCGAACGCGAGCGCCGCGTGCGGCCGGTGGACGCCCTGGACGTCACGGCCGGCCAGCAGGCATCGCTCATCGCGGAGCTCTCCGTGATGCAGAAGTCGTACGGACTGTGGGAGAGGTGAGCGGGTGCTCGCGGAGCGGGTGGACGCGCTGTCGGAACTGCTGGGGCTGTCGCGTACGCGCGTGAGCCCGGAGGCGCTGGACGGGGCCGGGGAGCTTCTGGAACGGGTCGGCGACCGGCGCAGGCTGTCGGCGGACCACACCGTGGTGGCACTCGCCGGAGCTACGGGCAGTGGGAAGTCGTCGCTGTTCAACGCGCTGACCGGGCTGGAGCTCGCGCGGGTCGGCGTCCGCCGGCCCACCACCTCCGAGCCGGTGGCCTGCGCCTGGGACCCGCGGGGCGCTGCCGGGCTGCTGGACCGGCTCGGCATCCCGCCGCGGCACCGGCACGCCCGGCACAGCGTGCTGGACGGCGGCGAGCACCCGGCGGGGGAGGGAGGCGCGGAACGCGACGGGCCGGCAGGCCCCGGCGGTCTCGGCGGGCTCGTCCTCCTCGACCTGCCCGACCACGACTCGGCGGCACTGACCCACCGCGACCAGGTGGACCGGCTGCTCACGCTGGTCGACGTCGTCGTGTGGGTGCTGGACCCGGAGAAGTACGCGGACGCGTCCGTGCACGAACGCTATCTGCGCCCGCTCGCCGGGCACGCCGACGTGACCCTCGTCGTCCTGAACCAGACCGACCGGCTGCCGGGCGACTCCGCGGAACTCGTCCTGGACGACCTGCGGCGCCTGCTGGACGAGGACGGGCTCGCGGTCGGCGAGCACGGCGAGGACGGGGCCATGGTGCTGGCCACCTCCGCGCTGAGCGGTGACGGCGTGCCCGAACTGCGGTCGGCGATCGAGCAGATCGTTGCGGAGCGCGCCGCGGCGGGCCGGCGGCTGTCGGCCGACGTGGACGGGCTCGCCGAACGGCTGCGCCCGCTGTACGTCGCCGAGGGCGCGACGGGCCTGACGGACGCCGCACGCGAGGACTTCGCGATCCGGCTCGCGCAGGCGGTCGGCGCCGCGGCCGCCGGACGGACCGCGGAACGGGAGTGGATCAGGGCAGCCGACGAGGCGTGCGGGACACCGTGGAGGCGGCTGCCGGGTCTCGTCCGCGGCGGCGTGCGTGCCTCGGCGGGCGAGGGGCCGCACGACGTGGCGCAGGCCGGTCGGCGGCCCGCGCTGGCCGCGTCGCGGGCGGTGGTCGAGGAGGCGGTGCGCATGGTGGCGGCGGACGCCGCCGTCGGACTGCCCGCCCCATGGGCGCAGGCGGTGCGCGAGGCGGCCCGGCGCGGCGGCGACGCCCTGCCCGAGGCACTGGACGCGGCGGCGGAGCGGGCGGAGCCGGGCGAGCCGGGACGGCCGGGCTGGTGGTCGGCGGTCGGCACGGCGCAGTGGCTGCTGGCGCTGCTGGTGATGGCGGGCACGCTGTGCGGTGCCGCGGCCGCCGCGGGTGCCGTCGGCACGCCGTGGTGGCTGTCGCTGGTGCTGCTGGGTGCCGGGGCGGGCGGGGGGCCCGCGCTGGCCCGGGCCGGTCGCTTCGCGGCCCGGGGTCCGGCCCGGCGGCACGGCCAGGCGGCCGAACGCCGACTGGCGGACGCGGCGGCCGACTGCGGGAGGGCTCGCGTGCTGGAGCCGGTCGCGGCGGAGCTGCTGCGCTACCGGGAGGTGCGCGAGCAGTACGGAGTTCTGGCCGGTCGACACTTCCGGGTGACGGAGTTGTCCACAACCGGGCAGTAATCCACAGGTTGAATCCGATTTCTCCACGACCGTCGCCGGCGGTGCACGATGGCTTTGCCGCGAGGACGGCGGTGAAAGGGCCGCCGGCGGCGGCACGGAAACAAGGGGGAATCGGTTGTGAGCGAGACACTGGTCACCGTCGTCGGGAATGTCGCGACCCGGCCGGAATTCAGGAAGACGCCGACAGGTGTGCCGGTCGCCCGGTTCCGGCTGGCCGCCACCGCACGCCGCTGGGACCGCGAGCGCGGCGGCTGGGCGGACGGTCATACCAGTTTCTACACGGTGTGGGCTTGGCGGGCGCTCGGCGAGCACGTGGTGGCCTCGGTGGGAGTGGGTGAACCGCTGCTGGTCCAGGGGCGGCTGAGGGTGCGTGAGGAAGAACGCGACGGGCAGCGCTGGATCTCGGCCGACATCGACGCGGTCGCCGCGGGTCACGACCTGACCCGGGGGACGTCGGCATTCCGCCGTGTGGCCCTGTCCCGGCCGGAATTGACGGTTCCGCAGCCGGTGCCCGAGGGAGGGCAGCCCATGCCGGCCGATCCCGCGGTGGCGCTGTCCGGATAATCCGGACTGCAGGTACTTCGCCCCTCGTGGACGGGCGAGGATTTATCGACAAACTCGCGTTTACACGTACGCGCCGGTAACGATTGCGATTCGAATTCCCGGGCCGTCGTGAATCCTGATGGCTTTGATACGCGTGCTTCCTAGGATTCTTCGGGTACCCCGGCGTTCCACGGGGGATCCACAGCTGTCGGCGAGGCACGTGCCCCACGACCGGCCTCGCCCGGAGGGGAATTTCATGTTCACTGTACGGAGGCGGGGAACTGCCCGTCTTGCCGCCGCGATAGTGGCCTCCGGCCTCATTGCGGTCGGTTCCATGGCCGGCGCCGGGTCCGCTGCGGCGGACAACGCGACCCCCACCGCGGGCGCCAAGGCCACGCTCGGCGATCTGAAGACCTTCGACAAGGCCGTCATTCACGACAACGGCAGGGACGACAATGTCTCCGCCGGTCTCTTCGAGATGACCGTCGATGGCGGCGGCACCATCCAGACGTACTGCATCGACATCCACAACCCCACCCAGGGCAAGGCCGGATACAAAGAGGTCTCCTGGGACCAGTCGAGCCTGCACAACAACCCGAACGCGGGCAAGATCAACTGGATCCTGCAGCACTCGTACCCGCAGGTGAACGACCTGGCGGCGCTCAGGTCCGCGGCGAAGCTCAGCGGTGACCTCACCCCGCAGCTCGCCGCCGCCGGCACGCAGGTCGCCATCTGGCGCTTCTCGGACAACGCCGACGTGGACGCGGTGGACCCCGTCGCGGAGGAGCTGGCCGACTACCTGGGCAAGAACGCCCAGACCCTCGACGAGCCGGCGGCCTCGCTGACCCTCGACCCGCCGGCCGTCTCCGGCAAGGCGGGTGACCTGCTCGGCCCGATCACCGTCCACACCAACGCCGCGAGCGTCACGGTGAGCCCCGCGCCGAGCACGCCCGAAGGCGTGAAGATCACCGACAAGGACGGCCAGGAGGTCAGCACCGCCAAGGACGGCGACGCGCTGTACTTCGACGTCGCGGCCGGCACGCCGGACGGCACCACGTCCCTGACGGCCTCGGCCAACACCAAGCTCCCGGTCGGCCGTGCCTTCACCGGCATCGACACCACCACGCAGGTGCAGATCCTGGCGGGTTCCAGCGACAGCACCGTCACCGCGTCGGCGACCGGCACCTGGGCCGCCAAGGGTCCGATCCCGGCGGTCTCCGCCGAGGTCGACTGCGACAAGAACGGCGTCGACGTCACCGCCACCAACGAGGGCGACCAGCCGTTCACGTTCTCGCTGTCCGGCAAGGAGTACACGATCGAGGCCGGCAAGTCCGAGACCGTGACCGTGCCGGTGGACGAGGACCAGTCGTACAAGATCACCATCTCGGGCCCGAACGGCTTCGAGAAGACCTTCGAGGGTGTCCTCGACTGCGACACCGCCGGCTCCGGCGGCAGCACCACCACCCCGTCCTCCTCGCCCAGCCCGGCCTCGGCCGGCGGCTCCAGCGAGGGCACCGCTGACACCGGCTCCACCACGGGCGGCGACCTCGCCGAGACCGGCTCCAGCAGCGCCACCCCGGTGATCGCCGGCATCGCGATCGCGCTGGTCGTCATCGGCGGCGCCGCGGTCTTCTTCCTCCGCAAGAAGAAGCCGGCCGCTCCCGCCGAGTGAGCTGACTGACCGGCTCCGGCCGTAGTCCCACCCCCAGGGGGCGGAGGTCATCGACCGCCGCCCCCTGGGCATTTCCCTTGAGTCGCCCCGCAACTCTCCACCCGGGCACGGCATCCGAAGCCCGACGTGGCCCACCGCCGACGTCTGTGTCCCTCGCCCGGTCACGGTCCTGGCCGGGGCGCTGTGGTGCACCCAGCGGGAAGCTCCGGCGGCGCCACGCGGCGCCACGCGGCGCCACGCGGCGCCACGCGGCGCCACGGCGCTCGAACGGGCCGCACCCCCCGCCGTGGACCGCTACCTGCTCACGGACTCCCTGGGCCCGGTCGGCGGTGACGGCTCTCCAGAGGAGAACGGGGTCGCGCCGCGCGGTTTCTGCACGGGCACGTCATCGGGACATCGGGATCCGGCCCACGGGCGCCGGTCTGCGAGTGGGCCTGGTGGCGTGGTGCGGGCACTTCGTACGGCGCGGCAGCGAGGGCGTGACGATGCTCGACGGCGGAATCGTGGCAGGGGTGTTGACGGTGTCCCCGGCCACGGCACCCGCCCGGATGAGCGACGTCTCGTGAGAGCCCGACGGCGACTCCTCCGCCTGGGCGGCGGCACATTTGTCCCGGGGAGGCGCCGCCGAGGCCCAACGGCTCACCGGTGGCGCCGCCGCGAACCTGACCGACCCCGGGACCGAGGCCCGCGCCGCGTTCGGGCTGCCCGCGAGCGGCGCGCCGCGCCGACAATCCGGTGGCCCCGGGACGGTGGGCGCGGATACCTTCCCTGCGTGATCACCGTGCCGAACGACGAACTGATCGCCGCCGCACAGGCCGTGCTCCACCCGCACCGGGTGGGCGACCGGCTGTTCGGCGACGTGGGCTGCACGCTGGTCACCGAGGCCGGCAACCTCTACTCCGGCGTGTGCATCGACACCGGGTCCGGCACCGGGTTCTGCGCGGAGCACGCCGCCATCGCCGCCATGGTCACCGCCCGCGAGTACCGGATCGCCAAGATCGTGGCCGTGTGGCGCAACGACGAGGGCGCCCTGCACGTCCTGCCGCCCTGCGGCCGGTGCCGGGAGTTCATGCGCCAGATCGCCCCGGAGAACCTGCGGACCGAGGTGGTCCTCGGACGCACCAGGACGGCCAGGCTCCGCGACCTTCTGCCCGCCCACGAGTGGCCCGACCCGCTGGACTGACCCGCAGCCACCGCAAGGGCGCGACGCACATCGCCGGCAGGGGAAGCGACTGCCCACGACGTCCGCCCTTGGGGTCGTCCCGGCCCGCACAGGAGACCGCGCCGATCAGCGCAATGGCGCCGGCCACGTCACCGCGTGCCCGCCCTGTGCCCGCGGGGAAGCGGGGGAAGTGCGGGGAGTCCCGGGTGCACACACCGCGCCAAGAAGGAGTCGCGACGACTCGGCGAACGCCGGGCCGAGCCGTCTGCCGGCCGTCTGCGGGCCGTTCGAGGTGGCGCGAAGGCGACCGGAGGCGACCGGCAGTCACAGATCGACTCCCTGAGATGCCCGAGAGATCGCAGGTCACAGGGCTTCGAAGTTACTGGTTTCCGCCCAGGGGTGGCGGTCAGGCAAGATGGGGTGTATCTGCCCACACATCGATTGCCGGACGGTTTCTCTTGGCTGAGTTCATCTACACCATGCGCAAGACGCGCAAGGCGCACGGCGACAAGGTGATCCTCGACGACGTCACCCTGAGCTTCCTCCCCGGAGCGAAGATCGGTGTCGTGGGGCCGAACGGCGCCGGTAAGTCCACGGTGCTCAAGATCATGGCGGGCCTGGAGCAGCCGTCCAACGGTGACGCGTTCCTCTCGCCCGGTTACAGCGTGGGCATCCTGCTGCAGGAGCCGCCGCTGGACGAGTCCAAGACCGTGCTGGAGAACGTCCAGGACGGCGTGGGCCCGATCAAGGGCAAGCTGGACCGGTTCAACGAGATCGCCGAGCTGATGGCGACCGACTACTCCGACGCGCTGCTCGACGAGATGGGCAAGCTGCAGGAGGAGCTGGACCACGCCAACGCCTGGGACCTGGACGCCCAGCTGGAGCAGGCGATGGACGCCCTCGGCTGCCCGCCCGGCGACTGGGCGGTGACCAACCTCTCCGGTGGTGAGAAGCGCCGCGTCGCGCTCTGCAAGCTGCTGTTGGAGGCTCCCGACCTGCTGCTGCTCGACGAGCCCACCAACCACCTGGACGCCGAGTCCGTCCAGTGGCTGGAACAGCACCTGGCCAAGTACGCGGGCACCGTCGTGGCGATCACCCACGACCGGTACTTCCTGGACAACGTCGCCGAGTGGATCCTCGAGCTCGACCGCGGCCGCGCCTACCCCTACCAGGGCAACTACTCCACCTACCTGGAGACCAAGCAGTCCCGTCTCAAGGTCGAGGGCCAGAAGGACGCCAAGCGCGCCAAGCGGCTCAAGGAAGAGCTGGAGTGGGTCCGCTCCAACGCCAAGGGCCGGCAGGCCAAGTCCAAGGCGCGTCTGGCCCGCTACGAGGAGATGGCCGCCGAAGCCGAGAAGATGCGCAAGCTCGACTTCGAGGAGATCCAGATCCCGCCGGGCCCCCGCCTGGGCAGCATCGTGGTCGAGGTCAGCAACCTTTCCAAGGCGTTCGGTGAGAAGGTCCTCATCGACGACCTGTCCTTCACCCTGCCGCGCAACGGCATCGTCGGCGTCATCGGCCCCAACGGCGCGGGCAAGACCACACTGTTCAAGATGATCCAGGGCCTGGAGGCCCCGGACGCCGGCACGATCAAGGTCGGCGACACGGTCAAGATCTCGTACGTCGACCAGAGCCGCGCCAACATCGACCCCAAGAAGACCCTCTGGGCGGTCGTGTCGGACGAGCTGGACTACATCAACGTCGGCCAGGTCGAGATGCCGTCCCGCGCCTATGTCAGCGCCTTCGGCTTCAAGGGCCCGGACCAGCAGAAGCCGGCCGGCGTGCTGTCCGGCGGTGAGCGCAACCGCCTCAACCTGGCGCTCACCCTCAAGCAGGGCGGCAACCTGCTGCTCCTCGACGAGCCGACCAACGACCTCGATGTCGAGACCCTGTCCTCGCTGGAGAACGCGCTGCTGGACTTTCCCGGCTGCGCCGTGGTCGTCTCCCACGACCGCTGGTTCCTGGACCGGGTGGCCACGCACATCCTCGCCTACGAGGGCGAGTCCAAGTGGTTCTGGTTCGAGGGCAACTACGAGTCCTACGAGAAGAACAAGGTCGAGCGGCTCGGCCCGGACGCGGCCCGTCCGCACCGCGCCACGTACAAGAAGCTCACCCGGGGCTGATCGCCTGATGGCCCGTCACATCTACCCCTGCCCGATGCGCTGGTCGGACATGGACGCCTTCGGGCACGTCAACAACGTCGTCTTCCTCCGCTACTTGGAGGAGGCGCGTGTCGACTTCATGTTCCGGCTGGCGCCCGGGGAGGGCAGCGCGTCGTTCACGGGCGGTTCGGTCATCGCCCGTCACGAGATCGACTACCTGCGCCCGCTGGTCCACCGGCACGAGCCGGTGACCGTCGAGACATGGGTGACCAAGGTGGGGGCGGCCTCGATGACCGTCGCGTACGAGATCAAGGACGGGGAGACCGTCTACGTGCGGGCCTCCACGATCGTCGTGCCGTACGACCTCGAGCAGGGGCGGCCGCGGCGGATCACCGCCGAGGAGCGCGCCTTCCTGGAGGCGTACTACGACGACTCGGCCGGAGCCCCGGCCGGTGCCGGTGCCGGCGCGGGTGCCGCCAAGGGGGAGGCCGCGGCCGCATGACGGCGTCGCTGCTGCTCGCCGAGGCCAGGGAGGCGGAGGGTTTCGCCGTCTTCCTGGCCCGGCTTCTGCGCTGGGACAAGGCCGCGGTCGTCCGGCTGCAGGCGTTCGGGGAGGTGCTCGCGGTCTTCGGCCAGCCGCCCTTCGGGGGCGGCGTGCTGGCCGTGCGCACAGCGGAACTCGCCGAGGCGCACGAGCTGGACGCCACCGTCTCCGCCGGGCAGCTGCTCGACGGCCTCGACGAGGAGGCGGGCACGGTCGCCGTGCCGGCCGCCGTCACCGGCCCCGCGTGGGCCGGGGTACTGCCGCCGCGCGGTGGCTGGCGGCGGGTGGAGGGACTGCCCTCGCCGGACGACGTACGGGCGGTGGCCGCCGCGGCGGTCACCGAGTTCCGCACCCGCAGCGAGGCCCTGGCGCCCGAGCACCGCACCCGGGCGGAGCTCGATGCGCTGGCGGACGGCATCTGGTCCCGGCAGCTCGGCGTGACCGGCCTGCCGCTGCGGGCGGTGCACGCCGCCCACGCCCTCGGCTTCCTGCGCCCGGTGCGCGCCACCGTCCCGGCCCCGCGCGCGGCGGGCGGGGAAGGGGAGCCGGCGATGGACCTGCTGGCGGCGGGGTCGTGGCTGCGGCTGCGCACGTCGTACGGCTCGGTCGCGGTGCGCCGCGGCAGCGGCCTGGGGCTGTCGGTCAGCCCCGTCTGACCACCGGGCCGCGGGCCACCGGGTCGCCGGGCCGTTCGGCCCCGGCGCCCGGGGCGGGGGCCGTCAGCCGGGCGAGTTCACCATCGACGCGGCCGCGTACACCAGGTAGTCCCACAGCTGACGCTCGTGGTCGGGCTCCAGGGCCAGTTCGTCCACCGCGTCGCGCATGTGGCGCAGCCAGGCGTCGTGCGCCTCCTGGTCGACCCGGAAGGGCGCGTGCCGCATCCGCAGCCGGGGGTGGCCGCGGTTCTCGCTGTAGGTGCGCGGGCCGCCCCAGTACTGCATCAGGAAGAGCAGCAGCCGCTCCTCGGCGGGGCCCAGGTCCTCCTCGGGGTACATCGGCCGCAGGACCGGGTCCTGCGCGACGCCCTCGTAGAAGCGGTGGACGAGCCGTCGGAAGGTCGGCTCGCCGCCCACCGCCTCGTAGAACGTCTGCTGGTCGAGTGTGCCCCGCGGGATCTCAGTCACGTGTCCCATGGTCTCAGACGGCCCGGTGGAGCCGGGAGTCAGTCGCGCACGATCGTGATCGTCGTCCAGGCGCCCACGTGGACGCGGTCCCCGTCGCCCAGCGGGACGGGCACGAAGGGCTTGATCGAGTCCTCGCCGCCGTTGACCGTGGTGCCGTTGGTGGAGTCCTGGTCGACCACCGACCAGCCGCCGTCCGGCTGCTGCACGAGCACGGCGTGCTTGTGGGAGACACCCGGGTCCTCCGGCGCCCGCGCCAGGTCGATGTCGGGAGCCTCTCCGGTGCTGTGCCGGCGGCGGCCGATGGTGATCTGCGGACCCGTGAGCGGCAGGCGCTGCTCGGGGGAGTAGGAGGGGAAGTACAGGCCCTGGGCCTCCGGGCCGCTGCGGGCCATCATCGCCGTGAAGTACTCCCGGTCGGCGCCGATCACGGCGGTCCAGGTGCCGGGGCCCGCCGGCGGCGCCTCGGGCTCGTACGCGGACGGCGGGGTGAGCAGGAAGTCGCCGGAGCCGGCGGTGACCGACTGCGGCTCCAGCGGCTCGGCCGGCCGGTTCACCTGCGACGGGCGGGTCAGGGACGACTCGTACCGCTGGTACGGCGGCATGCCGGGCTGGGCGGCCGGGAACGGCGGTGCACCCGTCGTCCCGCCGGCCGGGGACTGCGGGACGAAGGTCGTGCCCGCGTGCGTGACGAAGTTGTAGCGGCACTCCTCGCAGAACTGCGCGTAGCCCTCGCGCGGTGTCCCGCAGTGGGGGCACGGCTCGACGGCCGCCGTGGCGTCCGGGTCGTAGGCCCGGCCGCCGTGGCCGCGGCCCGGGTCGTACCCCGCACCGGCACCGGAGCCGGGGTGGTAGCCGGGGTCGTACCCCGGGTCGTAGCCGCCCGAGTACGGCGGTGGGGGCGGTGGCGGTGGGTAGGAGGAGGCGGGCGGGGCGGAGGCGGCCGCCGGTGAGGTCATGCGCATCCCGCACACCTCGCACCAGTCGTCCGTCGCGGACTCATGACCGTTCGGGCAAGTCGACATGTCGTTTTCTCTCCCCCTCCGCCCCGTTGTACCCCACCACGCTACTTCTTGACGCGGACGGTCTTCGTCGAACGCGTCTCCAGGGTCATCTCGTCGGCGTCCGCGACCCTGGCCTTCAGCCGCACAGTACCCGTCACCGCGTCGACCACGTCCACCACCTTGGCCAGCAGCTTGGCGGTGTCCTCGTTGCCCGAGGCGCTGGCCAGCTGCACCGCGCGGCCCAGCTTGGCGGTCGCGGAGTCGAAGTCGCCCTGCTTGCGGGCCTCCAGGCCCTGCTGGATGACCTGGGCCAGCTCCGCCTGGCCGGTGTAGTGGGCGACCTGCGGGTTGATCCGCGTGGAGGCCGCCATGTCGTCGGTCCACACCGCCCGCACCAGGCCCTGCCCGAGCACCTGCGGCGTGCCGTCCGGGTGCGGCTGGACGAGCGAGATCCGGGCCGCCAGCATCTCCTGGCCCACTCCGGCCGTCGGGACGACCACGTTGACGTGGTAGTCGCGGGACTCGTCGCCCCAGGAGCCCGTCGGATAGTCGCCGGCCCGGGGACCGGCCTCGGCGCGCCGGGCGGTGAGGTCCTCGACCGTGGGGGCCACCTGCTTGACGTACTGGATCTCCGCGCCCTGCGGGGTCCACACGCGCAGGGCCACGTCCGCGACCTCCTTGCCCATGGCCGTCTCCATCATCTGCCGGAAGTCCGCCTCCAGGCCGGAGGGGTCGGCGACGATGTCGACGGAGCCGAGCAGCGCCGAGGCGATGCCGGTCAGCTCCTTGACCTCCCAGTCGGTGCCGACACCGCGGGCGTCGCAGGTGAAGCGGCCCGCGCAGGCGTCGAGGGCGGCGCGCAGGTCCTCCGGCTTCTCGTGCTCGTTGCGGCCGTCGGTCAGCAGGATGCCGTGGCGTATCGACCCCTCCGCGGTGTCCAGCAGCCGGTCGGCCAGCCGCAGCCAGGTGCCGATCGCCGTGCCGCCGCCCGAACTGAGCCGGCGCAGCGCCTGCTTGGCCTGGTGACGGGTGCTGGGGTCGGCCACGGCCAGGCCCCCGTCGGCCGGGTAGACCTCCTTGGCCTGGTGGGTGCCGGCCACCACCGCGAAGGCGACCCCGTCACGGATGGTGTCGATGGCCGTGGCCGTCGCGTCGCGGGCACTGCGCATCTTGGTCGGCGGGTAGTCCATGGAACCCGAGCAGTCCACCATGATCACCACGGCTGCCCCGGGACGGGTGCCGGGCAGGTCGGCGGGGGCCTGGCTGGCGAGCGGCAGCCCACCCGAGGTGCCACCGCCCGTCGAGGTCACGGTGACGATCGCGTTGACCTCGCGGCCGCCTTCCGGGAGGAACTCGTTCTGGTAGATGTCGACGGAGAACTGCGGCACGTTGGACTTGGAGAAGTTGGCCATCGGGTGCGCTCCTAGCGCTTGTCAACCAAGAAGCGGAATCAACGAGTTGAGGAGTGGTGGAAAGGAGGATCGGAGGGTCGGGCGACCGGGAAGGGCAGCACGGCCACGGTGATGTTGTCGTGTCCTCCGCCATCGATGGCGACGCCGACGAGAGTGCGGGCGCAGTGCAGCGGCCGGACGCGGGCGTCCCCGGGCATCACCGAGGCGAGCTCCGCGGCCGACTCCGCGTAGTTCCACAGGCCGTCGGTGCACACCACCACTACACCCGGTCCGTCCGGCTCGAAGGAAGCGGTGTGCGGGTCCAGTTCGACCGCGTCCGCCCCGAGCCAGCCGGTGATGGCGTGGGCCCGTTCGTCCGCGTAGGCCTCGGCCTGCGTCATCAGGCCGAGCGAGACCATGCGTTCGGCCCAGGAGTCGTCCTCGGTCAGCCGGGCGGCGGGGACCGAGCGGTCGTCGGGAATCCAGTAGGCACGGCTGTCGCCGATCCAGCCGACGGTGAAGGTCTTGCCGGAGGTGACCGCGCTGACGCAGGTGCAGGCGGGCGCGTTGTGGTGCCGCCGGCTCTCCTCCTCGGGCGTCTCGGCGGCCAGGTCGGCGACGGCCTGCGCGGCCACCAGCAGGGCCTCGCGCATCGCCTCCTCGGGTCGCACGCCGCGCGACAGCGACGGCACCAGCGACTTCACCGCCGTTTCCGCAGCGGTCTCCGAGGCGTCGTCGGGACGGTACGCGGACGAGACTCCGTCGCACACCACAGCGACGACCGACGGGGTGCCGTCCGGCAGTGCCGTCGTCGACAGCGCGAAGGCGTCCTCGTTGCGGTGGTGCCGCAGGCCCCGGTCGGTGACCGCGGCGACCCCGCCGAGCTCCACTTCCTGGTGGTCGCGGGGGCGTGGCTGGGCGTGGCCGCAGTGCTCGCAGTAGCCGTCGGCGTCGATGGTGCCGACCTCGCAGGCCACGCAGTGCGGGCGGGGAGCCGGCTCGGTGCCGGGCTGCTCGATCCGGGGGTCGGCGATCCGGGCCTGGGTCAGCCCCGATGTGCCCAGTCCGAAGGCAAGCGTGTCGGACTCCCCGGCGGGCGGGGCGAGTTCGTACGCCTCGGGCTCCGCGGGCGGCGCGAGCGGGTAGCCCTCCGGCCGCCGGGAGGCGGCCAGGTCGGCGCCGCAGGCGTCGCAGAACTTGTCGGCGGGCTCCAGAGGCTCGGCGCACTCCGGGCACATGGTCGTCTGGGGCATGGCGTTACACCCACGTCCGGGGGCGGAAGCGGTTGGCCCGCTCCACCAGTTCGATCCTTGTCCGGCCCCGCTCGGCGAGGCGGGCCAGCACTCGGTAGGACTGCTCCAGGCCGAAGCGCAGGCCCCGCTCGTCGAGGTCCCGGCCCAGCAGCGCCGGCGACCCGGCCACGGCGGTGGCGCCGTCCGGCGCGCCGCCCTGCTGTCCGGCGAGCACCCAGTCCAGGGCCGTGCCCAGCACCTCCGTGGACAACTGCTCGCGCAGCCGGGTGTCCAGGCCCAGCCGCTGCAGGTCCTCGACCTGCCGCGCGGCGGCCCGCAGGTCGCCGAGCAGCGCCTCCTGCGGTGGGCGGTCGCGCAACCGCGCCCGTACCGCCGCGACCCGTGCCGCCGTGTAGTGGATGGACGCCTCGGGTACCGACTCCAGCGCCGCGACGGCCCCCGTGCGGTCGCCGGCGGCCAGTTGCACCCGGGCGAGGCCGAAGGCGGCGCTGACGTAGCTGTGGTCGGTGCTCCACACCAGCCGGTAGTACTCGGCGGCGTTGTCCAGCTGCCCCAGTACCTCGGCGCAGATGCCGAGCGCCAGCTTGGGTGCCGGCTCGCCGGGGAAGGCGTCGTAGACCGCGTCGAAGGCGAGGGCGGCGGTCTCGTGGTCGCCGGTGGCGAGCGCGGCCAGGCCGCGGTGCCACACCACCCGCCAGTCGTCGCCGTGTTCGTCCTGGAGCCCGTCCAGCGCCTCGGTGGCCGCGCGCGTGTTCGCGGTGTCGAGCCAGGCGCGCACCAGGCGCAGCCTCAGTTCCGTGGACTCCGTGGGCGCCGCCTGCAGCGCCGCCACCAGCTCCGCGGGCGCGGCGGCCGCCATGCCCGCGAGGAAGCCGGCGTTGGGATCGGCCGAGTCGACGTGGGGCACCGGCAGCGCCAGGGCGGCGGCTCGTACGTCGAGCCGCGTGACCGCCGGGCCGGCAGTTCCGGCATGACCGGCCACGGGTGCGGGGGCGGACCCGGTCCGCTGGGCCGGGACGGCGTAGGGGGCGCCCGCCACCGTCGGGCTGTAGGCGCCGTTCGCCGGTGGCAGGGCGGGCATCGGGGGCGCCGCGGCGAGGGCGGGGGCGGCCGCCGGGGCACCGCCGTCCGCCGTGCCGTCGGCCCGCCCGTTCCTCCGGCCGCCGCCGAGCGAGGAGGCGTCGCCGTCCGCGGGCGCGAGCAACTCGGTGTCCACCACGCGCAGCTCGGGTCCGAACAGCGTGGACAGCGCGGGCCGCGGCGTCCCGGTGCCCATGGCGACGACCTCGCGCAGCACGCCCAGCAGCTGGTCGCCCATCTCCTCCGCCGAGGCGAAGCGGCGCCCCGGGTCGGGGTCGGTGGCCCGCACCAGG
Organism: Streptomyces sp. NPDC088354; assembly: GCF_044753585.1. Lineage (NCBI taxonomy): Bacteria > Bacillati > Actinomycetota > Actinomycetes > Kitasatosporales > Streptomycetaceae > Streptomyces > Streptomyces sp. NPDC088354. The sequence continues at coordinate 278,378 of NZ_JBIVNJ010000008.1, read as the reverse complement.
AGCCGGTAGAAGGACTCGTAGCGCGAGAAGACCTCGATGTTGCCGGGGTCGGGCAGGCTGTCCACGAAGACGTTCGTGTAGCCCTGGAAGTCGAAGGTGAGCACCGCGAGGGTGCGCGCGACGGTGTAGAGGTCGGAGGCGACGGAGGGACCGACCTCCGGCACCTCGGGGGCCTGGTAGCCGACGGTGCCGTAGATCGCGCTGTCGTTGTCGTCCATGCGGCGCACCGCGCCCATGTCGATGAGTTCGAGCCGGTCCTCGGTCTGGATGGCGTTGTCGACCTTGAAGTCGCAGTAGAGCAGATTGCGGCTGTGCAGGTGGCCGAGGGCGTCCAGCGCCTCTATGGCGTAGGCGATCGCCTGGTCGACGGGCAGCGGTTCGCGCCTGCCGTCGGCGGAGCGGCGCTCGTTGGCGATCTCCTTGAGCGACTTGCCGCCGACGTACTCCATCACGATGTAGCCGTCGAGGCTGCCCGTGCGCGGGTCGAGGTGTTCGACGAAGTTGTAGATCCGCACGATGTTGGGGTGCTCGATCTCGGCCAGGAAGCGCCGTTCGGAGACCGCCGCCGCCAGGGCGTCCTCGTCGCCGGTGTCCAGCAGACCCTTGAGCACCACCCAGCGGTCGCTGACCGCCCGGTCCACCGCCAGGTAGATCCAGCCGAGTCCGCCGTGGGCGAGGCAGCCCACCACCTCGTACTGGCCGTGCACCACGTCGCCCGCCTGGAGCTTGGGCGTGAACGAGTACGGGTGACCGCACTTGGTGCAGAAGCCGTCCGTGCGCCCCGGGCGGTCGCCGCGGCTGCGCCCGACCGGCGCGCCGCAGTCGCCCTTGCTGCAGAACCGCTTCCGCTCGGGAACCTGCGGGTCCTGCAGGACCGACGCGGCGGGGTCGGGCCGCGGGATCGGCGGAACGGCCACCAGTCCCGCGCCGAGCTTGCTGCGGGTCGGGCCGCTGGAGGCGGAGCGCGAACTGCGCACCGACACCGGGGTGCCGCCGACGGTGCCGCCGCTGAGGGAACGGGACAGCCGCCCGGACACCGAGCGGCGGGAGGAGCGGGAGGTGCCCGACGAGCGGGCGGAACGCGAGGAGGGCGCGGACCCCGACGAGACGGCCGATGCCGATGCCGATGCCGACCCGGACCCCGATCCCGATCCGGACCCCGGTCCCGTGCCCGCGCCGGATGCGGTGCCGGTTCCGCCGCCGGCCGTCACCGGGGCGAGGCCGCAGGTGTCACAGAACAGCTGGCCGCCGCCGACGTCTTCGATCGTCCCGTCGCAGCCCGGACGCTGGCACTTCATCGCCCATCCCCCTTGTGATCGGCAGGTCCCGCCTGCCCCGGTACCAGCATGTCGGACACCGCGCGCTGATAGCGCAGCACCGCGCTCTCCGCGGCGCGCAGATCGCACGGCGCACTCCACAGAAGACGCCGCGCGTGGTCGTACCGCTCCATCAGCAGCGGATCCTCCGCCAAACCGTGACGAGCCACCTTCGCCCGGTAGGCGTCCAGCCGTCCCCGCAGCTCCGCGCGGACCGCCAAAGGTGCGGTGACCGCCGTCAGTGACTCGCGGGCGCGCAGCAACTCGTCGTCGGCACGCTGCTCCAGACCGTCCAGCAGCGGGGACAGCCGGTGCCACTGCCCGGTCCTGCGGAACTCCACGGCGGCGGTCAGCTGGTCCTGCAGGACGACCGGCGCGCCGCTCACCGCGGGGACCTCCGACGCGGCGATCTTGGAGAGCACCTCGACGCGGGCGCTGCGCGCCTCGGTGAGCGTCCGGTCGGCGCGCGACAGCACGTCCCGCAGCCGCATCATCCGGTGGTCGGCGTCGTCCCGCACGTGCAGGACGGCCTCGACCTCACGGCGTATGTCCTCCAGCGCGCGGCCCGCCCGGTCGTAGCGCCCGGTGTCGGGGCGCCCGGCGGTCCAGAACAGCAGCGGGTCGGAGACGACCTGGCCGCGCAGCGCCCCCAGTGACGTCAGCAGTTCCTCCAGGTCGTCACCGGAGGGGTGGGTGCCCGGGCGCACCCCGACCGACTCGGCCAGGGAGCGGACCCGCTGCGCCTCGGCGGCGAGCAGGTCGATGCGCGCCGGCAGCGCCGACCACACCGCGTCGACGGCCGAGACGACGTCCAGTACCTGCGCGTACCGGTCGTTCATCCGCGCCAGCAGCTCTTCCAGGCTGAGCCGTTCACTCAGCCGGGCGGGACCGGTCAGTCCGCGGGCGGCCTCCGGGACCGCGCCGCCGGAGACCGTGATGCCGGAACCGCGCAGCAGTTCCGTCAGGTCCCGCAACTCGCTCTGGGTGGGCCAGCGGCGGCGCGAACGCAGCGCGCGGGCGCTGGTGAGCGCGTCGGTGTACGCGTCGAAGTGCGCCCACAGCAAGGACAGGGCCTGCTCGGCGGCGGCCCAGCGCTCCTTGGTGGCGCCGGTGAGCGCCGCCCCCTCCAGCAGCCTGCGGCCGGAGTGGTCCTGGAGCGCGAGCAGGGACGCCTCGATCGCCTCCCGCTCGTCACCGAGCCGCGCCAGGGCACGGTCGACGTCCTCGCGGCTCATCGCCGGTCCGGATGGTCCCGCGAGCGCCATCGCACCTTCTTCCTTCTCCGCCGGTCCCCGTGTCTGCGTCAGCTGTCGGCCGGTTCCCCGTCGGTCGTGGGACGCCCGCGCGGGCGCCGGTCCGCCTCAGTCCCGGTACAGCGGTTCCGGCGGCCCCTCGATGCCGGGGAGATCCGCCTCCAGCCAGGTACGGTACGCCTGCATCCACCGGCTGTCCGGGCCGCCACTGCGGTAGTCCGCCAGCACTTTGTTGACCCGGCGCACCAGGTCGGTGTCCTTCTCGTTCATGGCCACGCCGTAGTACTCCGTCGTGACGGGCTTGCCCACCAGGCGCACCGCCGGGTCCTGGGCCGCCTGCCCCGCGGCGAGCGCGTTGTCGGTGAACACGGCGTCGGCCTCGCCCAGTTGCAGCTTCACCAGACAGTCCAGCTGGTTGGGGACGAGAACGATCCGCGGCCGCAGCCGGTCCTTCTCCTCCTCCAGCTTCGCCTCGCCGGTGGTGCCCTGGGCGGTGCAGATCCGCTTGCCGGTGATGGAGCCGTCGAAACCCTTGATGACGGAACCCTGCCGGGGGACCAGCAGTTGCTGCCCCGCCTCGAAGTAGGCCGTGGAGAAGGCGATGTGCTTCTCCTTGATCCGCTCGCAGGTGATGCTGACCGTGCGCACCAGCACGTCGACGTCGCCGTTGTTGACGGCCTCGAAGCGCTTGGCGGTCGGCACCGTCTTGTACACGATCGCGTCGTCGTCGCCGAGGATGTCCTGGGCGATCGCCTTGGCCAGGTCGATGTCGAATCCGATGATCTTGCGGCTGACCGGGTCGCGGTAACTCCAGCGGTAGCCGTTCTGGTCGACACCGACGACGAGTTTGCCGCGCTGCTTGATCCGTTCGACGGCCGGCCCGCTCTCCCCGGACGGCAGCAGGCTCGCCTCCGGGTGGCCGCCGCAGTCGTCGGCGGCGGCCTGCCGCCCGGCCTGCTCCGCGCCGGCGGGCGTCGCCGAGTGCGTGATGGTCGCCGCGCGCTCCGCATCCGCTCGCTCGGCCGCCCTGAAGTGCAGCGGCAGGGCTGTGCCGGCGACCGCCAGCACGCACAGCCCGGCCATCGCGGCCACGCCTCCCCAGCCCCGCATGCCCTGCCCCCCGCGTGTCATCCGCGGCCTCCCTCCGCCGCTCATCGGTACTCCGACAACCGGCGCCCGATGCCGAGCACCGCTCCCGCCGCGCCGAGCACCGCCAGGAGCGCCGCGCCGGCGCCCAGTCCGTTCAGCGCGCCGCGGCCGTCCTCGGCGGCCTGCTCGAACTCCTCCTGTTCGTGGGCGACGGCCTTGGCCAGACTGCTGTCGACCCCGTCGAAACAGACGCCCGTGTACTCCTTGGCCTGCTCGCCGTTCTCGTAGCTCCCGCCGATCGTCTGGGCCACCGCGTCCAGGTAGCTGCCGGCGTCGTCCTTCGCGCGGGCCTGGAGGTTCAGGCTCCACCAGGCCTTGGCGTCCTTCATCGCGGTGGTGATGCTCTCCCGGCTCTCGGTGTCGTCCGCCAGCCGCAGCGCCCGGGCGAGCAGGCCGGTCTTCCCGTCGGCCCTGGTGCCTGCCATGTCCTGGATCTGCTGGAGGTAGGCGGTGTTGTACGCGTCACCGCTGCCGCGGGCCACCAGCGTCAGGTTCTCGTTGCTGCGGGCCTGCAGGGACTCGATGCGCGCCTCGTTGAGGACCTGCAGGGACCGGGCCCCGTGCGCGTACGAGTCGTCCAGCCGGGCGCGTGCCACGCCGTGCCCCGCCACCAGCCACAGCAGCACGGCGACGGTGGCGGCGGTCCCCGCCAGCAGGCCGACGTTGAACACCCGGTGGGTACGCCGGTACGCGCGCCGCTGCGCCCAGACCAGGGCCACCAGCGCGACGCCGCCCAGCGCCCAGGCCCCCCACGGCAGTGCCTGGGCGTCGTCGTAGTCACGGCCGAGCCGGGCCGTCTCGATCGTCCACAGTTCCTTGGCGTCGGGCAGGATCTGCTCGTTCATCAGGTCGTTGGCGCGGCGCAGATACGCCCCGCCGACCGGGAAGCCCTGCCGGTTGTTGGATCGGGCCCGCTCGATCAGGCCGGTGTACTCCGAGAGCCGCTGGTTGAGCCGCTCCAGCCGGTCGCGCGATCCGGGCGAACCCTCCGAACTCGCCGCCGCCTGCGTGATGCTCCGGGAGGCGACGTCGATGTCCTTGGTGTAGCGCCCGCTGACGTCGGCGGGCTCCACGCCCCCGGCGAGGAACCCGCCGGAGGCGGTGGCGCCGGCGTCGGCCAGCGACCGGTAGATGTCCGCAGCGCGCGCGCTGAGCGGCTCACTGTGGTGGATCACGTCGTCGGCCGCAGTCGCGCGCTCGGTGATCTGCCAGGCCGTCACCGCCCCGAACGCCACGACCAGCACCACCAGCAGGGCCCCGATCACCCGCAGCCGGCCCGGCTCGGTGGTCGCGGCCGTGCGCCACGCGCGCACCTGGTCGACCCACGCCCACGACCGCGCGTCCCCGGGCGCGCCGGAGTCCTGCCCCGGCGGATCGCCGGGCCCCCTCACGGTCGGCGGTTCCGTATTCGTCGGCGTCCGCATCCGCCAGCCCTCCCCCCGACTCGATCCCCGCGCACGCGCGCCGAGCCCATGACCAGCAGTATGGCCGCCGGCGCCGACATCCACCCGCGAATTGGGTGGATCTTGCCGCCGGTTCCGCCCCTTCCGCCCCGGTCGACGTCCCCCCGCCCGGCCCGTGCGCGCGTTCCCTCTCGCTGCTCACCACGCACGCGGGTGCGTGTTCGGTTCCCGGCCTGCGCGCGGGCTACGGCACCGGCGCCACCGGCTCGTAGTGCGCGCGCAGCCGGGCCTGCGCCTCGGTCCCCGCCCCGGACCGGTCCAGGCCGAGCAGCGCGGCGCCGAGGACGGGCGGTGCGGTGACGACCCGCGGGACGGCCCGGGGGGCGCGGGCGGCCAGCAGGGCGGTCACCGAGTCCATCAGCAGCGGGTGACGGGCCGCCAGGACCCCGCCGCCGAGCACCACATCGACCTCCTCGTCCAGCAGACCGAGCCGGTCCAGCGCGACCGCGGCCATGACCACGATCTCCTCCGCCTGACGTTCCACGATGGCCCGGGCAACCGAATCGCCCGATTCCGCGGTTTTGAAGAGTACAGGGGTCAATTCGTGCTTACGGGAGAAATCAATGCGTCCCAAGTGCAGTGCTTCGATCAGCGCGTACATCGAGGTGAGCCCGAAGTGCGCGGGCAGCGTGGCCGCCAGAGCGGTGGGGCCGCCGCGCCCGTCCTCCGCGCGCGCCGCCCACCACAGCGCCTCGTCGGCCAGGCCCGATCCGCCGCCCCAGTCACCGGAGAGGTGCCCGATGGCGGGGAAACGGGCCGTGCGGCCGTCGGGCAGCATGCCCGCGCAGTTGATGCCGGCGCCGCAGACCACGGCGACACCGCGCGGCTCGTCCACACCCGCGCGCAGCAGCGCGAAGGTGTCATTGGCGACGCGGGCGGTGACACCCCACCCCCGGGCGTGCACGGCGAGTTCGAGCTGCTGTTCCTCTACCGGCAGGTCGGCGTTGGCCAGGCAGGCCGAGACATGCCCCACCAGCGGTTCACCGGGGCGCACGGCGGTCCCGGCGGCTTCGGCCGCCCGCTCGACGATACGGGCGACCACCTCGACCGCCGCCTCCACACCGGTGATCTGCGGCTGGAAGCCGCCGCCGCGGGCGGTGCCGAGCACCGACCCGTCGGCGGCGACGAGGGCGACGTCGGTCTTGCTGTTGCCCGCGTCGATCGCGAGGACCCCCCCGTCGAGGGGACGGTTCAGATCCACGCGAGGTGCTCCCGGTTGTGCGCGATCAGACGGTCGGTCAGGGCATCGGCGTACTCGTGCTGGCCGATCAGGGGGTGGGACAGCAGCGCCTTGAAGACGCGGTCCCGGCCGCCGTGCACGGCGGCCGCCAGGGCCAGGTCCTCATAGGCGGTGACGTTCGCGATCAGGCCGCTGTAGAGCGGGTCCAGCGGCGCGACCGGGAGCGGGTGCGTCCCGCTCGCGTCGACGGTGGCGGGCACCTCGATGACGGCGTCGTCGGGGAGGAAGGGCAGGGTGCCGTTGTTGAGGGTGTTGACGACCTGGACGTCGCCGGTGTCCCGCAGCAGCGAGGAGGCCAGGGCAACGGCGGCCTCGGAGTAGTACGCGCCGCCGCGGCGTGACAGCAGCTCCGGCTTCTCGTCGAGGCTCTCGTCCCCGTACATCTCCAGCAGTTCGGCCTCGATCGCGGCGACCTCGGCGGCCCGGGACGGCTTCGACCCCAGTTCCCGCACGACCTCGTCGTGCGCGTAGAAGTAGCGCAGGTAGTACGAGGGCACGACGCCGAGCCGGTCCAGCAGGGTCCGAGGCAGGTGCAGGTCGTCGGCGATGGCGTCGCCGTGCGCGGCCAGCAGCTTGGGCAGCACGTCCTCGCCGTCGGGCCCGCCGATCCGCACCCCTCGCTCCCAGGTGAGGTGGTTCAGGCCCACGTGGTCCAGGTGGACCTGCTCGGGGGTCACCCCCAGGAAGGAGGCGAACTTCCGCTGGAAGCCGATCGCCACATTGCACAGGCCGACGGCCTTGTGCCCGGCCTGCAGCAGGGCCCGGGTGACGATGCCGACCGGGTTGGTGAAGTCGATGATCCAGGCATCGGGCGCGGCCCTGCGGACCCGCTCCGCGATGTCCAGCACCACCGGCACGGTGCGCAGGGCCTTGGCCAGCCCGCCGGCGCCGGTGGTCTCCTGGCCGACGCAGCCGCACTCCAGCGGCCAGGTCTCGTCCTGCGCGCGGGCCGCCTGTCCGCCCACCCGCAGTTGCAGCAGCACGGCGTCGGCACCCGCCACGCCCGCGTCCAGATCGGAGGTGGTGGTGACGGTCCCGGGGTGGCCCTGCTTGGCGAAGATCCGCCGGGCGAGGCCGCCGACCAGCCGCAGCCGGTCCGCGGCCGGGTCGACGAGGACCAGCTCCTCGATCGGCAGGGTCTCGCGCAACCGCGCGAACCCGTCGATGAGTTCGGGGGTGTACGTGGACCCGCCGCCCACGACAGCCAGCTTCATCCCTTGACTCCCGTCAATGTCACGCCCTCGATGAAGGCCTTTTGCGCGAAGAAGAAGACGACGATCACCGGTGCCATGACCAGCACGGTGGCGGCCATCGTCAGGTTCCAGTTCGTGTGATGGGCGCCCTTGAAGGATTCCAGGCCGTAACTCAGTGTCCAGGCCGCCGGGTTCTCGCTCGCGTAGATCTGCGGCCCGAAGTAGTCGTTCCAGCAGTAGAAGAACTGGAACAGCGCCACGGCGGCGATGGCGGGCTTCGCCATGGGCAGCACGACGCGCAGCATCGTGCGCAGCTCGCCGCAGCCGTCGACCCGCGCCGCGTCCGTGTACTCCTTGGGGATGGTGAGCAGGAATTGCCGCAGCAGGAAGATGGTGAACGCGTCGCCGAAGGCCATCGGGATGATCAGCGGCCACAGGGTGCCCGACAGGTGCAGCTGCTTGGCCCAGAAGAGATACATGGGGACGATGACGACCTGCGGGGGCAGCATCATCGTGGAGATCACCAGCATCATCGACAGATTCCGCCCGCGGAAGCGGAACTTGGCGAGCGCGTAGGCGACCGGGGTGCTGGAGACGACCGTCAGCACGGTGCCGAGGCCGGCGTACAGCAGGGTGTTGCGCCACCAGGTGAGGAAGCCGGGGGTGTCCCAGACGGTGCCGAAGTTGCTCCATTCCCAGGTCCTGGGCCACAGGTCGCGGGTCAGGGCCTGGTTGTCGCTCATCACCGCGGTGAGGAAGACGAAGACGAACGGGAGGACGAAGAAGAGGGCGGCGGCGATGCCGAGCGCGTGCACGGCGATCCAGTGCAGCGCCGCCCGGCGGGCCGCGGCCCGCCGGGACTGGTCCGACAGACCGGTCGCCGGGGTCGTGGCGGGCGGGGCGAGAGTGGCGTGGGTCATCGGTATCAGTCCTCCGCCGACAGGAAGCCGCTGCGGCGGCGCATCAGGAGTGCGGTGAAGACCATGGCGAGTGCGAACAGCACCAGGGCGATCACGCAGGCCGCGCCGGTGTCGAAGCGCTGGAAGCCGAGGTTGTAGACCAATTGGGGCAGCGTCAGCGTGGACTTCTCCGGATAGCCGGGCTCGAACTGCTGGCCGGAGCCGCCGATGATGCCGCTGGCGACCTTTCCGGCGACCAGGGGCTGTGTGTAGTACTGCATGGTCTGGATGACCCCGGTCACCACGGCGAACATCACGATGGGCGAGATGTTCGGCAGGGTGACGTAGCGGAACCGGGACCAGGCGCCGGCGCCGTCCAGCTCGGCGGCCTCGTACTGCTCCTTGGGGACGTCGAGCAGCGCGGCCATGAAGATGACCATCAGGTCGCCGATGCCCCACAGGGCCAGCAGCGTCAGGGCCGGCTTGGACCAGGTCGGGTCGTTGAACCAGCCGGGCTGCGGCAGGCCGAGGCTGCCCAGCACGTGGTTCACGGGTCCGGTGCCGGGGTTGAGCAGGAAGGCGAAGGCCATCGTCGCGGCGACCGGCGGGGCCAGGTAGGGCAGGTAGAAGGCGGTCCTGAAGAGCCCGGCGCCTGTCTTGATCTTGGTGATCAGCAGGCCGACGCCCAGGCCGAAGACGACCCGCAGGCTGACCATGACCACGACCAGCCACAGGGTGTTGCGCAACGCGGGCCAGAAGAAGGGGTAGTCGTTGAAGACGTACGACCAGTTCTTGACGCCGTTCCAGGTCGGGGCGGTGAAGCCGTCGTACTTCATGAAGGAGAAGTAGACGGTCGAGATCAGCGGGTAGGCGAAGAAGACGCTGAAGCCGATCAGCCACGGGGAGAGGAAGGCGAGGGTGCGAAGCGCCTCGCGGCGGCGCTTCGCCCTCAGCAGGGGGTGGACGCTCGCACTCATCACCGGGCCTGCGCGATGTCCTTGTCGACCTGCGTGTCGACGCCCTTGAGGCCGGCGGTCAGGTCGGACTGCTTGCCGGACTCGTAGGCGTAGCCGAAGTCCTGCAGCGTGAGCTGGTAGGTGCCGCCGTTGACACTGGCGGGGGTAGTGGTGCTGTTGGGGTTCTGCGCGATGTCCACGAAGGTGCGGAAGAGGGGATCGGCGTCCAGCTTCGGCGACTTCAGCGCGGCGAGCGTGGAGGGCACGTTGTGGATGGCGTTGGCGAAGTTGACGACCGCGTCGGTGTCGGTGGCCATGTACTTGACCAGTTCCCAGGCGGCGTTCTTCTTGGCGCTGGTGTTGGCGACGCCGATGATCGTCCCCGACAGGTAGCCCTTGCCGTAGGTGTCGGCCTGGTCGTCCGGCACGGGGAAGGGGGCGACGCCGATGTCGAACTTCGCGCCGGACTCCTTGGCCATGCCGGCCCGCCACTCGCCGTCCATCGCCATGGCCACCTGGCCGGTGTGGAAGGGGTTCTTGGCGCCCCACTCGTCACCGAAGGTGGACCGGTACTTCTCCAGCTTCTTGAAGCCGCCGAGCGCCTTCACCATGTCCTGCTGCCAGGTGAACATGGCCGCGAAACCGGGGTCCTTGGCGACGCTGGACTTGCCGTCGGCGTCGAAGTACTTCGCGCCCCACTGGGCGGCAAGGTGGGTGGTGGTCGACTCGTAGCCGTGGAAGTTGGGCATGAAGCCGAGCTGGGAGTAGGAGTCGCCCTTGGACTTGGTGAGCTTGACGGCATCGGCCTTGAACTCGGACAGCGTCTTGGGCGGGGCGGCGATCCCGGCGGCCTTGAAGGCGTCCTTGTTGTAGTACAGCCCGTAGGCGTCGCCGAGCAGCGGCAGTGTGCAGCGCTTCCCCTCGAACTGGGTGTACTCCAGCATCGGCTTGGGGAAGGTCGTCGCCGCGTCGATGCCGGACTTCTTCAGGTAGGGGTCCAGGTCGGCGAAGGCGTTGGACGAGCAGAACTTGCCGACGTTGTCGGTGGTGAAGGAGGAGACGACGTCCGGGGCGTTCGGGCCGCCGGCCCGCAGCGCCTGGTTGATCTTGTCGTCGGTGATGTTGCCCTGCACCTTGACGTGGATGTTGGGGTGCGCCTTCTCGAACGCAGTGACGTTGGCGCTGATCGCCTTCACCTCGCTGGGCGCGGACCAGCCGTGCCAGAAGGTGATGGTGACGTCCTTGCTGGGGTCGTCGCTCGCCGTGTTGTTGCTGGAGCCCGTACACGCGCTCGTCAGCAGGGATATCGCGGCGGCGGCGGCGATGGCGGCCGCGGCCGTCTTGGTGGAACCGGACACTTCGCTTCCTCCGGGGACTTTCGGGGGCGGTTCGAGGGTGTGCGATGCCTGCGGAGGGGCCCGCCGGGTGGTGCCGGTGACGGGTGACCCCCGCTGCGGGTGCGGGTGCGGGTGCGGGTGCGTGGTGGGCGGTCGGTGGTTCGGTTCGGCGGGATTCAGCGGGAGGTGTCGAACACCTCGTCGCGGGTGGTGGCCAGGGCGCTCTGCAGTGCCCCGCTCAGGACGGGGTGTTCCGGCACGGCGCCGAGCACCAGCCGGGGCCGGGGCACGGCGAGTTCGGCCAGTTCCGCCTGGACGAGTGCGCGCAGGGGTTCCCCGCCGGCGGCGATCACTCCGCCGGCCAGGACGATCAGTTCGGGGTCGAGCACGGTCACCAGCGAGGCGAGGCCGATGGCGAGCCCGGTCGCGAAGCGCCGCAGCAGTTCCGCCTGCGGCCCGTCGTCGCCGCCGGCCGCCGCCGAGGACAGCAGGGCCGAGGCCGCTCCGGCCTGGGTACCGCGGGGAACGGTCAGTCCCAGTTCGCGGGCGATCCGCAACACGGCGTTGCAGCCCGCCAGTTCCTGGAAGCCGCCGGCGTTGGCCTTGGCCACGTGCCGGACCAGGGGCGTGCCCGGCACCGGCATGAAGCCCACCTCGCCCGCGCCACCGGTCCGGCCGCGGTGCAGCCGGCCGCCGATGACGACGGCGGCACCGATGCCCTCCTCGTTCCACAGCAGGACGAAGTCGTCGTGGCCGCGGGCCGCGCCCAGCCGCTGCTCGGCGACGGCGGCGAGGTTCACGTCGTTGTCGTACTCCAGGGGCACGGGCAGGGCCGCGGCCAGTTCCTCCAGCAGGGTGGGGGAGTGCCAGCCGGGGAGATGGCTGGCGTAGCGCAGCCGCCCGGTGCTCGGGTCGAAGGCGCCCGGGGTGCCGACGACGATCCGGTGCAGGTCGGTCAGGTGCAGGCCCGCGGCCTTCACCGCGCCGTCGACCGCCTGGGCCACCTGCTCGACGGCGCCGTGGGAGCGCCGGCTGCGCCCCGGGGTCGGCAGTTCGAACTCGCCGGTGACCGTGCCGGTGATGTCGGCGACCGCGGCACGGATGTGCTCGGTGGTCACGTCGAGCCCGGCGACGTGCGCGGCGGCGGGGTTGACCGAGTACAGCTGGGCGTTGGGACCCGGCCGGCCGGCGGTGGTGCCGGTGGCGACCACCAGCCCGGCGGACTCCAGCCGGGCCAGCAGCTGTGAGGCGGTCGGCTTCGACAGGCCGGTGAGCTTGCCGATGCGGGTGCGGGACAGAGTGCCGTGTTCGAGGAGCAGGTCGAGAGCGGCGCGGTCGTTCATCGCGCGCAGGACGCGCGGCGTGCCGGGTGTACCGGGGGTGCCGGGGGCTCCGGGGGTACCGGCCACGGTCTCGTCCTTCCTCGGGTCGACGGCTCGTCCGCCGCACGCTACGGCACGGGCGGACGGGCTGGGTGGGGTTCGTGGGCGGGCAGTGACCCGTTGGTAGTTAGTAAACTTTCCTGTTGGTGAAAGGCAAGGTAGGCGCCCGGCGCGGGGAGCGTCAAGGGTGGATCAGGGACGGCGTCAAAGTGTTATCAGGGGCGCCAAGGCGTGAAAAGGGGGCGCCGGGCAACTGCCCGGCGCCCCCTTGCGATCCCTGGCGCGAGCGCCCGGTCCGTCAGATCACTTCGTGGTGCTGGTCGGCAGCGGCTGCGCCGCGAGTGCCTGCGGGGACACGGGGTTGGCCAGTGCCGACGGCGCGGCGATACCGGCGGTCGGGTCCACCGCCTCCTCGTCGTCCGACGCCGCCGGGAGGCCGCCGACGATCGCCATCCCGGCCTCGTCGAAGGTCCGCTTGATCCGCCAGCGCAGTTCGCGCGCGGCCGACATCGCCTTGCCGGGCATCGTCCTGGCCTGCGCCTGCAGGACCATCGAGTTCGCGGTCACCGACTCCAGCCCCAGTACCTCGACCGGCTCCCACAGCACCTCGTCCCACGGCTGGGTCTTGGCCATCTCGTCGGCCGCCCGCAGGATCAGGGCCCGCGCGCGGTCCAGGTCCTCGTGGTAGCCGATCCGCACGTCCACGGTCGCCGTCGCCCAGCCCTGACTGAGGTTGCCGATGCGCTTGACCTCGCCGTTGCGGATGTACCAGATCTCGCCGTTGTCGCCGCGCAGCTTCGTCACCCGCAGCCCGACCTCGATCACCGTGCCGCTGGCCACGCCCGCGTCGATGACGTCGCCCACGCCGTACTGGTCCTCCAGGATCATGAAGACCCCGGAGAGGAAGTCCGTCACCAGGTTGCGGGCGCCGAAACCGATGGCCACACCGGCCACACCGGCGCTGGCCAGCAGCGGGGCCAGATTGATCTGCAGCACCGACAGCACGGTCAGTGCGGCCGTTCCCATGATCACGAACGAGGCCACGCTGCGCAGCACCGAGCCGATCGCCTCGCTGCGCTGCCGCCGCCGCTCGGCGTTGACCAGCAGCCCGCTCAGCGCGCCGGACGCGGCGGCCTCGGCGCCGCGGTTCATCCGCTCGATCACCTTGGTCAGCATCCGCCGCACGATCACCCGCAGTACCAGCGCGATGACCAGGATCAGCACGATCCGCAGACCCGCGCCGAGCCAGTCCGCCCAGTTCTGGCCGATGTACTCGGCCGCGCCATCGGCGGATTTCTGGGCGTCGTCGATGGTCGAGGCGGTGGCGAGCGGTGTGGACAAGGCGGGAACCTCCGGTCGGGCAGGCTTCCCACACTAACGGGGTAAACGATGTGTCTCGTTGCCCCGTTCGGGAGCGACGTGCGCTGATTCAGGGCATGTAAAGGGGTGTGGTCGAAAACACCCTCGGTCCGTTACCCGGTCATGGTGGCGCCGCGACCAGGCTTCCGGAGAGACTGTGGGCAGATCGTCCCGGCGCGAGCCACGCGCCGCCGGCGTAAAAGGAGGCACCCGTGCCGCATGTCCTGGTCCTCAATGCGTCGTACGAGCCGCTCGGCGTCGTACCGCTCCGCCGCGCACTGATCCTCGTGCTGAACAAGAAGGCCGTGTGCCTCGAGGAATCCGGCGCTTATCTGCACAGCGCGACCTGTTCTGTCCCCGCACCCAGTGTTGTCAAGCTCACCAAATTCGTCCGAGTCCCCTTTCGCGGCCCCGTGCCCCTGACCCGGCGGGCGCTCTTCGCCCGGGACGGCGGCCGGTGCGCGTACTGCGGAGGCGTCGCAACCAGCGTCGACCACGTGATCCCGCGCAGCCGCGGAGGCCAGCACACGTGGGAGAACGTGGTCGCTGCCTGCCGCCGGTGCAACCATCTCAAGGCCGACCGGCATGTCGCCGAGCTCGGCTGGCGCATGCGCCATCAGCCCGCCCCGCCGTCCGGCCTCGCCTGGCGGATCATCGGGACGGGGCATAGGGACCCGCGCTGGCTGCCATACCTGCAGCCATTCGGCGCGGACGACGCCTTGGCCCGGATCGACGGCATATCCGCCTGAGACCGGGCCTTTGTGTTGCCCGGCACGGCCCCACGGGCCCCGGGCCGCCCCCCGTGGCGGTCCGGGGCCCGTGGGGCCGCGTCGGCGTGTCGTCCTACTCGAACCGCAACTGCGCAGGGTGCACGGTCCGCCGCAGCAGGGGGAGCGAGGCGGCGGTGGCCAAAAGCGCGGCGGCCGGCAGGGCGACGGCGGCGAGCAGCGGTTCCAGCAGCGGGAACGCGTACGAGCTGTCGAGTCCCGCCGCCTTCCACCAACTTCCGACGGCCAGCAGACCGCACCCCGTCGCCAGCACGGCCGCCGGCACCAGCGGCAGGGCGGTCTCCAGCAGTGCCGCGCGGTTCAGGACGCCTCGGGGCACCCCGCCGGCGGCCAGGGCGGCCAGTGTCCGGCGCCGGGTGATCAACGATTCGACCGCCGCGACCACCAGACCGCCGACGGCCACCGCGAAGGCGATCACGATGCCGGCGCCGACCGCACGGAGCCCGTCGAAGTAGTAGTCCAGGTCCTCCGCGCTGTACGGAAGCCGGTACGGCGCGGCGAGGTCCTCGATCATCAGGCGCCGTACGCCCATGAAACCGACCCCCGCCAGCACGGCCAGCAGTACCGCTCCGTGTGAGCGGGTAGCCGCCCAGGGATCGGCCTGGAGGCGCTCTCCCGCGATCAGCAGTGCCGGGCGCCCGGAGCGGGCCGCGAGGCGCCCCGTGAGGAGGGCGAGCCCGGCGCTGCCGTACAGCACGCCGACCAGGGACAGCACGACGGCGGCCAGAGAGACCGGCGCGGAGACCCCGTAGACCGAGGACCGGCCGCCGAGCACGAACATGTTCGCCACCTGGAGGCCGGTCGCCGCGACGAGCGCCAGCGGAGCGAGCGCCCACAGCGCCAGCCGTCCCCGCCCCGGCCGGGGGTACGGCCGCCGGCCCCCCGAGGCGACCCCCAGCGGATCGGCCGCCGCGCGACGCAGCGTGAACCGGGCCTCCAGCGTCGCGATCAGCGGCATCCCGAACACCACGGCCGCGGCCGCGACCCAGGGGACGGGCACGTCCGCGGGCCAGGCCGTCAACCCCAGTGGCCCGCCGTCGGGCACGGTGACGGGATGCAGCGCACCGAGCACCGCCCGCAGCACGAGGAAGGCCGCCAGTCCGGCGAGCGCGCCGATCCCGCAGGCCGTACCGGTCTCCAGCGCCTGGATGCGGCGCACTTGGCGGGGGGTCGCGCCGGCCAGCCTCAGCGCGGCGAGCCGCTGCTCCAGTTGCACGGCGCCGATCCGGGTGCACTGGCCCAGAAACGCCAGCAGGGGGACGATCAGCAGCAGCAGTCCGATGACCAGCCCGGACCGGGTGGTGCGGTCGTTGAACAATTGATGGCTGTACCAGTGCGCCCCGCCGCCGAACCGGGTGCCGATCACCGCGACGACCGTGGCCGCCAGCGCGAAGAGCGTGCCCAGCGCCGTACTCGCCGCCGTCAGGCCGAGCCGCCACCACTCGCCGTTCGGGGAGCCGCGCAGCAGGGACCAGGCCAGCCGGGCGTCGGCCCGCAGCGCGGTCACCGGAGCACCTGCGCGGGTGCGCCGTCCACGGCGCCGTCGCGGACGGTGATCTCGCGGTCGGCGTACGCCGCGACCTGGGCTTCGTGGGTGACGAGGAGCACGGCGGTGCCCGCCTCGCGCGCGGCCTGCACGAGGGCGGTCATGACCTGTTCCCCGGCGAGGGAGTCCAGGGCGCCGGTCGGCTCGTCGGCGAAGACGGCCTTGGGCCCGGTGACCATGGCGCGGGCCAGGGCGACGCGCTGGGACTGGCCGCCGGACAGCTCGCCGGGGCGCAGGGCGGCCCGGTCGCCGACGCCGAAGCGCTCCAGCCAGTCCCGGGCGCCCGCATGGGCGGCGGCGCGGGGGGTGCCGGCCAGCAGCAGCGGCAGCGCGACGTTGTCGAGCGCGGTCAGTTCTCCGACCAGCTGCCCGAACTGGAAGACGATCCCGAAGTCGGTGCGGCGCAGCGTCGTGCGGCGGGCCTCGCCCGCCTGGTCGAGGCGCTCGTCGCCGTAGCGGACCTCGCCCTCGTCGGGCCGGACGATGCCCGACAGGCAGTGCAGCAGCGTGGACTTGCCGCTGCCGCTCGGGCCGCTGACGGCCAGGATCTCACCGGGGTGCAGGCGCAGTGACGCACCGCGCAGAGCGTCCGTCGTGCCGTAACGCTTGACCAGGCCGCGGGCCTCGATCAGGGGTGGGGTCATGCGGAGGTGACCTCCTCGGTCAGGGCGCCGAGGCGCTGCGCGGCGTTGTCCATCCAGCGCAGGTCGGCGTCGAGATGGGTGAGGGCGTAGTCGGCGGAGAGCACGGCCGACAAGGGGGCGCCGGGCGCCGTCTTCACGGCGGTGAGTTCGCGCATCCGGGCGAGGTGGGCGGCGCGCTGGGCGCGCAGGAAGTCGGCCGGGTCGCCGTGGCCGGAGGCGATGATCGCCGTGACCTTGGCGAAGATCTCGTTCGCCGCGGTGACCGGCGCGGGTGGCACGGGCTCGGCGAGCCAGCGCAGCAGCGCGCCGGTGCCCTGCCCGGTGAGCCGGTACGTGGTCCGCTCGGGCCCTCCTTCGCTCGAAGTGGCGTCGACCTCCGCGAGGCCGTCGCGGACCAGGCGCTGCAGCGTTGTGTAGACCTGGCCGTAGGCGAGCGGACGTGCCTGCGGGAAGCGTTCGTCGTGCCGCCGCTTCAGGTCGTACCCGTGTCCGGGCCCCGCGGCGAGCAGTCCCAGCAGCGTGTTGCCGGTACTCACCGGGTCCTCACCCCCTTGTCCCCTGCTCTATTCGCTGAATACATGTACTGAGTGAATAGTGGCATGCGCCTGATCACCGTGGCAAGCGGTTCACGGGGATGCCGCGGGCAGGGCTCAGCCCGTGACGGCGAAGGCCTGGAGCGAGTACAGCGAGTAGCCGTACTTCGTGCCGCGCTCCACGCCCTGCACACGGAGGAAGCGCGTGTCGGCGGAAGCGTCCAGACGCACCGACTCGGTGCCGCCGTGGCCGTCGTCGACGGTGGCGGCCGTGTGCCAGTTCTGCCCGTCGGCCGAGGTCAGGATCGTGTAGCGGGAGGCGTACGCGTCCTGCCAGCGCAGCGTCACCCGGCCGATCCGGACCGGCCGCGGCAGCTCCGCCTGCACCCAGGCGTCGTCCTGCGCGGGGGAGGACCAGCGGGTGGCGGGGTCGCCGTCGGTGAGCGCGGAGGCGGGGAAGTCCTCGGTCTCGTCGCCGGAGGAGGTGGCGGTGGCGCCCTGCGCGAGGTCCGGCCCGCCGGTGCGCGGGTAGGCGTGCACGGTGACGGTCTGCCGGACCGTGCGGCCCTCGGCGCGGAACTCCAGCGGCACTTCGTACACGCCCGGCACGCCGTCCTCGGGCAGCGACAGCTTCACCGGCACCACGACCCTGCCGCCGCGCGGCAGTTCGATGTCGCCGGGAGCCACCGCGCGCACCCCCGGCGGGGCCTTGGCCGTCAGTGTCACCCGGGCCGCTCCCGGAGAGGTGTCGGTCAGTTCGGCGGTGACCGTCGCAGGCGTGCCACCGGCCTCGACGTCGGCCTCGGCACGGTCCAGGGTCATCCGGGCGGCCGGCCCGTCCGCGTACCAGGGCACGATCTCGTGGACGACCGGTGCCCGGGTCCCGGGCGCCGGGGTGATCCGCACCGCGTCCACCCGCAGGCCGTTCGCGGCGAGTTCGGTCCAGCCGCCGCCCAGCGCGCCGAGCCGGCGCCAGCCCTGCCCGGGCACGCGCGCCTCGACGGCGCCGTCCGCGCCGCCCTCGGGGCCGGTCAGCACGGTCAGCGCCTCCAGGGGGCGGGCCCTGCCGTACTCCAGGGTCAGCCCGTCCGCAGGCACGCGGTACGCCGTGGTCGCGTCGCCGTCGGCGGCGGCGCCGGCCGCCGGGTCGCCCGCGGAGACGGCGGGCTCGTGCCTGTCCCCGGTGGTCACGGTGAACTCCCGCACGGTGACGGCGTTCTCCTGCGCGGCGGTGGCCCGCAGCCGTACGTAGCGGGCCCGGGTGCCCTCCGGCAGGGTCGCGGTGACGGTGCGCTCGCCGGCCACGTCGGTGACCGGCCGCCAGCCGGCGTCGTCGCCCGAGGAGTACTCCAGCACCGCCTGGTTCAGGTAGTCGTCCTGTTCCGGGCCGGGTTGCGCGGAGCCCATGACGATCCGCACCTCGCGGATCTCGCGGGCGCTGCCCAGGTCCACCCCGAAGGTGTCGCCCCGCCGCGGCGGGGCGTCGCTGGCCCAGGCGGTGGAGTCCTTGCCGTCGGTCATGAGGGACGGTT
The DNA here is from genome assembly GCF_044753585.1 of Streptomyces sp. NPDC088354. Classification (NCBI taxonomy): domain Bacteria; kingdom Bacillati; phylum Actinomycetota; class Actinomycetes; order Kitasatosporales; family Streptomycetaceae; genus Streptomyces; species Streptomyces sp. NPDC088354. Next base: position 259,788 of record NZ_JBIVNJ010000008.1, on the reverse strand, counting down.
CGGTGGCACGCGCCGAGCCCAGCGTCGCGGTGGCGGTGCCGTCCTCGACGCGCATCCCGGTCCAGGCGTCCGCCGTGGCCAGGGCCTTGGCCAGGAACGGGTCCAGCACCCCGTCGCCCACCGTCACCTGGCTCTGCGCGATCCGCCGCTGCGCCCGCTCCAGGGCCAGCCGGTCCTTCCAGGCGCCGGTGCCGTCGCCGCCGCGCAGCCCCAGCAGCATGTCCACCGCGTGCTCCCCGGCGGATCCGTAGCGCGCCAACTGAGCCAGCCACGGCTGTACTTCGCCGCCGAACGCACCGCCGGCCAGGCCGTCGAGCCGTTCCGGGGCGCCGCTCATCGTGGTGAAGGCGGCGCGCAGCCGGTACGCCGCGCCGTGCAGCCGCTCGTCGCTCCCGTGCTCGTACGCGTCCAGGAACTCCTCCAGCAGCGGCCGCAGATAGGCCGACTCGCTGTCGTCCAGTGCGGAGGAGGCCTCGTTGCCCGCCAGCGCGCGCAGCGCGCCGCGCGCGGCCGGGTCGGTGCCGGCGAGGTCGTCGACGGCGGCCTGCCAGGAGGAGGCGCGGTCGTAGCCGTGCGGGTTCCAGGCGTAGTCCGCGGCCGTGAACAGCGCGATCCGGGACGCCGAGGGCTGCCGCATCGCGGTCGCCAGCAGTCCGGCCGTGGCGGTCGCGACGGCCGGCTCCCGTCCGGTGTAGGGGCCGAGGAAGATGCGGTCGTCCGCCCAGTCGTTGACCGGGTAGTCGTCCATCGTCAGCAGCGGGTGGCGGAACACGTCCTGCGCTTCGGCGACCTGCGTGCCCGTGATCGTCTCCGGTACGACACCGACGCCGGTCCAGGCCACCTCCACGGAGCGGTCCAGCGTCCGTGCGAGTTCGTGGCGGAAGTCGGTGGCGCCGTCCTGGTAGTACTCCGTGGGCAGCAGAGAGAGCGGGATTCCGCCGCCCTGCCGGCCCTCCAGGTGGCGCGCGACGGCGTTCGCGACCTCCGCCTGGGCGCGGGCGGCCGCCCGCGGGCCGTCGCCGTACCGCCCGGCGTCCGCCCGGCAGTGCCACTCGCTGTAGCTGACGTCCTGGAACTGGAGCTGGAATCCGCGCACGCCCAGGGCCCACATCGCGTCGATCTTGCGTTGCAGCGCCTTGCGGTCCTCCTGGGAGGAGAAGCACAGCGCCTGGCCGGGCGTCACGGCCCAGATGAGCGTGACGTGGTTGGCCCGGGCGCGCTCCGCCAGAGAGCGGAAGTCCGCCCGGCGCGCCGCGGGGTAGGGCTCGCGCCACAGCGCCTGGCGGTAGGGGTCGTCGCCGGGGGCGTAGAGGTAGCGGTTCTGCTTGGTGCGGCCCAGGAAGTCGATCTGCGACAGGCGCTGCTCACGCGTCCACGGCTCGCCGTAGAAGCTCTCGGCGATGCCGCGGGCCCTCGCCACCGGCCAGTCGCGCACGACGACGCCGGGCAGGCCGTGCGGCGTCACCAGCTGACGCAGTGTCTGCGCCGCGTGGAACAGGCCGTCCCCGCCCGTGCCGGCCAGGGCCACGGTGCCGTGGCCGAGGACGTGGCCCACGGCCAGCCGGTAGCCCCCGGAGGGCAGGTCCCCCACGGGCGGGGCCCCCAGCGCGCGGAGCGCGGTGTCCGCGCCGTCGCCGTCGGCGTACACCGTCAGAGCGCCCCGCGGGACGTCCGCGCTGTCGCGCAGCTCCCGCGCGCCGGCCTCGCGCAGGATCCGGCGGAGCACGTCCAGTGCGTACGGGTCGGCGCCCGGGCCGGCGATCAGCGTGACGGTGCCCGGGACGGCGGTGAGGCCGCCGGTCGTGCGCACCACCTGGGGCGTGGGATGGACCGGCGGGAGTGCGGCGGAGCGGGCCGCCGCACCGGCGGTGACCGCCGCGTCCGGCAGGCCGGCGGGAGGGGCGGGCGGCGTGACCGGTGCGCCGGGCGACGCGCCCAGCATGCCGCCGACCACGGCGGCGACGATCGCGGCCGTTCTCGCTGCGGCGGTTCTCCTGCCCCGGACCATGTCCGCGACAGCCCATCACCCGCCCGAAGGGCGTGTCAACGCATCCGGGGGCCCTGCTTCCCCTCCCGCCCCGGTGGTGTGCCGCCCCGTACCGCCGGTAGCCGCCGCCCATAGGGGGAACGGCCCGCCGGTCGAGGGAAAACCCCTGTCCGCCCCACCCCCCTCGCGTGCGAGGATGGCCGAAAAACCGACGAAGGAGACGGAAACGTGCCCGGCACGAACCTCACACGTGAGGAGGCGCGCCAGCGTGCGCGCCTGCTGACCGTGGACGCATACGAAATCGAGCTCGACCTGAGCGGGGCCCAGGAGGGCGGCACCTTCCGGTCGGTGACGACGGTGCGCTTCGAGTCCGCCGAGGCGGGTGCCTCGACCTTCATCGACCTGGTCGCTCCGGCCGTCCTCGAGGTGGTACTCAACGGCACCGCGCTCGACCCGGCCGAGGTCTTCGCGGACAGCCGCATCACGCTGCCCTCGCTGGAGGCCGGCCCCAACGAGCTCCGGGTCGTCGCCGACGCGGCGTACACCAACACCGGCGAGGGCCTGCACCGCTTCGTCGACCCGGTCGACAAGCAGGCCTACCTCTACACCCAGTTCGAGGTGCCCGACGCGCGCCGCGTCTTCGCCAACTTCGAGCAGCCCGACCTCAAGGCGACCTTCGCCTTCACCGTGAAGGCCCCGGCGGGCTGGACGGTCATCTCCAACTCCGCGACCCCCGAGCCGGTCGACAACGTGTGGAACTTCGCGCCGACCCCGCGGATCTCCACCTACATCACCGCGCTGATCGCCGGTCCCTACTACGCCGTGCACAGCAGCTGGGAGGGCGAGGGCGGGCGCACCGTGCCGCTCGGCCTGTACTGCCGCCCGTCGCTGGCCGAGTTCCTCGACGCGGACGCGATCTTCGCGGTCACCCGGCAGGGCTTCGACTGGTTCGAGGAGAAGTTCGACTTCCCGTACCCCTTCGCGAAGTACGACCAGCTCTTCGTGCCGGAGTTCAACGCGGGCGCCATGGAGAACGCGGGCGCGGTCACCATCCGCGACCAGTACGTCTTCCGCTCCAAGGTGACCGACGCGGCCTACGAGGTGCGGGCCGAGACGATCCTGCACGAGCTCGCCCACATGTGGTTCGGCGACCTGGTCACCATGGAGTGGTGGAACGACCTGTGGCTGAACGAGTCGTTCGCCACCTACACCTCCATCGCCTGCCAGGCCTACGCGCCCGGCAGCAAGTGGCCGCACTCCTGGACCACCTTCGCCAACTCCATGAAGACCTGGGCGTACCGGCAGGACCAGTTGCCGTCCACCCACCCGATCATGGCGGAGATCAACGACCTCCAGGACGTCCAGGTCAACTTCGACGGCATCACCTACGCCAAGGGCGCCTCCGTCCTGAAGCAGCTGGTGGCCTACGTCGGCACGGACGAGTTCTTCACCGGCGTCCAGGCGTACTTCAAGCGCCACGCCTGGAAGAACACCCGCCTGACCGACCTGCTCTCCGCCCTGGAGGAGACCTCCGGCCGCGACCTGAAGACCTGGTCGAAGAAGTGGCTGGAGACCGCGGGCATCAACATTCTGCGGCCGGAGATCGAGACCGCCGACGACGGCACCATCACCTCCTTCGCCGTCCGCCAGGAGGCCCCGGCGCTGCCGGCCGGCGCCAAGGGCGAGTCCATCCTGCGGCCGCACCGCATCGCGGTCGGCGCGTACGACCTGCGCGACGGCAAGCTGGTGCGCGTCCAGCGCGTCGAGCTGGACATCGACGGCGAACTCACGGCGGTGCCCGAGCTGGTGGGCGCCCGGCGCCCGGCGGTCGTGCTGCTCAACGACGACGACCTGTCGTACGCCAAGGTGCGCCTCGACGAGGTCTCGCTGGCCACCGTGCGCGACCACCTCGGCGACTTCACCGAGTCGCTGCCGCGCGCGCTGGTGTGGGCCTCCGCCTGGGACATGACCCGCGACGGCGAACTGGCCACCCGCGACTACCTGGAGCTGGTGCTCTCCGGCATCGGCAAGGAGTCCGACATCGGCGTCGTGCAGTCGCTGCACCGGCAGGTCAAGACGGCACTGGAGCTGTACGCCGCTCCCGAGTGGCGCGAGACCGGGCTGGCCCGCTGGACCGAGGCCACGGTGGAGCACCTGCGTGCGGCCGCCCCCGGCAGCGACCACCAGCTGGCCTGGGCCCGCGCCTTCGCGAGCGCCGCGCGGACCAAGGACCAGCTTGACCTGCTGGGCGCGCTGCTCGACGGCTCGGAGGTCGTCGAGGGCCTGGTGGTCGACACCGAGCTGCGCTGGAGCCTGCTGCAGCGACTGGCCGCGACCGGCCGCGCCGACGAGGCCGCCATCGCCGCGGAGCTGGAGCGGGACGCCACCGCCGCCGGCGAGCGGCACGCGGCGACCGCGCGCGCCGCCCGGCCGACCGCCGAGGCCAAGGCCGAGGCCTGGGCCGCGGTCGTCGAGGCCGAGACGCTGACCAACGCCGTTCAGGAAGCGGTCATCGGCGGCTTCTCCGAGCCGGACCAGCGCGAACTGCTGGAGCCGTACACGGCGCGGTACTTCGCGGCGATCGCGGACATCTTCGAGTCCCGCTCGCACGAGATGGGCCAGCAGATCATCGTCGGCCTCTACCCGGCGCTGCAGGTCTCGCAGGCGACGCTGGACGCCACCGACGCGTGGCTGGCGGAGGCCGACCGGGCGCCCGCGCTGCGCCGCATGGTCACCGAGTGCCGTGCGGGCGTGGACCGTGCCCTGAAGGCACAGGCCGCGGACGCCGCGGCGGCGTGACCGCGCCGGGGCCCGGGGACGTCGTGTCCCCGGGCCCCGGCGGGCACCCGCCCCGCGGGGCGGGCCCGCTGCGCCGTACGGGGGAACCCCGAGCGCCCGGGCCGGTGTCGGGGAACGCCGAAGCGGGCCGCGGCGGTACCGCGGCCCGGCCTGTGCGGTCGGTCGGGGGAGGAGCCCGTCAGGCCTGCGGCTTGCGGGACTTGTCGGTCACGGTGACCAGGCCCGCGATGACGAGGAAGGCCAGGATCGGGATGCCCAGGAACAGGCCCAGGGTCTCGATCACGCTCAGCCCCGGACCCGGGTCCGAGCCGTCGTCCACGCTGTTGGCGAACGCGGGGGACGACACGAGCAGCATCAGCGCCGTGGTGGCCGAGACGGCACCGGCGCGCAGGGCGTTCTTGTTGAGCTTGTCCACGCTCTCAAAGTAGCGAACGCTCCCGCACCCCGCGCGCCCGGGGTGGCCTTCGCGGGTGCTACGGGACATCCGTCGCCTCCATCGCCGTGCGCACCTCGTGGGCGAGGGCGTGCAGCCGCGGCGAGGCGGCCAGCTGCTCCAGGGTCAGGGGGCGGCCCTCCGCGTCGGCGATCGGCAGCCGCCAGTTGGGGTACTCGTCCCAGGTACCGGGCAAATTCTGCGGACGGCGGTCGCCGACGCCGTCGGGGAGCCACACCCCCACCATCCGCGCCGGCGTCCTGGCCAGGAAGCGGTGCACGGCCTTGACCACGGACTCCTCGTCCCGGGTGCCCTCGGGCAGCAGGCCGAGCCGCCCGAGCAGGGCCAGCCACTCCGCGACGTCGACCGCGTCGGCGGACTGCTCCTCCTCCAGCGACCGCGTCAGCAGCCCCAGCCGGTGCCGCAGTCCGACGTGCTCGCCGGTGAGCCGCGCGGCCGTGGTCGGAAGGTCGTGCGTGGTCACGGTGGCCAGCACGTCCGCCCGCCACTCCGCCGGGGGCAGCGGCCGGGCGTGCCCGTGCCCGCCCGCCGCGGCCGCCCCCTCCCAGTCCCGCTCGAACCAGAGCACCGAGGTGCCGAGGATGCCCCGGTCCGCGAGCTCCTCCCGCACGCCCGGCTCCACCGTGCCCAGGTCCTCCCCTATGACGACCGCGCCCGCGCGGTGCGCCTCCAGGGCGAGGATGCCGAGCATGGCCCCGGCGTCGTAGCGCACGTACGCGCCCTCGGTCGGGGGCCTGCCCTCGGGCACCCACCACAGCCGGAACAGGCCCATCACATGGTCGATGCGCAGCCCGCCCGCGTGCCGCAGCACACCGCGCAGCAGATCGCGGTAGGGCGCGTACCCCGTGGCCGCGAGCGCGTCCGGGCGCCACGGGGGCAGCCCCCAGTCCTGGCCGCGGGCGTTGAAGGCGTCCGGCGGGGCGCCCACCGACATGCCGCGGGCGAGGGCGTCCTGCAGCGCCCAGGCGTCCGATCCGGACGGGTGCACACCCACCGCGAGGTCGTGCACCACGCCCACGGCCATCCCGGCGTCGCGCGCGGCCCGCTGGGCGGCCGCCAGCTGACTGTCGGTCAGCCAGGCCAGCCAGCAGTGGAAGTCCACCTGGTCCAGCCGCTGCCCGCGCTGCCGTGCGACCTGCCCCGACCGCGGGTCGCGCAGCCCGGCCGGCCAGGACCGCCAGTCGGGGCCGTGCAGTTCGGCCAGCATCGACCACGTCGCGTGGTCGTCCAGCGCCTGCCCCTGCTCGGCCAGGAAGTCCCCGTACGCCGCCCGGCGCCCCGGCGACAGCGGCACCTTGCGGACCAGCGCCAGCGCCTCGCGCTTGAGCTCCCACACCGCGTCACGGTCGATGAGCGCGTCCTTGAACAGCACCGAGTCCCGCAGCACGGCCGCCCTGCGCAGCAGGTCCGCGGCCCGCTCGCGGTCCTCGGCGTCGAGATGGGCGTACTCCGGGATCTCCTCCACCCGCAGGTACACGGGGTCCGGGAAGCGGCGAGAGGACGGCCGGTACGGCGACGGATCGGTCGGCCGCCCCGGCACCGCCACGTGCAACGGGTTGACCTGCAGGAAACCCGCGTGCAGCGCCCGCCCCGTCCACGCCGCGAGGTCGGCGAGGTCACCGAGGTCGCCCATGCCCCACGAACGCGCCGACAGCACGGAATAGAGCTGCGCCATGAAGCCGTACACCCGCTCCGGCGGCCCCGGCAGCCGGTCCGGCGCCACGACCAGCTGCGCGGACGCCGTGCGGCCGTCCGGGGTCCGGGCACGCAGCGCGTGCCGGCCGACCGGCAGCGGCGCCTGGCCGTCCCAGCCGGTCTCGACGCCCTCCTCGGTCTCCACCCGCAGGTCCGTGCCGTCCGGCAGTACCAGGCCCGCCGCGCGCCCGGCCCGCACCACCACGTTCCGGGGCAGCAGCCGTTGCCCCGCCCGCCGCTCGTGCTCCGCCAGGGCGTCCCGCACCGCCGCGGGCGTCGAGGCGTTTACTCCGAGCGCGGCCAGCACCTCGATCACCGTCTCGTCCGGCACCCGTACCTCGCGGTCGGCCGAGGGGCGGTACGTCGGGGCCACGCCGTGCAGCACGGCAAGTCTGTCCCGCTCGGCAGCATCGGTCATCGGGGTGCCCTCCCGGGCGTTGTCGGAACAGGGCGACAGCCTGAGCCATACCCACTGCGTGGCGGTGCAGTCGCCCTCCGTGCGGGTGCGCTGCGCTGGCTGTCCGGTGTTGTGGCCTTTTCCCCGCCCGCCCTCCCGGGTGCCCTGTGAAGTCAGTGACCCCGGCGCGCGTGTGGGGTGGGCCGGGTGCGGGGCCTCCGGGGCTGCACGTCCTGGACTGGGATATTTACGCGCGTTTCCAGCACTTGCTCATCCCGTCCCTGCCCGGATGGTGCGCACAAATATCCCGCAGCGTCCAGAACATCCACCCCTACGACCCCGCCCCCTCCGTCTCGTATCGCGCCTGATCCCCGGTGGGGGGTGAGAAGGCGGTCCGGGGCGGCTGCGGTTGCCTGGATGCCCCCCACCGGTGTGTGGGCGGTGACGGCTGCGCCCTGGATTGCGTTGCGCCAACGGTGGCCCGAGCACGGTGCCGTCAATACCCCCCTCCGGGGATCAGGCGCTCGCAACTACAGAGGGGGCGGGGGAGGTGGGGGCACCCCCGGCCGGAGGCTGGGGGAGGGTGGGTGTTCTGGACTGTGGAGCATATGTGGGTGCATGACCCGGGGTGATCAACAGATCGTGCCTGAGGCACCTAAATGTGCTGTCCAGAATGGCCGGCCCCGGAGGCCCCGACCCCGGCACCCCACGACACGCGCGTCTGGGCGCCCAGACTTCCTGGGGCACACGGGCGGGCGGGCGGGGAATGGTCGCGGCAGGGGGCCACCGCCTCAAGCTGGGCCGCGAGCGCCAGCAACGGCCCCTCCGCACCGTGGCGCCCGGCGAGCATCATGCCGATGGGCAACCCGCCGGCGCTCCACTGGAGGGGGAGCGACACCGCCGGCAGCCCCGCGATGTTCCAGGGGGCGGTGAAGGGGGTGAAGGCCAGTTGCGCGGCGAAGTCCGCCTCGGGGTCGGCGTCGTCGCGCAGGGCGCCGACGCGCGCGGGGAGCTGCGCCAGGGTCGGGGTCAGGACGGCGTCGTAGGGGTGGACGGCCCGCGCCAGTGTGCGGCCCGCGGCCTGCATCGCGCCGAGAGCGCGCGCGTAGTCGAGGCCGCCGACGCCTTGCCCCTGGGCACGCAACCACCGTGTGAGCGGGAGCAGTTCGCCCTCGCGGTCGGAGGGGACCGGCGTCAGCGCGGCCAGTACCGACCACACCGGGGTGAACGCGTCCCGGTCGCCGGGCGCCAGCGGCTGCGGAACGTCGACGACCTCGTGCCCCAGGCCCTCCAGCAGCGCCGAGGTCCGCTCGTACGCGGCCAGAACCTCCGGGTGGATCGTGACACCGGCGACGTCCGGCCGGGCCCAGCGGGCGATGCGCAGCCGGCGCGGTTCGTGGTCGCACCACCGCAGGAAGGTCCGTTCGGGCACCGGCAGCGGGAAGGGGTCGCCGGGAGCGGGGACGGACAGCACGTCCAGGAGGGCCGCGGCGTCGCGCACCGTGCGTGCGATGGGTCCGTTGACGGCCAGCCCGCTGACATCGCCCCAGGGCGCGGGGCTGACGCGGCCCCGGCTCGGCTTGAGCCCGACGACGCCGCAGCAGCTCGCGGGGATGCGGATGGAGCCGCCGCCGTCGCTGCCGTGCGCGGCCGCCGCGAGGCCCGCGGCGACGGCGGCCGCCGCGCCGCCGCTGCTGCCGCCGGCGCCGCGCGTGAGGTCGTACGGGGTGCGGGCGGGCGGTCCCACGCGGCCCTCGGTGTAGGCGGGCAGTCCGAACTCGGGGGTGTTGGTCTTGCCGGTCAGCACCGTGCCCGCGTCCCGCAGCAGCGTCACCAGGTGCGCGTCCTGCTGGGCGACGCGGTCGGCGAAGACCGCGGAGCCGGAGGTGAAGCGGACGCCCGCCACCGGGGTGAGGTCCTTGACCGGAACCGGGACCCCGAGCAGGGGCGGCGGCTCGCCGCCGGCGAGCAGCAGCCGTTCCGCGTCCCGGGCGGCGGCCAGCGCCCGCTCGGGGGTGACCGTCAGATACGCCCCGAGCGCGGGGTCGATCCGCTCGATCCGCTCCAGGTAGTGGGTCGTCAGCTCGACCGGTGAGATCTCCCCGCGGCGTACCGCGGCAGCCTGCTCCAGCATCGTCAGCTCATGGGGTGCGGACACGGGGGCCAGGCTAGGCCCTGTTGTCACACGGGCGCCGGCCGCCCGGAGGGCGGGCGCCGCGGGTCCCCGGCTGCCGCTGGGGTGCCCCCTATGCGACGACCGGGCCCAGGGGACGCGGGCGGCGCCATCGACGCGCGGCATCCGTCCCGGCCGGACCCGCCGGGACGTGAACGTTTCCCCCGCCTTCCGCGTCATAGGGGCAGTCGCGAAAGGGGAGGGGCGTGGCGCTGCCGAAACGGAGGACCGGGACCGGGGACGAGGACCCCCTGGCCCCGGCGCATCTCGACCGGGTCCGGGCGATCCTGGCGCTCGGCGGGGTGCCGGCGGGGGACCTGCAGGACGGGGTGCAGCAGGTCCGCTTGAAACTGCTGGAGCACCGGACCGCGGGGCGGGAACCGCTGCGGGACCCGGGCGCGTGGGCCGCCGTGGCGGCCTCCAACGTGGCCATGGACTGGCATCGTTCGCGGCGCAGGCAGGAGGGGCTGCGGGAGCGCCTCATGGCGCTGGCGCCCACGGGCGGGGCACAGCACGGCGGGGGCGACTCCCATGTGCTGGCTCTCGCGATCGCCGACGGGTTGCAGGAACTGCCGCCGCAGCAGCGGCAGGTGCTGGCCCTGCGCTTCTACGCCGACCTGCCGGTGGCCGACATCGCCAGGGCCCTGGGCGTCCCCGAAGGCACGGTCAAGAGCCGGCTGCACACCGCCGTCCGCACGCTGCGCGGCCGGCTGCACACCAAGGAGGTGGTGTGACGATGGACCCGATCGGCGAAAGGGCCGACGAGGCGCTGAGGTCGGCACTCATGGACGTGCCACCGGAGGGTTCGCCGGACGACGAGGCGTACGCGGCCGCGCTCGCCGACGTCGTGCTGCTGCGGGCGCAGCTGCGGTTGATCGGCGACACCGTCGCGGCGCGACCGCCTTCCACGGTCGCCGTGCGTCGTCCCCGCAGGCGCAGGACGGCCGTGCTGTGGCTTGCCGCCGTCGCGGTGGGCGTGCTGGCCGTCGCGGGCCTCGGCATCGCACGGCAGGCCGCCCTCGGCGGGGGCGGCACGAGCGACGCGAAGCTCGGCCCGGAGGGCGTCGTGGCCTGTGCGAGGGTGATCGCCGAGGGCGCCGTGCGGGAGGTGACGCCCACCGGAGCCCCGGGGGACCTGCGCGTCGTGCTCGACGTCGACCGCTCCCTCAAGCCCGCCGGGGGCGACCGCCGGCTGACGTTCACGATCCACGTCGACGACGACCACGACGACGTGGCCCCGCCTCCCGGGCCCGGCTCCCGCGTGCTCGTGCTGCTCTCCACCCTGCCCGGCGAGCCGGTGGACTGGTACCAGGGCCAGGACATCGCCCCCGCCCGGTCGTGGATGGAGAAGGCACTGACCGGTGCCCGGGGCCTGCCGTGCGGGAGCGGCACCGGCTGACCGGCGGCGGGCGGAGCACAGCGAAGGGGGCGGGTGCTCGTTCCAGCACCCGCCCCCCGATCGTGCGCAAGGCCGCGCGGACTAGCCCGCGTTCACCTTGCCGATGATGACGCTGCCGGTGCCCGCGGTGGTGCCGTTGGCGTTGAGCAGCTGGACCTCGCCGAAGAACTGGCGTCCCTCGGGCGCGGGGGCGGCCACCAGCACGTTCGCGGTGACGTTCGCCGAGGCACCGTTGGCCAGCGGCACGTTCGCCGCCTCGTCGACGACGACCGAGCCGAGCGACGCCGAGTAGAAGACGTCACGGTAGTCGTACGCGGTGCTGCCGGACGGGACGGAGAAGCCCTCCACCTGGACGGTGTAGGTGCCGGCCGCCGGGTTGGCGATGCTGACCGCCTCCTCGGAGTCGCCGTCCGCGGAACGGCCGACCTCGACGCCGTTGCGGTAGACGTACAGGTCCAGGTCGGCGCCGGTGTCCGCGGTGCTGCCGATCGCCACGTCGAGACGGGTGGCGCCCGTGGGCACGGCGACCTCCGTGGTGGTGATCTGACCCTGGCTGATCGACGGACGGTTCGCCTCGGCCGAGCCGAGCGCGCCGCCCTTCAGCTTGCCCTGGACGGGGGCGAAGCCGTTGGTGACCTTCCAGGAGACCGGCGCGGGGGTGCCGACGGTGGCCTCGGCGACGGTCTGCACCTCGGGGTCGAAGGAGACGCCGAGCGCGGTCGCGGTGAGGGTGTACGGGTTGGTCAGCAGCGGCGAGGTGCGCCGTGCCTCGACCTCGAACTCCCACACGCCCGGCAGCGGCTCCGCGTAGGAACGCAGGTCCGGCCGGCAGGTGTTGGCGGGGTTGTTGTAGTTCGGGTAGCAGGACGGCGTGGAGGTGTCGTCCACCGGGACGCCCCACGGGTTGATGGCGATGAAGCGGGTCTGGCTGCCCGCCGCGAGACCGCTCATCTTGACCTCGAGCGACTTGGCGCCCTCGGGCACGGTCACGAAGTACGAGGTGGTGGAGTTGCGCTCGACCGTGTCGGACGCGGTGAACGCGTAGCCCGGCTTGGCCTGCGGTGTGGCGACCACGACCGTGTTGAGGATCTGCTGGTCGACACCGCGCGTCGACGGGTCGTCGACCTCGAGGATCGCGCTGTGCGCGCCGGCGGTGTGCGGCTTGGCGGTGATCTGCACGGTGACCGGCTTGTTCAGCGGCAGGTCGACGGTGTCGTCACCGGGGAACCGCCAGGTGCTGTCGTCGTTCAGCCAGTGCAGGTCGTGGCGGATCGTGCGGTCCGGGCCGGAGGTGCGGGTGAGCGTGACGTCGTACGTCTTGCTCTGGTTCGCCTTCAGGCCGGTCTCACGGTCGTAGACGCCGGTGCCGTAGCCGGGGGTCGCCAGGAACTGCGACAGGCTGGTGGAGACCGGGGCCTTGACGGTGTAGGTGTTGGCGTCGGCGCCGGTCTTGATCAGGTGCCAGGCGCGGTCCACGTCCAGCAGGCCGGCGCCCTGGGCGAAGGCCTGGACGTCCTTGATCTTCTTCGCGGTGCTGATCAGAGCGGTGCGCAGCTTCACCGGAGTCAGGTCGATGTGGGCGTGCTTGGCGGCGGACAGCAGCAGCGCGGAGGCGCCGGCGGCCTGCGGGGAGGCCATCGAGGTGCCCTGGAGCATTCCGTAGCCGGGCGGCAGGCTGTAGCCGGCCTCGGCGACGGGGGCGCCGGGCTCCCAGGTCGGGATGGTGTTGATGGAGGCACCCGGGGCCGAGATGACCGGCGCGATGCCACCGTCCTCACGCGGGCCGCGCGAGGAGAACGGCATCATGTCGTAGTCCTTGGTGACCTGCGAGCCGTAGTTGGCCGCCCAGGTCTCCTTGGAGATCGTCGCGCCGACGCTGACGACCTTGTCGGCCAGGCCGGGGTCGCCGATGGTGTTGAGGCCGGGGCCGCTGTTGCCGGCCGAGATCACCAGCTGGACGCCGTAGTCGTCGATCAGCTGGGTGTAGATCTGGGCGCGGACGTTGTTGCCGTCGTTCAGCGCGGGCAGGCCGCCGATGGACATGTTGACGATGTCCACACCGCGGTTGACCACCAGGTCGATCATGCCCTCGGTCAGCGCGATGTTGGTGCAGCCGCCGGACCAGGTGCAGGCGCGCGAGGAGACGATCTTCGCGCCCGGCGCGGCACCGATCATCTTGCCGCCGAACAGGCCGTTGGCGGAGGTGATGCCCGCGACGTGCGTGCCGTGCTCGGACTGGATGACGCCGATGTTGACGAAGTCGGCCTTCTTGCCGATCCAGTCGCCGCCGTACGGGTCCGTCGGGACGTCCTTGCGGATCTCCACCACGAAGGGGATCCGCTCGGAGATGGCCGTGGCGGGGTTGTCGGTGCCGAAGTACCCGACCTGGAAGCCGTCCTTGTACGGCTTCATCGGGGTGTCGTCACCGAAGTTGCCGTTGTCGTTGAGGTCCACCCGGACGGTGCCGGCCGCGGGGTCGTAGAGCACGCCCCACAGGTCGGTGGTGTCGCCGTCCCGGTTGAGGTCGCCGGCCATGTCGCCGCCGACGGTGGCCGACTCGCGGAACACCGTGACCTGCTGGGAGGGGTCGGGAGCGGTCCAGGTCCTGGCGCCCACGGTGACGGTCGGCCCGTTGGTCATCCGGCGCCACGTGGCGTCGCTGTCCAGGATCGGGTCGGTCGCCGTGACCCAGTCGACGATCTTGCGCTCGCCGGTGGTGGTCTTCTGCAGCGCGGGGTGACCGAGGTCGACGCCCGAGTCGAGGATGCCGATGGTGACGCCGCGGCCGTCGGACTCGGGGTTCTTGCGGACGAAGTCGACCGCGCCGGTCTCCCAGGCGGGCTGGTACGGGTTGACCGCCGGGGTGTTGGCGTCCGGACCCGGGTAAGCGGCGGCCGCGGACTTCTTCGCGGCGCCCGTGGTGCTGTCGCCCGTCGGGGTCGGGTCGTCGAGCTTGATCTCCTGCTTCAGGTCGACGGCCTGGACGGAGGAGAGCTCCTGCGCCGCCGCGATGGCGGCGTCGGCCTTGCCGGTCGGGACGGTGGCGCGGACGTACCCGAGCTTGTCGTACGTCCGGTCCACCGAGGCGCCCTTGAGGGCGTCGATCTCACCCGAGATCTGTTCGGTGGAACCCGCCTTGGTGGCGATCATCATCGTGACGTTCTTGTCGCCTGCGGCCTTGGCCTTGGCGAGGAGTTCCGCGTCGGCGGATCCGAGCTTGTCGCCGGCGGTCTTCACCGCGGCGTCGGCGGGGTCGCCCCCTTGGTCGGCGAAAGCGGTGGAGGCGGATATTCCGGTCGCGGTCAGCGCGGCGACGAGTCCCGCAGCGAGCGCGATGCGGACGCGTCTCTTCCCGCGTATGTGTTCAGGAGACATGGGCATCCTTGTTCAAGATTTGGGCGCCAGTTGACCGACACAGTGGTCCATGTGCCGGGTTGTTGGGGAGTGCCGGAGATGGCGCAGGTCTGCCATGACGCGAATGCGTCAACTTGCAGGCGGGCGCGAATGCCGCAGACCTTCCCAACCCGGTCCATGTCGCCGCCCGTACCCCGGCGGCCCGGATCCTGATCGCCCGTGTCATGCACGGCGGTTGGTGAACATCTGATGAGCGGTTCGCCACCGGCCGCCGCGTCCCGGATGACCAGCGTGAATACGGCTGATCGATGTCCGGGGATCGGTGCCGGCTGTTCCGCTTGCGTTGGAACGCAGGACACTCCGACTGCCAACGATCCCGGTGTAGACGCCCCTACCGTCGCCGTCGCCCACCGGGGGAACCCGCCATGCCTGGTCCCGTGCCCGCTGCCGCCCTCAACCGCCGCACCTTCCTGATCGCCTCCGGGACCACCGCGCTCGGCGCGGGACTCGGTATCGCACTGGTCCCCGGCTCCGGCGACGCCAAGGCCGTCCCTCCGGCCGCGCAGGCGGCGCTCGGCGCGGCCGCTCCCGTGTCGCCCGCCGGCCCGGTCCCGCCCGCCGCCCCCTCGGCGGCCGGTACGACGCTGGAGACGGTGGCGGCACCGCGCGGCAGCGGCGGCTATCGCCGGCTTGCCGACGGCCCTGGCTGGAAACGTGTGACGCGCACCGAGCTCGCCGCCGCGCAGAGCGGCCGCGCCGACCGCCGGACCACGCTGAGCTGCTTCGTCCAGTTCACCGACCTGCACCTGACGGACGTCCAGAACCCCCAGCGCTACGAGTTCCTGCGCGCGGACTCCGCCGGCGGCTGGCGCCCGCACGAGGCGCTGACCAACGCCGGTGTCGTCTCTCTGGTCGAGCGGGTCAACGCACTGCGCAACGGGCCCGCCACCGGCACGCCGATCGGCTTCGTCATGACCACCGGCGACAACACCGACAACAACTCACAGCTGGAGCTGGAGTGGTTCCTGACCGCCATGAGCGGCGGTCGCATCACCCCCAACTCCGGTGATCCGCACCGCTACGAGGGCGTCCAGGACTCCGGTCTGAAGCTCTACTGGCAGCCCGACGCGGACCTGCGCGACGCCGACAAGGCACTCGGCTTCCCCCGCCTGCACGGCTACCTCGACGCCGCGGTCCGCCAGGTGACCAGCCCGGGCCTGAACGTCCCGTGGTACGCCACCGTCGGCAACCACGACCAGCTCTTCGCCGGCACTTTCGCGTCCTCGCCGTTCTTCCGCGAGCTGGCCACCGGCTCGCGCAAGCTGTTCTCCCTGCCCGCCTCCGAGGCGGCCCTCGTCAACAAGGCGATCCGCACGGGATCCGACCCCAAGGGCGCCCGCTTCCGCCAGGCCTGGGAGCACCACAAGAGGACCGCCCGCACCGTCACCCCCGACGAGCGCCGCGCCCCCTTCACCCGGCACCAGTACATCGCCGCCCACCTCGACCCGGCGTACGCCGGCGCGGGCCCGGTCGGCCACGGCTACACGCAGGCCAACCTGTTGACGCGCCGCCTCTACTACACCTTCCGCGTCTCCGACGACGTGCTCGGCATCAGCCTGGACACCACCGACGCCGGCGGCGACTACCGCGGCTCGCTCGGCACCGAGCAGCTGCAGTGGCTGGAACGGACGCTCACCGCCCACAGCGGCGAGACCGTCCTGGTCTTCAGCCACCATCCCAGCTGGGCCATGACGAACACGGTCCGCGACCCCGCCCGGCCCACCGAGAAGCGACACGGAGGCGAGGAGCTCCTCGCGCTGCTGGGGCGGCACCGCAACGTCGCGGCGTGGATCAACGGCCACAGCCACAAAAACAAGATCGTCCCCCACGGCTCCTTCTGGGAGGTCTCCACCGCCTCCCACGTCGACTACCCGCAGCTCGCCCGGGTCGTCGAACTCACCGACAACCATGACGGCACGCTGTCGCTGCACTGCACGCTGGTGGAGTCCGCCGCGCCCCACCGCACCGATTTCTCCGACCTGTCCCAGACGGGTCTGGCCGCGCTCTACCGCGAGTTGTCCTTCAACGCCCCCGGCTCCGGCTCCGATCTGTCCGGGGCCGCCGGCGACCGCAACGTGGAGTTGCTGCTGAAGAAGCGCTGAGCCCGGCCGGGGCCGGCGGGCTCAGCGCGGGAGCACCACCACGTACGAGGCCGGGTTGCGGTCCACCGAGGCCATGAGCGCGGTGCGGACGACTGCGGCCTGCTGTTCCAGCGCCTCGCGCAGCTTCTTCGGCGTGATGTGCACGACCGTGATGCCGAGCCGCTCCAGGTGCTCGCGCTTGCGGGCGTACTCCGACCACAGGGCGTCCTCGTCCTGGCGCGGGGCGCGGGCGTCGATCTCGACGGCGACGGCGTGCTCGGGCCAGTACGCGTCCACGCCGCCCAAGTGCGGGCCGCCCGGCAGGCGCAGGTCCACGTTCCACACCGGGTCCGGCAGGCCGAAGCAGCGCACCATGTCGGACAGCCGGTTCTCGGCGATCGCCCTGCCCTCGGCCAGCAGCGCGTCCACGGCCTCGACGACGTGCGGCCGCGACAGCAGCCGCGCGCGGCTCAGTTCCCTGACGATGGACGTGGCCTCGCAGTGTCCGCCGCGCACGGCCTCGGTCATCACCAGGCGCACCGTCTCCGCGTCCTCCAGCTCCGCCACCGCGTCGGCCAGCGCCCGTTGCACCGGCGCGCAGGGGATACCGCCCACCAGGTGCGGGCGCGGCGGGGTCTGGGTCCGTACGAAGCCGACGTCCCCCGCGGCGCGCACCTTGCGCTGCCGGGCCACCAGCAGGTCGATCCGCTCCAGCCCGAGCAGCGGGGGGACGGAGGAGAAGCGGTGCAGGGCGAGCGCGGCCAGGCCGGTCACCATCGCCTCGCCGTCCGCATAGAGCAGCGCCGCGAACAGCCGCTCCTCGCTGGTGGGGGGTCCGGGGTGCAGCACGTAGACCTTGGGCAGCACCTCCTGCCACGGGCCGTTCGGGCCGCAGCGCTCCGAGAGCGTGGCCGGGGTGACGCCGTGCTCCCGCAGCTGGCGCGCGGTCAGTACCGCGGGCCGCTTACGGGAGGGGTGGTCGAGGGGGCGGGGGCTGAGGGGGGTGTTGTGGTTCATGTCGGGTCAATTCCCGCTCCCCGGGGGCGGGCTAACCGCTGTTACCGTTCCGTCGACAAATGCGGACATCCCTGCACTAAAGTTCAGACGTTCGGTTGCCGAAGGGCGGATTTCACCTATCCGGGTGCACCGCCCCGGGCGGCCTGCGCATTCGTCACCTCGGTACCCGGGGCGCCGGGGGGTGCCCGGACCGTGGACGGTACGCCGTTGGTGTGACCGGACGTGTGTTCGCGGGGGCGCGGGCGTGTACGGGTACGCGTGCGGGGGTGCGCCGCCCGCCGGCGGCGCACCCCCGCACGCGCCGGGATCAGGCGTCCGCGCCGGCCGCCGCGTCGCGTTGCTGGGCGCGCAGCGCCCGCACGAGGTCGTCCCGGCACTCGGCGACCAGCCGTCGCAGGGCCGGAGCGGCGTCGGTGTGCGCGTCCAGCCAGGCGGCGGCGGCGTCGGCGGTCTCCGCCCGGTCCTGCAGATGCGGGAAGAGGCCCCGGACCACGGCCATGGCGATCTCGATCGACCGCTCGGCCCAGATCCGCTCGATGACGGCGAAGTACCTGTCGGCGTACGGCGCCAGCAGCTCGCGCTGCCCCGCCTGCCCGAAGCCCGCGATGGTCGCCTCCACCAGGGCGTTGGACAGCGCGTCGGACTCCACGACCGCCGCCCAGGCCTGCGCCTTGACCGCCGCCGACGGGCGTGCCGCCAGGCACCGCACCTGGTGCCGCTTGCCGGAGGCGGTGTCGTCGCGGGAGAGCTCCGCGGCGATGGCGGCCTCGTCGGCGGCGCCGCCGGCGGCCAGCGACTCCAGGAACGTCCAGCGCAGTTCCTGGTCCACCTCCAGCCCGTCGACCTTCTCCGCGCCGTCCAGGAGCGCGCGCAGGAACGCCGTCCCCGCCTCGCCCGAGGCGACCGAGGCGTGGAAGCGGGCCCAGGCGAGCTGGTGCCCGCTGCCGGGCTCGGCCGCGCGCAGCTCGCGCAGGGCGCCCTGCTCCAGGGCGCGCAGCCCCTCCTCGCGCCACTGCGGCGCCGCGTAGTCGTTCAGGGCGGTACGGGCCTGCAGGTGCAGACCCTGCAGGACGCCGATGTCGGTCTCGGCGCCCGCGAAGCGCAGGACCAGGCCGAGGTAGTCACGGGCGGGCATGAGCCCGTCGCGCGTCATGTTCCACACCGCGGACCAGGCCAGCGCCCGCGCCATGGGGTCGGCGAGCTCGCCCAGGTGCTCACGGACGGTGGCCAGCGAGTCCTCGTCGAAGCGGATCTTGCAGTACGTCAGGTCCTCGTCGTTGACCAGGACGAGGTCGGGGCGCTCGGCCCCGGCCAGCTCGGCCACGACGCTGCGCGGTCCGGCGACGTCGGCCTCGGCGCGCGCGTACCGCTCCAGGGTGCCGGCGGGCGTGCGGCGGTAGAGCCCGACCGCGACGCGGTGCGGCCGCAGCTGCGGGTGCGAGGCCGCCGCCTCCTGCACCACCGCGAGCTCCGCGACGCGCCCGTCGCCGTCGTAGGCCACCTGCGGCGTCAGCGCGTTGACGCCCGCGGTCTGCAGCCAGGCCCGGGACCACTCGGCCATGTCGCGCCCGGAGGTCTCCGCCAGCACCGACAGCAGGTCGCCGAGTTCGGTGTTGCCGTACGCGTGGCGCTTGAAGTAGCGCCGGGCGCCCTCCAGGAAGGCGTCCCGGCCCACGTAGGCGACCAGCTGCTTGAGTACCGAGGCGCCCTTGGCGTAGGTGATCCCGTCGAAGTTGAGCTTGGCGTCCTCCAGGTCACGGATGTCGGCCGTGACCGGATGCGTGGACGGCAGCTGGTCGGCGCGGTAGGCCCACGCCTTGCGCCGGTTGGCGAAGGTGATCCAGCCGTCCTTGTAGCGGGTCGCCTCCACGAGCGAGAACGCGCCCATGAAGTCGGCGAACGACTCCTTGAGCCACAGGTCGTCCCACCACTTCATGGTGACCAGGTCGCCGAACCACATGTGCGCCATCTCGTGCAGGATGACGTTGGCCCGCCCCTCGTAGGACGCCCGGGTGACCTTGCCGCGGAAGACGTACTCCTCGCGGAAGGTGACCAGGCCCGGGTTCTCCATGGCGCCGATGTTGTACTCGGGCACGAAGGCCTGGTCGTACTTCCCGAAGGGGTACGGGTAGTCGAAGTGGTCGTGGAAGAAGTCCAGGCCCTGCCGGGTGACGGTGAAGATCTCGTCGGCCTCGAAGTGCCGGGCCAGGCCCTTGCGGCACAGCGCGCCCAGCGGGATCTCCAGCTCCGTGCCGTCCGCCAGGGTGCGCCGGTAGGTGTCGTGCACCATGTGGTACGGCCCGGCGACGACCGCCGTGATGTACGTCGAGATCGGCCGGGTGGCCGCGAAGTGCCGGGTCTGCCCGCCGTCCGAGGTGCCGGTGACCCGTTCGTTGCCCAGCACCTCCCACGACTCCGGGGCGGTCACGGAGAAGGTGAAGGGCGCCTTCAGGTCGGGCTGCTCGAAGTTCGCGAAGACGCGGCGGGCGTCGGCCGGCTCGTACTGCGTGTAGAGGTAGACCTCGCCGTCCTCGGGGTCGAAGAAGCGGTGCAGACCCTCGCCGGTGCGGCTGTACGCGCACTGCGCGTCCACCACCAGCACATTGTCGGCGGCCAGCTCCGGGAGCGCGATCCGCGCCCCGTCGAAGACCTCCGCGGGGTCCAGCTCCCGGCCGTTGAGGACCACCGACGTGACCGAGGGCGCCACCAGGTCGGCGAAGCTCGCCGTGCCCGGCTCGGCGCAGCGGAAGCGGATCGTGGTCACCGAACGGTAGGTCGGCTCCTCCGCCCGGACCGCCGACCGGAGGTCGAGCGCGACCTCGTAGCCGTCCACGGCGAGCAGCCGGGCCCGCTCGCGGGCCTCGTCACGCGTGAGGTTCTCACCGGGCACGGGGTCTCCATCCTTCGCACGTCATCGTGGTGTCCGTCGTGCGGACGCCACGCATCTTCGCACGTCGTGCCGGACGGCAGCGATGGGGAATGGCCATGGGACCGGCGGCGTTCCCTGCTCAGGACCCCGTGTCGATGTGTCATGCCCCGAGGAGACAAACGTGACCGAGACCACAACCGCGCCCACCCCGGTGGACTTCTGGTTCGACCCCGCCTGCCCCTGGGCGTGGATGACCTCCCGCTGGATGCTCGAGGTGGAGAAGGTGCGCCCCGTCGAGGTGCGGTGGCACGTGATGAGCCTGGCGGTGCTCAACGACGGCCGTGACGAGCTCCCCGAGCAGTACCGCGAGTTCCTGACCACGGCCTGGGGCCCGGTCCGCGTCTGCATCGCCGCCGAGCAGAAGCACGGCAGCAAGGTGCTCGGCGCCCTCTACACCGCCCTGGGCACCCGCATCCACAACCAGGGCCTGGGCCACGCGGACCGCGAGGTCATCGTCGCGGCCCTGGAGGAGGTGGGTCTTCCCACGGACCTCGCCGACTTCGCCGACAGCGACGCCTACGACACGGAGCTGCGCGCCTCCCACCAGGAGGGCATCTCCAAGGTCGGCCAGGACGTCGGCACCCCGGTCATCGCGGTCCCCGGCGCCGACGGCGAGCAGATCGCCTTCTTCGGCCCGGTCGTCACCCCCGCCCCCAAGGGCGAGGCCGCGGCCCGCCTCTGGGACGGCACGCTGCTGGTCGCGTCGACCCCCGGCTTCTACGAGATCAAGCGCACCCGCGACCAGGGCCCGATCTTCGACTGATCGCCCTCACACGTTCGGGGGCACCTAGAAGTGCCGGAGCAGTTCGGGAAAGGCCGCCAGCCGCAGCACGCGCTCGTCGGCCGGGTCGATCTCGGACTGCTCCAGCACCCAGGTGTTGTCGTTGGGGATGAAGACGGCGCTCATCCCCGCCTCCCGGGCGGGGATGATGTCGGACTTGGGGGAGTTGCCGATCATCCACGCCGCCTCCGGCGCGAAGCCGTACCGCGCGAGCAGCTCCCGGTAGGTGTCCACGTCCTTCTCCGGGACGATGTGCACGCCGCGGAACCGGGGGGCCAGCCCAGAGGCCTCGACCTTGCGGGACTGCTCCTCGGTGTCGCCCTTGGTGAGCAGCAGCAGTTGGTGGCGGGCGCCGAGCTCGTCCAGGGTCCGCGCGACCCCCGGCATCAGTTCCACGCGGTGCTCGGTGAAGGCCAGCGCCAGCTCGTCGATGCGCCGGGCCTCCTCCGGCGTCGCCGGCCGCTCCCGCAGCCGCTCAAGGCACTCGCCGAGGCTGCGCAGGAACACCTTGCTGCCGTATCCGTGGACGACCGCGTTCGCCGCCTCGATCTCGTTCAGCAGCTCCCTGATCCGGTCCCGGTCCAGCACCGGGTGGTCGACCCAGTCGAGGAAGTCCTCTATCACCCGTTCGAAGACGACGTTGTTCTCCCAGAGCGTGTCGTCCGCGTCGAAGATCAGCACCTGTCCGGTCAGCCTCGCGTCACCCATGGCGGGAGCCTAACCAGCGCCCGGGCGCCGGGGCCCGCGATTATCGGGCGGGGCAGGCCGCGTCGAGTTCGGCGCGCGTCGGCGGATCGGCGCCCACCCGTGTGCAGTTGAGCGCCGCGGCGGTGACGCAGCGGGTGAGCACCCCGGACAGCCGCTCCGGGGCGGCGGGCACGCCCGACGTGGCGAGGCTGTCCAGCAGCGCGGCCTGGAAGGCGTCGCCCGCGCCGATGGTGTCGACCACCGTCACCCGCGGCGCCGCCACCCGCACGACCGCGTCCCGGGTGACCGCCAGCGCGCCCGCGGCGCCCAGGGTGACGACGGCCAGCCGCGGCCCCTCGGCGAGCAGGACCCTGGCCGCCTCGGTGGGGTCCAGGCGCGGGAAGAGCCAGGCCAGGTCGGCGTCACTGGCCTTGACGACATCGGTGACCCCGGCCAGCCGCAGGCACGCCTGGCGGTAGGCGAGCCGGTCGGGCTGCACCGCCGGACGCACATTGAGGTCGGCGGCCACGGTGCGCCCCGGGAGCGCGTGCAGGTCCCGGCACAGCTCCAGCACCCGGCCCGCCCCCGGTTCGAGGACGGTGGCCAGCGAACCGGTGTGCAGCACCGCGGTGTCGGGCGGCACGGCCAGGTCCCCGGGGTCCCAGGAGGCCAGGAAGTCGTACGAGGCGGAGCCGTCCCGGTCCACGTACGCCATCGCCAGCGTCGTCCGCCCGGCCGGGCTCGCGGCGCGGACGACGTCGATCCCGGCCGCCGCCAGATGGTCCCGGACGAGCTCGCCGGGCGGGTCCTCGCCCCAGGTCGTGACCAGGGTGGTGGACCGGCCGAGCCGCCGCAGGCCGACCGCCACGTTGGCCGGGCTGCCGCCGGGCATCGGGGTCACCCCGCGCTCCCCGGAGCGCCACAGCAGGTCGACGAGGACCTCGCCGACCACGGTGACCCGGGACGGGGAGGACGACGGCGCGGAGGACGCGGAGGGCGCGGACGCCGGGGACGGGGACGGGGCACTCATCGGGACGGGAACGCCTCCAGTTCGGTGCGGTCGGGCGGCATCCGGAGCGGGGCGCCGTCGCAGAAGGATAAGAGCGATGCCCGGGGGCCGCCCCTGCGGGGCCGGGCACGCCGCCGTGGCGGCCCGATCCCCGCAGCGGAGCCGTTTGGAGAGATTCCACAAGGCCCTTCCCGGTCCTCGTGACGAAACTCACGCGGTGCACGGACTCCTTGTAGGGATGTCACCACCAAGGTGATCAGGGCTTTGTGATCGGCCGACGATGATCGGGACGAGGGAGCCGGGTTAACGTCACGGTGACCGAACAGACCCCCACCCCGCGGAGTACCGATGGCCACCGCAGTTCCCGCCGCTTCCGCCGCACGGACCCACCCGGTCCTCGCCGACCTGATCCCCGCGTCGCGGCTGCGGGACGCCACCCTCGTGCTGGGCGGCGCGGTACTGACCGGCCTGGCCGCGCAGTTGTCGGTGCCGGTGCCCGGGTCGCCGGTGCCGGTGACGGGGCAGACCTTCGCGGCGCTGCTGGTCGGCACCGCCCTCGGCGCCCGCCGCGGCCTGCTGGCGCTGGCGCTGTACGCGGCGGCCGGCGTCGCCGGGATGCCGTGGTTCGCGGACGGCTCGTCCGGTGCGGGCGCGCCCAGCTTCGGCTACATCCTGGGCATGGCGCTGGCCGCCGCCGTCGTGGGCGGCCTCGCCCGCCGCGGCGCGGACCGCAGCGTGTGGCGCACGGCCGGCGCGATGGTGATCGGCAGCGCCGTCGTCTACGCCGTCGGCGTGCCCTACCTCGCGCTGGCCGCGCACCTGTCGCTGGGCCAGGCCGTCTCCCTGGGCCTGACGCCCTACCTGATCGGCGACGCCCTCAAGGCCGCACTGGCCATGGGCGCGCTGCCCGCTGCCTGGAAGCTCGTCGGCCGCCGCGGCTGACCGCAGGGCAGGTCTGCGGAACCCGTACGCACGGCGAAGGGGGCGGCCACCGGCCGCCCCCTTCGCCGTGCCGTGGCGGCCGGTCAGTGCCGGGCCGACCGCGGGCGCCGGGTCAGCCACAGGCCCGCGCCGCCCGCGGCCAGCAGCAGGCCGCCGCCGAGGGCGAGGACGGTCGTGCGGTCGGGGGCGCCGGTGCTCGGGAGGGTGTCCGAGGGGCTCGGGCTCGGACGGGCCGACGAGTCGCGGCCGAAGGGCACGTTGTCGGTGCCCAGCAGCAGCGGGGTGTCGGGGGCGTTGGGCGTCGGCTTGCTGGTGCCGAAGGGCACGGGGCCCTGCTGCCACAGCAGTGCGCCGTCCTTGCCCATGACGGGCAGGCAGATCTTGCCCTTGCCCTGCAGGTCGTAGGTCGCGGACACCGGATAGCTCCGGCTCTTCCCGGCGGCCAGTGTGCCGACGTCGCAGCTGAACCCGCTGTTGGAGCCCTTGGGCAGTTTGCCCTCGGGGATCGGGTCGCAGCCTTTGACGCCGGTGACCTTCAGCGCGTCGAAACCGACGACCAGCAAGGTGAGTTCCGGGGACTTCTTCTCCCCCTTGTTGACGACCGTCGCGGTGATCGAGGTCTTCTCCGTCGAGTTGTCGACGGAGATCCGGGAGGGCAGCTCGGTGCCCACCTTCACACCCGCGGGAACACTGGGTCCCGGGGAGCCCCCCTGGCCGCTGCCGGGTACGGGATCGGCCCCGTACGCGGGCCCGGCGAACGCCAGTGCCAGCACGGCCGCCGCCGCGGCCGTCTCCCGAACGTGAATTCGCCGATCGAAAAGGCGCATTGCGCTTCCCCCTTCTTGCCTCCGCATCAGCGGTATCTGAAGAGGTACCACAAGATTCGGGGCATCTATGCTGTGATGGTGGCAAGTTCATACTTCTGTCCCGGACCCGTCGTGAATGATGCGATACCGGACAGGAATTGAGGGGCAGGGGGAATTCCTCCCGCAGTGGGGAGTCCGGGCATGGTGGGGAACACGAGCGGCGAAGTGCGGGGCCGGCTGGTGGTGGGCCGCTACCGGCTGGCGGAGCCGATCGGCCAGGGCGGGATGGGCCGGGTGTGGCGGGCCGTGGACGAGGTCCTCGACCGCCAGGTCGCGGTCAAGGAGATGCGGCTGGACGACATGGCGGCCGAGGACGCGCGCGTGCGGCGCGAGCGCACCCTGCGCGAGGCGCGCGCGACCGCCCGCATCGACCACCCCAACGTGGTGCGCGTCTACGACGTGGTCCAGGAGGCGGACCGGCTCTGGATCGTCATGGAACTGGTCGACTGCCGGTCCCTGGAACAGGTGCTGGTGCAGGACGGCCCGGTCGGCCGGGCCGAGGCGGTACGGATCGCCACCGGCCTGGCGCGGGCGCTGCGCGAGGTGCACGCGGTCGGCGTGCTGCACCGCGACATCAAACCCGGCAACGTCCTGATCGACACCCGCGGGCGGGTGGTCCTCACCGACTTCGGGATTGCCGCGATCCAGGACTCCGCCGCGCTCACCATGGCCGGGATGCTCATCGGCTCGCCGGACTACATGGCCCCCGAGCGCATCGAGGGCCGGCAGCAGGGGCCGCCGTCCGACCTGTGGTCGCTGGGCGCCACCTTGTGCGCGGCCCTGGCCGGGCAGTCGCCCTTCGCCCGTCCCACCACGCTGGCCACGTTGCACGCCGTGCTGTACGAGGAGCCCCAACTGCCCCCGGATGCGGGCCCGCTGCGCGAGACGCTGGCGGCCCTGCTGCGCAAGGACCCGGAGGAGCGGCCGACCCTGGACCTGCTCGACGAGGCGCTGGCGGCCCTGGCGGACCCGCCGGGTGGACCCGCTGTCGTGACCCGGCAGGCCCCGCCGCCCGCGGAGGAGGGGTACGTCCCCACGCTCGCGGTGGGCGGGTCCGCCCCGCCTCCGGTACCCGAGCCCGCGCCGCCGGCGCCGGAGCCGGAGGACGCGGTCCCGCCCGGCTGGGAGGCGTACGCGGCCGTGAGGACCGAGCAGCCCGCGCCTGAACCTGGGAATGGGCCCGCGCCCGGGCCCGTCCCGGAACCAGCGCCCGCGCCCGCTCCGGAACCCGCGCCGGCGCCCGAACCCGCCACGCCGCCCGTTCCGTCGCTGCCTCCCGGGGCGCCGGCCCCGTCCCCGGCACGCTCACGGTTCCGCCGCGCCGCCCTGCTCGCCGGCGCGGGCCTGACCGCGGCCGCCGTCGCCGCGACCGTGGTCGTGCTCACGGCGTCCCGCACCGGCCACCGCGAGGGCCCCGTCGTCGCCGGCACCAGCCGCCCCCCGGCGACCGCGACGGCGCCGGCCACCACGGCGCCCGCGGCCGCACCCACGACGGCGTCCTCCGGCCGCAACGAGACCGGCTTCGCCTGGCAGCCCCCGCACGGCTGGACCCGTACGGCCAAGAGCCCGTCCAACGTCCACTACCACGCCCCGGACGGACAACAGGAGATCGCCGCCTCGTACGCACTCGCACGGGGCGGCGATCTGCTGAAGCAGTGGCAGGACTTCGAGGCGGGCTCCCACGACGTGCCCGACTACCGGAAGATCCGGCTGGAGCGGACGACGTTCCGCGGCCGTCCGGCCGTCGTGTGGGACTACTCCTTCACCCAGGCCGGCGTGCCGTGGAAGGCGCGGCAGCTCGGCTTCACCGAGGGAGGCAAGTCGTACCAGGTCAACATCTGGTACGCGGCGGCCGGCGAGCCCGCCGCGCTCTCGGTCTACGAGGAGGTGACCGCGTCCTTCCGGCCCTTGTGAAGCAGCTGGCGGGCCACCGCGACGCCGATCACGCCGAGCGCCACCAGGACCGAGACGACCACCTGGTCGCGGCCTCCGCCGTCGGTGCCGTCGGTGAGCATGTAGCCCAGCACGAACACGATCATCGCGATGGTCGCCCAGGTCAGGTACGGGTACAGCCACATCCGCACCCGCAGCCGCTCCGGCGCCTCGCGCACGATGATCCGCCGCATGCGCAGCTGGGAGCAGCAGATCACCAGCCACACGAACAGCGCGATCGCGCCGGAGGCGTTGAGCAGGAAGAGGAAGACGGTGTCCGGGTACCGGTAGTTGAAGAAGACGGCGACGAAGCCGAACACCACCGAGCCGAGGATCGCCGCGCGCGGCACCCCGCGCGGGCTGGTGCGGCCGAACGCCTTGGGCGCGTCACCGCGCCGGCCGAGCGAGAACGCCATGCGGGAGGCCGTGTAGAGGCCGGAGTTCAGGCAGGACAGCACGGCGGTCAGCACGATCACGTTCATGATCTGGCCGGCGTGCGGGATGCCGATGGTGTTCAGCGCCGCGACGTAGGAGCCGTCCTTGGCGATCGCCGGGTCGTTCCAGGGCAGCAGCGAGACGACGACGAGGATCGAGCCCAGGTAGAAGACGCCGATCCGCCAGATCACGCTGTTGGTGGCCCTGGTGACGGCGCGCTCGGGGTCCTCGGACTCGCCGGCGGCCAGGGTGACGATCTCGCTGCCCATGAAGGAGAAGACGACCAGCAGCACGCCGGTGAGGATCTTGCCCGGTCCGTTCGGCAGGAATCCGCCGTGGTCGGTCAGATGGGCCAGTCCCACGGCGTCGTTGTGCGCACCGGGGAGCACACCGAAGACGGCGAGCGCGCCCAGCACGATGAAGCCGCCGATGGCCACGACCTTGATGCCGGCGAACCAGAACTCGAACTCGCCGTACGAGGCGACCGAGGCCAGGTTGGTCGCGGTCAGCACGGTCATCACGATCAGCGCCCAGGCCCACTGCGGCACGGCGGGCACCCAGCCCTCCAGGATCTTGGCACCGGCGGTCGCCTCGACCGCCAGCACCACGACCCAGAAGAACCAGTACAGCCAGCCGATCGAGAAGCCGGCCCACCGGCCGAGCGCGCGGTCCGCGTACGCGGAGAAGGAGCCCGAGGTCGGGTTGGCCGCGGCCATCTCGCCGAGCATGCGCATCACGAAGACGACCATGACGCCGACAAGGGCGTAGGAGACGAGGATGCCGGGGCCCGCGGCGGCGATGCCGGAGCCGGAGCCCACGAACAGGCCCGCGCCGATCACACCGCCGATCGCGATCATCGACAGATGGCGGTTCTTGAGCCCGGCCTGCAGGCCGGAGCCGGACTCCGGCGCGGCCTGGTGGGCCTCGGCGGGGGAGTCGGCCACTGGTGTGGGGGGACGTGTACTCATGGGGTGGCATGAAACACTGCCGCGGCGACCGCGGGAACCTTTGATTCCGTTTTGTTGTCCTCACCTCAAATCCACCTCAGATCTCCCTCACGTACACCACATGGCGCCTCCGCCCCCTCACTCGGAGCACCCGGGTCGCCACCCTCGGGGGCCGCCGTGCCACACTCGACGCTATGCGCGTGTACCTCGGCTCCGACCATGCCGGCTTCGAACTGAAGAACCACCTCGTCGAGTGGCTCAAGGCCAACGGCCACGAGCCCGTCGACTGCGGACCGCACGTCTACGACGCCCAGGACGACTACCCGCCGTTCTGCCTGCGCGCCGCCGAGGGCGCCGCCGCCGCCCCCGACGCCCGCGGCATCGTCATCGGCGGCTCCGGCAACGGCGAGGCCATCGCGGCGAACAAGGTCAAGGGCGTGCGCGCCGTGCTCGCGTGGAGCGAGGAGACCGCCACCCTGGGCCGCGAGCACAACAACGCCAACGTCATCAGCGTCGGCGCCCGCATGCACTCCCGCGAGGACGCGACCCGGTTCATCGAGGTCTTCCTGAACACCCCGTACTCGGGTGAGGAGCGGCACTCCCGCCGCATCGGCATGCTCACCGCCTACGAGGCCACCGGCGAACTGCCGCCCGTCCCGGCCGACCCCCGGGAGGGCTGATCCGGGCATGCCCGAAGGGCATACGATCCACCGCCTCGCCGCGGACCACGAGGAGCGCTTCGGCGGCCGCGTGGTCCGCGCGAGCAGTCCGCAGGGCAAGTTCTCCGACGGTGCCGCGCTCCTGGACGGCCAGGTGCTGCAGGGCGCGGAGGCCCACGGCAAGCACCTCTTCCTGGGCTTCGGGCCGCTCGGCTGGGTCCATGTGCACCTCGGCCTCTACGGCAAGAGCGGCTTCGGCGCCGGGCCGGGCGGCGCGCCCGTCGGCCAGGTCCGGCTCCGGCTGGCCACCGCCGACCACCACATGGACCTGCGCGGCCCCACGGCCTGCGAGCTCATCACGGACGGGGAGAAGCAGGCGATCCACGACCGCCTCGGCCCCGACCCGCTGCGCCCCGCCGACACCGGCGACCGCGCGTGGTCCCGTATAGCGCGCAGCCGCACCAGCATCGCCGCCCTGCTGATGGACCAGAAGGTCGTCGCGGGCGTCGGCAACGTCTACCGCGCCGAGGTCCTCTTCCGGCACGGCATCGACCCGTACACGGCGGGCCGCGACCTGGGCCCCGCCCGGTGGCGGGCGGTCTGGGACGACCTGGTGGCGCTCATGCGCGAGGGAGTGCGCAACAACCGGATCGACACCGTACGGCCCGAGCACACACCCGAGGCCATGGGCCGGCCGCCGCGCGTCGACGACCATGGCGGCGAGGTCTACGTCTACCGCCGCGCCGCCATGCCCTGCCTCGTCTGCGGCACCGAGGTCCGCACCGCCGCGCTCGCGGCGCGGAACCTCTTCTGGTGCCCGGGGTGTCAGCCTTCGGCCTGAGGCGGAGGGCGGGCGGGGCTGCGGCCCCCGGGGCGCCGGTTCCGCACCGCCGCGCTCGCGGCGCGGAACCCCTTCCGCTGCCCGGCTGCCGGCGGTCCGCTCAGAAGCCGTGCGGCAGCCAGGGAGCGATGTCGCTGCCGAAGGCGACCGAGGCATCCTTCAGCGCTCCGCGGCGCAGTTCCCGTACCCGGCCGGCGCGCTCCAGCGCGGTGAGCGAGGTGCCGCCCAGGTAGGCCGCGCCCAGCTCCCGCGCGGACAGCGCGAGGTCCGCCGGGTCGGTGGTGCGCTCGCACGACGCGCCCTTGGCGTCGCCGCAGAGCCGCCACCGGCCCTCGTTCCAGGGGCAGAAGGGGTCCTCGACCTCCAGCACGACGTCCACCGGCGCCGTGTACGTACGGGCCGCGAGGGCGGCGCCCACCTCGACCGGGCGCAGCAGCATGCCGTCCCGGAAGCGCACGCCGCAGCGGCGCACGTCGTCCACCATGTGCAGGATCGCGTCGTCGGCCGGGCGGTTGCGGGCGGTCACCCGGCAGGTCAGGTCGATGCCGAACAGGTAGCGCCACAGCGCGCCGCGGGCCGCCGGGTCCAGCGCCTCCAGGTCGCGCAGTACGACGGTGCCGTCGGGCCCGTGGGCGTTCCAGGAACTCTTGACCGCGTAGCGCACATAACCGACCACCTCGCCGTCCCGCTCGGCGAGCACGCACTGCAGGTTCGACGCGCCGTCGCGGTACGCCTCCGCGTCCAGTACCCCCTTGCGCTCCCATCCGGGCCGCCGCTCCAGCATGCCCGGGCGGCCCGGGACCAGTCGGGCGTAGACCGCCTCGCACGCCGGCACCGACCCCTCCAGGTCCGCGAAGCGCAGCCGTACGTCGTCGGCGCCGTCCGGAACCGTCAGGCCCGCGCGCACGGTGTCGATGTCCACGAGCATCTGGTCGGTGACCACCGCGTAGCCGAAGCGGCCGTAAATGGCCGGTTCCGAGGCGGTCAGCACCGCCAGCGGCTCGCCGAGCCCGCGCACGTCGTCCAGCTGCCGCCGCATCATCGCGGTCAGCACCCCCCGGCGCCGGTGCGTCGCGGCGACGCTCACCATCGTCACGCCGGCCGCGGGCACCACCGCGCCGCCCGGTACCGCCAGGCGGAAGGAGAAGGCCCCCGCCGTGCCGACGATCTCGTCGCCGTCCCAGGCGGCGAGCGACCGCCCGGTCTCCGTCACCGAGCGGTCGAACTCCCGCTCCTCCGCGGGCTCGGCCGTACTGCCGAAAGCCCGCTCCAGCGTGCCGAACCACGTGTCCCACTGCCCGGGTTCCAGAACCCGCAAGTCCGCCGTCATGGCTCCTGCCTACCAGCGCCCTCCCGTACCGGCGAGCGATTTTCGCCGTCCGCCGCCCCGGGGCGGCGAACCGCCGGGGGGACCTGCGCTGCGGAGAACGGGTGACAGTGGATAAGGTCGCCGGGAACATGGCACAACGCCCGGTAGGAGACGGCTTGAGGGCCAGGTGGGGGAGAACGGCCCACCGGGCCCGCGTCGGCCTGCGCAAATCCGCGGTCGACTACTTCCGCGGCGACGCCGCGGACTGGCTGGCGCTGATCGTCCTGCTGCTCTGCGTCCCCGTGATCGCCTGGGGGACCGTGCTGGCCCCGCAGTGGTGCCCGCCCACCACGCTCGTGCTCCCCGTCCTCCTCGGCGGGCTGCTGCTGCGGCCGTCGAGCCTGCTGCTGCTGTACGGCAGCTCGGCGGTGGCGCTGGTCGTGGAGTCGGCGGTGCTGGGCCCGTACCGGGACGGCGTGGGCCGGGTCACGCCCGGCACCGTGCTGGTGGTGGCGGCGGTCGCACTCGCCGGGCTGGTCGTCGCCCAGTTCCGCGCCCGGGTCGGCGTGCCCTGGATGCGCGGCGGCACCATGCTCTTCGACCTGCGCGAGCGCATCCGGGTGCAGAGCAGGATTCCCCGGCTGCCGGACGGCTGGCACGCGGAGATGGCGCTGCGGCCGGCCGGCGGCCAGTCGTTCTCCGGCGACTTCGTGGTGGCCACCCGCACCACCGGCGGCCGGATCCTGGAGGCGGTCCTCACCGACGTCTCCGGCAAGGGCATGGACGCCGGTTCACGGGCCCTGCTGCTGTCCGGCGCCTTCGGCGGCCTGCTGGGCTCGCTCCCGCCGCACGCCTTCCTCACCGCCGCCAACGGCTATCTGCTGCGGCAGAACTGGGACGAGGGCTTCGCCACCTCCGTCCACCTGGTGCTGGACCTGGAGACCGGCGACTACGAACTGCTCTCCGCGGGTCACCTGCCCGGCATGCAGCTCAGCGCCGGCACCGGCCGCTGGGAGGAGAAGGCGGCCGAGGGCCCGCTGCTGGGCGTCTACGACGGTGCCGAGTTCCACGGCGTGAAGGGCACGCTGCGCTCCGGCGACGTCCTGCTGCTGTTCACCGACGGCCTGGTGGAGGCCGCCGGCCGCGACATCGCCGAGGGCATCGACCGGCTCATCGGCGAGGCCGACCGCTATGTCGCGCACGGCTTCCGGGGCTCGGCCTGGCAGTTGATCGAGGCGGTCGCCAAGGACGTCAACGACGACCGCGCCCTGCTCATCGTGTGCCGGGACTGACCGGCTCGGTACGGAGGAAGGCCCAGGCCTTCCGCGGCCGCACCGCGAAGCGGAAGAGCCTTGCCGTGACCACGGCGCCCGCGATCAGGGCGAGAACCGGCCCAGGGGCCGGGCGGTCCTCACCACGCCCCCGTGCAGCAGGTGGCCGTGCCGCGTCCCCGCCCCCCAGGGCGGTGAACCGCGTCCGCCGATGCGGCACCCACGCGAAGAAGCAGGCGGTCGGCGGCAGCGGCCCGGCGAAGCGGGCGAAGGGCGTCACCACGCCGGTCCACCAGGGCAGCCCCAACCGGGCCGTGGACGCCCGGTGGTAGAGCCGATCGGCCTCGACGCGGCGGTCACCGGCGCCACCGCGAGGGGCTGCCGGGTCGGCGGCTCATTCCGCTGTCGTGTCCGTCCGTTCACTCCGGTCGTGAAACGGTGGAACGGAAGGAACGGCCGGCATCCGGAGCCCGCGGCGACCCTTGGCGCGGCAACTGGCTGCGCACGGCAGCGGTTTGACCACAATGCTTTCGGAACTCGGCTCACAATGACGGGATTCGCCGCGTCGGAGGCGGTCGGGACGCCGTCCCGCGAGGGCTTCCGGCGGGCACCGTGCCCCGCGTCACAGGTGTGCGTGCCCGGTCTGCGGGGAAGGTGAGCCCTGCGGGGTCTCGGTGTCGGCGGCAGGTGGCACGATGGACGTCGCGGGGGCGCGGCAGGCGGCTGTTCCCCCGGAACGATGAGGCGTCAGACCGAGGATGTGATCCCCAGTGGCCATCTCCCTGTCCGTGGTGCTCTTGTTGGCGATCATCATGGTCGTGCTCATCAGGGGCAAAACACTCAAAGTTGGACCGGCGATCGTCGCCGCGCTGTTCGGCTTCTTCCTGGCTTCCACGGGCATGGCGCCCGCGATCAACAAGTTCCTCGACTCGCTGGCGGACACCATCAACCAGATCAATCTCTGATGGTGCGGGCCGAACGGCCCTCCGCGGCCGGCGGGAAGGGGCGCTGACGCGGACTCAGGCGGCCGCGGGCGTACGCTCCTGCGCGGTCCCGACGATGCGCCGCAGCGCCTGCGTGCGCTCCGCGGTGTCCCGCGCCGAGAGCAGCGCGGCGAGCACGGCGATCCTCGCCTGCCCGGCACGCAGCGTCCCCGCCAGCACGCCGCCGGCCGCCGCGAGGTCCACGGCGCCCCCTCCGGTGTACATCGGCGCCACCGGGCCCGCCGCGACCCGGGTGCTCACGGCGACCAGCACGCCCGCGTCCACCGCCCGGCGCACGGCCTCGGCGAACTCCGGGGTGGCGTTGCCCGCGCCGGTGCCCACCAGGACGATGCCCTCGGCCCCGGCCGCCAGCGCGGCGTCGAAGAGCACCGGGTCGGCGTCGACGTGATGCATCACCACGTCGACGCGCGGCGCCGTCGCCCCGGTGTCCGGCAGCGGCAGCGCGGCGGCCCGCGGGCGCGGGCCGCTCCAGGCGATCTCGCCGAACTTCACCCGCCCCAGCGGCCGTCCCGACGGGTCGGCGAAGGCCTGCACGTCCAGCGTGTGCGCCTTGACGGTGCCGCGGGCGGCGTGCACGAAGCCGCCGAAGGTGATGACCACGCCGACGTCCTCGGCGGTCGCGGCGGTCAGCAGGGCGTCGTACAGATTGCCCGCGGCGTCGCCGTCGGTGGAGTCCAGGGGCAGTTGGGCGCCGGTGAACACCACCGGGCGCCGGTCGTCGTGGTGGAGGTCCAGCAGGAAGGCGGACTCCTCCATGGTGTCGGTGCCGTGCGTGATCACGATGCCGTCCACGGCCGGGTCGGCCAGCACCTCGTGCACCGTGTGCAGCAGGCGCATCTGGTGGGCGCTGGTCAGCCGGGAGCTGTTCACCGTGAACAGGTCGCGGACGGTGACCTCGACGCCCTCGGGGACCGCACCCGCCGCCAGTACCTCGCGGCCGGCGGCCTCGGCCGCGTAACCCACCCCCTGCCACCGGCTGGCGATCGTGCCGCCGGTGCCGATCACGACGATGTGCTTCACGTGTCCCTCGCTCGCGTGTGCGCCCAATCCTCCGCCGCAAGGATATGCGCAGGGAACGGGCATGCGATTGCGAATCAGCCCGCGTAGATCGCGTGATCGTGGTAGGAATCGCCGACATGGACGCCATTGACAGAAGTATCTTGCGTGAACTGCAGGCGGACGGCCGGCTCACCAACCAGGAGCTCGCCGCCCGCGTCGGCCTGACCCCCTCACCCTGTCTGCGCCGGGTGCGCCAGCTGGAGGAGGACGGCGTGATCCAGAGCTACCGCGCGGTGGTCGACCCGGCCGCCGTGGGTCGCGGCTTCGAGGTCTTCGCCTCCGTCGAGGTGCGCCGGGACCGCGAGTCCGTCGAGTCGTTCGAGGCCCAGGTCCGGTCCACCCCGGACATCGTGGAGGCCTACCGGCTCTACGGCGCGCCGGGCTGCCTGCTGCGCATCGCCGTCAACGACAGCGACGCCTACGAGCGCTTCTGGACCGAGACCCTGATCTCCCTGCCGGGAGTGAGCGAGGTCAACTCACAGATGATCATGAAGCGCATCAAGGGACCGCGGGGCGTGCCGGTCTGACAGCGGCGGCGCCGGCGCGCCGGTACGGGGAAGGTCCCCCGCTCAGCCGAGCGGGGTCGGCCCGGACTCCCCGGCGTCCCGTACCCGCGCACCGGCGCCCTCGGCGCCCTCGGTGGCCTCGGCGGCCTCGGCGAAGACCGGCAGCGCCCGCACCAGGTCAGGGGGCAGGGCCAGTCCCTCCTCGGTGGACGGGTCCACCGCCAGCCACAGGTCATCGGTCGGCCAGTTCGCGGCCAGCTCCGCGACGGGGATGCGCACCGCGGTCGCCGGGTCCCCACCGGCCGCGACGAGCGTCTCCTCGGCGGTGAACACGGGGATGTACTGGGTGCCGTCCTGTTCGATCACGGGCAGGGACACCGCCCCCTCGGGGCGGGGATCCTCGCCGTCGGCCGGCGGCACCTGCGGCAGCAAGGCCGTCCTGCACGCCAGGTCGGCCAGTACGGCCTCGGTGTCGGCGATCTCCGCCGCGGACGCTGCGTCCTCGGGCCGGGCCGCGTTCTCGTGCGGTGTCGGGACGTTCATGAAGTCTCCTCTTGCCGGGCGATTGCGTGCGGACGGTCCGCAACGGCGACCCTCCGCACGCCGCGGCACGTCGGCGGGGTCCTCTCGTACTCCCGGCGCCTGCCCGGGGGCCCGCCGCATAAGCGGGCCATCACCGACAATCTGGACGGCTGGCGGCCGCGCCCGGGGCGACGCACGATGAACGGGCTCTCCAGCACGGTCCTCGGTCCGTCCGCGAAAGGCGGGTGTCATGACCACCTACCCCTCCGCCGGTATGCCGGCGGGACTCCTCGGCGCCCTTTCCAAGCGGGGCTGGCAGGTCCTCCTCACCGCCGGAGTCGCCGCGATCGCCCTCGGCGTCTGCGTCCTGGCATGGCCCGGCGAGACACTGCTCGTGGTCGGTGTGCTCTTCGGCGTCTACCTGCTGATCAGCGGCGTCTTCCAGCTGGCCGGCGCCTTCGGCCCGCACGTGCCGGGCAGCCTGCGGGTACTGAACTTCGTCACCGGCGCCCTGAGCATCCTGCTCGGCCTGATCTGCTTCCGCGGGGCGGCGCAGTCCCTGCTGCTGCTCGCCCTGTGGATCGGCTTCGGCTGGCTGCTGCGCGGCATCATGCTGATCGCCGCGGCGATCTCCACCGAGGGCCTGCCCGCCCGCGGCTGGCAGATCTTCTTCGGCGCGCTCACCCTCCTGGCGGGCATCGTGCTGATCGTCTCGCCCTTCGGCTCCCTCGCGGCCCTCACCCTGGTCTCCGGCGTGTGGCTGATCGTGCTCGGCGTCGCCGAGATCGTCCACGCCTTCCACATCCGCTCCCTGGCGGCCCGCCACCCGCCCCACCACCCCGCGGCCCACCAGCCGGTCGGCTGAGCACCGCGGCCGAACGCCGCACGGCTGTCAGTGGCGGTTCCTACACTCGGCGCATGGTCACCGAAGCGGACACCGAACTGCGCGACGGACGAACCCTTCACTTCTACGACACCGGACCGGCGGCGGGCGGCGACGACCTTCCCGTCGTCTGGCTGCACGGCACGCCCAACGTGGGGGAGCCGCCGGAACCCCTCTTCGAGGCCGCGCAGAAGCGCGGCATCCGCTGGTTCTCCTACGACCGGCCCGGGTACGGCGGCTCCACCCCGCACCCCGGGCGGGACATCGCGGCCGCCGCGGCGGACGTCGCCGCCGTCGCCGACGCCCTCGGAATCGAGCGGTTCGCCGTGCTCGGCCACTCCGGCGGAGGCCCGCACGCCCTCGCGTGCGCCGCGCTGCTCCCGGACCGCGTGGTCGCGACGGTCAGCGGCGCCGGGCTCGCCCCGTACGGCGCCGAGGGAATCGACTGGTTCGCCGGGATGTGCCCGTCGAGCGTGGCCGAACTGAGGGCGTCCGCCGCGGGCCGCTCCCCGCTGGAGGAGTACCTGGCCGGCAGCGACTACGACCCGGAGATGTTCACCCCCGCCGATCACGCCGCGCTGGCCGACGCCTGGGCCTGGCTCGCCTCGGTCGCCGGCCGGGCCCTCCAGGGCGAACCCGACGGCATGATCGACGACGACCTCGCCTACGTCACGCCCTGGGGCTTCGATCCGGCCGCCGTCCGCTCGCCCGTCCTCCTCCTGCACGGCGGCCGCGACCGCATGGTTCCGGCCGGCCACGCCGCCTGGCTCGCCCGGTGCATGCCCACCGCCGATCTCCGCGTCCTCCCGGACGAGGGCCATGTCTCGGTCCTCACCGCCGCCCCCGAGGCCCTCGACTGGCTCGTCGCCCGGGCGTCGGGCCGAACGCCGGGGTGACTCACCGCGGTTGACCGCCTGCCGACCGCCGGGGCACATGGCGGATTGTCGATCTCCCGTGGCGGGAAACATGCGCCGGGGAGAGTGTGACGGGGGGATGTGCCATGGGGAGGGGTTTCGCCGTGCCCGGCGCGGCCGATGACAGCGGTTTCTGGGACGGCTTCTGGCAGCAGTCGGGCGGCACCGCCGTGTGGGTGCTGGGCATCTTCGCGGTCATCGTGATCGTGGTCGCCGTGCGCCTGGGATCCGGGCTGCTGCTGCGGCACCGCAGCAGCCGACTGCTGCCGGTGGTGGTGTCCGAGGACCGCGGCCTCCTCGGCGGCCAGGCCAACGGCCACCGGGGCAACGGCGGCGGGCACGGCGCGGCGGACCCGGCACACGGGCACGGCCACGACCAGGAGTCCGCGCGCACCAGGGAACTGGCCGCGTACATCACGGAGCACATGGCCGCCGACGCGCTCGGCCCGCGCGTCCTGACCCCCGGCAGCGGCACCCCCACCGGTCCCGACCCGGCACCGGAGACGACATCCTCACCGCACGGCTGGGTGGACGTGATGAAGCGCCTCGCCCTCTTCCGCCCGCGGGCGTACCACGTGATGCTGCACTGCCTGTCGGCCGACGACAAACCGCCCCGCTTCTCGGTCCGCGTCCTCTACATGCCGAAGAACACCGTGGTGGCCGCCACCATCATGGAGGGCGAGGACATCGGACCCGACGCCACGGACGAGGAGGTCCGGCGGCGCGACCGGCGGCTGTACGAGCGGATCGCCTGCTACTGCACGGTGAAGATCCTGGGCGACCCGCGCTCCCAGGACCGCATCCCGCGCTGGGAGAGCTGGGGCGACGACTACGACTCGTACCGCTTCCACCGCATGGGGGTCCGGGCGCAGGAGGAGGCGCTGGCCGCGAAGAAGCGCGGCGACCCCGCCCAGGAGCGCGCCCACTACCGGCACGCCCTGCGGCACTACAAGGAGGCCGCCGCGCTGGTGCCCGGGAACCTCACCGTCCGGCTGCACCAGGCCGGCGTCCTGGAGCTCATGGGCCAGGACGGGGGCGCGGAGGAGCCCGCCGCCCACATCCAGCACGCCATCGAGATCTACGAGGACTGCATCCAGCTGTGGCCCGAGCACGTCGAGACCGCCTACCGGCTGTCCATCGCCTGCGCCGAGCAGAACCGCGCCCGGTCGGGCGGCGATCACCGGCCCGAGGACTACGAGCGCGACTCCCGGGAGCACCTGCGGCTGCTCCTGAACCGCCTGTCCTGGTCGGCCATGGTCCGCCGCTACGCCCGCACATGGCTCCTCGGCCGCCGCAACCTCGGCGAACGCCGCTACTGGCGCCAGTGGTTCGCCATGGAGCGGCCCCGCCCCGCGCTGCGCACCCGCCGCCGTTCCTTCCTCGCGGCCGTGCGCATCGCCGAGGCGGCCGAGGAACTGCGGATGAACCGCCAGCCTGATCCCGACCGGCTGCGCGAGGCGTTCGTCACGGTGGCCAGGGAGGTGACGGGCGGCGTGTGGGCGCGGTGGGGCCGGCTGTGGGGCGGCCCGGACTGGGGGATACGCCGCATGCTCCACGCCGACCACCGGCGCGGCGCCGGGCACGCGGGCGACGGTTCCCCCGCGCCGAGAACGTGGCGGCGGCGGGGACCGCAGGCCCGTACGCACGGCGAGGCGCTGATCGCCGGCCCGGCGCCGGGGCACCGCGTGCCCAACCGCGCCTCCGCGGGCTACCTCGTCTACTACAACGCGGCGTGCTTCCTGAGCCTCGCCCTCAACGTGGCACCCCCCGCGGGGTCGATGACCTGGTCCGGCGACGAATGGCGCGAGGACTGCGCCCGCGCGGCCGTCGCCCAGCTCAACAGCAGCCTCCGCGTCACCCGCAGCCAGTTCTCCGCGGCCTGGGCCGAACGCGACACCGATCTGCGCCCGTTGTTCACCGGCCGGCTCCGCGACGACCCGCCGGCCGGCGTACCCGGCGCCGCCGCGCCGCGCTGGGGCCGCATCGGGCGCAACTGGGCCGGATTCGCCGGGATCCACGTCGCGGACTGAGGAGGCGGTTCAGTTCACCGATCGGATGGTGCCGCCGTCGACGCGGAGTGTGGCGCCGCTGACGTAGTCGCCGTAGCGACTGGCGAGGTACGCGACCGCGCCCGCGATCTCCTCCGGACGGCCAAAGCGTCCGGTGTCGTTGGGCACGAAGTCACGAGCGGCGTTGCGCTCGATCTCCTCCCACGACTCGCCCCACTCGCGCTCCGCCGCCATGCCCGTCAGCAGGCGCTCCACCGAGTCGACGAGGACCGCGCCGGGGGAGACCACGTTGGACGTCACCCCGGTGTCCTTCAGCTCTCGCGCCAGGGAGACGGCGAGGTTGTGCCGCGCGGCGAGCGTCGCGTTGTAGTGGGGCAGCAGGGCCGTCGGCTGCGACGCCAGGCCGCCGCCGATCTGGATCACCCGGCCCCAGCCGCGCTCGCGCATGCCGGGCACCAGCCGCCGGATCATCCGCACGCCGGAGACCACGTTGATCTCGTACGTCCGCATCCACACCTCCGGGGTGGCGTCGGCCCAGTCGGCGTGGTCGTACGCGCCGGCGTTGTTGACCAGGATGTCGACAGCGCCGGCGCCCTCGGCCACCGCGTCGGCGCCCCCATCCGTGGCGAGGTCGCCGATCGCCACCGCGGCCGCGCCGATGTCCCGCGCCACCTTGCGGGCCCGGTCCTCGTCCCGTCCGTGCACCACGACGTCGGCGCCCTCGGCGGCGAGGAGTCGGACGATCGCCTCGCCCAGTCCGGAGCTGGAGCCGGTCACGAGTGCCCGGCGGCCGGTGAGTCCCAGATCCATCGCACTTTCCTTCCCTTCATGTATACGACTGTAGACATGCGGCCAGTCTACAGTCGTACACATGACAGCACCTCGTCCCCGCGACGCCGCCGCCACCAAGAAGGCCATCCTGCGGGCCGGCATCGAGGGCTTCACCCGCCACGGCTACGACGGCATCGGCGTCCGGGACATCGCCCGGGCCGCGGGCGTCACGGCGATGCTGGTCAACCGCTACTTCGGCTCCAAGGAAGGGCTCTTCGCCGAGGTGGTCGAGGCTTCCATGGCCGAGCGCACCGTCCTCACCAGCGACCCCGCCACCCTCGCCCGCGACGTGGCCGCCGCACTGGTCCGCCGGACCGACCCGGAGGCCGACAGCCTCGACCCGTTCCTGCTCATGCTGCGTTCCGCGGCCAACCCGCGCGCCGCCGAGATCCTGCGGACCGGCATCGAGAAGCACGTCGAGGCCCACCTGCTCGACGTCGCCCCGGACCTGCGCGGCACCGATCGCGCGGCGATGATCCTCTCGGTCGTCGCGGGATTCTGGCTGATGCGCAGGATGATCGGCAGCACCGCCCTCAACCGCAGCGACGAGGCCACCTTGACCCGCACGCTGGAGGCACTGTTCGCGCTGCTCGCGCAGCCCTCCCGGCGCCCCTGAGCGCGGGCCGAACCACCCAGTGACCGCGGCGACTTGCGGTGTCTGTCCGTCCCCCCCCCTGGACGCCGATCATGCCCGGGCCTATCGTCCTGAGCCGTGGACCTGTGGGCATTGCTGGGGCTGGAGCGCGGCCGTCTCGTGCACTTCCTTCTCGCCGGCGCGCTGTGCGTCCTCTCGCTGCTGCTCACCGCCGCGACCTGGCTGCCGGGCCCGCGCCTCGTGCCCCACGCCGTCGCGATGGCCGTCCTCCTCCTCGTGTTCCCGGTCTGCGGCGCCGCATTTGTACGTGCCCTGACCTCCGGCGGCGCCGCGCAGATCCTCGGCCGGGGGAACGGCGTTCGCCTGTTCTGGTTCGTGTGGGACCTGCCCGCACGCCTGAAGTGGTTCTACGGCGCGGTGTTCGCCCTGTGCCTGCTGGGACTCGCCGGAGGAGGCGGCGAGGACGTCCGGACGGACGCGCACGGCGTCCACTACGTCACCCGGAAGGACGCTGCGGACCCGCGGGGCGAGCGCGTCGCATTGACCAACGCCCAGTACGACAGCGCCAGTAGGGCCGAGTCCCGCACCATCACCACCGGGGCCGCGATCTTCTTCGCCCTGAGCGGCATCGTCGTCCTGGTGGAGGCGTCGTCCTGGCGGCCGCTCCCATCCCCGCAAACGGATCCGGAACGGCCGCGGTGACCGGGCCTGTCACATCGCACAGCTCGGGGGACGACGCGCGCCCAGGCCGGGGGGACGCTCCCTGACCTGGGCGTCCGCCGTGCGGGGCGGACGTGCGGGACGGGTCTGGCCTCCCATGATCGGGCACCGGCTCGGCCGCAGGTGTCAGTTCGCGGCCTTGAGGAAGGCCGTCAGGCTGTCCAGGAGCATGGTGGTGCCCTGCTCGGCGCCGTCGCGTTCGTCGGCGGTGTCGCAGGTCTGGGCCACCACGATGCGGGTCCGGTGGGCACCCTGTTCGGCGAGTTCGACGGTCATGAGCGCCGGCTCGTCCTTCCCGGGTACGTCCATGCCGATGACCAGACGCCGGTTCTCGACGACCTCGGAGTACGAGCCGGTCAACGGGAACTGCCCGCCGTCCGGGGTGACCATCGTCGCCTTCCACGTCCCGCCCGGCCGCACGTCCAACTCGACCGATCCGGGGGCGGCATAGGACCACTGCATGTAGGACTCCGCTTCGGTCCAGGCGCTCCACACCGCAGCCGCGGGAGCCTCCAACGTCCGCTCCAGCGTGTAGGAGAAACCCTCGGTCGTCGTCTGTTCCGTGGCCATCTCGTGCTCCCTGTCTCGCTCTTGTGAGGTTGTCGCACGGTAGACGAGGGCCGGCTCCGAAAGTCATCGGTCTTCCGCGCCTTTCCTGGGCGGGACCGCTGACAGCGCATGCCTTCGACGGGTGCCGCGCAGGCCGCATCCGCTCGTTGCCGCTCAGATCTCCCCGCCCTGAGGCCGATGCGCCTCACCCTGACGAGGCCCCACTGTGGCGGTGGGCGCCTTTGCCGCGCCCGGATCCCTGTGCCAGGTTGCCCGCTCCGGGCACACGCCGCGCCAGGCACAAGCCTTCTCCGAAGTGGAACCCGAGCGCGATGCCGTGGCCACCGGCGGCGCGTCCGCCTGCTGCGTTCAGCGGTCGAGGCCGGCTTCGACAGGTGATGACGCGCCGTCCCGTCGACGCGGTACCGGTGTGCCGTGTCGGGGGCGCGCGGGCACGGCCAGCGGTGTGAATAAATGCCCAACTGCACCCCCTATGGCCCCCTACCGCCATGCACGGCATATGCCGGTTCCATACGATCTGGGCGTTGAGAGAAGGTTGGTGGCCACTTCGGCCGTTAAGTGCATTTTGGTCCCCCTCGGCGGTGAGCCCGCGGAGTCTGGATGCCACGTGGGGGCTGCGGCCTGACCCGATCTCAGTTCAAAAGCTCGGATCCCCCTGCCCGGGGGCCCCTGGCTCGACGG
The DNA here is from genome assembly GCF_044753585.1 of Streptomyces sp. NPDC088354. NCBI lineage: Bacteria > Bacillati > Actinomycetota > Actinomycetes > Kitasatosporales > Streptomycetaceae > Streptomyces > Streptomyces sp. NPDC088354. The sequence continues at coordinate 217,470 of NZ_JBIVNJ010000008.1, read as the reverse complement.
CGAACAGAGAGGTTTTGTTCCATGGCACTGACTGCCATACCGCCCGCCCCCATAGCCAGGGGCCGGAGACGTGCTGCGCTCAAAGCATCCCTCGTCACCCTGCCCGGAGTGGTGGCGCTGGCGATGGTCACCATGATTTCGAGCTTCGCCCAGGCCGTCTCGCCCCCGGCGGTCGGCCTGGGAACGGCCACCACCTACGGGGTCCTGGCCGGTACCACGGTGACCAATACCGGGCCCACCGTCATCATCGGCGACCTGGGACTGAGTCCCGGCACCTCGGTGACGGGCTTTCCGCCCGGAGTGGTCGTCGGAGCGACGCACATCACCGACGCCGTCGCAGGTCAGGCGCAGTCCGACCTGACCACCGCCTACAACGACGCGGCCGGCAGGCCGTCCGACGGCAGCGCGGGAACCCAGCTCGACACCCAGACCTTCCTCCCCGGCGTCTACACCGCCGCTGCGGCACTGGACCTCGCCGTCAACGGGACCGTCACCCTCGACGCACAGGGTGATCCCAACGCCGTGTTCATCTTCCAGGTCGGCTCGGCCCTGACCATGAACGTGGGCAGCACCGTCCAGCTCATCAACGGAGCACAGGCCTGCAACGTGTTCTGGCAGGTCGGCAGCTCCGCCACCATCGGGACCAATGCCGACTTCAAGGGCACCATCATGGCCCTGACGTCCATCTCCGTCAGCGCCAACGCGGCGATCGCGGGCCGGCTCCTGGCGCGCAACGGCGCGGTCACCCTGATCAGCGACAAGATCACCAGGCCGGTCTGCGGCGTGGCAGGGCCGACCGGACCCACCGGACCCACCGGACCCACCGGGCCGACCGGGCCGACCGGGCCGACCGGGCCGACCGGGCCTGCGGGGCCGACTGGGCCTGCGGGGCCGACTGGGCCTGCGGGGCCGACTGGGCCTGCGGGGCCGACTGGGCCTGCGGGGCCGACGGGGCCGCCCGGACAGCCCGGACCCACTGGGCAGCCCGGACAGCCCGGACAGCCCGGACCCGCAGGGCCGGCCGGACCTGGTGGACCCGCAGGACCCGCTGGTCCTCCCGGACAGCCCGGGCAGCCCGGACCCGCAGGGCCCGCTGGACCTGGTGGACCCGCTGGACCTGGTGGACCCGCAGGGCCCGGTGGACCCGCAGGGCCGCCCGGACCCGCCGGCCCCCCCGGATACCCGGGACTTCCCGGATACCCGAATCACGGTGACCGCCCGAACCACGGCAACCGTCCGGACCACGGCAACCGCCCGAACAAGGGTGACCGCCCGAACAAGGGCGACCGCCCGGACCACGGCAACCGCCCGAACAAGGGTGACCGCCCGAACAAGGGCGACCGCCCGGACCACGGCGACTACCAGGACAAGGATGATCGCCCGGACCACGGCGACTACCAGGACGCCCCGCGCCACGACGACCGCGAGGACAAGGGCTGCTACGAGGAGTGGCGCGCCCCCCTGCTGGCCGGACATGCCTGCGAGGACTGAGCAAGCAGCCCGGACCTCGTCCGGCGGGTGATGTCACGCCGAACGGCGTGAATCCGTCCCGAGTGTGACCACCCCGGTGCCCCAGGTCAGTCAACCCGACCTGGGGCACCGGGCGGTGTGCGGCGGCACCGTCCAAGGGCGACGATCCCGGAGGCATTCGCCGTCGCGGAGACCGTGCCGCCGCGGTGCAGGGCACTCGTTCTGATGGCAGCGTTCTGCGGCCCCGACGGGGTGAGCCGATCGGTCTGTGCCGTCAGGATGCCGACCTCGATCGCGGCGCGATTGGCGCACGTCGCTCGGGGACCGTCCGGCGGGCGTCCTGCCCGTCGTCGTCGCGTCGCACCGGAAGATCCCCGGGACCGGCTCACCGGGCGCGCCTTCGCCGGAGCGCGGGGTGCGACCCGCGCAGGAACCACTCCAATGGCGTGTGCCATCGGACATGCGCCCCGCCGTCGTGGAGCACCACGCGGCAACACGCTCGCGTCCGGCACCGGCACGGGCACCGCGTGAACCGATGAGGCGCCTGGGGAGACGGTTCCGGCCGGGCAGCCCTGATCCACCCCCGCGGACGACGAAGGCCCAGGCCGGGGAAAACTCCCCCTGACCTGGGCCTACGTCCTGCAGAGCGGGCGACGGGAATCGAACCCGCGTAGCCAGTTTGGAAGACTGGGGCTCTACCATTGAGCTACGCCCGCAACGGCCAGTCATTCTGGCACACCGCATCGTAGCCGATCGACCTGGCCTCCGCGCACCGGCACATATGGGCGCCAGGGTGTGCGGGGGCATGTACTCTACGTGTCGCACCGACGGGGTGTGGCGCAGCTTGGTAGCGCGTCCGCTTTGGGAGCGGAAGGTCGTCGGTTCGAATCCGGCCACCCCGACCAGTCCCCGGCGCCATGCGCCGGAGAGGCCCGGCTGCACGTTTGTGGTACCGGTAGGATGGGTTGCTGGCCACCCGGCATGCGGCCGCATTGCCGAATCCGCATGATCCCCGAGCGGCCGCCCATCAACGTAAAGCCCCCAAGGAGACCCAACCGTGAAGAGCGCCGTCGAGACTCTGAACCCGACCCGGGTTCGACTCACTGTCGAGGTGCCCTTCGAGGAGCTCAAGCCCAGCCTCGACGCGGCGTACAAAAAGATCAACCAGCAGGTCACGGTGCCGGGCTTCCGTAAGGGCAAGATCCCCGCGCGCGTCATCGACCAGCGGTTCGGCCGTGGCGCGGTCCTCGAAGAGGCCATCAACGACGCCCTGCCGAAGTTCTACACGGAGGCGGTCAACGAGGGCGAGCTCAACGTCCTGGGCCAGCCCGAGGTCGACATCACCGAGTTCAACGACGGTGAGGAGCTGAAGTTCACCGCGGAGGTGGACATCCGCCCGGTCATCGAGATCCCGGACTACTCCGGCATCGAGGTCACCGTCGACGCCATCGAGGTGTCGGACGAGGACGTCGAGAAGTCCCTCGAGCAGCTGCGCGAGCGCTTCGCGTCCACCACGGTGGTCGAGCGCGCCGCCGCCGACGGCGACGTCGTCGTCGTGGACCTGGAGGCCAAGGTCGACGGCGAGGTGCTGGAGGACGGCATCGCCAACGGCGTCAGCTACACCATCGGTTCCGGCCAGCTGCTCGACGGCATCGACGAGGCCGTCACCGGCCTCGAGGCCGGCGGCACCGCCACCTTCGACTCCGAGCTCAAGGGCGGCTCCGCGGCCGGCCGGACGGCCGAGGTCAAGGTCGACGTGACCTCCGTGCAGTCCCGTGAGCTGCCGGAGCTGGACGACGACTTCGCCCAGCTGGCCAGCGAGTTCGACACGCTGGAGGAGCTGCGCGCCGACGCCGTCAAGCGCCAGGAGCGCATCAAGCAGTACGACCAGGCCACCCAGGCGCAGGAGAAGGTGCTCGACGCCCTCCTGGAGCTGGTGGAGATCCCGCTGCCCGAGAAGCTCCTGAACGACGAGATCGAGACCCGCACGCACAACCTGGAGCACCACCAGTTCCCGGCCCTGGGCCTGGACTGGGACACGTTCCTGGAGCGCGAGGGCAAGACCCGCGAGGAGTACGACGCGGAGATCGAGTCGCAGGCGAAGAAGGGCATCAAGACCCAGTTCGTGCTGGACGAGCTCGTCTCCAAGGAGAAGCTGTCGGTCAACCAGGAGGAGCTCACCGAGCACCTCATGCGCCGTGCGGCTTCCTCCGGCATGAGCCCCGACCAGTTCGCCCAGGCCGTCGTCGAGGGCGGCCAGGTGCCGCTGCTGGTGGGCGAGGTCGCCCGCGGCAAGGCGCTGGCCCTGGTGGTCGAGGCCGCGACGGTCAAGGACACCAACGGCGAGGTCGTCGACCTGGAGGACGAGGAGGACGAGACCGGCGAGACGGTCGAGGCTTCCTCCGGCACCGGCGACGAGGCCGCGGAGACGAAGAAGGACGACGCCGAGGCCTGAGCCCCGCGCCGCCCGATGCGTCGTACGACGGGCCCGGACGCCCCGCGCGTCCGGGCCCGTTCTGCTCGGGTTCGCTCACGGCGTAGGGCGAGCCTGCGCTCACAGCGAACAGTTTCGCGTGGGGGATTGCTGGGCCCCACCTGCGCGTTAGGGTCCGTAAGTACGAGGGCCCGTGCCCTACGAGAAGTCCCTGAGACGGCTCAGCGCCGTCCGACAACGAGCAGGTGGATACGTGACGACTCCGATGCCTTCCGCCGCCGGCGAGCCGACCATCGGTGGCCTCGGCGACCAGGTCTACAACCGGCTGCTCGGCGAGCGGATCATCTTCCTCGGCCAGCCTGTTGACGACGACATCGCCAACAAGATCACCGCGCAGCTGCTCCTCCTTGCCGCCGAGCCGGACAAGGACATCTACCTCTACATCAACAGCCCCGGCGGCTCCGTGACCGCGGGCATGGCGATCTACGACACCATGCAGTTCATCAAGAACGACGTGGTCACCATCGCCATGGGCCTGGCCGCCTCCATGGGCCAGTTCCTCCTGACGGCCGGTACGCCGGGCAAGCGCTTCGCGCTGCCGAACACCGACATCCTGATGCACCAGCCGTCCGCCGGTCTCGCCGGTTCGGCGTCCGACATCAAGATCCACGCCGAGCAGCTCCTGCGCACCAAGAAGCGCATGGCCGAGCTGATCGCGCAGCACTCCGGCCGTAGTGTCGAGGAGATCACCCGCGACTCCGACCGCGACCGCTGGTACTCCGCCGACGCGGCCAAGGAGTACGGCCTGATCGACGACGTCATCACGCACGCGGTGAACGTACCGGGCGGCGGCGGCACGGGCGCCTGACGGGCATGAGCCCGATCAGCCCCGCAGGACCGACCCCAGCCCACTGCTCATCATCAGGACGGTGAACGTGACCACCCAGAACTTCCCCGGCAGCGGTATGTACGACCGTACGAGCGCCGCCGAGGCCCGCTATGTCGTCCCGCGCTTCATCGAGCGCACCTCCCAGGGCGTTCGCGAGTACGACCCGTACGCGAAGCTCTTCGAGGAGCGCGTGATCTTCCTGGGCGTCCAGATCGACGACGCCTCCGCCAACGACGTCATGGCGCAGCTGCTGTGCCTGGAGTCGATGGACCCGGACCGCGACATCTCGGTCTACATCAACAGCCCCGGCGGCTCCTTCACGGCGCTGACCGCCATCTACGACACGATGCAGTTCGTCAAGCCGGACATCCAGACGGTCTGCATGGGCCAGGCGGCCTCCGCCGCGGCCGTGCTGCTGGCCGCCGGGACGCCCGGCAAGCGCATGGCGCTGCCGAACGCCCGCATCCTGATCCACCAGCCGTACAGCGAGACCGGCCGCGGCCAGGTCTCGGACCTGGAGATCGCGGCGAACGAGATCCTGCGCATGCGTGCGCAGCTCGAGGAGATGCTCGCCAAGCACTCCAGCACCCCGATCGAGAAGATCCGCGACGACATCGAGCGCGACAAGATCCTCACCGCCGAGGAGGCCCTCTCCTACGGTCTGGTCGACCAGATCGTCTCCACTCGCAAGAGTTCGAGCGTCGCGGTCTGAGGACCGCCAGAGGCCTTCCGGGCCTCGTGAGGCACGAAAGTCCCCTCTTGGGGCGGCAGGGTTGTGCAGGTCACGGCCCAGTCGTTCCAAGGGGGGCCCGCACTGGGGGCGCGGCAAGGTACCGTCGATAGGCAAGCACCAGGACTCGTCGAACTGACGGGACCCAGGCGAAGGGGAAGCACCTCGTGGCACGCATCGGTGACGGCGGCGACCTGCTCAAGTGCTCATTCTGCGGAAAGAGCCAGAAGCAGGTGAAGAAGCTCATCGCAGGGCCCGGTGTGTACATCTGCGACGAGTGCATCGATCTCTGCAACGAGATCATCGAGGAGGAGCTGGCGGAGTCCTCCGAGGTGCGCTGGGAGGACCTTCCCAAGCCGCGCGAGATCTACGAGTTCCTGGAGAGCTACGTCGTCGGCCAGGAGCCGGCGAAGAAGGCGCTCTCCGTCGCGGTCTACAACCATTACAAGCGGGTGCAGGCCGGCGAGAACGGCGGGCGCGGTCACGACGACGGCATCGAGCTCGCCAAGTCCAACATCCTGCTGCTGGGCCCCACGGGCTCCGGCAAGACCCTGCTGGCGCAGACCCTGGCCCGGATGCTCAACGTGCCGTTCGCGATCGCGGACGCCACGGCGCTGACGGAGGCCGGTTACGTCGGTGAGGACGTCGAGAACATCCTGCTGAAGCTGATCCAGGCGGCCGACTACGACGTCAAGAAGGCCGAGACCGGGATCATCTACATCGACGAGATCGACAAGGTCGCCCGCAAGAGCGAGAACCCGTCGATCACCCGCGACGTCTCCGGTGAGGGCGTCCAGCAGGCGCTGCTGAAGATCCTGGAGGGCACCACCGCCTCGGTGCCGCCGCAGGGCGGGCGCAAGCACCCGCACCAGGAGTTCATCCAGATCGACACCACCAACGTGCTCTTCATCGTGGGCGGCGCCTTCGCCGGCCTGGAGAAGATCATCGAGTCCCGCGCGGGCGCCAAGGGCATCGGCTTCGGCGCGACCATCCGCTCCAAGCGCGAGATGGACGCCGCGGACCAGTTCTCCGAGGTCATGCCCGAGGACCTGGTGAAGTTCGGCATGATCCCCGAGTTCATCGGCCGTCTGCCGGTCATCACCAGCGTGCACAACCTCGACCGCGAGGCGCTGCTGCAGATCCTCGTCGAGCCGCGCAACGCCCTGGTCAAGCAGTACCAGCGGCTGTTCGAGCTCGACGGTGTCGAGCTCGAGTTCGAGCGCGGCGCCCTGGAGGCCATCGCCGACCAGGCCATCCTCCGCCAGACCGGCGCGCGGGGTCTGCGCGCCATCATGGAGGAGGTGCTGATGTCGGTCATGTACGAGGTGCCGTCCCGCAAGGACGTCGCCCGCGTCGTCATCAGCGAGGACGTCGTTCACTCCAACGTGAACCCCACCCTGGTGCCGCGCGAGCCGCGCATCATCGGCAAGGGCGAGCAGAAGAGCGCGTAGCGCTCCACCGCACCCGTCACAGGTGAGGGGCGCCCGGCGAGGGCCGGGCGCCCCTCACCTGTGTGTGCGGTGCTACTTCTTGACGCGGACCTCGTCGCGGATCTTCACGGTGCTGTCGGCCCACTCGGAGAGCGAGGGGGCCTTCGTGGTGCCGAGGATGTCCAGGTTCATGTTCATGGCCATGGCGACCGTGCTGTCGTCGGCCCAGGCGCAGTACGGGAACGTGACCCCGCCGGAACCGAAGGTGCCGCACTTCATGACGTCGCCGTCGAAGCCGGCCGGGTGCTGCTCGGTGGGGTCCTGCCCCGTCGAGGAACCGGCGCTGTTCTTGAAGCCGGTGAGCATGGCGTCCAGGGCGGCGCCGGGGTCGCTGATGTCGCCGTAGGCGCCGGAGACCACCAACTGGGAGTTCGAGGAGTTCTTGTACGCGCCGGAGACCGTCTTGGCGCTCTTGATGCCGGCGTCGTTCCCCGACTCGCCGTTGCTGAGGCCGGAGTTGGCGGCGTTCGACGGGTCCTTGGCGTACTCGCCGTTCAGCAGCGTGGCCGGCATCGACAGCGTGTAGTCGCCGCCTCCGCCGAGGCCGCCGCCCTTGCCGCCCAGGAGGAACACCAGGCCGCCGCCGATCAGGGCGATCGCGAGCACGACACCGATGACGATGCCGGCCACCTTGCCCTTGCCGCCGCCGGAGGGCGGGGGAGGGGGGCCCCAGGCGCCGGGCTGCTGGCCCCAGGCACCGGGCTGCTGGCCCCAGGCACCGGGCTGCTGCGGGATGCCGCCCTGCGGGGGCTGCGCGGGCTGCGGCGGGTAGCCGTAACCGGGTTGCGGCGCGGCCCCGTAGCCGGGCGGGACCTGCGACTGGGGTTGCGTGGGCGGCTGCGGGGGCTGGCCGTAGCCGGGCTGGCCACCCCAACCCGGCTGCGGAGGCGGCTGGTTGAAGCTCATGCGGAGGTCCCCTCGTTGTCCACTGCGGTCTGGTGCTCATCCTGGCGACTGTTCAACCCGTCTTCACCTCCGGTCCGTCAGGGATCGGTAACAAGACCGTGCGGGTGACCGTTTGCCGTCGCGCGGGGGCGAACCGGCGGCGTAGTGCGACCGTTTCACCGTCCGTCCCGGCGTTCCGCCGCGCCCCACCCGCCGTGGGCCCCGCCGTACGTCCCGCGGTGCGACGGCCGGGAGGCAGTGCGCCGGACGCCCGTGGATCCCCCTACCCTTGTCTGTGCACGGTCATCCGTCGGGCCGTCCTCCGGGATGTCCCTCCGGGGCGTCCGGTCCCGCGCGTCCGCCCCGGCGCCACCGGATTCGTTGGCGGGGCGGCCGCGCCCGTAAACTGAGCGCCGTGACCGACAACACTCAGCAGGCCGCCGCGAGCGGGCCGAACAGCGTGACCCCCGAACTGCCGACCCAGTACGCGCCGGCCGAGGTAGAGGGGCCCCTGTACGAGCGCTGGGTAGAGCGCGGTTACTTCGAGGCGGACGCCAAGAGCGACAAGCCGCCGTACACCGTCGTCATCCCCCCGCCGAACGTCACCGGCAGCCTCCACCTCGGCCACGCCTTCGAGCACACGCTGATCGACGCCCTCACCCGCCGCAAGCGCATGCAGGGCTTCGAGACGCTGTGGCAGCCCGGCATGGACCACGCCGGCATCGCCACCCAGAACGTCGTGGAGCGTGAACTCGCCAAGGAGGGCAAGTCCCGGCACGACCTGGGGCGCGAGGCCTTCGTCGAGCGCGTGTGGCAGTGGAAGGCGGAGTCCGGCGGCCAGATCTCCGGGCAGATGCGCCGCCTCGGCGACGGCGTCGCCTGGTCGCGCGAGCGCTTCACCATGGACGAGGGCCTCTCCCAGGCCGTCCAGACCATCTTCAAGAAGCTCTACGACGACGAGCTGATCTACCGCGCCGAGCGGATCATCAACTGGTGCCCGCGCTGCCTGACCGCCATCTCGGACATCGAGGTGGAGTACCAGGACGACGAGGGTGAGCTGGTCTCCATCCGCTACGGCGAGGGCGACGCGTCGATCGTCGTCGCCACGACCCGCGCCGAGACGATGCTCGGCGACACCGCGGTCGCCGTCCACCCCGAGGACGAGCGCTACCGGCACCTGGTGGGCACCGAGATCGAACTGCCGCTCACCGGCCGCCGTATCCCGATCGTCGCCGACGAGCACGTGGATCCGGCCTTCGGCACCGGCGCCGTCAAGGTGACCCCGGCGCACGACCCCAACGACTTCGAGATCGGCCAGCGCCACGGGCTGCCGAACCTCGCCGTCATGGACGAGCACGCGATCATCACCGCCCATGGCCCCTTCCAGGGCCTGGACCGGCTGGAGGCGCGCAGCGCCATCGTCGCCGCCCTGCGTGCCGAGGGCCGCATCGTCGCCGAGAAGCGCCCCTACACCCACTCCGTGGGGCACTGCTCGCGCTGCAAGACCACCATCGAGCCGCGGCTGTCCATGCAGTGGTGGGTCAAGGTCGCCCCGCTGGCCAAGGCCGCCGGGGACGCGGTCCGCGACGGCCGGGTCGCCATCCACCCGCAGGAGATGGAGAAGCGCTACTTCGACTGGGTCGACAACCTCCACGACTGGTGCATCTCGCGCCAGCTGTGGTGGGGCCACCGCATCCCGGTCTGGTACGGGCCGAACGGCGAGGTCGTCTGTGTCGGCCCGGACGAGCAGCCCCCGGCCGGCGACGGGTGGACGCAGGACACCGACGTCCTGGACACCTGGTTCTCCTCCGGCCTGTGGCCGTTCTCCACCCTCGGCTGGCCCGAGCGGACCGAGAGCCTGGCGAAGTTCTATCCGAACTCCGTCCTGGTCACCGGCTACGACATCCTCTTCTTCTGGGTCGCCCGGATGATGATGTTCGGCCTGTACGCGATGGACGGCACCCCGCCGTTCCACACCATCGCCCTGCACGGCATGGTCCGTGACCAGAACGGCAAGAAGATGTCGAAGTCCTTCGGGAACGTCGTCAACCCGCTGGACTGGATGGACAAGTACGGCTCCGACGCGCTGCGCTTCACGCTCGCGCGCGGTGCCAACCCCGGCACCGACGTGCCCATCGGCGAGGACTGGGTCCAGGGCTCCCGCAACTTCACCAACAAGATCTGGAACGCCACGCGCTTCGCGCTGATGAACGGCGCCACGGTCGAGGGCGAACTGCCCGCTCCGGAGGAGATGTCGGCGACCGACCGCTGGATCCTGTCCCGGCTGGACTCCACGGTCGCCGAGGTCGACGCGCTCTACGACGACTACCAGTTCGCCAAGCTCAGCGACGTCCTGTTCCACTTCGCGTGGGACGAGGTCTTCGACTGGTACGTGGAGCTGTCCAAGACCACCTTCATGGCGGGCGGCCGACCCGCCGAGGTGTCCGGGCGGGTGCTCGGCGAGGTGCTGGACAAGCTGCTGCGGGTGCTGCACCCGGTCGTCCCCTTCGTCACCGAAACGCTGTGGACGACGCTCACCGGCCGCGAGACGCTCGTGACCGCCGAGTGGCCGCGGGACTCCGGTTTCCGCGACGCGGCCGCCGAGAGGGAGATCGCCGCCGTCCAGTCGCTGGTCACCGAGGTCCGCCGGTTCCGTGCCGACCAGGGCCTGCAGCCCGGCCAGAAGGTCCCGGCCCGCCTGGACCTGGCCGGTACCGGTCTGGACGCCCACGAGGCCGCCGTGCGCCAGCTCCTGCGCCTCCAGCCGGAGGGCGAGGGCTTCGCGGCCACCGCCACCCTGCCGGTCGCGGGCGCCACGGTCGCCCTGGACCTTTCCGGCGTCATCGACGTCGAGGCCGAGCGCAAGCGGCTCGCCAAGGACCTCGCGGCGGCGGAGAAGGAGAAGGCGCAGGCCACGGCGAAGCTCGGCAACGAGGCGTTCCTGGCCAAGGCCCCGGACCCGGTCGTCGCCAAGATCCGCACCCGGCTGGAGACGGCCGAGGCGGACATCGCCCGCATCACCGCCCAGCTGGCGTCCCTGCCGCAGGCGTGACCGGGAGCCGTGGGGGGGGGGGGGGCGCCCCCCCCCCCCCCCCCCCCCGCCCCCCCCGGCCCCCCCGGGGGGGGCGGGGGCGGGGGCCCCCCCCCCCCCCCCCCCCCCCCGGGGGGCGCCCGGGGGCGGGGGGGCGGGGGGCGGGGGGGGGGGGGGCGCCCCCCCCCCCCACGGCCCGGACCGGTCCGCCCGGTTCGTAGACTGGGGGTGTGAGTACTTCGCGCCCCGGCAACGGCCACGACCCCGACCACGACCTCGATGACGAGTCACCCCTCTCCGACCCGCTGACCGCGCTCGGCCTGAACGCCGAGGCCGGCGACGGCGGCTACGACGAGGAGGACGAAGAGGCCGGGCCCGTCCGCGAGGCCGACCTCGCGGTCATCGAGGCGGGCAGCCGCACCCTGCGGGCCGGGGGACCGGTGGCCCAGGAGGACGACGTCCCCGGCCGCCCGGCCGACCCGGAGCTGGACAAGGCCCTGCGCGAGGTCGAGACGGAGCTGGCCGGCCGCTGGCCGGAGACCAAGCTGGAGCCGTCGCTGGACCGTATGACGGCCCTGATGGACATCCTCGGCGAGCCGCAGCGCGCGTACCCCTCGATCCACATCACCGGCACCAACGGCAAGACCAGCACCGCGCGCATGATCGAGCAGCTGCTGCTCGCCTTCGACCTGCGCACCGGCCGGTACACCAGTCCGCACGTGCAGTCGGTGACCGAGCGCATCAGCCTGGACGGGCGGCCGATCGCGCCGGAGACGTTCATCGAGACCTACCGCGACCTCCAGCCCTACGTGGAGATGGTCGACGCCTCGCAGCCGCACCGCATGTCGTTCTTCGAGGTGATGACGGGCATGGCCTACGCGGCCTTCGCCGACGCACCGGTCGACATCGCGGTCGTCGAGGTCGGCATGGGCGGCAGCTGGGACGCCACCAACGTCATCGACGCCACCGTCGCGGTGGTCACCCCGATCTCGCTGGACCACACCGACCGGCTCGGCTCCACGCCGGGGGAGATCGCGGTGGAGAAGTCCGGGATCGTGAAGAAGGACGCCACCGTCGTGCTGGCGCAGCAGCCGGTCGAGGCCGCGCAGGTGCTGCTGGAGCGCGCGGTGGACGTGGGGGCGACGGTGGCCCGGGAGGGCATGGAGTTCGGCGTCGTGCACCGTGAGGTCGCGGTCGGCGGGCAGTTGCTGACGCTGCGCGGCCTGGGCGGCGAGTACGAGCAGGTGTTCCTGCCGCTGCACGGCGAGCACCAGGCGCACAACGCGGCCGTGGCGCTCGCCGCCGTGGAGGCGTTCTTCGGCATCGGCAGCGAGCACGACCGCACGCTGGCCGTCGACACGGTCCGTACGGCCTTCGCGGGCGTCACCTCGCCGGGCCGGCTGGAGGTCGTCCGCCGCAGCCCGAGCGTGGTGCTGGACGCGGCGCACAACCCCGCGGGCGCGCGGGCGGCCGCGGGCTCGCTGGCGGACGCGTTCGGCTTCACCCATCTGGTGGGTGTCGTCGGCCCCAGCGGCGACAAGGACGTGCGCGGGCTGCTGGAGGCCTTCGAGCCGGTCTTCGCGGAGGTCGTGGTGACCCAGAACTCCACGCCTCGCGCGATGGACGTGGACGAACTGGCCGCGCTCGCGGTCGAGGTCTTCGGCGACGAGCGGGTGCAGGTCGAGCCGCGCCTGGACGACGCCATCGAGGCGGCGGTCACACTGGCCGAGGAGCAGGGGGAGTTCTCCGGCGCCGGGGTACTGATCACCGGATCGGTGGTCACCGTGGGAGAGGCCCGGCTGCTGCTGGGCCGCAAGTGACGAGCGAGAAGCGGAACAAAGCGGATGCGGACCCTGTGCGCCAGCACTCTGATCGGTGAATTCTTCGTGATCGGCTTCGCGGGGCTGGTCGCGATGAAACAGCCGGACCTGTCGGCGGGCAGCGTGTGGGCGGTCTGCGGTGTCGCCATGGCACTGTGCGTGCTGCTCTGCGGAATGCTGGGCCGCCGCGGCGGTCTGACGGTCGGCTGGGTGCTCCAGGCAGGACTGGTCCTGAGCGGGCTCGTCCTGCCGGTGATGTTCTTCCTCGGCCTGGTCTTCGCCGCGCTGTGGTGGGCCGCCGTCCACTACGGCCGGAAGGTCGACCAGGCCAAGGCGGCCCGGGCGGCGCGGACGGCCTGACCAGTGCCGAGGGGGTGGGCCGTGGCGCACACCGGCGCCCGGTAATGTCGTCGTACCCGCTACCCCGCACATAGGAGTCACACCGTGTCGCAGCGCACCCTCGTCCTTCTCAAGCCGGACGCCGTTCGTCGCGGCCTGGTCGGCGAGATCCTCGGCCGCATCGAGCGCAAGGCCGGCTGGAGCATCACCGCGCTGGAGCTGCGCACGCTCGAGCGGCAGGTCCTGGAGCAGCACTACGCCGAGCACGTGGGCCGGCCCTTCTACGAGCCGCTGATGGAGTTCATGGCGGCCGGTCCGTCCGTCGCCCTGGTGGTCGAGGGCGAGCGGGTGATCGAGGGCGTGCGCGCGCTGGCCGGCCCGACCGACCCGATCGCGGCCGCGCCCGGCTCGATCCGCGGCGACTTCGGCACCATCGTCCGGGAGAACCTGATCCACGCCTCCGACTCCGAGGAGTCCGCCGAGCGGGAGATCAAGATCTTCTTCCCCGGTCTGGCCTGATCCTTCCCGTCGTTCGCCCCGGATTCCCCGCTGACGCCCGATCAGCGCAATGGGTGGCCGGAAATTTCCCGGCCACCTCGCGGCATATGCCGGTCGTACGGGGGAACCAATTCCGCCGACACGGCGTCACCATTGCCGGGGGCGGGTGTGCGTTCTGACGACAATGGCGGCGGATCCCTGACCCCGCGCCCCGGCAGGCGCGACTAGGATGGAATCTCCGCTCCTCAGGCTTCGCGCTCAGCGCCCCGCCGTGCTCACCCCCACACTGCTCCAGCTCGGGAAGGCCAGACGTACCCTCATGGCGAACAACATGTCGTTCATCGGCCGTGACATGGCTGTCGACCTCGGCACTGCCAACACGCTGGTGTACGTCAGGGGTCGCGGGATCGTCCTCAACGAGCCGTCCGTCGTCGCCATCAACACCAATACGGGCGGCATCCTCGCGGTCGGCTCCGAAGCGAAGAAGATGATCGGCCGGACCCCCGGCAACATCGTCGCGGTCCGTCCTCTCAAGGACGGGGTGATCGCCGACTTCGAGATCACCGAGCGCATGCTGCGCTACTTCATCCTCAAAATCCACAAGAGGCGCTACCTGGCCCGTCCGCGGGTCGTGGTCTGCGTTCCCTCCGGCATCACCGGCGTCGAGCGCCGCGCGGTCATCGAGGCCGCCACTCAGGCCGGCGCGCGCCAGGTGCACATCATCGAGGAGCCGATGGCGGCCGCGATCGGCGCCGGGCTCCCGGTCCACGAGGCGACCGGCAACATGGTCGTCGACATCGGCGGCGGCACCACCGAGGTCGCCGTCATCTCGCTCGGCGGCATCGTCACCGCGCAGTCCATCCGGGTGGCGGGCGACGAGCTGGACAACGCGATCATCCAGCACATCAAGAAGGAGTACAGCCTTCTGCTGGGCGAGCGCACCTCGGAATCGATCAAGCTCACCATCGGCTCGGCCTTCTCCGTCGACGACGAGGAGCACACCGAGATCCGCGGTCGCGACCTGGTCTCCGGTCTGCCCAAGACGGTGGTCATCTCCGCCGCCGAGGTGCGCAAGGCCATCGAGGAGCCGGTCAACGCCATCGTCGACGCGGTCAAGACGACCCTCGACAAGTGCCCGCCCGAGCTGTCCGGCGACATCATGGACCGCGGCATCGTCCTGGCCGGCGGCGGCGCGCTGCTGCGCGGTCTGGACGAGCGCCTGCGCGCCGAGACGGGCATGCCCATCCACATCGCCGAGAACCCGCTCGACTGCGTGGCGCTGGGCGCCGGCAAGTGCGTCGAGGAGTTCGAGGCGCTCCAGCAGGTCCTGGACGCGCAGCCGCGCAGGTGAGTTCGCACGATCCTTCGTACGGGCGAACTCCCGCCCGTACGCCGGATCGTTCTCCTCTCCGGCACGGCACAACGGGCCCACGGCCCACACGCTCTGACGAGGAAGGCACGGACTGGCCCCCGTGAGGGACACACGAGAGAGCCGGCTTCTGCTGGTGCTGCTGGTGGCGATCGCGTTCGCGCTGATCACCGTCGACATCCGCGGGGGAGAGGACTCACCGCTGGACGGTGCCCGGTCCGCCGCGTCCGCCGTCTTCGGCCCCGTGGAGAACGGGGTCGCGGCGGCCGTCGATCCGGTGGACAACGCGGTGGACGCGGTACGCGACTCCGGCGGCCGCAGCAGCCGGATCAGCGAACTGGAGCGGGAGAACGCCGAGCTGAAGCAGCAGCTCGGCAGCAAGGACGCCACGCGCGCCCGCGCCCGCGAACTCGACAAGCTGCTCAAGACCGCCGGGGCCGGCCAGTACCGCGTCAAGGGCGCACAGGTCATCGCCATAGGAGCCGCGCAGGGCTTCTCCTGGACGGTCACCATCGACGCCGGCGCCAACGACGGTATCGAGCGCGACATGACCGTCATCAACGGCGACGGGCTGGTCGGCCGGGTCACCACCGTCGGGCCGTCCACCTCCACCGTGCTGCTCGCCTGCGACCCGGACTTCACCGTCGGCACCCGCCTGGAGAAGTCCTCCGAACTCGGCTTCGCCAGCGGCCAGGGCAACCGCCCCATGCAGGTGCAACTGCTCAACGGCAAGGCCCACGTGCGGAACGGCTATCGGCTGGTCACCTTCGGCTCGCAGGCCGGCAAGCCGTTCGTGCCCGGTGTCCCGGTCGGCACCGTGACCAAGGTCGAGCGCGCGGGCGGCGGCCTCACCCGCACCGTCGAGGTCACCCCGTTCGTCCGGTTCACCCAGCTCGACATCGTCGGCGTCGTGATCCAGGGCCCGCGCAAGGACCCCCGCGACTCCGTGCTGCCCGCGGGCCCGAAGCCGATCCCGACGGTCACCGTCACGGTGACGCCGAGCGGCAGCCCCTCCGGGTCCCCGCAGTCCTCGCTCGACGGGCAGGAGGAGATCCGATGAAGCGCGTGCTGCTCTCCACCGGCCTGGTGGTCGCCGCCATGGTGATCCAGGTGTGCGTCCTGGCCCGGCTGCACCTGCCCGGCGCGGTGCCCGACCTGCTGCTCCTGGTCGTCCTCGGCCTCGCACTGACGTACGGCCATGTCGCGGGAGCCCTCATCGGGTTCGGCGCCGGCCTGCTCGCCGACCTCGCCCCGCCCGCCGACCACGCCGCCGGGCGCTACGCGCTCGTGCTGTGCGTCATCGGCTACGCCGCGGGCCTGGCCAAGCCCGACAGCGGCCAACTGCGCTCGGCCACCCGGCCGATGCTCGTGGTCGTCGCCGCGGCCATCGGCTCCACCGTGCTGTACGCGGCCGTCGGCGCCCTCGTCGGCGACACCGCGGCGCAGCATGTGGGCCTGGGCAAGCTGCTGTTCACCGCCGCCCTGTACGACCTGCTGCTCGCGCCGTTCACCGTGCCCTGGATCATGGGCCTGGCCCGGCGCCTGGACAACGACCCGCTGGCCGACGACGCCTCCGCGTCCGGCTTCGGCGCCCGCATCGGCGGGCAGCGCCCGAGCCTGCTCGGCAAGGTGGGCAGCGTCGCCAAGGGAGGGCGACGGCTGTGAGCAACATCCCCGAGACCGGCCGCACGCCCCGCGTCACCATCCGGCTGGTGGTCCTGCAGATCCTCGTGCTGTCGCTGCTGTTCACCCTCGGCGGCCGCCTGTGGTTCCTCCAGATCCGCGACGGCGACCAGTACACCGCGCAGGCCAACAGCAACAACGTCCAGGAAGTCGTCACCCCCGCCGTGCGCGGGGCGATACTGGACGCCAAGGGCGTGCCCCTGGCCGACAACGAGACGCGCCTGGTGGTCTCCGCCAGCCGGACCGACCTGCTCAAGCAGAAGGACGACGGCCGGGCGGTACTGACCCGGCTGGCGTCGGTGCTGCACATGCAGCCGGACGAGGTCCGCAAGAAGGTGCGGCTCTGCGACTCGCAGACCCCCAAGCCGTGCTGGAACGGTTCGCCCTACCAGCCCATCCCCATCACCGACGAGGCCACCACCCAGCAGGCGCTGCAGATCATGGAGCGCCGCGAGGACTTCCCCGGCATCACCGCGGAACCCACCGCCGTGCGCCGCTACACCTCGCCGTTCGGGGCCAACGCCTCCCAGGTGCTCGGCTACCTCTCGCCCGTCACCGACGACGAGATCACCGACGCCGAGAAGGAGGGCCGGTCGCTGCTGCGCTCGGACCAGATCGGCCGTTCGGGTCTGGAGCGCACGTACGACACCCAGCTGCGCGGCACGGCCGGCGTCACCCGCTACGAGGTGGACAACCTCGGCCGGGTCATCGGCAAGGCCGGCGAGACCCCCGCCGTGCCCGGCAGCAACCTGGTGACCAGCATCGACGCGCGTGTCCAGGCGGTCGCCGAGAAGGAACTGGACCAGGCGATGAAGGTCGCCCGCAAGACCTTCGACACCGTCACGGGCAGCTACTACAAGGCGGACTCCGGCGCGGTCGTCGTCATGGACGTGCACACCGGCCAGGTCATCGCCATGGCCAGCGCGCCGACGTACGACCCCAACGTCTGGGTCGGCGGCATCTCGGCCAAGGACTACGCCAAGCTCACCGGCAAGAAGTCCAACTTCCCGCTGCTGAACAGGGCCATACAGGGTCAGTCCGCCCCCGGTTCGACGTTCAAGGCGATCTCCACCTCAGCCGCGGTCAAGGCCGGCTACTCCATCGACGGGCACTACCCGTGCCCGTCGTCGATGACCATCGGCGGCCGTGTCTTCAACAACTTCGAGGGCGAGAGCGCCGGCGAGATCACCCTGGCGCACGCGCTGGAGATCTCCTGCGACACCGTCTTCTACCACCTGTCCTACGACCAGTGGCTCAAGGACGGCGGCACCAAGCCCAAGAAGCACCCCGCGGACTGGTTCTACAAGACCGCCAAGGCGTACGGCCTGGGCTCGGTCACCGGCATCGACCTGCCCTCCGAGGTCACCGGCCGCATCCCCGACCGGCAGTGGAAGCGCGACTACTACGAGGCCAACAAGACCTACTGGTGCAAGGTCGCCAAGAGCGACAAGCAGGACTACGCGAGCCAGATCGCGCGCGAGAACTGCGTCGACGGCTACGTGATGCGTGCCGGTGACTCGGTCAACTACGCCATCGGCCAGGGCGACACGCTCGTCACCCCGATCCAGATGGCCCGCATCTACTCGGCCATCTCCAACGGCGGCAAGCTGTACCAGCCGACGATCGGCAAGGCGATCATCAGCGCCGACGGCAAGACGATCACCAGGATCAAGCCGAAGGTGACGGGGCAGGCCCCGGCGAGCGCGAAGACCCTGAAGTACATCAACCAGGCCCTGGAAGGCGTCGTCACCAGCGGTACCGCGGCCTGGCGCTTCAACGGCTGGCCGCAGGACAAGATCACCCTGCATGCCAAGACCGGTACCGCGGAGGTCGCCGGCAAGCAGACCACCTCGTGGTTCACGACGTACTCCAAGGACTACGCGGTCATCATGACGATCTCCCAGGGTGGTACGGGTTCCGGTGGTTCCGGTCCGGCCGTCCGTGCCATCTACGAGGCCATGTACGGCGTCCAGAAGGACGGGTCGATCGACAACAGGAAGGCGCTGCTCCCGCACCCCGAGACCGCGCTGCCCAAGATCACCGCGGACGGCACGATCCAGACCCGAAAGGCTGCCTGGGACATGCCCGCCCTGCCGTCCGCCCCGGGCGACGCCGTGTTCACCGCCGCCGCGCTGCCGCCGGACCGCACCGAGAGGTTCCTGCTGGGCAGGAGGTACGGGGCATGAGCACGAGCGGTTACACGATGCGGCGCTTCACCCCCGAGCGGGGCGCCCTCGGCAAGCTCATGGCGCGCGACTCGATAGTGCGCCGGATGGACTGGGTCCTGCTCGGCGCGGCGCTCGCGCTGTCGATGATCGGCGCCGCCCTGGTGTACTCGGCGACCCGCAACCGCACCGAGCTCACCCACGGCGACCCGCTCTACTTCCTGCTGCGGCACCTGCTCAACACCGCGATCGGCTTCGGCCTCGCGGCCGGCACCGTGGCGCTCGGCCACCGCCGGCTGCGCGGGGCGGTGCCGGTGCTGTACGCGATCTCGGTCCTGCTGGTCCTGGCCGTTCTGACCCCGGTCGGGTCGACGGTCAACGGCGCGCACGCCTGGATCGTGCTCGGCGGCGGCTTCTCGCTGCAGCCGTCCGAGTTCACCAAGCTCACCATCATCCTGAGCATGGCGATGATGCTCTCCGCGCGGGTGGACGCCGGGGACCGGCTCCACCCGGACCACCGCACCGTGGCCCAGGCCCTCGGCTTCGCCATACTGCCGATGGCCATCGTCATGCTGATGCCCGACCTCGGCTCGGTCATGGTCATGGCGGTCATCGTGCTCGGTGTGCTCCTCGCCTCCGGCGCCTCCAACCGCTGGGTGCTCGGCCTCATCACGGCGGGCGCCGGCGGCGCCGTCGCGGTGTGGCAGCTCGGCGTCCTGGACCAGTACCAGATCGACCGCTTCGCCGCCTTCGCCAACCCCGCCCTCGACCCGGCGGGCGTCGGCTACAACACCAACCAGGCGCGCATCGCGATCGGCTCGGGCGGACTGCTCGGCAAGGGCCTGTTCCACGGCAGCCAGACCACCGGCCAGTTCGTGCCGGAACAGCAGACCGACTTCGTCTTCACCGTGGCGGGGGAGGAGCTCGGCTTCGTCGGCGCCATGCTCATCATCGTCCTGCTCGGCGTCGTCCTGTGGCGGGCCTGCAAGATCGCGCGCAACGCGACCGACCTGTACGGCACGATCATCGCCGCCGGCGTCGTGGCCTGGTTCGCCTTCCAGGCCTTCGAGAACATCGGGATGACCCTCGGCATCATGCCGGTCGCCGGTCTGCCGCTGCCCTTCGTCTCGTACGGCGGATCCTCGATGTTCGCGGTCTGGGTCGCGGTCGGGCTCCTCCAGGCAGTGAAGATGCAACGCCCCATGTCGGCCTGACCCGGCCCGCCAGGTGAGCGCACCATTGCGGCACACCCAACCCCCGATTACCGTCCAGACATGGGCAAGCGTGTCGCGGAGACCGAGCGCAAGTACGAGGCCGCCGGGCGCAGCCGGGAGCCGGACCTGGACGGACTGCCGGATGTGGCGTCCGTCCGGGTCATGGAACCGGCCGAGCTCGACGCGATCTACTACGACACCCCCGACCTGCGCCTGGCGACCCGGCGCGTCACCCTGCGGCGGCGCAGCGGGGGCGACGACGCGGGCTGGCACCTGAAGCTCCCCACGACCCTCGCCGACACGCGCACCGAGGTCCACGCGCCGCTCGGCAAGCAGGGACGCAAGGGCGGCCCGCGCGTCCCCGCGGCTCTGGCCGACGAGATCGCCGTCGTCGTCCGCGGCCGGGAACTCGTCCCCGTCGTGCGGCTGCGCACCACGCGCGAGCGGGTCCGGCTGCTGGACGCCCACGGCGACGCGCTGCTGGAGATCGCCCGCGACCACGTCACCGCCGCCGTCCTCGACAGCGGCGGGCACCCCACCTCGGAGACCACGTGGGACGAGGTGGAGGCCGAACTCGTCCACGGCGGCACGGCGCTGCTCGACGCCCTGGAGAAACGGCTCGCCAAGGCCGGGCTGCGACGCTCCGACAGCCCCTCCAAACTCGCCCGCGCCCTCGGCGACCGCCTGGCGGCGGCTCCCCGGCCGTCCGCGCCGCCCGCGTCCGTCGACACCGTCGGCGACGTGGCGATGACCTACGTCCACCAGCAGGTCGACGCCATCGCGGCCTGGGACCCCGCCGTCCGCCGCGACGAGGCGGACGCCGTGCACCAGATGCGGGTCTCCACCCGGCGGCTGCGCAGCGCCCTGAAGAGCTTCCGCCGCGAACTCGACCGCCGGGCCACCGACCCGATCGGCGACGAACTCAAGTGGCTGGCCGGAGTGCTCGGCCTGGAACGCGACCGCGAGGTGCTCGCGGAACGCCTCCGGGACCGCCTCGACGACCTGCCCGGCGACCTTGTCGCCGACGACCTGACCGAACGCGTCGGGGGCGACGCCCCCGTCCACGAGGGCGCCCGCGCGGAGCTCCTGCGGGAACTCGGCGGGCCCCGCTACTTCCGGCTGCTCGACACGCTCGAGTCCCTGCTCGCCGGCCCCCCGTACCTCGACCGCGCCGGCGCACCGGCGGCCGAGGCCACCGCCAAGGCCGTCAGCCGGGACCACAGCCGCCTGCGCAAGCGCGTCGAGCCCGCGCTCGCCATGGACCGGGGCCACGAGCGCGACCTCGCCCTCCACGAGGCCCGCAAGGCCGCCAAGCGCGCCCGCTACAGCAGCGAGGCCGCCCAGGCCGCCCCCGGCCTCCGCAAGCCCGCCAAGAAGCACACCAAGCGCATGAAGTCCGTCCAGCAGCTCCTGGGCGAGCACCAGGACAGTGTCATCTGCCGCGAAGCCGTCGTCCGCCTCGCCGAGGACGCCCGCACGGCCGGCGAGGACACCTTTCCCTACGGCGTGATGTTCCAGCTCGAACGCGACCTCGCCGACACGGCGGAGGACGCACTGCCCAAGGCCTGGAAGAAGGCCGACCGCGGCAGCCTCGCGGGGTGAGCCACCGCCTCCCGCGGGGGTTCCCCGGCCGGAGGCGGGGACCCGTGGGCGGCGGGGGAGCCGACCGTGACGCGTTACGCTGAATGGTCACCACCCTGCCAGCTCACGAAAGACACCTCTCATGCCTGTCGAGTCGGTCTTCCCTCGCCTGGAAGCGCTTCTCCCCCACGTTCAGAAGCCCATCCAGTACGTCGGCGGAGAGCTGAACTCCACCGTGAAGGACTGGGACTCCTGTGACGTCCGCTGGTCTTTGATGTACCCGGACGCCTACGAGGTCGGCCTCCCCAACCAGGGCGTCATGATCCTCTACGAGGTGCTCAACGAGCGCGAGGGCGTGCTGGCCGAGCGCACCTACAGCGTCTGGCCGGACCTGGAGGCGCTGATGCGGGAGCACGGCGTCCCGCAGTTCACCGTGGACGCCCACCGCCCGGTGAAGGCCTTCGACGTGCTCGGCCTCAGCTTCTCCACGGAGCTCGGCTACACGAACATGCTCACCGCCCTGGACCTCGCGGGCATCCCGCTGGAGGCCAAGGACCGCACCGAGGACGACCCGGTCGTCCTCGCGGGCGGCCACGCGGCGTTCAACCCCGAGCCGATCGCCGACTTCCTGGACGCGGCCGTGATCGGCGACGGCGAGCAGGCCGTGCTGGAGATCACCGACGTCATCCGGGCCTGGAAGGCCGAGGGCCGCCCCGGCGGCCGCGACGAACTGCTCTTCCGGCTGGCCCGCACCGGCGGGGTGTACGTGCCGAAGTTCTACGACGTGGAGTACCTGGCCGACGGCCGGATCGCCCGCATGGTGCCCAACCGCTCCGGTGTGCCGTGGCGGGTGTCCAAGCACACCGTCATGGACCTCGACGAGTGGCCGTACCCCAAGCAGCCGCTGGTCCCGCTCGCCGAGACCGTGCACGAGCGCATGTCCGTGGAGATCTTCCGCGGCTGCACCCGCGGCTGCCGCTTCTGCCAGGCAGGCATGATCACCCGCCCGGTGCGCGAGCGCAGCATCACCGGCATCGGCGAGATGGTCGACAAGGGCCTGAAGGCGACCGGCTTCGAGGAGGTCGGCCTGCTGTCGCTGTCCTCCGCGGACCACACCGAGATCGCCGACGTCGCCAAGGGCCTCGCCGACCGGTACGAGGAGGACAAGATCGGCCTGTCCCTCCCGTCCACCCGCGTCGACGCCTTCAACATCGACCTGGCCAACGAACTCACCCGCAACGGGCGCCGTTCCGGCCTCACCTTCGCCCCCGAGGGCGGCTCCGAGCGCATCCGCAAGGTCATCAACAAGATGGTCTCGGAGGAGGACCTGATCCGCACCGTCGCCACCGCCTACGGCAACGGCTGGCGCCAGGTGAAGCTGTACTTCATGTGCGGTCTGCCCACCGAGACCGACGAGGACGTCCTGCAGATCGCCGACATGGCGAAGAACGTCATCCAGAAGGGGCGCGAGGTCACCGGCCAGAACGACATCCGCGCCACGGTGTCGATCGGCGGCTTCGTGCCCAAGCCGCACACCCCGTTCCAGTGGGCCCCGCAGCTCGGCGTCGAGGAGACGGACGCGCGCCTGGAGAAGCTCCGCGACGCCATCCGCGGCGACCGCAAGTACAGCCGCAACATCGGCTTCCGCTACCACGACGGCAAGCCCGGCATCATCGAGGGCCTGCTCTCCCGCGGCGACCGCCGGGTCGGCGCCGTCATCCGCGCCGTCTACGAGGACGGCGGCCGCTTCGACGGCTGGCGCGAGCACTTCAGTTACGACCGCTGGGCCCGCATGTGCGAGAAGATGCTCCCGGAGCAGGGCGTCGACCTCGCCTGGTACACCACCCGCGAGCGCACCTACGAGGAGGTCCTGCCCTGGGACCACCTGGACTCCGGCCTGGACAAGGACTGGCTCTGGGAGGACTGGCAGGACGCCCTCGACGAGACCGAGGTCGACGACTGCCGCTGGACGCCGTGCTTCGACTGCGGGGTGTGTCCTCAGCTGGACACCCATATCCAGATCGGCCCGACCGGCAAGAAGCTGCTGCCGCTGACGGTCGTCAAGTAGCGCCCCCGGAAACCGGGATCACGCCCGCGGGCCCGGGACACGGCAACCGCCGTGTCCCGGGCCCGCGGCCGTCCGGGCGGCCTCAGTCGCGCGCGGTGCGGCGGTCGAAGACGACGTCGCGGGCGTGGTCGAGGGCGGTGGCGACCGCGCCGAGGAGGACGGCGTCCTCGCCCAGGGAGCTGGGGGAGATGCGGGGCCGCAGCGGGGTGAGGCCGCGCAGGGACTCGCGGAGGGTGCTCAGGAGGAGGTCGGCGCTGTGGCCGACGCCGCCGCCGAGGACGACGAGGTCGGGGTCGAGGACGGCGGCGACGGCGGCGACGGTGTGGGCGAGCCGCTCGCCCTCCTGGCGGACGGCGGTGACGGCCGCGGCGTCGCCGGCGCGGGCGGCGTCGAAGACCTTCTTGGCGGTGAGCGGGCCGGTCATGCCGAGGGCGCGGGCGGAGCGGACGACGGCGTCGCCGGAGACGGCGTCCTCCAGGATGTCCGGTTTGTGTCGGCCGGGCCACGGCAGGAAGCCGATCTCGCCCGCGGCGCCGTGGGCGCCGGTGAACAGCCTGCCGTCGGCGACGACGCCCATGCCGAGGCCGGTGCCGATCATCACGTAGACGAAGAGCCGGCTGCCCGCCCCGGCGCCGAAGGTGTACTCGCCCAGCGCGGCGAGGTTGGCGTCGTTGTGCACCGACAGGGGGACGCCCAGTTCCTCGCGCATCCGGTCGAAGAGGCCCGCGCGGCCCCAGCCGGGCAGGTGCATGGCGTAGCGCACGCGGCGCTGTTCGGCGTCGTAGACCCCGGGGGTGGCGACCACGGCGTGGGCGACATCGCCGGGGGCGACGCCGGAGTCGGCGACCACGCCCCGCGCGGTGGCGACGACGAGCTCGGCCATGGCGGCGGAACTGCGGGCGCGGTTGCGCGCGTCGGCGCGGGCGACGACCGTGCCGTCGAGGTCGCAGAGCGCGACGCGCAGCCAGGCGCGGCCGATGTCGATGCCGAGGGCGTGACCGGCGGCGGGGTCGGGTTCGTAGAGGACGGCGACGCGGCCGCGACGGGGGACGTGCCGGCCGGCCTCGCGGACCAGGCCGTGCTGTTCCAGTGAGGCCAGGGCGCTGGAGACGGTCGGCTTGGACAGCCCTGTCCCGCGGGCGAGTTGGGCGCGGGAGGCGGGGCCCTCGCTGCGCAGCCGGTCGAGCAGCAGCCGTTCGTTGGTGCTGCGCTGGCGCTGCTGGTTCCAGGGCTCGGGGCCCCTGTCGCTGCCGCTCATCGGACCATTCTCATGCACCTCGGCGGGACCCCTTGACGCCCTAAGTAAAGGTACTTAACTTAATCACGCCCCGGCGCCCAGGCGATGACCCGACGTCCCCCGCTCTCCAGCCCACGGAGGCCCGCATGGCCGGCAGTGCACCCCCCGCAGGCGGCTTCGTCCGACGCATCGGCCTGTTCCAGGCCACCGCCATCAACATGAGCCAGATGTGCGGCATCGGCCCGTTCGTGACCATCCCGCTCATGGTGGCCGCCTTCGGCGGTCCGCAGGCCGTCATCGGGTTCGTCGCCGGTGCAGTGCTCGCCCTCGCCGACGGCCTTGTCTGGGCCGAACTCGGCTCCTCCATGCCGGGTTCCGGCGGCAGTTACGTGTATCTGCGGCAGGCGTTCCAGTACCGCACGGGCAAGCTGATGCCGTTCCTGTTCGTGTGGACGGCGATGCTCTTCATCCCGCTGATCATGTCCACCGGGGTCGTCGGCTTCGTCCAGTACCTGGGCTACCTGGCCCCGGACATGGGCAGGACCACGGGCGACGTCGTCGGGCTCGGGCTGATCGCGGTGGTCGTTCTGCTGCTGTGGCGCGGCATCGAGTACATCGCCCGGCTCACCGCCGTCATGTGGTGCGTGATGATCGCCTCGGTGCTGCTGGTCATCGTCGCGGCGTTCACGCACTTCGACGCGCACCAGGCGTTCACCTACCCCGCCCACGCCTTCGAGCTGACGAGCACTCACTTCTGGACCGGCTTCGCGGCGGGCCTGACCATCGGCATCTACGACTACCTCGGGTACAACACCACCGCGTACATGGGCGCCGAGGTGAAGGATCCCGGCCGCACCCTGCCGCGCTCCATCGTCCTCTCGATCCTCGGCATCATGGCGATCTACCTGCTGCTGCAGATCGGCACCCTCGGTGTCGTGGACTGGCACCGCATGACCGATCCCGGCGACATCGCCTCCTCGTCCGTGGCCTCCGCCGTGCTGGAGCAGACGTGGGGCAGGGGCGCCGCCCAGGTGGTCACCGTGCTCATCCTGGTCACCGCCTTCGCCTCGGTCTTCGCCGGGCTCCTCGGGGGCTCGCGGGTGCCGTACGACGCCGCGCGCGAGCGGGTCTTCTTCCGGCCCTACGGCAGGCTGCACGCCAAGCACCGCTTCCCGGTGCTGGGACTGGTCACGATGGGCGTCGTCACGGGCATCGGCTTCCTCATCGGCCGCCACACCGACCTGGCCACCCTGATCCAGCTCCTGACCGCGGTCATGGTGATCGTCCAGGCACTCGCCCAGGTGCTCGCCGTCACCGTGCTGCGCCGCCGCCAGCCGGGGCTGCGCCGGCCCTACCGGATGTGGCTCTACCCGCTCCCGGGGCTGGTCGCGCTCGTCGGCTGGCTCGTCATCTACGGGTACGCCGACACCAACGCCCCCGGTCGCCACCCGATCGAATGGTCCCTGGCGTGGGTCGCCCTGGGCTGCGTCGCGTTCGTGGGCTGGGCGGCGTACGAGAAGGTCTGGCCCTTCGGGCCGAAGGAGATCTCCGAGGAGTACCTGGAGGGCGCCGACCCGGACGCGGAGACGGCCGCCGTCACCGCGTGAGGCGGGTCGCGGGCCGGTCCCGGCGTCCTCCGGGGCCGGCCCGCGGCGTGTGCCCGTCAAGTCACACGCGGATGCCGCCGTCGACGCGCAGAACGGCGCCGGTGACGAAGGAGGCGCGGTCGCTGAGCAGCCAGGCGGCGGCCTCGGCGATCTCGGCGGGCTCGGCGGCGCGGCGGAGCGGGGTCGCGGCGCCCAGCCGTTCGACGAGGCCGGGGGATGCGTGCTCCCACTCGCGGATCATCTCGGTCAGCGTGGTACCGGGGGCGACCGCGTTGACGCGGATGCCCTCGGGTCCGTAGGTGACGGCGGCGGACTCGGTGAGGCTGTTGACCGCGCGCTTCAGCGCGCCGTAGACGGGCAGCTCCGGATTGGCGCCCCAGCTGCCGACGCTGGAGTTGTTGACGATGGCGCCGGTGCCCGCGGTGGCCCGGATCGCGGCGACCTCGGCCGCCATGGCCAGCCAGGTGCCGCGCAGGTTCACCGCGTAGACGCGGTCGAAGTCCTCCTCGGCGACCCGGTCCATCGGGCCGGGCGGCACGATGGTGGCGGCGTTGTTGAAGGCGGCGTCGAGACGGCCGTGCAGGTCCACGACGCGGTCGACGGCGGCGCGCACGCTCGCGGCGTCGGCCACGTCGCACACGATGTGGTCGGCGGTGCCGCCCGCCGCGCGGATCTCCTCGGTCACCGTCTTGAGCTGGGTCTCGGTACGGGCCGCGAGCACCACCGTGGCGCCCTCGCGGGCGAACAGCCGGGCCGCGGCGGCGCCGATGCCCCGTCCGGCACCGGTGACGAAGGCGACCTTGCCGGCCAGCAGGCCCTGCCCGGTCGCGGTGGTGGAGGTGAGGGTCGTTGTCGTCTCGTTCATACCGGCGAGCCTGCGGCCGGCCGCGCCGCCCATCCAGGCACGGGCGGTACCTGGCTGGGCCCGGCCCGCCCGCGCACACTGGAGGGGTGGACAGACGAGAGCTGGGGGACTTCCTGCGCAGCCGCCGCGAGCGGATCAGCCCCGCCGAGGTGGGCCTGCCCGCCGGCACGCGGCGCCGCACACCCGGGCTGCGCCGCGAGGAGGCGGCGCAACTGGCCTTCATCTCGACGGA
This sequence comes from Streptomyces sp. NPDC088354, assembly GCF_044753585.1. NCBI lineage: Bacteria > Bacillati > Actinomycetota > Actinomycetes > Kitasatosporales > Streptomycetaceae > Streptomyces > Streptomyces sp. NPDC088354. Next base: position 189,863 of record NZ_JBIVNJ010000008.1, on the reverse strand, counting down.
GTACTACACCCGGCTGGAACAGGCCCGGGCGCCGCGCCCGTCGCGCGAGGTGCTGGCCGGGCTGAGCCGCGCCCTGCGCCTGTCGGACGCCGAGCGCGACCACCTCCACCACCTCGCCCTCGGCGCCCCCGCGGCGCCGCCCGCCGGACCCCCGCGGGAGGTGCGGCAGAGCATCCTCGACCTGCTGGACCGGCTCCCCGACGCCGCCGCGATGGTGATGTCCGCGATGTACGAGGTGATCGCCTGGAACGACCTCGCGGCCGCACTCCTGGAGGACTTCTCCGCCCTGCCGCGACGCGACCGCAACCTGGTGCGCCGTCTGTTCCTCGGGACGGGGGACCGCCGGCTGTACGGGCTGTCGGACGTGGAGGCCTTCGCCCGCTTCTCCACCCACCGGCTGCGGGCCGCCGCCGCCCGCTACCCCGACGACCCCGAGGTGTCCGGCCTGGTGGCCGAACTCCTCGCCGGCAGCGAGGAGTTCACCCGACTGTGGGAGTCCCACGACGTGACCGGCGAGCTGACCCTGCGCAAGACGCTGCGCCACCCACTGGTCGGTGCGGTCACCGTCAACTGCGACGTGCTGGACCTCTCCGACCGGGACCAGCACGTCGTCATCTACACCGCAGACCCCGGATCGCCGGCCGAGGAGGCACTGCGCCTGCTGTCGGTCGTCGGTACCCAACGAATGGACGTGCCCGGCTGAGTGGTCGGCCCGCAGGTGACGCAGACTGAGGCCGTGCCGCCCTCACTCGTGCGTCCCACCACCGCCGTCCACGCGTCCTACGTCGCCGCGATGGAGGAGTTCCGGGCCGAGGGGCGCGGCGCCCGGGGCGAGATCTCGGCGATCGGGAACGCGCTTCGCGAGTACGGCGGCCGCTGGCGGGACCCGGCGGTCTTCGCCGAGCACGTGGCGAGCGTGCGCGGCCCGACCCGCGATCCGGTCGACCTGTGCGTGACGTACTGGTACGTGGACGGCGACGCCTTCCTCGGCCGGCTCTCCGTCCGCCCGCAACTGACCCCGCCCTGGGGTGAACTGCTCGGCCACGTCGGCTACGACGTCCGGCCGTCCGCCCGGCGCCGGGGGCACGCGACGGCCATGCTCCGCGCCGCCCTGCCGCTGGCCCGCCAACTCGGCCTCGATCCCGCCCTGGTCACCTGCGACGCCGGCAATGTGGCCTCGCGCAAGGTCATCGAGGCCAACGGCGGGGTCCTGGAGGGCGCCACCGGGGGCAAGATGCGTTACCGGGTGTGACGCGGGCGGCCCGGGTGCGCGTTCGGCGGCGCGTGGTGCACGTCGGGCGCATGGTGCGGGGCGGACACCCGACGGCACACGGGGCACGGGGCCGTGTGCGGGGCCCGTGGTGCGGCGTGCGGATTCGGAAGTCCGGAACCCCCAGTAACCTGGAAGACGACAAGCAGCCCCACTCGGGGCGACCAGACGCACGAGGGACTGAACGACACTGGGCAAGCGACAGCCCGAAGGCCCGCCGCCCGCACCCGCGGTGCAGCGCATCCGACTGCGCTACACCAAGCGCGGCCGCCTCCGGTTCACCAGCCACCGCGACTTCCAGCGCGCATTCGAGCGGGCGCTGCGGCGTGCCGAGGTGCCCATGGCGTACTCGGCCGGTTTCACCCCGCATCCCAAGGTCTCCTACGCGAACGCCGCACCCACCGGCGTCGGCAGCGAGGCCGAGTACCTGGAGATCGCGCTCGCCGAGGCCCGTGAGCCGGAGAAACTGCGCCTGCTGCTGGACGAGTCGCTTCCGGGCGGTCTCGACGTCGTCGACGCCGTGGAGGCCCGCACCTCGGGCCTCGCCGAGCGGCTGGAGGCGTCGGTGTGGCAGCTGCGGCTGGACGGTGTGGAGCAGGCCGACGCCGAACGTGCGGTGGCCGCGTTCCTCGCCGCCGGGACCGTCGAGGTCCAGCGGATGACGAAGAACGGCGTGCGCAGTTTCGACGCGCGCGACGCCGTGATCCGGCTCGAAGTGGTGGACCCGCAGGTCGCCGGGGCCCATGGCGGCGACATCGAACAGGGTGCCGATAGGCCTGGGCCAGCACCTTGTGCGATACTGCGGCTGGTTGTTCGGCATTTGACACCTGCCGTGCGACCCGACGACGTCCTGTCCGGCCTCCGTGCGGTGGCCGACCTCGCGCCGCCGGTCCCCGCAGCGGTGACCAGGCTGGCGCAGGGGCCGCTCGACGAGGAGACCGGCACGGTGACCGATCCGCTCGCGCCTGACCGCGATGCCGCGACGGTACCGGAAGGCTCAGCGTAGGACTGCCGTCGTTGTGCCGCCGAGGCGTCCGGGGTGACCCGGAACCGGCAGTACGCATCAGACGAGACTTTCGTCGGCCCGTCAGGGCGGTGCCGACGAGCGATACGACAGCTCCCGTGTGGCGCCCGCGCCCCCGGGCGGCGGCACCGCGAAGACGCGGGCCGCCGTGGACCGGATCAGGGCGCGGCGCCCGGGAGCGTGACGGGAGAAATGCCCGCATGCTCGAGAACAACGAGCCGAACGAGGCGCCCGAGAACGGCGCCCCTGGAACTGCCACCGGTGGCACCGGTGGCACCGACAGCGAGGCGACGGCCGCTCCGCGCCGCCGGCGCCGCGCGGCCTCACGGCCCGCGGGTCCGCCCGCCGGTGCCGTGGACGCCCCCGAGGCGGCCGACACGCCTGCCGGGACTCCGGCCATACCGGCCGAGGCCCCCGCCGACACCGAGGCCGCACCCGCACGCACCCGCCGCAGGGCGACGCGCAAGGCCGTCGCGCCGGAGAGCCGGCCGGAAGAGACCGCGCCGGGCGATGTGACGCCGGAAGCCGCGGCGGAGACCGCCCCGGCCCCGGCCCGCCGTCGCGCCACGCGCAAGACGGCCGCACCGGCGCAGACCGCCGAGGCCTCCGAGGACACCGCCCCGCAGACCGCGCCCGCGGCCGGGACCCCGGCGGCGGAGCAGGTCGAGCCGTCCGCGGCCCCGCCCCGTGCGCGGCGTCGTGCGACCCGGAAGGTGGCCAGCCCCGAGCCGGTCGCGGCCGAGGCGCCCGCCGAGGCCGCCGACACGCAGGCCAAGGAACTTCAGGCGGACCTGCCGCTGCACGCGGAGACCCCGCCTGCGGCGGAGCAGGCCGAGGCGTCCGCCGCCCCGGCGCGCACACGGCGTCGTGCGACCCGGAAGGTGGCCAGCCCCGAGCCGGTCGCCGAGCCGGCCGCGGACGCCTCCCCGGCTCCCGCGGAGATCGCGGCCGCCGCGGACGCACCCGCCAAGGCGCTGCAGGAGCCGGCGGGCAGCCGGCGCGGCAGGGCCGAGAAGGCGGGGAAGACCCAGGAGGCGGAGCAGCCCAAGGCGCGCCGCAGCCGCAAGCGTGCCGCACCGGCCGCGTCGTTCCTCGCGGCCGACGACGGCTCGCGCCGCCTCAAGCCGGGCGCGCTCGCGCCGCGTGAGGAGGAGGCGGCGACCGCGCAGGCGGAGGCCTCCGAGGCCCCCGCCGCCGCCCCGCAGCGTCGCAGCTACACGGCCAAGGCCATCCAGGACGGGTCCGGCTGGGCCGTCGAGGTCGAGGACGCGTACGAGATCCGCGGGTACGGCGACACTGTCGAGGAGGCGCGCGCCAAGGCCGTCGAGGCCGTGGCGGAGGCCTTCGGCGTGCCCGCGGGCAGCGTCGTCGTCGAGGTACAGAGCGAGGTGCGTGCCGCCGAGCGGCCGTCGGCCGTGGAGCCCGTGGCCGAGGAGCCCGCCGTCGAGGAGGCGCCCGCGCCGTCGCGGGGCCGCCGCCGCGCGACCCGCCCGCCGATGGCGGTGTTCCAGGCGCCGGTGTTCCAGGCCCCCGGTGTCGCGCCGCTGGAGCGGCCGCAGGCCGAGCAGCCCGCCGAGCACGAGGACGAGCCCGAGAGCGACTCCGCCGAGGGGCACGACGCCGACGAGTTCCCCGTCGCCGAGAGCGCCGGCCGCCGTCGTCGCCGTCGCCGCCGGGGCGAGCCCGCCGAGGCGGTCGTGACCGAGACCGGCGACACGCACCGCGGCGAGATCGCCGAGGAGCCCGCCGACGAGCACGAGCACGACGCTCACGACGACGCCGACGCGGAGGCCGACGAGCACGAGGCGGACGACGACCACGAGGGCGACCGTCCGTCGCGCCGCCGTCGTCGCGGTGGCCGCCGCCGCCGTCGCGGCGAGGTCGCCGAGGGCGACGAGGCCGCCGCCGGTGAGGACGACGAGGCCGACGAGGACGCCGAGGACGACGAGGACCACACCGGCGACAGCACGAGCAGCCGCCGTCGCCGGCGCCGTCGCCGTCGCGGCGGTGACGGCCCGGGCGAGGAGACCCTGGGCGAGGACGCCCCCGAGCGCACGGTCGTCAAGATCCGTGAGCCCCGCAGGGCGGCCGAGCCGGTCGACGAGGTGCAGTCCATCAAGGGCTCCACGCGTCTGGAGGCCAAGAAGCAGCGCCGCCGGGAGGGCCGCGAGCAGGGCCGCCGCCGGGTGCCGATCATCACCGAGGCCGAGTTCCTGGCCCGCCGCGAGGCGGTGGAGCGCGTCATGGTCGTGCGCGAGAACGGCGACCGGACGCAGATCGGCGTCCTGGAGGACGGCGTGCTCGTCGAGCACTACGTCAACAAGGAGCAGGCCACCTCCTACGTCGGCAACGTCTACCTGGGCAAGGTCCAGAACGTGCTGCCGTCCATGGAGGCCGCGTTCGTCGACATCGGCAAGGGCCGCAACGCGGTGCTGTACGCCGGTGAGGTCAACTTCGAGGCGCTGGGCATGGCAGGCGGCCCGCGCCGTATCGAGGCGGCCCTGAAGTCGGGCCAGCCGGTCCTGGTGCAGGTCACCAAGGACCCGATCGGCCACAAGGGCGCCCGCCTGACCAGTCAGGTCTCGCTGCCCGGCCGCTACCTGGTCTACGTGCCCGAGGGCTCGATGACCGGCATCAGCCGCAAGCTGCCCGACACCGAGCGCGCCCGGCTGAAGCAGATCCTCAAGAAGATCGTCCCCGAGGACGCGGGCGTCATCGTGCGCACCGCCGCCGAGGGCGCGAGCGAGGACGAGCTGCGCCGCGACGTCGAGCGGCTGCAGTCGCAGTGGGAGGACATCCAGAAGCGGGCCAAGACCGGCAACGCGCCGTCGCTGCTGTACGGCGAGCCGGACATGACCGTCCGGGTCGTCCGCGACATCTTCAACGAGGACTTCACCAAGGTCATCGTCAGCGGCGACACCGCGTGGGAGACCATCCACGACTACGTCACGAACGTCGCGCCGGACCTCGGCGACCGGCTGAGCCGCTGGAGCTCCGAGGTCGACGTGTTCGCCACGTACCGGATCGACGAGCAGCTGCTGAAGGCGCTGGACCGCAAGGTCTGGCTGCCGAGCGGCGGTTCGCTGGTGATCGACCGGACCGAGGCGATGGTGGTCATCGACGTCAACACCGGCAAGTTCACCGGCCAGGGCGGCAACCTGGAGGAGACGGTCACCAGGAACAACCTGGAGGCGGCCGAGGAGATCGTGCGTCAGCTGCGGCTGCGCGACCTGGGCGGCATCATCGTGATCGACTTCATCGACATGGTGCTGGAGTCCAACCGCGACCTGGTCATGCGCCGTCTGCTGGAGTGCCTGGGCCGGGACCGCACCAAGCACCAGGTGGCCGAGGTCACTTCGCTGGGCCTGGTGCAGATGACCCGCAAGCGGGTCGGCCAGGGCCTGCTGGAGTCGTTCTCCGAGACCTGCGTGCACTGCAACGGACGCGGCGTCATCGTGCACATGGACCAGGCCACGGCGGTCGGCGGCGGCGGCAAGCGCAAGCGCCGTCGCGGTGGCGGCGAGGAGCCGGCGGCCGCGGAGGCGGCCGGTGTCATCGAGGCCGAGGCCGACGAGACCGAGGAACTCCCGGAGTTGGAGCCGGCCGCGGTCACCGAGGCCGACCTGGTGCCCGCGATGGGCGCGGACGACGAGTGGTTCAGCAGCCCGGCGGAGGCCGAGGCGGCGGCCGGCCGGCGGTCCCGCCGTCGCGCGTCGCGGCGGGTCACCGCCCTGGTGAGTTCGCCCGACGCCACGGCGGAGGTCGTCACGGTCGTTCCGGCCGCGGCCCCGGCCACCGAGCCGCAGGCGGCGGAGGCGGCCGCGGTCGCCGAGCAGGCCCCGGCGGTCGTGGCGGCGGAGCCGGGCCAGGAGGCCGTCGCGGAGCCGGCGCCCCCGGCCCGTACCCGGCGCCGGGCGACCCGCAAGGTCAGTGCGCCCAGCGCCCCGGCCGGCGAGGCGGAGACGGTGGTCGTCCCGGCCGCCGCCGAGCCGGTCGCCGAGCAGGCCCCCGCCGCCGAGCCGGAGCCCGTCGCGGAGACCGCCGAGGTCGCGCCGCCCGCGCCGCGCCGCCGTGCCACGCGCAAGGTGTCCGCCCCCTCCGGGCCGCCCAGCGCCGACGCCGAGGCCGCTGTGGTGGTCATCCCGGCCACCGACGCGCAGCCGGCGGACGCGACCGCGGAACCGGCGGAGGACGCGGCCGAGGCGGAGCCCAAGAAGCGGGCCCCGCGCAAGACCGCGGCCAAGAAGGCCCCGGCCAAGAAGGCCGCCGCGAAGAAGACGGTCGCGAAGAAGACCGCGGCCAAGAAGACGGCGGCGAAGAAGACCGCCGCCAAGGCCACGGCCGAGGCGCCCACCGAGGCGTCCTGACCCAGGGTCACCGCACGCGGGCCGTCCCCCACCGGGGGGCGGCCCGCGGCGCGTCCCCCGCGATGCGCATCCCGGTTTGACCCCATCGGGGGCGCCCCGTAACCTTGACCTTCGGCGTTTTAGCGCCCATTCCTGAGCACCTCCCTCCCGGCTCCGGCCGGGAGAGGCCCCCCACGCTCCGCAGGGACGGCTGGCGTCAGGAGTGACGATCCGAGCGAGAGAGTGAGTTCCGCGTGTACGCAATCGTGCGCAGCGGTGGCCGCCAGCACAAGGTGGCCGTCGGCGACATCGTTGAGGTTGACAAGATTTCCACGGGCAAGGTGGGCGACGCGGTCGAGCTCTCGACCCTGCTCGTGGTCGACGGCGAGGCCGTCACCAGCGACCCGTGGGTTCTGGCCGGGATCAAGGTCCAGGCCGAGATCGTGGACCACCACAAGGGCCAGAAGATCGACATCCTGCGGTACAAGAACAAGACCGGCTACCGCCGTCGTCAGGGTCACCGCCAGCAGTACACGGCGCTGAAGATCACCGGCATCCCCGCCGCTGCGAAGTAAGGGACTGAAGAGAGATGGCACACAAGAAGGGCGCATCGTCCACTCGGAACGGTCGCGACTCCAATGCCCAGCGGCTCGGCGTCAAGCGCTTCGGCGGCCAGGTCGTGAACGCCGGTGAGATCATCATCCGCCAGCGCGGCACGCACTTCCACCCCGGCGCGGGCGTCGGCCGTGGCAAGGACGACACGCTGTTCGCCCTCGCCGCCGGTGCGGTCGAGTTCGGCACCAGCCGTGGTCGCAAGGTCGTGAACGTCGTCCCGGTCGCCTGAGCGATCGCACGCGTACGACATCACCGAGGGCGGACGCTGCTTCCCGGGCGGGAAGCAGGTCCGCCCTCGGCGCGTTGCACCACTGGTATCAGCACATAACAGCACGTTGAGGAGGAAGACGGCATGACAACCTTCGTGGACCGCGTCGAGCTGCACGTCGCCGCGGGTAACGGGGGCCATGGCTGCGCCTCCGTGCACCGGGAGAAATTCAAACCGCTGGGCGGCCCCGACGGTGGCAACGGCGGGCGGGGCGGTGACGTGATGCTGGTCGTCGACCAGGCGGTCACCACGCTCATCGACTACCACCACAGCCCCCATCGCAAGGCGACCAACGGCAAGCCCGGCGAGGGCGGCAACCGCTCCGGCAAGGACGGCACGGACCTGATCCTGCCGGTGCCGAACGGTACCGTCGTCCTGGACAAGCAGGGCAATGTGCTCGCCGACCTCGTCGGCCACGGCACCACCTTCGTCGCCGGCCAGGGCGGCCGCGGCGGCCTCGGCAACGCGGCGCTGGCCTCCGCCCGCCGCAAGGCGCCCGGCTTCGCGCTGCTGGGCGAGCCGGGCAGGAACCAGGACATCGTCCTGGAGCTCAAGACCGTCGCCGACGTGGCGCTGGTCGGCTACCCGAGCGCGGGCAAGTCCTCGCTCATCTCCGTCCTGTCGGCCGCCAAGCCGAAGATCGCGGACTACCCGTTCACCACCCTCGTGCCCAACCTGGGCGTGGTCACCGCCGGATCCACCGTCTACACCATCGCGGACGTCCCCGGCCTGATCCCCGGTGCGAGCCAGGGCCGCGGCCTGGGGCTGGAGTTCCTGCGGCACGTCGAGCGCTGCAGCGTCCTCGTCCACGTCCTGGACACCGCCACGCTGGAGTCCGAGCGCGACCCGGTCTCCGACCTCGACACGATCGAGGAGGAGCTCAAGGCGTACGGCGGTCTGGGCGACCGGCCGCGGGTCGTCGTGCTCAACAAGGTGGACGTCCCCGACGGTCAGGACCTGGCCGACATGGTCCGCCCCGAGCTGGAGTCCCGCGGCTACCAGGTCTTCGAGGTCTCCGCCGTCGCCCACAAGGGCCTGCGGGAGCTGTCGTACGCCCTTGCCGGCATCGTCGCCGAGGCACGGGCGGCCAAGCCGGTCGAGGAGGCCACCCGCGTCGTCATCCGGCCCAAGGCCGTGGACGACGCCGGCTTCACCGTCGTCGCCGAGGACGGCTTCTACCGGGTCCTGGGCGAGAAGCCCGAACGCTGGGTGCGCCAGACCGACTTCTCCAACGACGAGGCCGTCGGCTACCTCGCCGACCGGCTCGCCCGCCTCGGGGTCGAGGAGCAGCTCGTCAAGGCCGGTGCCCGCCAGGGCGACGAGGTCGTCATCGGCAGCACCGAGGACGCGGTCGTCTTCGACTGGGAGCCCACCATGGCCGCCGGGGCCGAGATGCTCGGCCGCCGCGGCGAGGACCACCGCTTCGACGCACCGCGGCCGGCCGCGCAGCGGCGCCACGACCGCAATGCGGAACGGGACGAGGCGGAGCGCAAGTACCACGGCTTCGAGCCGTTCTAGAGCCGTTCCAGAGCCGGCTGACAGCGCTGACCGCGCTGACAGCGGTCCGCGTACTCGGCGGAGAACTTTGCGGAGTCGCCGAGTACGCGGACAGGCCGATCGAGGGCACGGATCCCGGATCAGGGTGCATCGTTTTGCCGTGACGGGGTACAAGGGACTTTCCGTCGGGTCGCGCAATGCCGCAATCCATACTGCGTCAGAAGTTCTCACTCTTTTCGAGATCCTTCACCGGGACCCGCTTCACCAACTCCCGTGGACAAAACGCTTGGACCACGTTGGACCCGAGCCATATGGCGCTAAATGCTTTCGATCCCGGAGCCGATGTCGTGATCGGAAACCAGGTCGTTCAGGCGACTGCTCAGAGATAGAGTCATCTGATAGCTTAAGCGGAAACACGCAGGCCGGAACGGAGGTGTGAGGGGCTGGTCCGACCCTGACCCGGTCGAGCGCATACCCTCAGATACGATGCTGCAACTGCACAAGCTCGAGCGTTACAAGGACGATCAGGGAAATGAGATCGTCTACGACGGCGAGATACGCGAAGACAAGATCGATATCCGGTTCAAGGGATCGAACAACACACTTGTCATCAGCGCCGACGCCGACATCAGGGACCTGCTCGTCACCTTCTCGGGAGACAACGGGCGGATCGAAATAGGTTCGACCACCAAGAAGCGCGCGGGTCTCCGCTTCGAGTTGCGCTGCGGACACGAGTCCCGGATCTGGATCGGCGAGAACGTGGGCTGCGCCGGCCGCACCTTCATCTCCGCGGTCGAAGGCGTGTCGGTGTCGATCGGTGACGACGTGATGTTCGCGAAGAACATCGAGGTGCGCGGCGACGACACCCACCCGATTTTCGACGTGCGCACCGAGAAGCGCGTGAACCCGTCCCAGTCGATTGTCGTGGGCGAACACGTCTGGATCGCGAAGCACGCGGTCGTGATGGGCGGTGTCACCATCGGCAACGGCTCGGTGATCGGCTTCCGCAGCATCGTCACCTCGTCCATTCCGAACAACTGCATCGCGGTCGGGGCACCGGCGCGCGTGGTGCGGAAGGACATCGCCTGGGAGCGTCCCGAGGTCGTGCCGCGCCGCCCGAACGAGCAGTATCCGCGCAAGGGCGAGAAATCCCCGAAGTACTGGAACCTCACCGATGAGACGGCGGTCCCGGAGAAGCCGGTGGTGCGGCCGCGGGCCGAGGCGCCGCAGCGGCGATTGGCCCGACGTCTGCCGGCACCGGTACGGCGACTGGCCCGCAAACTGCTCCCGTCGCGAAAGGTCTGACGCGACCGTCGGCCGCCGGTCGCGGCGGCCGTCCGGCACCGGGTTTCCGGATGCCGCATGACATCGGCCCGGCAGCAGATCGCCTCGGCACGAACGAAGGTTCGTGCCGAGGCGATCTGCTGCCGGGCGGTTCTCGTTCCCAGCCCGGTGGGTGCGGAGTTCGCTAGAGCGTCCCGACCGTCGACTCCAGATGCGTCACCATGCGGTTCAGCCCGACCGGCAGGTCGACCACCGGGCTCCAGCCGAGGGCCGCCAGCCGCGCGCTGTCCAGTCCCTGCTTCTTGGTCAGGCTGTAGGACCGCGCGTCGGACTCGTTGCTGAACCGCAACTGGAGTCCACGGTCCGGCCGGACCTCGGTGAACAGTTCCGCCAGGCGCCGGATGGAGACCAGCCCGGCCGGATCCGCGACGTTGTAGGCCGTCTGGTCACCGCGGAGCAGCGCGTAGAACATCCCGGCGATGGCGTCGGCCACGTACGTGTAGGTGCGCACGCCCGAACCGTCGCTGTTGAGCACGATGTCCTTGCCGGCCACCACGTTCGCCGCGAAGTCGGCCTGCACCCGCCCGTCGTCGAGCCCCATCCCGGGCCCGTAGATGTGCCCGAACCTGACGACACGGCAGTCGATGCCGTGCTGAGCCTGGTAGCTCGCGCAGATCGTCTCCGCGGCGCGCTTGCCCTCGGCGTAGCAGGCGCGCGGGTTGAGGATGTCGAAACCGCCGTAACTCTGCTCGTCGATGAGCTCGGTCTCCGGAGGCTGGGCTCCGTACACCTCGGCAGAGGACATCAGCACGAAACCGCGGCTGGCCTTCGCCACGCACAGGTCGAGCAGATGGAAGGCGCCCAGGAGGTTGGCCTGGATCGTCGCGACCGGCTGGCTGCCGTGCAGGGCGGGCCGTGCGGCGCTCGCCCCGTGGATCACGTAGTCGACGGGGCCGGACAGTTCGAGCGGGGTCGACACGTCCTGGACGACGAGGCGGAAGTCGGGGCGGTCGAGCACGTCCGCGAGCAGGCGCCTGGCCTTCTCCTCGTTCCGCACCAGACCGTGCACGGTGATGCCCAGCCCGAGCCTGTCGTTCAGCGCGAGCAGGGTGTAGACGGCGTAGGAGGGCAGCATGCCGCTCGCGCCGGTGACGAGCACGGTGCAGCCGGACAGCTCGTTCCACGGCAGGTCGCGGTCGAGGATCTCGTCGAGGTCGTGCGCCACGACCGAACTGGAGACGGTGGTCACTGGAGTCACGTACCTACGATCTGCTGGTTCTCGATGATCTCGAAGAAGGTCCGGCAGAGGTAGAAGTCCTCGGCCGTCGTGATCTTTATGTTCGAGCGGGGGCCGACCACCCGGTAGAGCTTCTGACCGTACCGGTGCATGAGGGAGCACGAGTCGATGGTGTCGTGCTCGCCCTCGGCGACCGCCCGGTCGTACAGCCCGAGGATCTGGCCGAGCCGGAAGCTCTGCGGGGCCTGCGCGGCGTAGATGTGGTCGCGCGGGATCACATCGTCGATGTGCTCGTTCTCGCTCGACACCACGGTCTCGTTGAACTTCGTGCAGGTGATGGCGGAGCCGTGCTCCTTGACGGTCTCGATGTTGGCGGTGATCAGCTTCGCGTCGATCAGCGGCCGCACACCGTCGTGAATCAGCACCACGGTGTCCTCGGGGCAGTCCGCGGCGACCGCCTTGAGAGCGCTGTGGCGGGACTCCTGACCGGTCTTGCCGCCGTCGATGACCCACCGGACCTTCTCGATCTCGTACCGCTTGAGCAGCTTCATCATGTGCGGGCGGTACTCGGGAAGGATGGCGATGGCGATGGCGTCGATGTCGGGGTGCGCCTCGAAGTGCTCGAGGGTGTGGATGATGATCGGCTTGCCGTGGATCTCCAGGAACTGCTTGGGGAGGGCACGGGAGTTCATCCTCGACCCGATGCCGCCGGCGAAAAGCAACGCAACGTTCACAGCTCATGCCTCCGATTGGTCACTGAGTGGCTGGTCGCCCACTGCCGTGTCGTCCGGGGTCAGATCGAGCCACCGGTGGTCCCCGCCCTCGTCCCCGGTGGCGCGATCGCCGATCACCAGCCAGTCGATCACCCGGTCCGCCGAGTTGGTGTCGACGTAGTCGAAGTTCTCCTGCCGGAACTGCTCGACCTTCGAGAGGTCGTAGTCCTCGTCCTGCAGGGCCTTGAGCAGATCGTCGAAGGTCACGCAGATCTTGCCGGGCGCGACGGAGTCGTAGTCGCGGTGGAATCCGCGGATCACCGAATAGGTGTCCTTGTCGTACGCGTAGAACAGGATCGGCCTGTCGAGCAGCGTGTACTCGTAGATGATGGACGAGTAGTCGGTGACGAGCACGTCGGTGACCTGCAGCAGGTCATTGGTGTCCGGGAACGACGCGAAGTCCAGCAGCCGGTCGGAGTATTCCGCGGGAATCGGTACGGAGCCCGGAATGAAGTGGTGCATGCGGAAGAGCACGACGAACTTGTCCCCGCAGACCTCGTGCAGCTTCGCGAAGTCGATGCGGTCGTAATCATAATGAGCGTCGCCGATGCTCTTCCCGCGGAAGGTCGGCGCGAACAGCACGATCTTCTTGCCCTTGAGCTTCGGGTTGGCGACGAAGAAATCCTCGACGACCTTGCGGGAGTGGTCCTTGTCGAGGAACGTGTCTATTCGCGGCAGCCCGGTCGGCACGACCGCCGATTCCTCGATGCCGAATGCTTCGGCGTACACCGGCACAAGGTGCTTGGATCCGGTGATCACGTAGGTGTACTTGCGGTGGGCGTTGGTCAGCTTCGGGGAGCCATAACGTCCGAACCGGCTGTAGCCGACCGACTTGAACCCGCTTCCGGCGTGCCAGAGCTGGATGATTTTGGTCTTCGGGGAAATGCCCAGCTGCGCGAGGAGCCCGAAGTAGTCGTCCATCAGGACGGTGTCCGACGTCGCGAGCAGGTAGATCAGGCGCAGCGTGCTCCACTTGTTCGCGGTGCTGGGAACCCGGAAGGAGTGGCGGAACGAGTACTTCTTGTCCAGGCCCCGCTCGATCATCCGGTCGTGAACGCGCGCCAGGTTGCCGCCGAGGCCGGTGCGCATTTCGGAGGCGAACAGGATCCGGTTGCCACGCGGGGGGTTCAGGCGGCGCGAGAGGGAATAGACCTGATTGGCGAGCTTGCGGCGCCGGGCGCGCGGCAGGACCCGCAGCCCGAGTCGCTTGCGAAGCGGTGCCTTCGGGGCGTCCTTGTTGGCGCTCGGCCCGGCGCTGCGGAACAGCTGGTACGTCCGCATCAGGAACTCGGGGTTCTCGTCGTCGTCCGAGAGCCCGAACGCGATCACGTACGCGGAGCGGTTGCGGTCGTAGAGGAAGGTGCGGGAGTCCACGTCAAGGCGATCCGTGGCCTTGAGGTCGAAGCCGGCGGCCGGCAGTCGTTCCTCACCGATCACGGGAACGATCCGCCAGGTGCCGTTGGGTACCTGGCGGCGGTCCTGGAAGTTGGTGACGTTGATCTCCAGGCGATGCTGTTCGGCGCCTGTTTGCCGAGAATTCACCGGGAACTCTCGCTCACCGTCCACAATCAGGAAACGGAGAGCACTAGGATCTCCAGTGAAGCCAGAGACGACCGCGGTGAGAGAAAGGTGTATGCGCTCCCACGAAATCGCCGCTATCAAGCAACGTGCCATCGTCATCCTTCCGTCCGTGAACCGTCGCGCAATCATGAGACCCGCGCGACGGCCGTGAGGCATGCGTGCGCCGGGTAGGGCGACCATGGGAGCATAGCCTACTGACTCAGGGCTCCCCTAAGTCGTGACGAGCGCCACCGGCCCCGGAGCGAGGGGTTGAGCAACACCGTCGAAGGCCTCGCGGGGCTTTCTGACTCTCCGGCGCCGCTTGAAGCGGCTGCGTTCCACAGGCTAATGCCCGAATAGTACTCCGACAGCCCGGCTGTAGCGATAAACCCGGTTTCGCCGGGGCCCGGGCCGCTTGGAGCCGGCGGCGGGTGTCATCACCGGAGTGCCGGGGCGAATGGCGAGCGGAGCGCCATGGGCGCGGGAGCGATCCCGCGGACCCGGCGGAGCGATTGCGGGTCCTCGCCCGGTAGCGCCCCCTCCGGCTCGTGCCACCGGCGCAGGACGCCGGGCCCCCTCCGGCCTCCCGGCAGTCGCCGCCGGGCCCCGCGGAGCAACTCCGCGGGCACGGCGCGACATTGGACTCCGGCAGCGCTGCGGGGAGTCCGGTGGAGCGCGGGAGGTACCGAGCGGACGAGAGCAGTCCGTGTGCTGGACGCATGCGCGGTGGGCACGCCGACTTCCCGTAGATTCGGCACGTGGACGCGAGTGTGCAACCCGACCGGCGCGAGGAGACGGGCAGCGAAGTGGCAGGGGCAAGCCAGGCCGTGCGCGAGGCCCGCAGGATCGTCGTCAAGGTGGGTTCCTCGTCGCTGACCGCCGAGGGCGGACTGGACGCCGACCGGGTCGACGCCCTCGTCGACGTCCTCGCCAAGAGTCTCGGCAGCGCGGAGAAGGAGATCGTGCTGGTCTCCTCCGGCGCCATCGCCGCCGGGCTGGCGCCCCTGGGCCTGGACCGGCGCCCGCGGGACCTCGCCCGGCAGCAGGCCGCCGCCAGCGTGGGCCAGGGCCTGCTGGTCGCCCGGTACACCGCCTCCTTCGCCCGCTACGGGGTCCGCGTCGGGCAGGTGCTGCTCACCTCCGACGACATGAGCCGCCGGGCGCACTACCGCAACGCGTACCGCACCCTGGACCAGCTGCTCGCCATGGGCGCGGTGCCCGTCGTGAACGAGAACGACACGGTGGCCACAGACGAGATCCGCTTCGGCGACAACGACCGCCTGGCGGCCCTGGTCGCCCACCTCGTCCGGGCCGACCTGCTGGTGCTGCTCTCCGACGTCGAGGGGCTCTACGACGGCGACCCGAGCACCCCCGGCACCTCCCGCATCGCCGAGGTGCACGGCCCGCGGGACCTGGACGGCGTGTCCATCGGCAGCGCCGGCAAGGCCGGCGTCGGCACCGGCGGCATGGTGACCAAGGTCGAGGCCGCGCGGATCGCCGCCGGGGCCGGGATGCCCGTCGTGCTCACCTCCGCCTCGCAGGCCGCCGACGCCCTCGCCGGGCGGCCGACCGGGACCCTCTTCCACCCCACCGGCAAGCGCTCCGCCGACCGCCTGCTGTGGCTCGCCCACGCCTCCACCCCGCTCGGCGCGCTCATCCTCGACGACGGCGCCGTCCAGGCCGTCGTCAAGCGCCGCACCTCGCTGCTGCCGGCCGGTATCGCGGCCGTCGAGGGCGAGTTCTCGGCCGGCGACCCGGTCGAGCTGCGCGACGCCTCGGGGCGTGCCGTGGCGCGCGGACTGGTGAACTTCGACGCCAGGGAACTGCCCCGGCTGCTCGGCCGCTCCACCCGCGAGCTGGCCCGCGAGCTCGGTCCCGCCTACGAGCGGGAGGTCGTGCACCGGGACGACCTCGTACTCCTGCACCCGTAGGCAGCCCCCTTCGTGGTTACTTCGTGAAAACGGCCCCGCGGCCGCCCGCCGACTGCTCAACTTTGATTGCGGAGAAGGAACTCGACGGGGACCGCCAGGACCACTGAGACCCACTGAGACCCACTGAACCCACAGGGACGACAGGTGACGACAGGGAGGCCGCCGGTGAGACGAGGGCGCCCAGGGGCATCGTCGTCCCGCGGGACGGCGGAGCGGACACTGGTGAGCGTGGCGGCCGACGAGGGCGTACCGCGAACCCACGCGCCGTCGCAGCAGGTCCCCTCACCGTCGACGCCGCAGGAGCGCCCCGTGTCCCGGCTGTGGCACGTCACGCTCAGCGTCTCCGGCCCCGAGGCCCCGCTGGCGGAGGTGCGGCGCGGCCTGGAGCAGCTGGCGAACGACCACCCCTTCCTGCTGACCAGCCGGTACGCGGCCGACCACGCCGAGATCCGGTACTGGGAGGAGGCCCGCGACCTGCACGACGCCGCCGCCATGGCCCTGCGGCTGTGGGGCGAGCACCGGGCGTCCGCGAAGCTGCCGCCCTGGGAGACGGTCGGCCTGGAGGTCGTCGACCGCGACACCTACCACCAGCGCATCGCCGAGGGCTACGGGCCGCCGCCCGCCGCGCCCGTCGGCGTGCACCCGTACTGAACCGTCCGGGTCTCACCGGCTGGAAAGACACCCCCCAGGGGGGTGCCCACGCCGTACGCTGACGGCTATGAGCAGCCGCAGCCACCGCAACGACGACCTCGCCGCCTCCCTGCCCTCGCCGTGGCCGGCGTCCCCGGTCCTGCAGGCCGCCTACCGCGCCCGGTCCGCCGCCGCCGACCTCGCGCCGCTGCCGCGCGCGGCCAAGGACGACGCGTTGCTGGCGATCGCCGACGCCCTCCTGGTGCGCACCAAGGAGATCGTCGAGGCCAACACCCTCGACGTCGAACGCGCCCGCGCCGCGGGCACCGCCGAGGGCATCGTCGACCGGCTCACCCTCACCCCCGAGCGCGTCCGCGCCATCTCCTCGGACGTGCGGGACGTGGTCGGGCTGCCCGACCCGGTGGGCGAGGTCGTCCGCGGCTCCACGCTGGCCAACGGGCTCGACCTGCGGCAGGTCCGGGTGCCGCTGGGCGTCGTCGGCATCATCTACGAGGCCCGTCCGAACGTCACCGTGGACGCCGCCGCCCTGTGCCTGAAGTCCGGCAACGCGGTGCTGCTGCGCGGTTCCTCCTCGGCGTACCACTCCAACACCGCCCTGGTCACCGTGTTGCGCGACGCGATCGGCGGGGCCGGGCTGCCGGCCGACGCGATCCAGCTGGTGCCGGGCGAGAGCCGGGAGTCGGTGCGCGAGCTGATGCGCGCCCGCGGCATGGTCGACGTGCTCATCCCGCGCGGCGGCGCCTCACTGATCCGCTCCGTGGTCGAGGAGTCCACGGTCCCGGTCATCGAGACCGGCACCGGCAACTGCCACGTGTACGTGGACGCGCAGGCCGACCTCGACATGGCGGTGCGCATCCTGGTCAACTCCAAGGCGCAGCGGCCCAGCGTCTGCAACTCCGCCGAGACCCTCCTGGTGCACCAGGACATCGCGGGCGAGTTCCTGCCGCGCGCCCTGGACGCGCTGGCCGCGGCCGGGGTCACCGTGCACGCCGACGAGCGTGTCCGTGACATCGCCGGGAAGTCCGGCACCAGGGCGACCGTCGTCCCGGCCACCGTGGAGGACTGGGAGACCGAGTACCTGAGCCACGACATCGCCGCGGCCGTCGTGGACTCCCTGGACGCCGCGGTGGCGCACATCCGGCTGTGGTCGTCCGGGCACACCGAGGCGATCGTCACCGGATCGCAGCCCGCCGCCCGCAGGTTCACCCAGTTGGTGGATTCCGCCGCGGTCGCCGTGAACGCCTCCACGCGCTTCACCGACGGCGGGCAGTTCGGCTTCGGCGCGGAGATCGGCATCTCCACGCAGAAGCTGCACGCCCGGGGCCCCATGGGCCTGCCGGAGCTGACCTCGACCAAGTACGTCATCACCGGCGACGGTCAGACCCGGGGCTGAGGGCCGGCCGGGGGACGTACCCACTTCGGGGCGGACTTTCCCCGGCGCCCTGCCCAATCCGCGTCATCGGCCCTATTCTGGACGGGTGCCGGACGACCTGGGGGGCAAGCCGTTCCCGGACGGCGAGGACCACGGTGGCGCGGATGACGAATTCGCGTCCGTGGTGTTCGACGAGGCCTTCATACGTGCGGCCGCCTTCCACGAACCCAGCGCCCACGAGCGCATGCTCGCCGCCGCCACCGCGCAGGCCGAGGCCGAGGCCTCCCGGGCCCGCCTCCTCGGCGTCCAGGACGGCTCCGCCCCGTACGAGGAGAGCACGGACCGCACCGCGGAGGACGACGAGTACGACGAGCTCTACGCCCAGCGCCGCCCCTACCGCGGACACGGCCGCTGGCACCGCATGGTGGCCTGGCTGCTGGCCGTCGTCATGGGCATCGGCGTGGTCGCGCTGACGTTCGCCGCCGTCTACCGGGGCGCCGGGGGAGGCAGCCGCCAGCCGGCCGTCCCGCCTGCCCCGACGGGCCGTATCGGGGCGCCCTCGATGCCGCCCTTGGTGGTCAGCCCAACGCCCTGAGGGCCGAGAGAAGTTGTCTCGTACCAGGACGTTTTAAAGAGCCCGGACAGACCTACGCTTGTTGTATGACCGGGCCTGGTGACCCACCTGAGGGGATTCCCGAGGGCTCCCCGGGAAGCGGCGACGACGAGTACCGATCCGTCGTGTTCGACGAATCGTTCGTCCGCGCTGCCCGGATCCAGGAGTACTCGGCCCGCGAGCGCCTCGACGGTTCCACCCGCGCGGTCCGCACCCGGCGCTTCTGGGCCCGGGGCGGGGCCACGCGCCAGGCCCTGGTCCTGGTGGTCCTGATCGCCGTCGCCTTCGGCACCGCCATCTACCTCGGCATCCGCAACCCCTACGAGCAGGCTCCCGAGCCCGTCGCCCAGCCGCTGCGGATCACCCTGGTCCCGCTCGCCCCGGCCGGCGCGGTCCCCGCCGCGGACCGCGCACGCCCCTTCGCCGGCAGCGCGGCCGCCGGTTACCGGACCGGCAGCGAGGGATTCACCCTTCCGGCCCCGTTCAGCACCCCGCACTTCAGCGAGAGCCAGGTCACGCAGGCGCTGACCCTGGCCAAGGAGTACCTGTGGGCCTCGGCCGTCGACCCCGCGGCCCTGACCGGCGGCGAGGTGAGGACGGTCCGGGAGATGCTGGACCCCGGGCAGCGGGTGCAGTTCGACCGCAGCCTGACGGCCCCGGCCGACGACGGGCGGCACGCCGCCACGGGCTGGCTGGTGCGTCTGGACCCGGCCCGCATCGCCCTGGCCGACGAGCAGGTGCGGGTCGCCGGGACCATGGCCGTCATGGAGACCGCCGACGACGCCCTGGAGGTCCTGACGGACCACACCATGGTCTACGCCGTGCGCGCGGCCGTCGGGAACGGCGAGCCCTCGCTGTTCACCGTGCGGCGCGCGCTGCGCATCCGCTTCGACCGCCAGGACCTGCGCGACCAGCACGTGGAGCTGCTCCAGGCCGACGTGGAGGCCGGACCGCTGTCCTGCGGGTCCGGACCGGCGGAGCGCTTCGAGCCGCTGCTGGCCGGGGAGAAGGCCGCGGCGCAGGCCGGCGTCGACCCGTACGACCACCGCCACCAGATCACCTCGGTGTGCGGTGCGCTGGCCCCCGGGTCGCTCGCCGGGCCGGGCGTCACTGCGCGGCAGGGGAGTCCGGCGGCGCGTCCTTCGGAGAGTTCTGCGGCCCCTGGGAGCCCTGTGCCGCTCCGCCGGTGAACCGGTCCCGCAGTTTGCCGCCGATGTCGCCGGCGCCCGAACCGAGGTCGGTCAGCAGCTTCATCAGCGGGTCCTTGCTGGTCTTCACCGTGTCGGCGTAATGGTTCGCCGACTCCTTGAAGGAGTCGTACACCGAGGTGTCCTTGTCCTCGCTGCGCCGCGGGTAGTGGCCGTCCATGAGGCGCTGGTAGTCGCGGGACGCGGCCCACTTCTTCAGCTCCGCGGCGCGCACCGTGGTGAAGGGGTGGCTGCGCGGCAGCACGTTGAGGATCTTGAGCACGGAGTCGCGCAGGTCGCCGGACTCCTCGTACTCCTCGGCCTGCTTCAAGAACGCGTCCACGTTCATCTCGTGCAGGTGGTTGCCGCCGGCGATCTTCATCAGACCGCGCATCGACGCCTGGAGGTCCTGGCCGACGAGCAGACCGGCGCGGTCGGCGGACAGCTCGGACTTGCGGAACCACTCGCGCAGCGCCGTGATGATCGCCATGATCGCGATGTTGCCCAGCGGGATCCAGGCGACCCGCAGGGCCAGGGTGGTGAGGAAGAGCAGGATGGTGCGGTACACGGAGTGCCCGGACAGCGCGTGGCCCACCTCGTGGCCCACCACGGCCCGCATCTCCTCCTCGTCCAGCAGTTCCACCAGGCCGGTGGTGACGACGATGATCGGCGCGTCGAGCCCGATGCACATCGCGTTCGGCTGAGGGTCCTGCGTGACGTACATGGCCGGGACGGTCTCCAGGTCCAGGATGGAGCAGGCGTCCCGCAGCATGTCGTTCAGGTGGGTGAACTGCTCGTCGCTGACCCGGACCGAGTCCGACAGGAACAGCAGTCGCAGCGAGCGCTCCGGGAGCAGCCCGCTGAGCGCCTTGAAGACGGTGTCGAAGCCGCTGAGCTTGCGCAGCGCCACCAGGGCCGAGCGGTCGGCCGGGTGCTCGTACGCCCGGGAGGAGATTCCCGGGAACCGGCGCCGGTTCCGCCCCGGCAGACGGTCGCCGTCGCCCCCCGTGCCGCCCTGCACGCCGTTCGGATCATTCGGACCGGACATGTCTCCCCGTTCCCCTGGTCGGCCGTCCATACACAGGGAGGACGCGCGGAGCCACCGCGAAGTTCCGTCCGCACCGCCCGTACCATGTCCCCCAAGTCCCAAAGCCCGCCGAGAGTACGCACCGTCACCAAGGGAAACTGCGAATGACCTCTTACGCGACCGCCGCCGTCCTGACCACGCTCGCCGAGGGTGAGGGCGGGGGCAACCACGAGAGCCTGAGCCCGTACCTCACCGGTGGCGGCGCCCTGTTCGCGCTGCTGCTCCTGCTCTTCATCACCACCCGTTTCAACCGCGACCGCTGAGGCCGCAGACGGGGATGCGGGTAGGGTCTGTCCGCATGAAGAAGCGAATCGGTGTGATGGGTGGGACGTTTGATCCCATCCACCACGGTCACCTCGTTGCGGCCAGCGAGGTGGCACACCTTTTTCAGCTGGACGAGGTCGTCTTCGTGCCGACCGGCCAGCCCTGGCAGAAGAGCGACCAGAAGGTGTCGGCCGCCGAGGACCGCTACATCATGACGGTGATCGCCACCGCGTCGAATCCGCAGTTCTCGGTCAGCCGCAGCGACATCGAGCGCGGCGGCCGCACCTACACCATCGACACACTTCGCGACCTGCGGTCCGACCATCCCGAGGCGGAGCTGTTCTTCATCACGGGAGCCGACGCGCTGGCGCAGATCTTCTCCTGGCGCGAGGCCGAGGAACTCTTCTCCCTGGCGCATTTCATCGGCGTCACGAGGCCCGGGCACGTCCTGTCCGACCCGGGTCTCCCCGCGGGCGGCGTCTCCCTGGTGGAGGTGCCCGCCCTCGCGATCTCCTCCACCGACTGCCGGCACCGGGTCGCCAAGGGGGAGCCCGTCTGGTACCTGGTGCCCGACGGTGTTGTGCGCTACATCGACAAACGCAGGCTCTACCGGTAATCGATCAGCGGCTCAGCGGCAACTGGAGGGGTCCCCAGTGAACGACTACCCCCGATGGCACTACGCCGAGGGAACACCCGAGCAGGAGGGACCGGACCCCTACCCCCAGGACCCTTACGCACAGCAGCAGGGCGATTACGGATACCAGCAGCAGGACCAGGGCTACGACCCCTACGCCCAGGCGCCGGGCCGTGCCCCGCAGCAGCCGCAGCAGTACCAGGGCCAGGGCTACGGGCAGCAGCAGGACTACGGCTACGACCAGCGGCAGGCCCCGTCCCAGGCGCAGCAGACGCAGCAGTACCAGGGCTGGATCCCGCAGCAGCCGCAGTACCAGGAGCCGTACTACGAGCCGCAGCAGCCGCAGCCCCAGCCGCCGTACCAGCAGCAGCACACGCAGCCGCAGCCCGTCTACCGCGAGCCCGAGCCGCAGGCCCCCCAGGCGCAGGCTCGCGTACAGGCCCCCGCGCCGTCCGGTCCGTCCGGTCGGGGGCCCGCGGGACCCTCCGGCCCCTCAGGGCCCTCCGGCCCCTCGGGCAACGGGGACTACTCCACGGGGCAGTTCTCCTTCGTCGACGAGGAGACCGAGGAGTCCGAAGAGGTCATCGACTGGCTGAAGTTCACCGAATCCCGCACCGAGCGGCGCGAGGAGGCCAAGCGCCGCGGCCGCAACCGCGTCGTCGCCCTGGTCGTCGTCGTGGCGCTGGCCGCGGTCGGCGGTGTCGGCTACCTGTGGAAGGCCGGGAAGATCCCGGGGCTCGGCGGCGACTCGGGCACCACGCAGCAGGCCGCGGGCGGCCAGAAGCGCGACGTGCTCGTGCTGCACCTGCGTCCGGTGGACGGCAACGAGACCTCCACCGCCTTGCTGGTCAGCAACTCGACCACGAAGAAGGGCACCACGGTGCTGCTGCCCAACTCGCTCGCCGTGAGCAGCGACGACGGAGGCAGCACCACACTCGGCAAGTCGGTGGTCGACGGCGGCTCCGCCCCCACCCGCGAGGCCCTGGAGACCCTGCTCGGGACCAAGATCAGCGGTACCTGGCGGCTGGACACCCCCTACCTGGACAACCTTGTCGAGTCCCTCGGCGGCATCCTCGTCGACACCGACGCCACGGTGAAGGCCGACAAGAAGAAGGGCGGCAAGGTCCTCGTCAAGCCCGGCAAGCAGCAGGAGCTGGGCGGACAGGCGGCCGTCGCGTACGCCACCTACCGCGGGCCCGGCGAGGCGCAGGACAAGCAGCTCGCCCGGTTCGGGCAGGTCGTCCAGGGCGTGCTGAAGAAGATGTACAGCGACCCGGACCTGGCGACCAAGACCGTCGAGGGCCTCAACCAGGTCATCGAGCCCCCGCTGACCGCCAAGGACCTGGGCAGCAGCCTCGCGGCGCTGTCGGAGGAGGCCAAGACCGGGGCGTACCGGACCGACACCCTCCCGGTGCAGGCCGACGGGACGGTCAGCGAGAAGGACACCGACGGAATCGTCAAGGACGTCCTCGGCGGCACGGTGACCAACACCGCGTCCGACGGCATCCCGCGGGTCGGCCTGAAGAACGGCTCGGGCCTGTCCGCCAACGCGGGCGAGGCGCAGGTGCAGATCGTCGGCGGCGGTTACACCTACGTCTCCGGCACCACCACCGCCACCCGGGCGACCTCCCAGGTCGTGTACGGCGCCGCCGACCAGAAGACGAACGCGCAGGAGCTGGCGAAGACCCTGAACCTGCCCGCCAAGGCCGTCACCAAGGGCACCGTTCCGGCGAACGCGGACATCACGGTCGTGCTCGGCCAGGACTACACCCCGCCGCCCAAGCCCTGAGCCGTCCGGTCCCCGGCCGGATAACCGGTCGGGGACTGTCCGCGGTCCGTGAGACCCTTGGGGGTACGACGTCCCCGACCGGAAAGCCGCACCTGTGACCGCCACGGACCGCTCCATCGAGCTCATTCAGACCGCCGCCCAGGCGGCAGCCGACAAGCTCGCGCACGACATCATCGCCTACGACGTCAGCGACGTTCTCGCCATCACCGACGCGTTCCTGCTCGCCTCCGCGCCGAACGACCGCCAGGTGAAGGCCATCGTCGACGAGGTCGAGGAGCGGCTCGCCAAGGAGCTGGGCGCCAAGCCCGTGCGCCGCGAGGGTGAGCGCGAGGGCCGGTGGGTGCTGCTCGACTACGTGGACATCGTGGTGCACGTCCAGCACTCCGAGGAGCGCGTCTTCTACGCTCTGGAGCGGCTGTGGAAGGACTGCCCCGAGCTGGAGCTGCCCAAGGACGCCGTGGCGACCCGCGGCAAGGCCGAGGAGCACGCCCGCGCCGTGTCGGTGGCCGACGAGGACGGAGAGCTGAGCTGAACGGACACACCCGCGGCCGCGGCCGGCGCATCGTCTTCTGGCGGCACGGCCAGACCGCCTGGAACCTGGAAGGCCGCTTCCAGGGCACCACGGACATCCCGCTGACCGACACCGGCGTCGGCCAGGCCAAACGGGCGGCGCGCCTGCTGGCGGCCCTGGAGCCGGACCGGATCATCGCCTCGGACCTGCAGCGGGCCGCGGACACGGCCGCCGAGCTGGCGGCGGTGACGGGCCTGGACATCACGTACGACCAGGGCCTGCGGGAGACCTACGCGGGTGTCTGGCAGGGCCTGACCCACGAGGAGATCACCGCACGTCACCCCGAGGAGTACGCGGCGTGGAAGCGCGGCGAGCCCGTGCGGCGCGGTGGCGGCGAACTGGAGACCGAGGTCGCCGACCGGGCCGCTCCCGTGGTGCTCGCGGCCGCCGACAAACTGCCGGACGGCGGCATCCTCGTCGTGGTCAGCCATGGCGGCGCGATCCGCACGACGATAGGACGGCTGCTCGGCCTCGACCCGCGCAGCTGGGAGGCGCTCGGCGGCCTGTCCAACACGTGCTGGTCGGTGCTGGGCGAGGGTGCCCGCGGCTGGCGTCTGCTGGAGCACAACGCGGGCACACTGCCCGAGCCGGTGCTCGGCGACGATGACTGAACCGCGGTGACGGGGCCGCCGGGGCCGATTTCGGAAATCCGGCCCTGACCGGCTAAGCTTCTTCTCGTTCGCCAGGCGGAAAGCCTGAGGACAGCGGGGCTATAGCTCAGTTGGTAGAGCGCTTGCATGGCATGCAAGAGGTCCGGGGTTCGAATCCCCGTAGCTCCACAGCGATCACCGGATCCCGTCCCCCTGGTTCAGGGGAGGCGGGATTCTTCGCGTTCGCCGACGAGCTGCGACAGCGGGCGCGCGTGCTCGGGGCAGCCGACCAGCGGGTCGGGCAGCTCGCGGAGCCGTGCCATCCGCACCCGGCTCTCCTCGTCGACCGGGGTGTAGACCACGATCCGGTGCTCCGGCGCCGCGTCCACCGCGAGCGAGGTCGAGGCGAGCCGGACGATGCCCACCGACGCGTGCTGGATCGTCTTGACCCGCTGCCCCGGTGGCGCCACGTCCCCGCTCGCCCACATCCGCGCGAACTCCGCGCTCCAGCGCACCATCTGCTCGATGAACGACTCCCAGACGGGCTCGCCCACGTGCCGGCCGTAGGCGCCGCGCAACTGCGCGACCATGCGCGGCAGTTCTTCGCTCCGGTCGATGAACGCCGAGCAGCACGCCGGGCCGGTGAACAGCCGCCGCAGTACATTGCGGTCGGCGGGGGAGTCCAGCCGCACCGACGGAAAGGTGTACCGGTAGGCGGCGTTGCAGGCCAGCACGTCGTAGCGGGCGTTGTAGACGACCGCGGCGAGCGGGTCCAGGGCGTCGATGATGTCCTGCACCTCCTGGCCCACCGCCTCCGCCTCGGCGGCCTGTTCGCGGACGAACGGCACCCCCGCCAGCCGGTACAAGTGCTGCCGCTCGGTGACGTCCAGCCGCAGCGTGCGCGCCACCGCGTCCAGCACCTGCACGCTCGCGTTGATCGGGCGGCCCTGCTCCAGCCACGTGTACCAGGTCACCCCCACCCCGGCGAGCTGTGCGACCTCCTCGCGCCGCAGTCCCGGCGTGCGGCGCCGCAGGCCCGGGGGCATGCCCACGTCCTGCGGGGTGATCCGGGCGCGCCGGCTGCGCAGGAAGGCGGCGAGTTCGATGCGTCGCGGAGCGGACACGGCGGACATGTGACCCATCGTGCACCGGGACCGGACCGGGTGCCAGGTGCTGTCAGTACCAGCATCCAGGGGCTCTCGGCACCAGTACGCGGCCGGCCGCAGGCTCGTGCCATGGCGAACCCCACTGTCTCCGCCCCGCCCGTGTCCCGTGCCGGGACGGGCGGCCGCGCACCGGCCGGCCGGCTGCTCGGCACCGTACTGACCGGCCAGTTCATGGCCCTGCTCGACGTCTTCATCGTCAACGTGGCCGCGCCCACCATCCGCACCGACCTGCACGCCTCGGGCGCCGCCCTCCAGCTCGTCGTGGCGGGCTACACGATCTCCTACGCCGTCCTGCTCATCACCGGTGCTCGTATCGGCGACCTGTGGGGCCACCGCAGGACCTTCGTCGCCGGTCTCGGGCTGTTCACCGCGGCCTCGCTGGCCTGCGGCCTCGCGCAGTCCGCCGGGGAGCTGACCGGCTTCCGGCTCGTCCAGGGCGCCGGGTCGGCCCTGATGATCCCCCAGGTGCTCAGCCTCATCCAGCGCAACTTCACCGGTGAGCGGCGGGTGCGCGCCCTCGGTGTCTACTCCGCCGTGCTGGCCACCGGCGCGGCCGCGGGGCAGTCCCTCGGCGGCCTCCTCGTCAGTGCCGACCTGTTCGGCACCGGCTGGCGTCCGGTGTTCCTGGTCAACGTGCCCATCGGGATCGGCCTGCTCGTCCTCGCGCCGCGGGTCGTCCCGCGCGACCCCGACGGGGCGGCGGAGCGCCGCCGCGGCCTGGACCTGCCCGGCCTGGTCACGCTGGGGGCCGCCGTGACGCTCTTCACCGTCCCGCTCGTCCTCGGGCAGGAGGAGGGCTGGCCCCTGTGGGGCTGGATCTGCCTCGGCCTCAGCGCCGTGCTGCTCTGCGTCTTCGCGGTCCTGGAGGCCCGGCTGACCCGTCGCGGCGGGGCGCCGCTGGTGTCCGCGCGGGTGCTGCGCGCTCCCGGCATGCGCCGCTCCGTGGTCGTGATCGCCGTCGCCATGGCGCTGAACGCCGGCTTCCTGTTCTCCATCGCGCTGCACCTGCAGAGCGGTCTCGGCCTCAGCGCGCTGCGCACCGGGCTGACCTTCACCGCCGCGGCCGTCGCCTTCGGTGGCGTCGGGCTCAACTGGCGCCGCCTGCCGGCGCGTACGCACGCACTGCTCGCCCCGCTCGGACTGGTGGTGGCCGCGGTCTCGTTCGCCGCCATGGGGTTGCTGCTGCGCGACGGGCAGCAGCACGAGCTGCCCTTCCTCGTCGTCCAGTTCGGCGTGGGCCTCGGGCTGGGCGCGTCGTTCAGCCCCACGCTCACGCTCGCGCTCGGCAGGGTGGCGCCGCAGGATGCCGCCGACGCCAGCGGGCTGCTCGCCACCGTCACGCAGCTCGGCCAGCTGATCGGCGTCGCCGCCTTGGGCACGCTCTTCCTCAACCGCCTGGCTTCCTCGGGCTCCTCCGCCCACGCCATCGCCCTCACCTCCTGGGGGCTCGCCCTGACGGCGGCCCTCGGCGCGCTGGCGGGGCTGTCGTCGCAGCGTCGTGCTAGGCCCTGAGCCGCCGTACGGCGACAGCCGCCGCGACGCACAAGAAGGCGACGCCCACCGCCGGGTAGACCGCCGACAGGGCCATCTGCCAGGCGGACTGGTGGAGTTCGGGCCGGGCGACGCCGTCCCCGTGGGGGATGAGCCACAGCCCGTACGAGCAGAAGACGAGCCCTGCCGCGACGGCGGCGGCCCGCGAGACCCGGTCGAGCAGTACGACGAGCGGCACGGCCCACACCCAGTGGTGGGACCACGAGACGGGGCTGACCAGGAGCGCGGTCACCGCGCAGGAGACCACCGCCCAGGCCCATGCGCCGGAGGCGAGCGCGGCGACGGCGACGGCGAGCCCGGCGCACGCCACCAGAGCGGCCGTCACGAGCCACCACGTCCCCGGATCACCGGTGTGCAGGGCCCGCGCGAGCACCCCGCGCAGGGACTGGTTGGCGGTGTCCTCGCCGTGCCCGGCCCGGTCCGCGGAGAAGATCACCCCCGTCCAGAAGCGCCGGGAGTCGTGCGGCAGGACCACCGCGGAGAGGCCGGCCGTCGCGGCGAGGACGCCCGCGGCGACGCAGGCGCGCCGCAGGTGGTCGTTCCACCGCTCCCGGCGCCGCCAGGCCAGCACGAGCCCGCCGGCGGCGAGGAGCACCACGAAGAGCGCGGGTGTGAGCTTGATCCCGGCGGCGATGCCGATCCCGACGCCCGCCGCCCGGGAACCGGGCCGCAGGGTGAGGTCCCACAGCACCAGCACGGCGAGCAGCAGGTTGATCTGCCCGTACCGCAGCGTCGTCCACACCGGCTCGGACCACACCGCGACCGCGGCGAGGGCGAGGGCCGCCGCCGCGGGGGGCAGCCGTCGGTGCGGCCCGGCCAGCCGCAGCGAGAGGGAGGCGAGCGCGACGAGCAGCCCGAGGTTGAGCAGGGTGGCGGCGATCCGCGCGGCACCGGCCGGCAGGAGGGTGAGCGCCGTGAAGAGGAGGGCGGCGAAGGGCGGGTAGGTGTTGGGCAGCTGAGCGTGGGTGACGCGCATCGCGTACAGGTCGCCGCCCTGCCGCACCGTCCATCCCTCGGCCCGGTAGACCGTGAGGTCGATCATCGAGACATGGGCGGCGTGCTGCGCCAGACAGAACGCCGCGAACGAGACGAGGCACACCACGGCCGCCACGACGGTGGGGCGGCGGAGGCGGTGCGTCCGTTCCGCCGTGGCGTCGACGATGCGCTGCGTGGCGGTCACGGGGGCCGTCTCCAGTCCTGGGGGTCGGGGTCAGCCGACAGTACCGGAATGGATTTGGCGAACCGCCCCCGCGGCCGTGTAATGTATGCCGAGTCGCCGGGGGGACCCGGAGGAACGGCAACGCGGGGCTATAGCTCAGTTGGTAGAGCGCTTGCATGGCATGCAAGAGGTCCGGGGTTCGAATCCCCGTAGCTCCACTTCACGCGAAGGGCCCGGTACCTCAGGTATCGGGCCCTTCCGCGTGACCGGACCGCCCCGGCCCGGTGGCCGCCACCGCCGGGCCGGGCGGACGTTCAGCGGCGCCCGCCCTCCTCCATCCGCAGGGCCAGCGCGGGGCAGCGGGCCACCGCGCGCTGGGCGGCGGCGTCCAGGTGCGGCGGGACGGGCGTCCCGGCGATGTCGGGGTAGCCGTCGCGGTCCAGCCGGACGATCTCGGGCAGTACGCCGGCGCACAGCCCGTGGCCCTTGCACAGCGTCCAGTCGACGACCAGCCGCTTGTTGCCCGCGGCCGCGGCCGTGTTGCCGCTCGCGGGGCCGCCGAGCAGCGGCGAGGGCTCGGACTTGAGCAGGGGGAGCACGCCGACCGTGGGACGGCCGCAGCCGCCGCCGAGGACGTGGGCCGCGAGGTCGTCGGTGAAGGCGTTGATGGTGGACATCACAAAGCGCATGGAGC
Source organism: Streptomyces sp. NPDC088354 (assembly GCF_044753585.1). NCBI lineage: Bacteria > Bacillati > Actinomycetota > Actinomycetes > Kitasatosporales > Streptomycetaceae > Streptomyces > Streptomyces sp. NPDC088354. The sequence continues at coordinate 160,730 of NZ_JBIVNJ010000008.1, read as the reverse complement.
CGTCGGGGTGCTTGCAGACCCCGCGCCCCTTGACCGCCACCGCGGTCTGCCGGAGCTGCTCCAGGGCGGCCTGTCCGCCGCCGTTGAGCACGTCCTGCAGCAGTCCGGCCATCCGGGGCAGGCCGAGGCGGCACGGCCCGCACTGCCCGGCGGTCTCGGCGGCCAGCCACTGCGCGACCCGCAGCGACTCGCCGAGCGGGCACAGCCCCGGGTCCAGCGGCAGCAGCGCGCCCGCGCCGAGCGTGGCCTTGTGGGCCTCCAGCGACTCGCGGGCGATGGTCACCATCGACGCGATGTTGGGGTCGATCCAGTTGCCGTGGTAGCCGCCCACGAGCACGCCCTGCCCCGGGTTCCCGCCGCACATCTGCAGGATGTACGACATGGGCACGCCGGTCGGGGTCTCCACGACCGTCTGCCGGGGCACCGAGCCCGACACGGTGAGCATGGCGGTGCCGGGCTCCCCGGGTGCGCCCGCGGAGCCGAAGCGGATGGGTCCCATGCGGGCGCCGACCGCGAGTTGGGTGAAGGTCTCGGTGTTGGAGAAGAGCGTCGGCATCCCGGCGATGCCCGATTCGCTCGCGCTGACCTTCTTGCCGGGCGGCAGCGGCAGACCGCCGTTGGCCGCCGAGATGATGCCGGAGGACTCGCCGGACACGAAGCGCTCCGGCATGCGCACGATGCGGGCCCTCAGCTGGCGGCCGCGCTTGGCGCCGAGACCGCGCTCGGCCAGGGCGTCGCGCACGGACTGCTCGTTGGTGTCGCGGGTGACGCTGATCACCAGCTCGCGCGCGCCCAGGATCTCGGCGCACAGCAGGGCGCCGTCCAGCATCAGGTGCGGTGCCCGGCGCAGGATGACCGCGTCCTTGCGGCAGGCGGGCTCGCCCTCGCAGCCGTTGACGACGATCGCCGTCGGGCTGCCGCGCCGGCGCGCGGCCTCTCCGACGGCCTTGAGCTTCTTGTAGAAGGGGAAACCGGCGCCGCCGCGGCCGCGCAGGCCCATCAGCTCGGCGAGGTCCAGGAGTTCGCCCTCGGTCATGGTCGGCATGGAACCGTGCACGTTCAGATGGGTGACCCGGTCCAGTCGTTCCACCTCGTCGAACCCCGCGGTTATTCGGGGCAGCCCGACCGTACGGACGTCGGGCAGCACATCACCCGCCCCCGTACGAAGGGCGGGTGAGCGGTCCGGCATGGCGGGCAGGTTCATCGCTGTCCTTCATAAGGTCCGGGCGTCGACTGCTGCCAGGAGATCGGCTGGAGCCGGTCGGCTCCCAGCGGATCGGTGTCCTGGACGCCGCCGGGCACTTCGGTCCCCCAAGGAGGGGTGCCGTCCCAGGCGCCGGGCTGGGGCTGTTGCTGGTACGGCTGTTGGGGCTGCTGAGAATACGGGGACTGCGGGTCCGCGGGAACCTGCGGCAGCTGCATGGTGGCGCCCGCGGGGTCCGTGCCGAAGGCGAGGCCGGGGGCCGGGGGAGGGGTGGGCGTGTACTGGCCGGCGGCCGGGAAGCCGGGCAGCGGCGGCAGCGGGTCGGTGTACGCGCTGGCCAGGGCCGGGCCGCCCTCCTCGCGGACGGCACGCCGCCGGCCGCCGGAACCGGCGCCGCGGGCCAGGTTGCGGAAGGACGCGGAACGTTCCCGGGTCTCGGGGAAGACGGACTCGCCGCGGACCTTGCGCAGCCGGACCACCAGGGCGATGGCGACGCCGACCAGGCAGACCATGTAGCAGATGATCACCCAGGGCTTGGCGGCCCGGCCGGACTCCAGCCCGTGGACGAGGGCGGCGCACCACGAGGCGTACGCCATGCCGTGCAGGATGCGCCAGCGCACGGGGTGGCGTCTGGCGGCGAAGATGCTGCGCATCGCGCCCGTGGCGGCGGCGAGGATCATCAGGTAGGCGGCCAGCACGCCCAGCGATATGAGCCCGTCGCGGCCGGTGACGCCGAGGGGGAGGAAGGCGCCGGCGGTGGTGACGCGGACCTCGACCACCTTCGTCGTCACGTGCAGGATCAGGAAGCCGATGGCGGCGACCCCCAGGGCGCGGTGGATGCCCTGGGTGACCAGCCGTTCGCGCGGGCCGAGGAAGACGGTGTCGGTGGACACCAGGCCCCAGATGACGGTGCAGCTGAGCGAGACGAGGGTGAGGACACCGGCGCCGAAGTCCAGGAAGGCCCGCAGGGCCGGGCCCGCGGTGAAGGCCAGGACGAGCAGAGCGGCGGCGGTACCGGCGGTCGCCCAGACACGCGGCGACTGTGCGGTGCGGAGAGCCCCGGACAGTGTGGCGCTCGCCGGGAGCGGGGGGTTCCGGCGACTGTCGGAGGACTGACGGTTGGTGCGCATGCGCTGACGCTAACCCGGTCGGGTACCCACTTCGATCGTCTTTCGACAACCCGGGATGCGGATCATTACGAACTGCTAACGTCGGTTTGTTCGGCCGCCGTTCGGTAAGGATGTTCGGCCGCCCGCAGGCGGACTTGTCCGGTTTCTTCCGGCTCGTGCCGACCGTGTCCGGTCTCCGGTTCCATATGTCCTCGTTCCGGACCTTTACGCCCCTCCAATTGCCCTTTCGTGACGCTTCCTTGGGCCCTTCTTGGCGAACACATGTCCCTGGCATGAGCCGTTCACCGCGAGAGTGGCGAGGCGGTTCACGTGCGTGGCCGATGCAGACACGCCGCTGTCCGTCAGAACTTCACACAGCAGGGGGTTACATGAGCTCCACCCGCTCCAGAAAGCGGGCCGGCCTGGCCCTGGCAGCGGCGCTGCCGCTGGTCGCCGGTGCGCTGGCGATGGGCATACCCACGGCCCAGGCCGACGCCTCGCACGGGCGTCACACCCTCGCCGGCAGCAAGCCGGTCTGGGCGACGACCAAGTCCGACAAGGGCGCCACTTCTGACGCGAACAAGGTCACCCTCCGGGTGTACCTGGCCGGCCGTGACGCCAAGGGCCTCGCCGCCTACGCCCAGGCGGTGTCCGACCCGGCGTCCGCCTCGTACGGCAGCTTCCTGTCGGCCGCCCAGGCCAAGGCCCGCTTCGGCGCGACCGGGCAGCAGGTCTCCGAGACCACCGCGTGGCTGGAGTCCTCCGGCCTGAAGGTCACCGGCGTCACTGAGCACTATCTGACGGTCAGCGGCGACGTCTCCGCCGCCGAGAAGGCCTTCGGTACCCAGCTGCACAACTTCAGCAAGGGCTCGAAGACCTACCGCGCCCCGGTCGGCACCGCCTCGGTCCCCGCCGCCCTCAGCGGCACGGTGCTCACGGTCACCGGCCTGGACAACTCCCCGCGGCGCGCACAGCACCAGGACACGCTCCCGCCGCCCGCCGGCGTCTTCAAGAACTCCGGTCCCTTCTCCACGTACTACGGGTCGAACACCAACAAGCACCTGCCGGTCGCCTACGGCACGCACGCCCCGTACGCCGTCAAGGGCTACACGGGCAAGCAGCTGCGCGCCGCCTACGGAGCGGGCTCGTACACCGGCAAGGGCGTCACCGTCGCCATCACCGACGCGTTCGCCTCGCCGACGATCGCCGCCGACGCCAAGAAGTACGCGGCGCGCAACGGCGACGCGTCCTACAAGCGCGGCCAGTTCTCCCAGGTCCTGCCGGCCGACTACCGCTTCACCGGCCCGGACGAGTGCGACGCCTCCAACTGGTACGGCGAGGAGACCCTGGACGTCGAGGCGGTGCACGCCCTCGCCCCGGCGGCCGACATCACCTACGTCGGTGCCTCCTCCTGCACGGACGACGACCTGCTCGACGCGCTCGGCAAGATCGTCGACCACCGGCTCGCCGACATCGTCTCCAACTCCTGGGGCGACCTCGAGTCCAACGAGACCCCGGACATCGCCGCCGCGTACGACCAGATCTTCCAGATCGGCGCGGTCGAGGGCATCGGCTTCTACTTCTCCTCCGGTGACGCGGGCGACAACGTCGCCAATCCCCTGGGGACCGGCGCCAAGCAGGTCGACGTCCCGTCCAACTCCCCCTGGGTCACCTCCGTCGGCGGCACCGCGCTCGCCGTCGGCAAGGGCGACAAGTACCAGTGGGAGACCGGCTGGGGCACGCTGAAGGCGACGCTGGCGGCCGACGGCTCCAGCTGGACCGGCTTCCCCGGCGCCTACACCTCCGGCGCGGGCGGCGGCACCAGCAAGCTCTACGCGCAGCCCTTCTACCAGCGCGGCGTCGTTCCCAACTCGCTCGCCCTGGCCAACGGCGGCACGGTCAAGCAGCGCGTCGAGCCGGACATCTCGGCCGTCGCCGACCCGAACACCGGCTTCCTGGTCGGCCAGACCCAGACGTTCCCCGACGGGTCGCTCCAGTACAGCGAGTACCGGATCGGCGGCACCTCGCTCGCCGCGCCGGTGATCGCGGGCGTCCAGGCGCTGGCGCAGCAGGCCCGGCACGGTGTGCCGATCGGCTTCGCCAACCCGCTGATCTACGACCGCTACGGCACCGGGGCGTACCACGACGTCACCGACCACCCGCTGGGCCGCGGCAAGGACCTCGCGGTGGTCCGCGTGGACTTCGCCAACGGCTTCGACGCGTCGGACGGCCTGCTCACCTCGCTCCGCAGCCTCGGCAAGGACAGCTCGCTGTCCGCCGTCGTCGGCTACGACGACGTGACCGGCGTCGGCACCCCGGCGCGCGGCTACGTCGACTCGTACAAGCCGGGCCGCCGCCACTGAGCACGGCGCGAAGCGGCACGTAAGGGCCCGCACCGGGGGGAACCTCGGTGCGGGCCCTTCCGCCTCTGCGGTAACCTGACCTCATGCATGCCGTACGCCTTCTGCTTAGCAAGCCGCGCTGACCAGGATCGATGTCAGTGCGGCGCCCCTCCTGTGCGAGGGGCTTTTTCGTTTCCGCAGGCAGACACCCCGTACGGCCGGGCCGCAGGCCGTCATGACAGCGATGGAGTACGAAGGACGATGAGCGAGACCACCCCTGCCGCAGAGGCCGCCGCGCCCCACCGCTACACGGCCGCGCTGGCCGCCGACATCGAGAGCCGCTGGCAGGACTTCTGGGACGAGAACCAGACCTTCGCCGCGCCCAACCCCACCGGTGACCTGGCCGGGGACGGCGAGCTGGCCAAGCCCAAGAAGTTCATCATGGACATGTTCCCGTACCCCTCGGGCGCGGGACTGCACGTCGGCCACCCGCTGGGTTACATCGCCACCGACGTCTTCGCCCGCTTCCAGCGCATGACCGGCCACAACGTCCTGCACACCCTGGGCTTCGACGCCTTCGGCCTGCCCGCCGAGCAGCACGCCGTGGCGACCGGCGAGCACCCCCGGGTCACCACCGAGGCCGCCATGAACAACATGCGGTCGCAGCTGCGCAGGCTGGGCCTGGGCCACGACAAGCGCCGGTCGTTCGCGACGATCGACCCGGACTACTACCGCTGGACCCAGTGGATCTTCCTGCAGATCTTCAACTCCTGGTACGACGACGAGGCCGACCGCGCCCGCCCGATCGCCGAGCTGATCGAGCAGTTCGAGAAGGGCGTGCGGGAGACGCCCGACAAGCGCCCGTGGGCCGAGCTGAGCCCCGCCGAGCGCGACGCCGTCCTGGGCGGGTACCGCCTGGCCTACGCGTCGGAGTCGCCGGTCAACTGGTGCCCCGGCCTGGGCACCGTGCTGGCCAACGAGGAGGTCACCGCCGACGGCCGCTCCGAGCGCGGCAACTTCCCCGTCTTCAAGGCCAAACTGCGCCAGTGGATGATGCGCATCACCGCGTACGCGGACCGCCTGCTGGCCGACCTGGACGCGCTGGACTGGCCCGAGGCGATCAAGCTGCAGCAGCGCAACTGGATCGGCCGCTCCGAGGGCGCCAAGGTCGACTTCGCGGTCGAGGGCCACGATGGCCGGGCGGCCACCCCGATCACCGTCTTCACCACCCGGCCCGACACCCTGTTCGGCGCCACCTACATGGTGCTGGCCCCCGAGCACCCGCTGGTCGACACCCTGGTGCCGGCCGCGTGGCCGGAGGGCACGAAGGACGCCTGGACCGGCGGCGCGGACACCCCGGCGAAGGCCGTCGCGGAGTACCGCAGGCAGGCCCAGTCCAAGTCGGACGTCGAGCGGCAGACCGAGGGCAAGAACAAGACCGGCGTCTTCAGCGGCGCCCACGCGGTGAACCCGCTGACCGGCGCCCGCATCCCGGTCTTCGTCGCCGACTACGTCCTGATGGGCTACGGCACCGGCGCGATCATGGCCGTCCCCGGCCAGGACGAGCGCGACTGGGAGTTCGCCACCGTCTTCGACCTGCCCATCGTCCGCACCGTCCAGCCCCCGGAGGGCTGGGAGGGCGAGGCGTTCACCGGCCAGGGCCCGGCGATCAACTCCGCCAACGCGGAGATCGACCTGAACGGCCTGGGGGTCACCGAGGCGAAGCGGACGGTCATCGACCACCTGGAACGGCGCGGCATCGGCCAGGGCACCGTCAACTACCGCCTGCGCGACTGGCTGTTCAGCCGTCAGCGCTACTGGGGCGAGCCCTTCCCGATCGTCTACGACGAGGACGGCGTCGCCCACGCCCTGCCCGACTCGATGCTGCCGCTGGAGCTGCCCGAGGTCGAGGACTACTCGCCGCGCACCTTCGACCCGGACGACGCCGACACCGTGCCGGAGACCCCGCTGTCCCGGAACCAGGAATGGGTCGACGTCGACCTGGACCTGGGCGACGGCCGGGGCGTGCGCCGCTACCGCCGCGAGACCAACACCATGCCCAACTGGGCGGGTTCCTGCTGGTACGAGCTGCGGTACCTGGACCCGCACAACGACCGGCAGCTGGTCGACCCCGAGATCGAGCAGTACTGGATGGGTCCGCGGGAGGGGCAGCCGCACGGCGGCGTCGACCTGTACGTCGGCGGCGCCGAGCACGCGGTGCTGCACCTGCTGTACGCGCGCTTCTGGTCCAAGGTGCTGTTCGACCTGGGCCACGTCTCGTCCGTGGAACCGTTCCACAAGCTGTTCAACCAGGGCATGATCCAGGCGTACGTCTACCGTGACAGCCGCGGCTTCCCGGTCCCGGCCGCCGAGGTCGAGGAGCGCGACGGCGACTACTGGTACGGCGGCGAGCAGGTCAAGCGCGAGCTGGGCAAGATGGGCAAGTCCCTGAAGAACGCCGTCACCCCGGACGAGATCGCCGCCGAGTACGGCGCCGACACCCTGCGCCTGTACGAGATGGCGATGGGCCCGCTGGACGTCTCCCGCCCGTGGGACACCCGCGCCGTCGTCGGCCAGTACCGGCTGCTGCAGCGGCTGTGGCGCAACATCGTCGACGAGGCGACGGGCGAGGTGACGGTGACCGACGCCGAGCCGGACGAGGACGCCCTGCGGGCCCTGCACAAGGCGATCGACGGCGTCCGCCAGGACCTGGAGGGCCTGCGCTTCAACACCGCCATCGCCAAGATCACCGAGCTGAACAACCACCTGACCAAGGCGGGCGGCGCCCTGCCGCGCCAGGTCGCCGAGCCCCTGGTGCTGCTGATCGCGCCGCTGGCCCCGCACATCGCCGAGGAGCTGTGGCGGCGGCTGGGGCACGAGCAGTCCCTGGCGCACGAGGACCTGCCGGTCGCCGACCCGGCGTACGTGGTGGACGAGACCGTCACCTGCGTCGTCCAGGTCAAGGGCAAGATCAAGGCCCGCCTGGAGGTCCCGCCGGAGATCTCCGACGCCGACCTGGAGGCCCAGGCCCTGGCCGACCCGGCGGTCGTCGCGGCCCTGGGCGGTGCGGCCGTGCGCAAGGTGATCGTCCGGGCGCCGAAGCTGGTCAACATCGTCACGGGCTGAGACACCGGTCCGGGTCCGCCGGCGGCAGCGGCGGCGGGCGGCCCGCTCCGGGTCGCCGGAGACTTCGGATCTCAGGGGTGGACGAGGGTTTCCCCGGAACCCTCGTCCGCCCCCGGCCGTTTACGGTGGGCATACGCCGATCGAGCAGATCGGGCCGACCGGGCAGAGGAGCCGCCGTGGATGTCGCCGTCGCCCTGATCCTGCTGATCTTCGCCTCCTTCGTCGCGCTCGGCATCGTGGCCACGGTCAGGACGGCCCGGGCGGTACGGCGCGGCGTGGAGCGTACGAGCGTCGAGGCCCGGCGCGTCGTGGAGGAGACCGGTCTCAAGGCGCGCCGCTACACCCAGCCCGGCCCCGCCGGGAAGCTCGCCGAACTGCGCCTCGCGCTGCGCACCTCGGTCGCCAGCACCCGGGAGGCGCTGGAGTCCCGGGCCGCGGACGACTCCGGGCTCAGCGAGGCCGTGGCGCTGTTCCGGCGGCTGAGCGGACACGCCACGGAACTCGACGCCGAGCTGAAACTGCTGGAGCGCGAGCCGGACCGCGCCCGGATCTCCGCGCGCCTGGGCGAACTGGAGGAGCGCACCCGCCGCATCACCCACTCCGCCGACTCGCTGCGCTGGGCCGCCCAGGACCGCGCCCGGCGCTTCGCCGACGACGACCTCGCGGCGCTGGGCCGCGACATCGACCTGGAGGCGGGTGCCCTGCGGCACTGGGCGCCGGCGAGCCTGCCCGAGCCGGGCCCCGGGGCGTCCTCGTCCGCGGAGCGTCCGCCGAAGACGCTGTGAGCGCGGGCTGGGCGGGCCGAGGGGTCCGGGCGGTCGGGGCGCCCTCCACCGGGGTCCGCACCCGCCGCGTTCACCCCAGCGGGGCCGTACTGTTGCCGGGCCTTCGGCGCGGGTAACCTCCCGCACATGTCGTCCCATGTCGCTATCGTCACCGATTCCACGGCCTACCTGCCGCAGGAGGCCCTGACCCGGCACCGGATCACCGTGGTTCCGCTGGCGGTGGTCATCGGCGACGAAGCGCTGGAAGAGGGTACCGAGGTATCGGCCCCCGCCGTGGCCCGCGCCCTGGTGCGCCGCAAGCCCGTCACCACGTCCCGGCCCAGCCCCGAGGAGTTCGCCGCCGCCTATCGCGCGGCGGCGGAGGCGGGCGCCACGGAGATCGTCTCCCTGCACCTGTCCGCCGAGTTCTCCGGGACGTACGACGCCGCACGGCTGGCGGCCGGGAGCGCGCCGGTGCCGGTGCGGGTGGTGGACACCGCGATGGTCGCCATGGCCCTGGGCTTCCCCGTCCTCAGCGCCGCCGAGGCCGCGGAGTCGGGCGGCAGCTCCGACGAGATCGTCGCCGCGGCGGAGAAGCGCGCGTCGGACACCTCCGCGTACTTCTACGTCGACACCCTGGACTACCTGCGGCGGGGCGGGCGCATCGGCGCCGCCCAGGCGCTGCTGGGCTCGGCGCTCGCGGTCAAGCCGCTGCTGCAGCTGGACGAGGGCCGGATCCAGCTCATGGAGAAGGTGCGGACGGCGTCCAAGGCGCTCGCCCGCCTGGAGGAGATCGTCGTCGAGCGCGCGGGCTCGCGGCCCGTCGACATCGCCGTGCACCATCTCGCGGCCGCCGACCGGGCCTCCGGCCTCGCGGAGCGCCTGCGCACCCGGGTCCCCGCCCTGCGCACCCTCGTCCTCAGCGAGGTCGGCGCGGTGATCGGGGCCCACACGGGTCCGGGGCTGCTGGGGGCAGTGGTCTCGCCGTTGTGAAACGACCCGAGTGAACCCGAGTGAACCCGAGTGAACCCGAGTGAACCCGGGTGCCCGGGTGCCCGGGTGAACATGAGTCGCCATGAGTGAACGCGAGTAACACCTGCGGGTGGCGGAGTTGTCCACAACGGCCTGGTTGTCCACAGGAATCAAGCAAGATCATCTCTGTGCCGGCGCAAGGCCTACCGTCTCGGACATGGGACCGATCACCGCAACCAGCCGCCGCCACCGGCACGTTCACGCCGACTCCGCCCGCGACCGCGCCGCCGGACTCTTCGACCCGCCGCCCGGGCACCCGCCCGCCGTACTGAACGGGCCCGCGTCGCGCCGTGGTGCGGCGGACCCGGGTACGGACAGCGACACGGCTGCCGACGCGGACGGTGACGGTGACGCTGACGTGCGCGGGGGCGTTGACATGGGCGGAGGCACGGCCGGCCGGCCGCGCGGGGCGGCTGCCCGGCACGGGCCGCCGGGGGTGGCGGTACGGCGCGGCACGGCCTGGCGGCTCGCCCTGACCGAGCGGCTGCCCACGTGGTTCTCCCTGCGCTGCGGGATGGAGCCGAAGACCGCGGTCGCGCTCGCCGCGGTGCTCGTCGTCGCGATCGGGTTCGCGGTGCACCACTTCTGGACGGGCAGGCCGCGGACCGTCGCGGTGCCCCCGGCCGTCTCCACGCTCCCCGCGGCCGTGCCCGCCCCCGTGTCCACCGGCCCCCGCACGCCGCGCCCCGGGCCGGACCCGCAGGCGGCCCTGGTCGTGGACGTGGCGGGCAAGGTGCGGCGCCCGGGTCTGCGGCGGCTGCCGACCGGGGCACGGGTCGCGGACGCGTTGGAGGCGGCCGGGGGAGCCCTGCCCGGCGCGGACACCAGCGCCCTGAACCTCGCCCGAAGGCTGGCCGACGGTGAGCAGATCGTCGTCGGCCGTGTCGCCGCGCCCGGCCTGCCCGCGCCCGCGGCGGCGGGCGCGGCGCCCGCCCCGCCCGCCGCCGTGAGCCTGAACGGTGCCACCGCCGAGCAGTTGGACACCCTCCCCGGCGTCGGCCCGGTGCTGGCGCGGCACATCATCGAGTACCGCGCCCGGCACGGCGGTTTCGCCAGCGTCGACCAGCTCCGGGACGTGAACGGCATCGGGGACCGCCGGTTCGCCGACCTCAAGCCCCTGGTCACGCCGTGAGCCCCCGCCGTCCCGCGGTGCACGCGGACGCCGCCTCGCCCCGGGGCGCGTCCCATCCGCGTCAAGAGGGCCCGGCGGACCTGCGGTTGCTGGTGCCGGCCCTGGCCGCATGGCTCGCCGCGGGCGTCGCGCTCACCGCGCCCGGGCAGGTGGTGACCGGGCTCTGCGCCGCCGGCGCGCTCATGGGCGCGGGCATGCTCCTGGCACCCCGTTTCCTGTCGCGGAGCCTGTCGGCGGCCACGGCCACGGCAACGTTCACGGCGGTCGGTACCGCGCTGCTCTGCGGCACCGTCTCCGCGGCAGTGGCGGCCCTGCACGGCGCAGACCTCCATCGGGGCCCCGTGCCCGACCTGGCGGCCCAGCACGCCCACGCCCGCGTCGAGATCACCCTGACAGCCGACCCCCGCATGATCCGCCCCCATGTGCGCGGTGCGGCCCGCGCCCCCGCCGCCGTACTGCTCGAAGCCGAGGCGGTACGCGTCACCGCGCGCGGTACGACGACGGCCGTGCGCACGCCCGTCCTGCTCGTCGCCCGGCAACCGGTCGCACCCTGGGGGTCGTTGCTCCCCTCGACGCGGCTGGTCGTGGAGGCCCGGCTGGCGCCGCCGGGCGACTCGGGCGACCGCGTCGCCGCCGTGCTGTCCGTGCGCGGCCCACCGCGCGCCGTCGGGCCGCCGTCGGCCGCGCAGCGCTTCGCCGGCGGGTTGCGCGCGGGCCTGCGCACCGCCTCCGAGGACCTCGCGCCGGACGCCCGCGCCCTGCTGCCCGGGCTCGTGGTGGGCGACACCACGCGGATCGGCCCGGAACTCCAGGACGCCTTCGAGGCCACCGACCTCACCCATCTCACCGCCGTGAGCGGGTCGAACCTCTCCCTCGTCCTGGTCCTCCTCATCGGGCCGCCCGGCATCGCGCTGCGCGCCGAACGCCGGGGCCTGGCCCCGCGACTGGCGCTCCCGCTGCACACCACGGCGGCACTCGGCGGCCTGCTCACCATCGCCTTCGTCCTGGTGTGCCGTCCGGACCCCAGCGTGCTGCGCGCGGCGGTGTGCGGTCTGATCACGCTGCTGGCCATCGGCACCGGACGCCGCCGCTCACTCCTGCCGGCCCTGTGCGCGGCCGTCCTGCTGCTGCTCCTCTACGACCCCTGGCTCGCCCGCTCGTACGGCTTCGCCCTCTCCGTACTGGCCACCGGGGCCCTGCTGACCCTCGCCCCGCGGTGGAGCGCGGCCCTGTGCCGGCGGCGGGTCCCTCCCCGGCTCGCCGAAGTACTGGCGGCATCCGCCGCCGCCCAGGCCGTCTGCGCTCCGCTGCTCGCCGTGCTCGCCGCCCACGTCAGCCTCGTCGCCGTGCCGTGCAACCTGCTGGCCGAACTCGCGGTCGGTCCCGCCACTGTCCTCGGCTTCGCCGCGCTCGCCGCCGCGCCGCCCGCCATGACCGCGGCCAAGGCCCTCGCGTGGCTGGCGGGCCTGCCCACCGGCTGGATCGCCGCCGTCGCCCGGCACGGTGCCGCCCTTCCCGGGGCCACCGTGGACTGGCCCGGCACATGGGCGGGTGCCCTCCTGCTCGCGGCGGTCGTGACGGCCGTCGTCGTCGCGGGCCGCCGTCTGCTGCGCCGGCCCTGGCTGTGCGCCGCGGCCGTGCTGCTGATCGTGCTGACCGTCGTCCGGCCCGTCCCGCTGCCCCGGGCCGTGACGGGATGGCCGCCGCCCGACTGGCGCATGGTCGTCTGCGACGTCGGCCAGGGGGACGCCCTGGTGCTCTCCGCCGGCGGGCGGGGCACCGCGGTGGTCGTCGACACCGGACCCGAACCCCGGCTGGTCGACCGCTGCCTGCGGTCGCTGGGCATCCGGGCCGTTCCCCTCCTCGTCCTGACCCACTTCCACGCCGACCACGTCGACGGTCTGCCGGGCGTCCTGCGCCAACGGGCCGTCGGCGCCATCGAGACGACCGTCCTCGACGCGCCCGCGGACCAGGCGGCGTTCGTCCGCGCCCGGGCGGCCGCGGCCCGCGTCCCCGTGATCCGCGCCGTCGCGGGCGAGCACCGCCGCCTCGGACCGCTGGACTGGCGCGTCCTGTGGCCCCCTTCCGCGCCCTCGGACCTCCCCGTCACCGACGACGCCAATCCCAACGACGCCAGCGTCACCCTCCTCGTGCGCACCGCCGGGCTCACCGTGCTCCTGCTCGGCGACCTCGAACCCGACGCCCAGCGCGCGCTGCTCACCGCCGTGCCCGGGCTGGGCCGCATCGATGTGCTGAAGGTGGCCCATCACGGCTCGGCCTACCAGGACCCCGCCCTCCTGGCCCGCCTCCGTCCCCGGCTCGCCCTCATCAGCTGCGGCAGCGACAACCCCTACGGCCACCCCTCACCCCGCACGATCAGCGCCCTCCGCGCCCAGGGCACCACCGTCCTGCGCACCGACACCGACGGACCCATCGCCGTCCTCGGCGATACCGGCCACCTGCGTGCCGCACCCATGGGACATTCACCGTGACCGGTGCCGAACCGCCCGCCCGTCCTCCCGGCGCGGCCGGGCGGCGGCCGGCGGAACGACGAGGAGAGAGAGCGGATGACCTTCAACTACCGCGACCACGCCGTGGCCGACGCCGCCGCGCGGGGCTGGGAACACGTGTCGTCGACGATGACCTTCGGGGCGACCCGCGTGACGGTCGACGAATTCCGCAAGCCCGGCAAGCGGGTGGTCGCCACCTTCATGAACTTCCGGGCGCTCACCGAGTGGTCCGACTACTGGACCCTGGGCCACTTCGACTTCGGCGACGTCAAGGGCCGCATCGAAGCGGTGCAGTCGGGCGCCCACGTCAAGGCACCGAGCCTGGAGCGCGTCCTGGACGGCGACGTGTAGCGATCTCAGCTGTTCGCGAGGCCCAGTTCCTCCTCCGGCACGGAGATCACCCAGCGGGTGCTCTGCCGCGGCCGCAGATAGAACCACCAGTACGCGAGGGAGGCCGCCACGATCACACCCGTGATCACCAGATCCTGAGCGGTCTGCTGGACCAGCACGTACGCCAGCACCGCCACCAGCAGCACCGGCACGGCCGGCCACAGCGGCATGCGCCACGCCGACCGCTGCTTGTGGTCGCCCCTGCGTGCCCCGAGCGCCGCCAGCGCCACCACGATGTACATGGCGGCCACCGCGACCCCCGTCACCCCGCTCAGCGTCTCCACCGGCACGAAGCACAGCACCGCCCCCGGCACACCCACCGCCAGCGTGGCGATCCACGGCGCCCCGAATCGCTTGCTGAGCGTCCCGAACGCCTTGTTGACCGGTGTCGGCCAGGCGCGGTCGCGCGCCGACGCGTACAGCACACGGGAGTTCTGGATCACCATCACGATGCCCGCGTTGATTATCGCCAGTGCGATGCAGAGGCTGATGAAGGTGCCGACCGCGGAATTGCTCCAGCCCTGCACGAGGGCCGACAGGTCGCCCGCGGTCAGGGAGCCCATGTCGGGTGCGCCCAGCGTGATGGCGATCGTCGGGACGATCACCACCAGGGCGCCGATGCCGAGCGTCCACAGCACGGTGCGCGAGACGGTGCGGCGCGGGTTCTCCATCTCCTCCGACAGGTAGACCGCCGTGCTGAAGCCCTGCAGCACGAACAGTGCGATGGCCAGGCCCGCCACGATCGTCCCGGCCGTGACCGCCGTGCCCAGCCCGTGCCCGCCCTGGGTCACGGGGTGGACCAGCACCGAGGCAGGCCGGGCGCGGTGCGAGAAGCCCAGGAAGGCCACCATGCCGGCCGCCACCACCTCCAGCACGAGGAAGATGCCGGTGATCCAGGCATTGGCCCGCAGGTCCAGCAGGCCCATCACGGTCGCCAGCAGCATCACCGCGGCGCCCGCGACCTTGGGGTCGATCTGCGCGAGCGGCGCCAGGTACTCACCCGTTCCCAGCGCGATGATCGGCGGCACGATCATGACCACGATCAGGGACAGCACGAACACGATCCATCCGGCCAGCCGGCCGATCAGCGTGCCGACCATCGCGTACTCGCCGCCCGCGCTGGGGATCAGGGTGCCGAGCTCGGAGTAGCAGAACGCCACCGCGACGCACAGCACGGCCGCGATCACGATGGTCAGCGCGGTGCCCGTGCCCAGGTCGGCGAAGAGCGGCGGCACGATGACGAACAACGACGAAGCGGGCGTCAGGCAGGAGAGCGTCAGCAGCGTTCCGCCCACGACGCCGATCGACCGCTTCAGTGCCTTCGGCGCCTCGATGGGCGGGGCCAGGGGTGAGTGCGGGGCCGCCGGCGGGTGAAGCATGTCGGTCATGCGCGCATCCGATCAGGTCGGGCTGAAGGGGGCTACCGCCTCCGGTCCAGGGAAACTCGGAACGGAATGTTCATCTCCGTTCCGAGGATGAAACCCTGGCCGTCAAGGCCACGTCAAGAGCCTCTGAACAACGAAATCCGTAGCCAAGAAGTCGTCCGTCCAACGTAAAACCACTGCCTACTGGGCGATTGAGTGCGCTAATCCGCACCGGGAGTGGGAAATCGCCACGCCGGGACTGTCGTTGGGCCCCGGTCCTTCCCGCGTCGCGGACCCTGGCGTTCGTGACGGTGCCTCGCCAAGCTGACGCCATGGACGCATCCCAGGCGGACGCCTACCTCCGCCGCATCGGCGCCCCGCGCCCCACCCGACCCGACGCCGACGCACTGCGCGAACTCCACGTGCGCCATCTGGTCGCCGTCCCGTTCGAGAACCTCTCCCTCCACCTCGGGGAGCCCGTCACCCTGGATCCCGACGCCCTCCACGACAAGATCGTCGGGGCCCGGCGCGGCGGCTACTGCTACGAGCTCAACGGCGCCTTCGCGGCACTGCTGACCGCCCTCGGCTACGACGTCGGCCTCCTGGCCTGCCGCGGCATCAGCCCGGACGGGCTCGGCATCCCCTACGACCACCTTGCCCTGCGTGTCCGCACCGCCGACGGGGCCACCCTCCTCGCCGACGTGGGCTTCGGCCGCCACGCCCACCACCCGCTGCCGCTCACCACGGACACCGACCAGTCCGACCCCGGCGGCGTCTTCCGCTTCACCCCCGCTCCCCTGGGTGACCTCGACCTCCTGCACGACGGAACCCCCGCCTACCGTCTCGACCTGCGCCCCCGCGAGCTCGCCGACTTCGAGGTCGGCTCCTGGTACCAGCAGACCTCCCCCCGCTCCCACTTCACCACGTCCCTGGTCTGCTCCCGCCTCACCGACGACGGCGGCCGCCTCACCCTGACCGGCCGCACCCTCATCACGACCGCGCCCGACGGCACCCGCCACGAAGTCCCCCTCGACACGGACAGCGAGGTCCTGGAGGCCTACCGCGACGGCTTCGGACTCGCGCTCGACCGTGTCCCGCGGCTGCGCGCCCCGCTCGGCCTCACGGCACCACTGCCGTCGCCGTGATCTCCACCAACTGCCCGGTGTAGCCGAGGCATGCCACGCCGACCAGGGTGGAGGTGTGGGGCCCTTCGCTGAGGCCGCAGGTGCGGACGACGTCCCAGACCCGGGCGAGGTCGGCGGGATCGTGGGCGACCACGTACACGGTGGTGGCGACGACGTGGGGGAGGCCGCTGCCGATCGCGTGGAGGGCCTCGTCGAGGTTGGCGACGACCTGGTGGGCCTGGGCCACGGGGTCGCCGGGGCCGACGAGCTCACCGTCGGCGTCGAGGGGGACGGAACCGGCCATGAAGGCGACGCGGGTGCCGGTCTCGACGACGGCGGCGTGCGCGTAGCCGGGCGGCGGGAAGAGGGACGGGACGATCGTGTGACGGGTCATTGCGGCAGCCTGCGGCGGGCGCCGGGGACGTGTCACCCGATTTTCGGCGTGCGCCGGACCGCGAGGACGCCGCCCAGCTCGTCCGCCGCCCGCCCGCCCGCGCCCGCCGGGTCGGCGCCGTGCGAGCGGTCCCTGCCGGCACGGCGAACACCACGGCCGCCTCAGGGGTTTGGCAACCGTGATCTCGGCGGTGCCGCCGCGCCGTGCCGAGTCCACCGCGCCCGTGCGCAGACCCGGGGGCGGTCCGAGAAGTGCAACCGCCGTGTCACGGGATGCCCATGGGTGCGTATCAGCAGGCATGAGGGGCCCGGAGCCGTGGCAGGTTGACCTCATGACCATCATCGGCTGGATCGTGCTCGGCCTGCTGGCAGGCGCCATCGCCAAGATACTGCTGCCCGGCAGGGACCCGGGCGGCCTGGTCGGAACGACGCTCATCGGGATCGCGGGCGCCCTCGTCGGCGGCTGGATCTCGGCGAAGTTCCTGCACCACCCCATCACCAAGGAGTTCTACGATCTGCCCACCTGGGGGGCCGCGATCGGCGGCGCCCTGGTGCTGCTGATCGTCTACCGCGTCCTGTTCGGCGACTCCCGCTCCCGCTGAACGGGAGCCGCCGCGCACCGCTCCGGGCCGAGGCCCGGGCCCGGTTCTAGTCCTCTTCCTCCAGCCAGCCCTCGAACTCCTCCGCCAGCGCGTTCAGCGCGGCGGGATCCAGTTCGCCGTCCTCGTCGTTGACGACGACGAGCCACTGGGCGTCTTCGGCGTCGTCCTCTCCCGCGAGGGCGTCGCGGACGATCTGGGGGCGGGCAGGGAGGTCGAAGCGCTCTGAGGCTTCGTCGGCGGCGTCCTCCGCGGAGTCGCGGTCGGGCAGTACGAGGACATGTCTGACGTCATTCACCGGGACATTGTGTCGGACCCGCGTGGGATGCTGGACGGCGATGCCCAGGAACAGTACGACAGACAGTCCGCTCGCCCCCGTCACGATCGCGGTGGGGCAGGAGGACCTGCTTCTCGACCGCGCCGTGCGGGAGGTCGTGCTCGCCGCGCGGGCGGCCGACGCCGACACCGATGTGCGCGATCTCACTCCCGAAGCGGTGCAGCCGGGCACCCTCGCGGAGTTGACCAGCCCGTCGCTGTTCGCGGAGCGGAAGGTCGTGGTCGTCCGCAACGCGCAGGACCTGTCCGCGGACACGATCAAGGACGTGAAGGCCTACCTGGCGGCCCCCGTGGAGGAGATCACCCTCGTCCTGCTGCACGCGGGCGGTGCCAAGGGCAAGGGCCTGCTGGACGCGGCCCGCAAGGCGGGGGCGCGCGAGGTGGCGTGCCCGAAGATGACCAAGCCGGCGGACCGGCTGGCCTTCGTGCGCGGGGAGTTCCGCACCCTGGGCCGGTCGGCGACCCCCGAGGCCTGCCAGGCTCTCGTGGACGCGCTGGGAAGCGATCTGCGCGAGCTGGCGAGCGCCTGCGCGCAACTGGCCGCCGACGTGGAGGGCGCGATCGACGTGGCCGTCGTCGCCCGCTACTACACCGGTCGCGCCGAGGCGACCGGCTTCGAGGTCGCGGACCTGGCGGTCACCGGCCGTACGGCCGAGGCCCTGGAACGGCTGCGCTGGGCCATCGCCGTCGGCCAGCCGCTGCCCGGCATCACCTTCGCGCTGGCCTCCGGCGTACGGGCCATCGGCAAGCTCGCCTCCGCCCCGCGCGGCGCCCGGCCGGCCGACCTCGCCCGCGAGCTGGGCATGCCGCCGTGGAAGATCGACCGGGTACGCCAGCAGATGCGCGGCTGGTCCGGGGACGGGGTCTCCACGGCGCTGCGCGCGGTCGCGGAGGCCGACGCGGCGGTCAAGGGCGGCGGCGCCGACCCGGCGTACGCCCTGGAGAAGGCCGTCGTGTCGATCGCGCGCGCCTCCCGCGCCCGCTGACCTGCGCGGTGGTCCGCCCTCACGGGAGCACGCCGAAGGGCCCCGTACCGGGGAGGTACGAGGCCCTTCGAGGACCGCACCCGCGTGGCGAACGCAGGCCGCGTGCGGCCGGTGGATCATGTCTGCCGGTGGTGGAGCGGGTGAGAGGGACCGCTGTGCCCGTCACCGGCGAGGTGTTGCCGGGTACCGCTGGGTACTGACGAGAAGGCTCAGGCCTGGAGCGCGGCGACCTTGACGGCCAGCGCGGACTTCTTGTTGGCGGCCTGGTTCTTGTGGATGACGCCCTTGCTCACGGCCTTGTCGAGCTTCTTGCCGGCGAGGCGCGCGGCCTCGGTGGCCTTCTCGACGTCGCCGGTGGCCACGGCCTCACGGGTGCGGCGGATGGCGGTCTTGAGCTCGGACTTGACGGCCTTGTTGCGCAGGCGCGCCTTCTCGTTGGTCTTGTTGCGCTTGATCTGGGACTTGATGTTCGCCACGAAAGAGCCTTCTCAGGTGTGATCTGATGGGGTTCGCGCCTCGGGTAGAGGGCACGAAGCGCGACTGCCCAGGTTAGCAGTCGGCCGCTGTGCCGCCCAAACCGGCGCTCCCGGGCCCGGTCCCGGCGCCGCGCGCGGGCGCTTCCGGGCCGCCCGGCACGGTCCCCGGCCCCGCTCATGGGACTATGGGAGCCATACGTATCGATCCGACCAGAGGCGACAGGCGCCTCAAGAGACAGGACCCTGCGTGCCCGCGACCCCTTCGAACGTGCCGGAGCCGAGCCGTACCGACCCGGCGCTGATCCGCAATTTCTGCATCATCGCGCACATCGACCACGGCAAGTCGACCCTTGCCGACCGGATGCTCCAGCTCACCGGTGTGGTGGATCAGCGGCAGATGCGCGCCCAATACCTCGACCGGATGGACATCGAGCGCGAGCGCGGCATCACGATCAAGTCCCAGGCGGTCCGTCTGCCCTGGGCGCCCACCACGGGCGCCGATGAGGGGAAGACCCACATCCTGAACATGATCGACACCCCGGGGCACGTGGACTTCACCTACGAGGTCTCCCGGTCGCTCGCGGCCTGTGAGGGCACCATCCTGCTGGTCGACGCCGCCCAGGGCATCGAGGCGCAGACGCTGGCCAACCTCTACCTGGCGATGGAGAACGACCTCACCATCGTCCCGGTGCTGAACAAGATCGACCTGCCGGCCGCGCAGCCCGAGAAGTTCTCCGAGGAACTGGCCAACCTCATCGGCTGCGACCCCTCCGACGTGCTGAGGGTCTCGGCCAAGACCGGTCTCGGGGTCGAGGCGCTGCTCGACCGGGTCGTGGAGACCGTCCCGGCCCCGGTCGGCGTCGCGGACGCCCCGGCCCGCGCGATGATCTTCGACTCGGTCTACGACTCCTACCGCGGCGTCGTCACCTACGTCCGGGTCGTCGACGGTCAGCTCAGCAAGCGCGAGCGCATCAAGATGATGTCCACCGGCGCCACCCACGAGTTGCTGGAGATCGGCACCAACTCGCCGGAGATGCTGCCGGCCGACGGCCTCGGCGTCGGCGAGGTGGGCTACCTGATCACCGGTGTGAAGGACGTCCGCCAGTCCAAGGTCGGTGACACGATCACCCAGCAGTCCAAGGGCGCCACCGAGGCCCTGGGCGGCTACAAGGACCCCAAGCCCATGGTGTTCTCGGGCCTGTACCCGCTGGACGGCTCGGACTACCCGGAACTGCGCGACGCGCTGGACAAGCTCCAGCTCAACGACGCCGCCCTGGTCTACGAGCCGGAGACCTCGGCCGCCCTCGGCTTCGGTTTCCGCGTCGGCTTCCTCGGCCTGCTCCACCTGGACGTGATCCGCGAGCGCCTGGAGCGCGAGTTCGGCCTCGACCTGATCGCCACCGCCCCCAACGTGGTCTACCGCGTGGTCATGGAGGACGGTGCCGAGCACATCGTCACCAACCCCAGCGAGTTCCCCGAGGGCAAGATCGGCGAGGTGTACGAGCCGGTGGTGCGCGCCACGATCCTGGCGCCCACCGAGTTCATCGGCGCGATCATGGAGCTGTGCCAGACCCGGCGCGGCACGCTGCTGGGCATGGACTACCTCTCCGAGGACCGGGTGGAGATCCGCTACACCCTGCCGCTCGCCGAGATCGTCTTCGACTTCTTCGACCAGCTGAAGTCCAAGACCCGCGGCTACGCCTCGCTCGACTACGAGCCCACCGGCGAGCAGACCTCCAGCCTGGTCAAGGTCGACATCCTGCTGCACGGCGACAAGGTGGACGCCTTCTCGGCGATCACGCACAAGGACGCGGCCTACGCGTACGGCGTGCGGCTCGTCGCCAAGCTGCGCGAGCTCATCCCGCGGCAGGCCTTCGAGGTGCCGATCCAGGCCGCCATCGGCTCCCGCGTCATCGCCCGCGAGACCATCCGCGCCATCCGCAAGGACGTCCTCGCCAAGTGCTACGGCGGTGACATCTCCCGCAAGCGGAAGCTGCTGGAGAAGCAGAAGGAGGGCAAGAAGCGGATGAAGATGGTCGGTTCCGTGGAGGTGCCGCAGGAGGCCTTCATCGCGGTCCTGTCCAGCGACGAGGGCGCGGCCAAGAAGAAGTGACCGCCGGCGGGGGCGGGACGGCCGGTCGGCCGCCCGACTCGCCGCGTACGAGGGGCGTTTGTCCGATGACCGGACAGGCGCCCTTTCGTATGAGCGGTGCGGCATTCGGGTGATTGGGGAAAAAGCCGCTCACGTGCGGTTTCCGGGGCTGGTCGGGGGCGTTACCCATGGTGACGGCGGCGAAAGTCGTCGCCGTGGAAGGGGAATGTGTCGTGAAGTACTCGAAGGCCGCGGCCGTCGTCGCAGGTTCCGTGATCGCGCTGGGCGCCGCCGGTGCCGCCGCGTCCCCCGCCTTCGCCGGTGACGGCTCGCTCCCGCTCGGGAAGGGCCCGATGAAGCTGCTGGACGCCAAGGACGAGGTCACCAAGACCGGCCTGAAGGCGGTCACCGGTAAGACGGGCGAACTGCTGGGCGGGGTCGGCAAGTCGGGCGGCACCACCGGCATGATCGGCGGCCTGCCCATCGGCGGCTGATCGCCCCTGTGCTCCGCGGTGTCGCCGGAGGGTGGCCGGCGTGACGGCGGGAGGCGGGCTCCCCGGATTCCGGGAGAGCCCGCCGTTTGCGTCTGCGGCACGCGGGATCCGTGGGACGTGCACGCGGGCAGAGTAGATGTATGTGTCACCTGTCTCACCCCTCGTGGTTGCAACGCGGTGAACGCGGCCCCTTACAAACCGGGCGCGGATTGCCTACCCTGATCACCAATCGCGGGTTACTCGCGAGTCACCCAGCAATGTGGCGGGCCCCGGAGGTTGTCGTGACCGACACGCAGACTTTGATCGAGAACCGGCCGCCCTCGGTGGCGAACCTGTTCCTGGAGCGCGTCGAGGCCACGCCCGACGCCGAGGCGTACCGCTACCCGGTGCTCTCGGCGGGCGGCGGCCCGGACTCCTGGCGTTCACTCAGCTGGCAGGAGGCCGCGACCAGGGTCTACGCCATCGCGGCCGGTCTGATGGACCTCGGTGTACGCCCCGAGGAGCGGGTGGCCATCGCCTCCGCCACCCGGGTGGAGTGGATCCTGGCCGACCTGGGCGTGCTGTGCGCGGGCGCCGCGACCACCACGGTCTATCCCAGCACCAACGCCGACGAGACGGCCTTCATCCTGGCCGACTCCGGCAGCCGCGTGCTGATCGCCGAGGACGCCGCCCAGCTGGCCAAGGTCGTCGAGCGCCGCGCGGAGCTGCCCGAGCTGAGCCACGTCGTGGTCATCGACGCGGAGGGCGTGGGAACCGACACCGCCACCGGCGACGACGGGTGGGTGCTCTCCCTGGCCGACCTGGAGAAGCGCGGCGCGGTCTACCTGGAGAAGAACCCCGAGGCGGTCCGTGACGCCGTGGGCGCGCTCACCAAGGACCAACTGGCGACCCTCATCTACACCTCCGGGACCACCGGCCGCCCCAAGGGTGTCCGCCTGCCGCACGACTGCTGGGCGTACATGGCCCGCGCCATCGAGGCCAACGGCCTACTGGAAGCGGCGGACGTCCAGTACCTCTGGCTGCCGCTGGCGCACGTCTTCGGCAAGGTGCTCACCGCCGGGCACATCACCATCGGCCACGTGACCGCCGTGGACGGCCGGGTGGACAAGATCATCGAGAACCTGCCGGTGGTGCAGCCCACCTACATGGCCGCCGTCCCCCGGATCTTCGAGAAGGTCTACAACGGTGTGGCCGCCAAGGCCCGCGCCGGCGGCGGCGCGAAGTACAAGATCTTCAAGTGGGCCGCCGAGGTCGCCCGCGAGTACGCCAAGGTCACCCAGGACAACCGCCGCCGCACCGGAACGCCCAGTGCCCCCTTCGCGCTGTCCGCGCAGCACGCCGTCGCCGACCGCCTGGTGTACGCCAAGCTCCGCGAGGCCTTCGGCGGCAAGCTGCGCGCCTGCGTCTCCGGCTCCGCGGCCCTGGCCCCGGAGATCGGCTACTTCTTCTCCGGCGCAGGCATCCACATCCTGGAGGGCTACGGCCTGACCGAGTCCAGCGCGGCCAGCTTCGTCAACCCGGGCGAGGCCTACCGCACCGGCACCGTCGGCAAGCCGCTGCCCGGCACCGAGGTGCGCATCGCCGAGGACGGCGAGATCCTGCTCCGCAGCCCCGGCATCATGCAGGGCTACCACGGGCTGCCGGAGAAGACCGCCGAGGTGCTGGAGCCCGACGGCTGGTTCCACACCGGTGACATCGGCGAACTGTCCGCGGACGGCTTCCTCACCATCACCGACCGCAAAAAGGACATCATCAAGAACTCCAACGGCAAGTACATCGCCCCGGCCGCCGTCGAGGGCCAGTTCAAGGCCGTGTGCCCGTTCGTCAGCAACGTCCTGGTGATCGGCGCCGCCCGCAACTTCTGCAGCGCCCTGATCGCCCTCGACGAGCCCACCATCCTCGGCTGGGCCGCGGAGAACGGCCTGGAGGGCAGGCCGTACGCGGAGGTCGTCGCCTCGGACCAGGTGCGCCGGCTCATCGACGGCTACGTGCGGCGCGTCAACGAGGACCTGCAGCGCTGGCAGCAGATCAAGACCTTCCGGGTGCTGCCCCGCGACCTCGACGTGGAGCACGGCGACCTGACGCCGAGCCTGAAGCTCAAGCGGCCGGTCGTGGAGCGGGAGTTCAAGGACCTGATCGACGACATGTACTCCGGCACCCGCGAGGGCTGAGCCCCGCGGCCGCCCGCGCCGGGTCAGTCGCCCCGGCGCGGGCCCGGTGGGTCCACCGCGCGGACGGCGCGCTCCAGCGCGGCCACGCGCAGCGCCAGTTCGGCCACATCGGCACGGCCGTCGGCGGCGAGATGCCGTTCGACGGCCGTGAGGCGTTCCGCGACGGCCTCCAGCCGCTCCCGGTCAAGGGTCAGCAGATCGCGCAGTTCGCGGGCGGTGCGGTGGAGTTCGAGGAAGACGGAGACCTTGGCGCGCAGCACCCAGGGGTCGAAGGGCTTGGTCAGGTAGTCCGCCGCGCCCGTGGCGTAGCCGCGGAAGGCGAAGGTCGTGTCGAGGTCGTTCCCGGTCAGGAAGATGATCGGGATCTCCTTGGTCTGGTCGAGGCGCTTGATGTTCGCGGCGGTCTCGAAGCCGTCCATGCCCGGCATGAGGACGTCCAGCAGGACCACGGCGAACTCCTGGCGCAGCAGTGCCTTCATCGCCTCCTCCCCGGAACGGGCCCGGACCATCGGCCGGTTGAGCGAGCCGAGGATGGCCTCCAGGGCCATCAGGTTGTCCTCCATGTCGTCGACCAGGAGGATGCCGGCCCTGTCGGTGCCGGTGACCGTGCCGGCGGCGCCGGGCGTCACCGGCCGGGCCGCCCGGCGTCGCCGGGGACCCCGCGATCGCGCGGGTCGTCGGGGTCATCGGGGTCATCGGGAGCGCCGTACGAGCCGGTGTCCTCCGGGCGGTGGTCGCCGCGCGCCGCGCCCTCGGCGGCCTCAGGGTCCAGCAGCAGGTGGGCGGTGTTGAGCAACCGGTCGACGTCCACCGGCTTGGGCACGTAGTCGTTGGCACCGCAGGCGATGGAACGCTCGCGGTCGCCGGGCATCACTTTGGCGGTCAGGGCGATGATCGGCAGGTCCGCGAAGCGCGGGGTGCGGCGGATGGCCGCGATCGTCTCGTAGCCGTCCATCTCGGGCATCATGATGTCCATCAGGACCAGCGCGACGTCGGGGTTCTTCTCCAGCGTCTCGATGCCCTCCCGGCCGTTCTCGGCGTAGAGAACCGGCATGCCGACCCGGCCCAGCACATGCGTGAGGGCGAAGACGTTGCGGATGTCGTCGTCCACGATGAGCACGCGGTTGCCGGCCAGCACACGGCCCGCGCGACCGTCGCGCCACTCCTCCAGCCGGGTCGAGGTGGGCCAGGCCGGGGCCTGCTCCGCGGGGAGGTACGTGGCGAGCGCGGCGAGGGGGCGGCGGCCGCCGTCGCGCCAAGAGGGCGCCGCCGGAGCCTTCCCGCCGCCCCCTTCGCCGACGGTGTGCTCCGGCTCGGGCTCTCCGGAGCCGGGGGCATGGCCCGCGTACACGGCCGGCACGTAGAAGGTGAAGGTGCTGCCGCGGCCGGGCTCGCTCTCGGCGACGATGCGGCCGCCGAGCAGCCCCGCGATCTCCCGGCTGATGGACAGGCCGAGGCCGGTGCCGCCGTACTTGCGATTGGTGGTGCCGTCGGCCTGCTGGAAGGCCTCGAAGATCACCGGAAGCTTCTCGCCGGCGATGCCGATGCCGGTGTCCCGCACGGCGAACGCGATCAGGTCGTCACTGCCCTCGCACCGGGCCACGCGCAGCTCGACGCGGCCCTGCGAGGTGAACTTGATCGCGTTGGAGAGCAGATTGCGCAGGATCTGCTGGAGCCGCTGCTCGTCGGAGAACATCTCGCGCGGCACGTCCTCGCCGACGGTGACGTCGAAGGCCAGCCCGCGGTCCAGGGTGATCGGGCGGAACGTGGCGTGCACATAGTCCAGCAGCTTGATCAGCGGCAGTTTCTTGGGGCGCACGTCCATCCGGCCGGCCTCGATCTTCGACAGGTCGAGGATGTCGTTGATCAGCTGCAGCAGGTCCGAGCCGGAACGGTGGATGGTGCCGGCGAACTGCACCTCCTGCTCGTTCAGATGGCCGTCGGGGTTGTCGGCGAGCAGCCGGGCCAGGATGAGCAGCGAGTTGAGCGGGGTGCGCAGCTCGTGCGACATGTTGGCCAGGAACTCCGACTTGTACTGCGAGGAGGTGGCCAGCAGGGCCGCCTTCTCCTCCAGTTCGGCGTTGGAGCGCTGCAGCTCCGCCTGCTGCCGCTGGAGCTCGTCCGAGCGCTCCTGGAGCTGCTGCGCCAGCCGCTGGGACTGCGACAGCAGCGACTCCGTGCGGGAGTTGGCGATGATCGTGTTGATCGCAACGCCGATGGTGCTCACGAACTGGTCGAAGAAGGCCAGGTGGACGTCGGAGAACCGGGAGAACGACGCCAGCTCGATGACCCCGAGCAGTTCGTCCTCGAAGAGGATCGGGATGATCACGACACTGGCCGGGGCCGCCTCGCCCAGCCCCGAATTGATCTTGATGTAGCCGGGTGGGGCCTCCTCCACCAGGATGCGCTTCTTCTCCAGCGCCGCCTGCCGCACCAGCCCGTGCCCGGGCATCCCCGGAGTGTCGACGGTGGCGCCCTGCGCCGACCCGTAGCCCGCGATGAACGCGAGGCCGCGCGGGGCGCGCAACCGCGTGGACCCCGAGCCGTCGGCCTCGGTCTCGGCCAGGAAGAAGGCCCCGTACTGGGCGTTCACCAGCGGCGTCAGCTCCCGCAGGATCAGGTCGGCGACCTCCATGAGGTCGCGGTGCCCCTGCATCAGGCCGGCGAGGCGGGCGAGGTTGGACTCCAGCCAGTCCTTGGCGCGGGTGGTCTCCCGCAGGTTGGACACCATCAGGTTGATGTTGTTCTTGAGCTCGGCGACCTCGCCCTGCGCCTCGACCGCGATACTGCGGGACATGTCGCCCTGCGCGACGGCGGAGGCCACCTCCGCGATGGCGCGGACCTGCGTGGTGAGGTTGGAGGCGAGCTCGTTGACATTGGTCGTCAGGCGCTTCCACGTGCCGTACACGCCCTCGACGCGGGCCTGACCGCCCAGCTGGCCCTGGCTGCCGACCTCCCGGGCCACCCGGGTCACCTCGGAGGAGAACGAGGAGAGGGTGTCCACCATTGTGTTGATGGTGGTCTTGAGCTCCAGGATCTCGCCGCGGGCGTCGACGTCGATCTTCTTCGACAGGTCGCCCTGGGCGACGGCGGTGGCGACCTGGGCGATGTTGCGGACCTGGCTGGTGAGGTTGTCGGCCATGAAGTTGACGTTGTCGGTGAGGTCCTTCCACACCCCCGACACACCGCGGACCTGGGCACGGCCGGCCAGCCGGCCCTCGGTGCCGACCTCGCGGGCGACGCGCGTCACCTCGTCGGCGAAGCCGCGGAGCTGGTCCACCATGGTGTTGATGGTGTCCTTCAGTTCGAGGATCTCGCCTCGGGCGTCGACCGTGATCTTCTTTGACAGGTCGCCGTTGGCGACCGAGGTGGTCACCTGGGCGATGTTGCGGACCTGCGAGGTCAGGTTGGACGCCATGAAGTTGACGTTGTCGGTGAGGTCCTTCCACACCCCGGACACGCCCCGGACCTGCGCCTGACCGCCGAGGTTCCCCTCGGTGCCGACCTCGCGGGCCACCCGGGTGACCTCGTCGGCGAAGGCCGACAGCTGGTCGACCATCGTGTTGATGGTCGACTTGAGCTCCAGGATCTCGCCCTTGGCCTCGACGGTGATGGTCTTGCCGAGATCGCCCTGGGCGACGGCGGTGGCGACCTGGGCGATGTTGCGGACCTGGCTGGTGAGGTTGTCGGCCATGAAGTTGACGTTGTCGGTGAGGTCCTTCCACACCCCCGACACACCGCGGACCTGGGCACGGCCGCCCAACTGGCCCTCGGTGCCGACCTCGCGGGCGACGCGTGTCACCTCGCCCGCGAAGCCGCGGAGCTGGTCCACCATGGTGTTGATGGTGTCCTTCAGCTCCAGGATCTCGCCTCGGGCGTCGACCGTGATCTTCTTTGACAGGTCCCCGTCGGCGACCGCGGTGGTCACCTGGGCGATGTTGCGGACCTGCGAGGTCAGGTTGGACGCCATGAAGTTGACGTTGTCGGTGAGGTCCTTCCACACCCCCGACACGCCCCGGACCTGGGCACGGCCGCCCAACTGGCCCTCGGTGCCGACCTCGCGGGCCACCCGGGTGACCTCGTCGGCGAAGGCCGACAGCTGGTCCACCATCGTGTTGACGGTCAGCTTGAGCTCCAGCAGCTCGCCGGTGGCCTCGACCGTCACCTGACGGGTCAGGTCGCCGCGTGCCACCGCCGTTGTCACCAGCGCGATGTCACGCACCTGCGCGGTCAGCCGGGCGGCCATCGCGTTGACGGCCTCGGTCACGTCCCGCCAACTGCCGGACAGTCCCTGTACCTTGGCACGGCCGCCGAGCCGACCCTCGGTGCCGACCTCGCGGGCGACGCGCGTCACCTCGCCGGTGAACAGCGACAGCTGGTCCACCATGCGGTTGACCGCGCGGCCCAGCCGCCGCAGATCGCCGCGCAGCGGCCGGCTGCCGTCGTGCAGGTCCACCCGCTGGGTCAGGTCGCCGCCCGCCACCGCGTCCAGCACCCGGGTCGCGTTCGCCGCCGGGATGACCAGGGCGTCGACGAGGGTGTTCGCCGCCTGGACGTTCATCGCCCACGAGCCCTGGCCGGGACTGTCGGCGAGCCGCTCGTCCAGCCGGCCCTGGCGGACCACCTCCCGCCGGACCCGGGCCAGTTCGGAGGAGAAGTGCCGCTCCCGGGAGACGATCCGGTTGAACGTTCCGGCGAGCTCGGCCTGCAGTCCTTCCCGCTGTTCGTCCAGGCTCACCCGGAAGTCCCCGTCGCACAGCGACCGCATCGCCGTCAGCAGCGGCCGGAGTTCCGCCGCCCGTATCCACTCCTCTCCCGGCGGCGGATCAACGACACGCTGACGCGCAGGAGTAGCGGTTTTCGGGGCGGGAACAGCCGATTTAAGAGCCATGACGGCCTTCTTCGGTGACTCGGCGCTTATGAGCGCGCTCAGTCTGTCACGCTGACCTTGCCCTCAAGGGCGCAATGCCGGATCTGCTCGGGAGCCGCACAGTGGGGCCAGATTCCATGCCACGGGATTTCGTTTCCCGCACCAGCCTGCCCGGCAACCAGCTCGCCGCCTCCGCCGCCCGCAAGTTCGTCCGTGCGGCGCTCGGCGCGTGGACGACGGACGGACCCGGCCCCGACGAGCGCCTGGCCGCCGACGCGGTCCTGGTGGTCAGCGAACTCGTCACCAACGCCGTCATCCACGCGGGGACCACCGTCGAACTGCTCTGCCGGCTCGAACAGGACGGCCTCGTGGTGGAGGTGTCCGACCACCACCCCGCGCGCGTCGTGCGCGACCGGGCCGAACTGGAACGGGAGGGCCGCGACGGCGGCCGCGGTCTCCAACTTGTCGCGGCGCTTTCCGAGGCGTGGGGTATCACCTACCGGCGCGACCTCAAGACCATCTGGTGCCGGCTCGCCGCCGCGCACGACCCCGAGGACCACGCCCCGGCCACGGACGGCGACCGCACCCTGACGGGCGGGCTGCGCGCCGCCGAGATCCTGGCGCCGCTGCCGCGCCAGGCCGCCCGCCGGTCCGACGGCGACTGGATCAGCCGCGGCTCGCTGTCCTTCCTCGCCGAGGCGTCCGACCTGCTCGCCGGGCAGCTCGACGAGGACATGGTGGCCGCGCTGGCCGGACAGCTGCTGGTGCCCCGGCTCGCCGACTGGTGCGCGGTCTGGCTCGGCGCCGACGGCCCCGGGACGACCGAACCGCGGCTCGCCCGCGTCTGGCATGCCGCCGAGAGCCGCATCGACGGGCTGCGCCTGGTCCTGGAGAAGGACCCGCCCCCGCCGCCGCCCCACGGCCGCTCCGGCGCCGTCCCCTGGCCCTGGCCCGCCACCGCCGACGGGACCGACGCCATGGGCGCCGCCCTCGCCTGCCCGCTCGTCGCCGGCGGCCGCTGCCACGGCACGCTGCTGCTCGGCAGGACCGGGCTGATGCGCATGCCCGACGAGGTCATCGGGCTCATCGAGGACTTCGCCCGCCGCGTGGCCCTCGCGGTCGGCACGGCCCGGCAGTACGCCCGGCAGGCCATGATCAGCCGCGTCCTGCAGCGCGGGCTGCTGCCCGCCGGGCTCGGCACCGTCCCCGGCGTGGAAACGGCCGTCGTCTACGAGCCCACGCGCGCCGACGTCGTCGGCGGCGACTTCTACGACATCTTCCCGGCAGGCGGCGGCCGCTGGTGCTTCGCGCTCGGCGACGTCCAGGGCAACGGTCCCGAGGCGGCCGCCGTCACCGGGCTGGCCCGGCCCGTGATGCGGCTCCTCGCCCGGGAGGGCCACGGCGTCGCCGAGGTCCTCGACCGCCTCAACCGCGCCCTCGCGGACGAGGCAGCCGCGGCGACTCTCGGCGACGGCCTCGGCCCCGGCTGGGAGACCGGCCCGCGCTTCCTGTCGCTGCTCTACGGCGAGATCGTGCCCGGCGGCGACGGCGGTGTCCTGTGCACCCTGGCCAGCGCCGGCCACCCGCTGCCGCTCGTCCTGAACGGCGCGGGCACGGTCCGCGCAGCGGCCGCCCCGCAGATACTGCTGGGCATCACGGACGACGCCCACTACCGCAGCGAATCGTTCCACCTCGCTCCCGGGGACACGCTCCTGTGCGTCACCGACGGCGTCACTGAGCGGCGCAGCGGCAACCGGCAGTTCGACGACGACGACGGGCTCGCGGTGGTGCTCGCGGGGTGCGTGGGGTTGGGGGCGGCGGGGGTCGCGGAGCGGATTCGCAGGGCGGTGCACGGGTACGATCCGGCTCCGCCGGACGATGATCTGGCGCTGCTCGTCCTGCGGGCCCAGTAGCTGTGTGCGGCGCCGTCGTGGTTGCCGTCTGGTTTTTTCCCCGCCCTCCCGCCCGTGTGCCCTGTGAAGTCAGTGGCCCCGGCGCGCGTTTCGTGGGGGCCGGGTGCGGGGCCTCCGGGGCTGGGCATTCTGGACAGCACATTTAGGTGCCTCGGGCGCTCTCAACTGATCACCCCGGGTTGTGCACCCACATATGCTCCACAGTCCAGAACGCCCACCCTCCCCCAGCCTCCGGCCGGGGGTGCCCCCAACTCCCCCGCCCCCTCCGTTTCGTCATGCGCCTGATCCCCAGTGGGGGTGTGGAGGCGGACCGTGGTGACTGCGGTTGCCTGGATGCCGCCCCCATCGGCCCGCCAGTGCCTGCCCCAACATTCGGCCGGGGGACCCGCTGTGGGCGCGACGTGGCGGCCGGCGCGGTGTGCGTTGGCGGTGACGGCTGGGCGGCTGATGTGCCGCCGCACCAACGGGTGCCCGCGCCATGGCCGCCTCCATACCCCACCCTGGGGATCAGGCGCGAACACTACGGAGGGGGCGGGGGTGGTGGGGGCACCCCCGCCGGAGGCTGGGGGAGGGTGGGTGTTCCGGACTGTGGAGCATATTTGTGTGCGGTATCCGGGTCGGGATGGGATGAGTAGGTGCTGGAAACGCACGTAAATGTGCTGTCCAGAATGGTCAGCCCCGGAGGCCCCGAACCCGGGCCAAGAACCACGCGCGCCGGGGTGCCCTGACTTCACAGGGCACCCGGGAGGGCGGGCGGGGAAAAAACCCCGGCACAATGGGGGCATGCCATCCGTACTGCCCGACGGCGAGCCCATGCCCCAGAACGGTGCGCTGCCCCCGGCAGCCCTCGCCGGGGCGGAGAACCGCCCGCTCGGATTCTACCTGCACGTCCCGTACTGCGCCACCCGCTGCGGCTACTGCGACTTCAACACCTACACCGCCGCCGAGCTGCGCGGCACCGGCGGCGTGCTCGCCTCCCGCGAGAACTACGCGGACACGCTGATCGACGAGATCCGGCTCGCCCGCAAGGTGCTGGGCGACGACGCCCGCCGCGTCGAGACGGTGTTCGTCGGCGGCGGCACGCCGACGCTGCTGCCGGCGGCGGACCTGACCCGCATGCTGGGCGCCATCCGGGACGAGTTCGGCCTGGCGGAGGGGGCCGAGGTCACGACGGAGGCGAATCCGGAGTCGGTGGACCCCGCGTACCTGGCGGAGCTGCGGGCCGGGGGCTTCAACCGGATGTCGTTCGGGATGCAGAGCGCCCGGCAGCACGTGCTGCAGGTGCTGGACCGCAGGCACACGCCGGGCCGGCCGGAGGCCTGCGTGGCGGAGGCGCGGGCAGCCGGCTTCGAGCATGTGAACCTGGACCTGATCTACGGCACACCGGGGGAGTCGGACGACGACTGGCGGGCGTCCCTGGACGCGGCGATCGACGCGGGCCCGGACCATGTGTCGGCGTACGCGCTGATCGTGGAGGAGGGCACGCAGCTGGCCCGCCGGATCCGGCGGGGCGAGGTGCCGATGACCGACGACGACGTCCACGCGGACCGCTACCTGATCGCCGAGGAGCGTCTGTCGGAAGCCGGTTTCGACTGGTACGAGGTGTCGAACTGGGCGACCTCGACGTCGGCCCGGTGCCGCCACAACGAGCTGTACTGGACGGGCGCCGACTGGTGGGGCGCCGGACCGGGCGCGCACGCCCACGTGGGCGGCGTGCGCTGGTGGAACGTGAAGCACCCCGCGGCGTACGCGGCGGCGCTCGCGGAGGGGCGCAGTCCCGGCGCGGGCCGCGAGGTGCTGGCCGCGGAGGACCGCCGGGTGGAGCGCATCCTGCTGGAGCTGCGGCTCGCGGACGGCTGCCCGCTGGACATCCTGGCCCCGGCCGGGGCGGCGGCCGCCGGGCGCGCGGTGGCCGACGGGCTGCTGGAGCCGGGCGCGTACGAAACCGGGCGGGCGGTGCTCACGCTGCGCGGGCGGCTGCTCGCGGACGCGGTGGTCAGGGACCTGGTCGACTGATCAGGCGCCCGGGGCCGTGACGAAGTCGATCAGCTCCTCCACGCGGCCCAGCAGTTCCGGCTGGAGGTCCTTGTAGGAACGGACCGAGCCCAGGATGTGCTGCCAGGCGGCTCCGGTGTTCTCCGGCCAGCCGAGCGCGCGGCACACCCCGGTCTTCCAGTCCTGGCCGCGCGGCACCGCCGGCCAGGCGGGGATGCCGACGGAGGAGGGCTTCACGGCCTCCCAGACGTCGATGTAGGGGTGGCCGGCGACCAGCACGTGGTCGCCGGTGACCGAGGCGGCGATCCGGGACTCCTTGGAGCCCGGTACGAGGTGGTCGACGAGCACGCCGAGCCGTGCGCCGGGTCCGGGGGCGAAGGCGGAGACGATGGCGGGCAGGTCGTCGACGCCCTCCAGGTACTCCACGACGACGCCCTCGACCCGCAGGTCGTCGCCCCAGACCCGCTCGACGAGCTCCGCGTCGTGGCGTCCCTCGACGTAGATGCGCCCGGCGCGGGCGACCCGGGCCCGTGCGCCGGGGACGGCGAGGGAGCCCGAGGCGGTCAGCCGGGGGCCGGAGGGGGCGGCGGCGGTGGGCCGCACCAGGGTGACGACCTTGCCCTCCAGGAGGAAGCCGCGCGGCACGAGGGGGAAGACCCGGTGCTTGCCGAAGCGGTCCTCCAGCGTGACGGTCGGCCCCTCGGCGGTCTTCTCGCAGCGGATCACCGCCCCGCAGAAGCCGGTGGAGACCTCCTCCACCACCAGGTCCCGTTCGGCCGCGACCTCGGGCGCGGGCACGGACGGCCGCTTCCAGGGCGGGGTGAGATCGGCGTCGTAGTTCCGGCTGCGCATGCCAGGGATCGTATCCGGGCGGACCGCCGCTCAAGCGGATCCGAACCGGGCCGCCAGCGCGTCCCGTTGGGCGCGGACGAAGCGCGCGTCGACCACGGCTCCGTGTCCGGGGACGTAGAGCGCGCTCTCGCCGCCCAGCTCCAGCAGCCGGTCCAGGGTGCCCGGCCACGCGCCCGGGGTGGCGTCCGGGCCGGCCTGCGGCTCGCCGGACTCCTCGACGAGGTCGCCGCAGAAGACCACGGCGGGCGTCCCGGGCACGACCACCACCAGGTCGTGCGTGGTGTGTCCCTCACCGGGGTGGACCAGCAGGACCTCGCGGTCGCCGCCGAGGTCCAGTGCCCAGCGGCCGTCCACGAGGTGACCGGGCGGCACCAGGACCTCCGCGGCCAGCGTCGCGGCCTCCTCGCCGGCGCCGTGCTCGATCGCGTCCAGGCGCAGCGTGAAGCGCTCGCGGCCGAGGTGGGCGCCGAGTGTCATCTCGCCGAAGACCTGGGCGCCGGGGAAGGCGGCCGTGCCGAAGACGTGGTCGAAGTGACCGTGGGTCAGTGCGATGTGCGTCACGTCGCGCCCGGTCAGCTCACGGACCCGGCGGCCCAGCTCGGCCCCCTCGGCGACCGAAGAGCCGGTGTCCACCAGCAGGACGCCCTCGGCGCCGACGACGACCCCGATGGTGACGTCGAGGAACGGCATCCGGCAGCGGGCCACGCCGGGTGCCAGGTGCTCCCAGCCGGCGAAGGGCTCCGGCGCCGTCGGTGTCGTCTCCACACCGCGACGGTATCCCCGCCGGGGTGGGCCGCGCGCGCTACGGTGGCCGGTCGAGGGGGTCCGGGTGCGGACCGCCCTTGCCGAGGTCTTGCCTCCCCGCCGTACACTGACTTGGGGAAAGCTGGCACTCACTTGTCGGGAGTGCCAGGGCACGGAGAACGACCGACGCACCGGTGACCGGACGACTGGAGGTGGACGCCGCAATGCTGAGCGAACGACGACTCGATGTGCTGCGTGCCATTGTCCAGGACTACGTGGGCACCGAGGAACCGGTCGGCTCCAAGGCGCTCACCGAGCGCCACCGGCTGGGGGTGTCCCCGGCCACGGTGCGCAACGACATGGCCGTGCTGGAGGAGGAGGGCTACATCCAGCAGCCCCACACCAGCGCCGGCCGGGTGCCGACCGACAAGGGCTACCGGCTCTTCGTCGACCGGCTCACGAACGTCAAGCCGCTGTCGGGCGCGGAGCGCCGGGCCATCCAGAACTTCCTGGACGGCGCCGTGGACCTCGACGACGTGGTGGCCCGCACCGTGCGGCTGCTGGCGCAGCTGACCCGGCAGGTCGCCGTCGTCCAGTACCCGTCGCTGACCCGCTCGACCGTGCGGCACGTCGAACTGCTGGCCCTGGCGCCGGCCCGGCTGATGCTGGTGCTGATCACGGACACCGGCCGGGTGGAGCAGCGGCTGGTCGACGCGCCCGCGCCGGTGGGCGAGACCGTGCTGGCCGATCTGCGGGCCCGGCTCAACAGCCGGGTGGTGGGACGGCGCTTCGCCGACGTCCCGCAGCTGGTGCAGGACCTCGCGGACGGCTTCGAGCCGGACGACCGGCCGTCGGTGCAGGTCGTGCTGGCGACGCTGCTGGAGACCCTGGTCGAGGAGACCGAGGAACGGATCATGCTGGGCGGCACCGCCAACCTGACCCGTTTCGGCCATGATTTCCCCCTCACGATCCGCCCGGTGCTGGAGGCGCTGGAGGAGCAGGTCGTGCTCCTCAAGCTGCTGGGCGAGGCCGGGGATTCGGGCGTGACCGTGCGAATCGGTCACGAGAATTTCCACGAGGGCCTGAACTCCACATCGGTCGTCTCCGTCGGCTACGGTTCGGGCGACGAGGCGGTCGCGAAACTTGGCGTGGTCGGCCCGACCCGCATGGACTACCCCGGAACGATGGGAGCGGTACGCGCAGTGGCACGTTACGTCGGACAGATCCTGGCGGAGTCGTAGTGGCCACCGACTACTACGCCGTGCTCGGCGTGCGCCGCGACGCGAGTCCGGACGAGATCAAGAAGGCCTTCCGCCGTCTCGCGCGCGAGCTGCACCCGGACGTCAATCCGGACCCGAAGACCCAGGAGCGGTTCAAGGAGATCAACGCCGCTTACGAGGTGCTGTCGGACCCGCAGAAGAAGCAGGTCTACGACCTCGGCGGCGACCCGCTGTCCGCCAACGGCGGCGGTGCCGGCGCGGGCGCGGGCTTCGGCCAGGGCTTCGGCAACTTCAGCGACATCATGGACGCCTTCTTCGGCACGGCGTCCCAGCGCGGTCCGCGCTCGCGCACCCGGCGCGGCCAGGACGCGATGATCCGGCTGGAGATCGAGCTCGACGAGGCCGCCTTCGGCACGACCAAGGACATCCAGGTCGACACGGCGATCGTCTGCAACACCTGCCACGGCGAGGGCGCCGCCCCCGGCACCTCGGCGCAGACCTGCGACATGTGCCGCGGCCGCGGTGAGGTCTCCCAGGTCACCCGGTCCTTCCTGGGCCAGGTCATGACCTCCCGGCCCTGCCCCCAGTGCCAGGGCTTCGGCACCGTCGTGCCGAACCCGTGCCCGGAGTGCGCGGGCGACGGCCGGGTCCGCTCGCGGCGCACGCTGACGGTGAAGATCCCCGCCGGTGTCGACAACGGCACCCGCATCCAGCTCGCGGGCGAGGGCGAGGTCGGCCCCGGCGGCGGGCCCGCCGGCGACCTCTACGTGGAGATCCGCGAGCTGCCGCACGCGCAGTTCCAGCGGCGCGGCGACGACCTGCACTGCACCGTCACCATCCCGATGACGGCGGCGGCGCTGGGCACCAAGGTGCCGCTGGAGACCCTGGACGGCCTGGAGGAGATCGACATCCGGCCGGGCACGCAGTCCGGCCAGTCGATCCCGCTGCACCAGCGCGGCATCACGCATCTGCGCGGCGGCGGCCGGGGTGACCTGGTCGTGCACGTCGAGGTGCAGACCCCGGGCAAGCTCGACCCGGACCAGGAGGAACTCCTGCGGCGCCTGGCGAAGCTGCGCGGCGAGGAGCGGCCGCTCGGCCAGTTCCAGCCGGGCCAGCAGGGTCTGTTCTCGCGGCTGAAGGACGCCTTCAACGGCCGCTGAGCGCGCGGCATGACACGGAACGGGGCGCGGGCACCCGCCCGCGCCCCGCGCAGCCGTGCGTCCGAGGTCGTGAAACGATGGGCGCATGGCCGCGCTGACCGATCTCTCCACCCTCGCCGCGCATCCGGTCGTGCAGGCGCCGATGGCCGGCGGGACGTCCACTCCCGCCCTGGCGGCGGCCGTGGCCGAGGGCGGCGGTGTCGGTTTCCTGGCGGCCGGCTTCCGGACCGCGGAGGCCATGCGCGAGGAGATCGCACAGGTCCGGCGGCTCACCTCGCGGCCCTTCGGCGTGAACGTGTTCCTGCCGCAGCGCGAGACCGCCGACCCCGCGCGCGTCGAGGACTTCGCCGCGCGGCTGGCGGGTGAGGCCACCCGCTACGGCACGTTCCTGGGCGACCCCGGCACGGGCGGCGACGCCGTGCTGGAGGACGCGTACGGGGCGAAGATCGCGGCCCTGCTGGAGGACCCCGTTCCCCTGGTGAGCTTCACCTTCGGCTGTCCGGAGCCCGCGGTGCTGCGGGCCTTCGGCGACGCCGGCACGGTCACCGTCGTCACCGTGACCTCGGTCGCCGAGGCGCGGGCCGCCGAGGAGGCGGGCGCGGCGGCGGTGTGCGTGCAGGGCGCCGAGGCCGGCGGCCACCAGTCCACGCACCGCGACGATCCGGAGCGGGACGGTACCGAGACCGGGCTGCTCGTCCTGCTGCCGCAGGTGCGGGAGGCCGTGTCGCTGCCCCTCGTGGCGGCGGGCGGCATCATGCGCGGCGCGCAGATCGCCGCGGTGCTGGCGGCGGGCGCGGACGCGGCGCAGATGGGCACCGCCTTCCTGGCCTGTCCCGAGTCGGGGGCGCACCCGGTGCACAAGCGGGCCCTGACCGACCCCGACTTCGCGGAAACCGAGCTGACCCGGGCGTTCACCGGTCGTCCCGCGCGGGGGCTGGTCAACCGGTACCTGCGCGAGCACGGCCGGTACGCCCCGCCCGGCTACCCGCGGATCCACTTCCTGACCGCCCCGGTGCGCGGGGCGGCCGCCGCGGCCGGTGACCCCGGGGCGATGGCCCTGTGGGCCGGCCAGGGGCACGCCATGGCCAGGGAGCTGCCCGCCATCGACCTCGTCCGGCTGCTCGCGGCCGAACTCGACTCCGCCCGGAGCGCTTTGTGACCGCCCCTGTCTTCGTTGTCGAGCCCGGCGCCCTGGGCCCGGACCGGATCACGCTCTCCGGCCCCGAGGGGCGGCACGCCGTCTCCGTGCGGCGGCTGCAGGTCGGAGAGGAGATCGTGCTGACGGACGGTCAGGGGCGGGGCGCGCAGGGCGTCGTGGCCGTCGTGGACGGCAAGGACACCCTCGAGGTCGCCGTCACCGGGGTCCGGGAGGAGCCCGTCCCCCGCCCGCGGATCACGGTGGTGCAGGCCCTCCCGAAGGGCGACCGCGGCGAACTGGCCGTGGAGACCATGACGGAGGTCGGCGTCGACGCGATCGTGCCGTGGGCCGCCGCCCGCTGCATCACGCAGTGGAAGGGCGACCGCGGCGCCAAGTCCCTCGCCAAGTGGCGCTCCACCGCCCGCGAGGCCGCCAAGCAGGCCCGCCGTCTGCGCTTCCCCGACGTCGGCGAGTTGGCGACGACCCGTCAGCTCGGGCCGCTGCTCGCCGGTGCCGCCTTCGCCGCCGTCCTCCACGAGGAGGGGGCAGAGCCGCTGGCCGCCGCGGCCCTTCCGGCGGACGGCGACATCGTCCTGGTCGTCGGGCCCGAGGGCGGTGTCTCCCCCGAGGAGCTGGACACCCTGGCCGCGGCGGGGGCCAAGCCGTACCGGCTCGGCGCGAGTGTCCTGCGCACCTCGACGGCCGGTGTCGCGGCGACCGCGCTGCTCCTGGGACGCACGGGCCGCTGGGGCTGAGCGCTCCGCCCTGTGTGCGCTCGTCCCCGGGCGCGCGCCCGTCCCGGTGCCGGCGCCCCCCGGCACCGCGCGTCGCTTTCGGCACCGGTGCGCCCGTCGGCTCGCTCCCGCAGGGCAAATGAGATCCAAAACCCCTGACCCACAGGCCACTGGGTGGTTAATGTGACGGCGTGACGCAGCCTTCGCACCCCTCGTACCTCCGCTTTCCCCATCTGCACGGCGACCTGATCACCTTCATCGCCGAGGACGACGTCTGGGCGGCCCCGCTCGACGGCGCCGGCCGGGCGTGGCGCGTGAGCGCGGACAACATGCCGGTGGCACACCCGCGGTTCTCGCCGGACGGGGCGCACGTGGCGTGGAGCTCGACCCGCGACGGGGCGCCGGAGGTCCATGTGGCGCCGGTCGACGGCGGCCCCTCGAAGCGGCTGACGTTCTGGGGCGCCGGGCGCGCCCTGGTGCGCGGCTGGACCGCGGACGGCGAGGTACTGGCCATCAGCCCGCACGGGCAGGCGTCCTCGCGCCGCAGCTGGGCGTGGGCGGTCCCGCTCGACGGCGGCCCGGCCCGCACCCTGCCGTACGGGCCCGTCGGGGACGTCGCGTACGGGCCGGACGGCGCGGTGCTGCTGCTGTCCGCGACGATGGGCCGCGAGGCGGCGGCGTGGAAGCGCTACCGCGGCGGCACGGCGGGCAAGCTGTGGATCGACCGCTCGGGGAGCGGGGAGTTCGAGCGGGTCCACGCGGACCTGGACGGCAACCTGGAGTGCGCGATGTGGGTGGGGGAGAGGCTGGCGTTCCTCTCCGACCACGAGGGCGTCGGCGCGCTCTACTCCAGCCTTCCCGACGGGAGCGACCTGCGGCGACACACCGCCGTGGAGGACGGCGGCTTCTACGCCCGGCACGCCGCGACCGACGGCACCCGCGTCGTGTGGACCAGCGCCGGCCGGCTGTTCCTGCTGGACGACCTCGACGGCGCCGAGGCCCGTCCGCTGGAGGTGCGCCTCGGCGGCCAGCGCACCGACCTGCAGCCGCACCCCGTCCACGCCGCCCACCACCTCGGCGACGCCCGCCCGGACCACACCGGCCGCGGCAGCGCCGTCGAGGTCCGCGGCACCACGCACTGGGTCACCCACCGCGGCGGTCCCGCGCGGGCGCTGGCCGCCGAACCGGGGGTCCGCACACGGCTGCCGCGGGTGTTCGGCGGCGAGGGCGACCAGCAGGTCGTGTGGGTCACCGACGCGGAGGGTGAGGACGCCCTGGAGATCGCCCCCGCGGCGGGCGGCGTCCCGGCGCCACGCCGGCTGGCCGCGGGCCGGCTCGGCCGCGTCCTGGCGATGACCGTCTCCCCGGACGGCCACCGGATCGCGGTCGCCTCGCACGACGGCCGGGTGCTGCTGGTCGAGGCGCAGACCGGCGAGGTCCGCACGGTCGTGGAGAGCGAGTACGGCCACGCCAGTGGCCTGGCCTTCTCGCCGGACTCCGCGTGGCTGGCCTGGTCCCAGCCGGGCCGGGAGCCGCTGAGCCAGCTCAAGCTGGCGTCCACCGCGGACCTGACCGTCGTCGACGCCACGCCCCTGCGCTTCAACGACTTCTCGCCTGCCTTCACCGCCGACGGCAAGCACCTGGCCTTCCTGTCCGAGCGGTCCTTCGACCCGGTCTACGACGAGCACGCCTTCGACCTGGCCTTCCTCGCCTCCTGCCGCCCGCACCTGATCACCCTCGCCGCCACCACCCCCTCGCCCTTCGGCCCGCAGCTCCACGGCCGGCCGGTCGACCCCTCGGCGGAGGAGAAGGACGGCGACGAGCGCGGCCAGGACGACGCCAAGAGCGGCAAGGGCGAGTCCCGCAAGGAGGACGGCGAGGAGCGCCCACGCATCCCCGTCACCCGTGTCGACGTCGAGGGCCTGGCCGACCGCATCGTGCCCTTCCCGGTCGAGGCCGCCCGCTACTCCACGCTGCGGGCCGCCAAGGACGGCGTGCTGTGGCTGCGCCACCCCGTGCGCGGCGTGCTCGGCGCGAGCCTGGCCTCCCCGGAGGCGGAGCCGCCGTCCAGCGTGCTGGAGCGGTACGACCTGAAGCAGCTGCGCGTCGAGGAGATCGCCGACGACGCGGACGACTACGCGGTCAGCGGTGACGGCAACAAGGTGCTGGTCACCTCGGGCCACCGGCTGCGGGTCGCCGCCGCCGACCACAAGTCCACGCCCTCCGAGGACGACTCGGACAGCAACGTGACGGTGGACCTGTCCCGGGTCCGCGTCACCGTCGACCCGCACGCCGAGTGGCGGCAGATGTACGACGAGGCGCACCGCCTCATGCGCGACAACTTCTGGCGCGCCGACATGGGCGGAGTCGACTGGGACGGCGTGCGCGACCGCTACCGGCCGGTGCTGGACCGCGTCGCCACCCACGACGACCTGGTCGACCTGCTGTGGGAGGTGGCGGGCGAACTCGGCACCTCGCACGCCTACGTCAGTCCGTCCGGCGGGCGTGTCGACTCCCTCTACCGGCAGGGCCTGCTCGGCGCCGACCTCCTGCGCGACGAGGACGGCGTCTGGCGGATCGGGCGCGTCCTGCCCTCCGAGACCTCCGACCCGCGCGCCCGCGCCCCGCTGGCCGCGCCCGGGGTCGCCGTGCGTGCCGGTGACGCGATCCTCGCGGTCGACGGCCGCCCCGTCGACCCGGTGGCCGGGCCCGGTCCGCTGCTGATCGGGACCGTGCGCAAGCCCGTCGAGCTGACCGTGGCCCCGGCCGACGGGAGCGCGCCGCGCCAGGTCGTCGTGGTGCCCATCCCGGACGAGGAGCCCCTGCGGTACCACGACTGGGTCGCCGGGCGGCGCGCCCACGTCCGCGAGGCGTCGCAGGGCCGGCTGGGGTATGTGCACGTGCCCGACATGGTGGGCTCGGGCTGGGCGCAGCTCCATCGCGACCTGCGCGTCGAGGTGGCCCGCGAGGGCCTGATCGTGGACGTCCGGGAGAACCGCGGCGGCCACACCTCGCAGCTCGTCGTGGAGAAGCTCGCCCGCCGTGTCGTCGGCTGGGACCTGCCCCGTGGGCTGCCCGCCTTCACCTACCCGCTGGACGCCCCGCGCGGCCCGGTCGTCGCGGTCGCCAACGAGTTCTCCGGCTCCGACGGCGACATCGTGAACGCGGCCATCAAGGCGCTGGGGATCGGGCCCGTGGTCGGCACCAGGACCTGGGGCGGGGTCATCGGCATCGACTCCCGCTACCACCTGGTCGACGGCACGCTGGTGACCCAGCCGAAGTACGCGACCTGGATGGAGGGCGTCGGCTGGGACCTGGAGAACCACGGTGTCGACCCGGACGTCGAGGTGCCGCAGACCCCGCAGGACTGGGCGGCCGGCCGCGACCCCCAGCTCGACACCGCGATCCGTCTCGCCCTCGACGCGTTGGCGGAGAACCCGGCGCGGACGCCGCCGCCGCTGCCGTGACCCGGGCTCCGCTGCGGGCCGTCACGGCACCGGTAGCATGCCCGTACCGATCAACGACCTGATCAACGACCTGATCAACGACGAGCCGGAGGCGCCACGGTGGCGGGAGAACCGCAGGCGGACTGTCTGTTCTGCAAGATCGTCGCGGGGAGCGTGCCCGCGACCGTCGTCCGTGAGACGGGGACGACGGTCGCGTTCCGCGACATAAACCCCCAGGCGCCGACGCATGTGCTGGTGATCCCCAAGGCGCACTACCCGGACGCGGCCTCCCTCGCCGCCGCGGAGCCGCAGCTCGCCGCCGACGTGCTGCGCGAGGCGGGCGAGGTGGCGGCCGGGGACAAGGTGGACGGCACCGGCTACCGGATCGTGTTCAACACCGGGGCGGGCGCCGGCCAGACCGTCTTCCACGCCCATGCGCACGTGCTCGGCGGGCGCGGCCTTGACTGGCCGCCGGGATAACGGCCGGTGTCAGCACGCGAACTCGTCGTCCTGGGCACGGCCAGCCAGGTCCCGACCCGGCACCGCAACCACAACGGCTACTTCCTGCGCTGGGACGGCGAGGGCATCCTCTTCGACCCCGGCGAGGGCACCCAGCGCCAGATGCTGCGCGCCGGGGTGGCCGCGCACGACCTCACCCGGCTGTGCGTCACGCACTTCCACGGCGACCACAGCCTGGGCCTGGCCGGGGTGATCCAGCGGATCAACCTCGACCGGGTGCCGCACCCCGTGACCGCCCACTACCCCGAGTCCGGGCGGCACTTCTTCGACCGGCTGCGCTACGCGACCGCCTACCGGGAGACGGTGAAGCTGCGCGAGGAGCCGGTCTCCGGCGACACCGTCGTCCTGGCCGACGGCGCCTTCCGGCTGGAGGCCCGGCGGCTCTCCCACCCCGTGGAGGCGTACGGCTACCGCCTCGTCGAGCCGGACGGCCGCCGCATGCTGCCGGACCGGCTCGCGGCCCACGGCATCACCGGGCCCGCGGTCGGCCGTCTCCAGCGCGACGGCGAGGCCGACGGCGTCACCCTCGCCGACGTCAGCGAGGTGCGGCCCGGCCAGCGCTTCGGCTTCGTCATGGACACCCGGCTGTGCGACGCGGTGTACGCGCTGGCCGACGGCTGCGACCTGCTCGTCATCGAGTCCACCTTCCTGGACGAGGACGCCTCGCTCGCCCAGGAGCACGGGCACCTGACGGCGGGTCAGGCGGCCCGGGTCGCCGCCGAGTCCGGAGTGCGCCACCTGGTCCTCACCCACTTCTCCCAGCGCTACACCGACCCCGAGGCCTTCGAGCGGCAGGCCCGCGCCGCCGGTTTCGCGGCGGAGCTGACCGTCGCCCAGGACCTCGGCCGGGTGCCCGTGCCACGCC
Source organism: Streptomyces sp. NPDC088354 (assembly GCF_044753585.1). Lineage (NCBI taxonomy): Bacteria > Bacillati > Actinomycetota > Actinomycetes > Kitasatosporales > Streptomycetaceae > Streptomyces > Streptomyces sp. NPDC088354. The sequence continues at coordinate 117,630 of NZ_JBIVNJ010000008.1, read as the reverse complement.
GCCGCTGACCCGCCGCGAACCGGTCCGCACCGCTGTGACCTGTACCGTTGCCGGGTGACGATCCCGAAGGCCGAACTCCATCTGCACATCGAAGGCACCCTCGAACCGGAGCTGGCCTTCGCCCTCGCCGAGCGCAACGGGGTCACCCTTCCGTACGCCTCGGCGGACGAACTGCGGCGGGCGTACGCGTTCGACGACCTGCAGTCGTTCCTCGACCTGTACTACGCGCTGATGGCCGTGCTCCGCACCGAGCGGGACTTCGCCGACCTCGCGGACGCCTACCTGGCGCGGGCCGCCGCCCAGGGGGTGCGGCACGCGGAGATCTTCTTCGACCCGCAGGCGCACACCGCGCGCGGGGTGCCGATCGGGACCGTCGTGGAGGGGCTGGCGCGGGCGCTGGACGGCAGCCGGGAGCGGCACGGCGTCAGCACCCGGCTGATCATGTGTTTCCTGCGCGACGAGTCCGCGGCGTCCGCGATGGAGACCTTCGAGGCCGCCCGGCCCCACCTGCACCGCATCGCGGCGGTCGGGCTGGACTCGGCGGAGGTCGGACATCCGCCGGTGACGTTCCGCGAGGTCTACGACGCGGCCGCCGCGGCGGGACTGCGCCGCGTGGCGCACGCCGGGGAGGAGGGCCCGCCCGCATACGTGTGGGAGGCGCTGGACGTGCTCGGCGTGGACCGGATCGACCACGGCATCCGCAGCATGGAGGACCCGGAACTGGTCGCCCGGCTGGCCCGCGACCAGGTCCCGCTGACCGTCTGCCCGCTGTCCAACGTCCGCCTGCGCTGCGTGGCAGCCCTGGACGAGCACCCGCTGCCCGCGATGCTCGACGCGGGGCTGCTGGTCACCGTCAACTCCGACGACCCCGCCTACTTCGGCGGCTACGCCGGCGACAACTTCGACGCCCTGCGCGACGCGCTCGCCCTCGACGAGGACACCGTGCGGCGCCTGGCCCGCAACTCCTTCCGGGCCGCGTTCCTGGACGACGAGGAGCATCTGCGCGCCCGCTACCTCGCCGAAGTGGACGCCTACGTTTTCTGAGTTCGTTCCTCGTCCCGGGGCATGCGAACTGAGTACGCGCACTCATGCGGACCGCATCCCGTGGACGGAGCATGGACTCATGCGAAAGCACCCGATACGGCCCCTCGCGGCCGTCACCCTGATCGCCTCGGTACCGGTCGCCGTCTGGGGCCTGCTGGGCCGGCAGGAGGCCGCCGGCTTCCGCCCCTCGGAACTCGACTACCTGGTGCGGCCCTTGGACGTCCCGGCCGGTGTGGAGACCGGGCTGGGCGTGGTGGCGGCGCTGCTCGCCGTGGCCGCCGCGACCGTGCTGGGGATGGCCTCGCGGCCCGGGCCGGAACGGTTCGACGGACGGTGGTGGCAGGTGCTCGGCCCGCTGGTCGCTGCCGGTGCGCTGGCCGGCGCGGGCTGGCGGGTCGTGACCGCGGGCGTCATCGGCGCCAACATCGGTGCCGGGCTGGTGATCCTCCTCGGCGGTCCGCTCGTCGCCGCGCTGCTGGCGTGGTCGGCGGGGCGGGGCCTGTGGCTGGCCCGCGCACGGCGCCGCGGCCCCCGCCCTCCGCGCGGGGGCACGGGCACCGCGAGCTGGCGGCCGGTGCCCCGCGAGGGCGTGTAGCGGGCCCCGTCGTCCAAGTGGCGGTGCGTCAGGGGGTGGGTCCACCGCGGTGGACACGGTGCTGCCCCCCGTGCCGCCCGGCCTCGTGGGCGCGCCGGCGCGCCGCCTTCGACAGGGCCACGCCGGCACCGAAGAGCACCGCCCCGCCGCCGAACGCGGCGAACCCCAGCGGGGCCTTCGGGGCTCCCCACAGCTGCTCGGTGAAGGGGTCCGGCGGCACCGCGGCGCTGCCCGTGCCGCCCAGCAGACCGAGGATCAGCGACACCCAGATGACGAACCCGGCGAGCGCGACGAGCACGCCCAGCACCATCAGGGCGCGGCCCGGCCGCTGCCCGGGGAGGAGGGCGCCGTCCGGGTCGGCGTACGCGTCGTCGTAGGGATCCGGGTCCGGGCCGGGATGTGCGTACCCCTCGTCCGGGCCGTCCGCCGCGGGCGCCGGCGGATCGTCCCGGTACAGGTCGCGGCCCACCAGGAACTGCTCGTGCGCCGAGGCGTACCGCCGCGGGCGGCCGCGCGGGGCGGGGCCGCGGACGTCGCCGAGGTCGGTGATCACCGGCGGCGCGGCGGGTGGCGGGGGATCACCGGGGCCGGGCGGGTCCTGTGCGGCCGGCTCCCGTCCCGGCTCCGGGTCCAGGTCGCCGCCCGAGGCCACCGACAGCCGCAGGTCGACGTGCCCGATCCGTACCAGGTCCCCGTCCCGCAGCGGCCGGGGCGCCATGAGGCGGTCCCCGTTGAGGAACGTGCCGTTGGTCGAGCCCAGGTCGGCGAGGACGACATGGCTCCCGGCACGGTTCATCGCGGCGTGCCGCCTGCTGATCCCCTCGCCGTCGAGCCGGATGCCGCTGCCGGGCAGTCTGCCGATCTCGCAGTACCCGGCCGGGATGTCGAAGACGGTGCCCTCGTCCGGCCCGGAGGTCACGATCAGCCGCGGTGGTGAAGCCGAAGGTCCGGCCATGTCCAGCCCCCGCGATTCATCGGGTTTCCTTCATGATCCGCCCGAGTGTCCGAACGGACAAACGCATGCGGGTGGGGGCGCCGCGCGTACGATCGGTCCGAACGACACCAGGTCGGGAGGAAGCCCGGGTGGATGACCAGCCCGTCCTCGATCCGCTGGCCGCCGTGCGCGCCGCGGACGACCCGGAGACCGATGTGTACCTGACCGGCACGGTCTTCCTGGACATCATCTTCACCGGTCTGGACAGCGCGCCCGTGCGCGGCACCGAGTCCTGGGCCCGCGGCATGGGCTCCAGCCCCGGCGGCGTCGCCAACATGGCCACCGCCCTGGCCAGGCTCGGCCTGCGCACCTGCCTGGCCGCCGCCTTCGGCGACGACGTGTACGGCGACTACTGCTGGGACTCCCTCGCCGAGGGCGAGGACATCGACCTCACGCCGTCCCGGAGGATCCCCGGCTGGCACTCGCCGGTCACCGTCTCCATGGCGTACGAGGGCGAGCGGACCATGGTCAGCCACGGCCACGAGGCCCCGCCGCCGGAGGAGACCGCCCCGGCGTGCCCGCCGCCGAGCCGGGCCTGCCTGGCCTCGCTGGTGCCGGGCCGGCCGCGCCAGGAGTGGATCGGGCACGCCGCCCGGCACGGCAGCCGGGTCTTCGCCGATGTGGGTTGGGACGAGTCCGGCCGCTGGGACCCCTCCGACCTCAGCGACCTGGAGCACTGCGACGCGTTCCTGCCCAACGCCGCCGAGGCGATGGCCTACACCCGCACCGACTGCCCCCGGGCCGCCGCCCGCAAGCTGGCCGAACGGGTGCCGCTGGCGGTGGTGACGCTCGGCCCCGAGGGCGCCTACGCGGTGGACTCCGGCTCCGGGCAGTGCGCGGAGGTGCCCGCGCTCGACGTGGAGGCGCTCGACCCGACGGGGGCGGGCGACGTCTTCGTCGCCGGCTTCGTGACCGGCTCGCTCGCCGGATGGCCGCTGGCCGACCGGCTGGCCTTCGCCTGCCTGACCGCCGCCCTGTCGGTGCAGGAGTTCGGCGGCTCGCTGTCGGCGCCCGGCTGGATCGAGATCGCCGCCTGGTGGCAGCACGCCAAGGCCTACGACGACCAGGACCGCACCGCGCTGCGCCGCTACGCCTTCCTGGACGACCTGCTGCCGACCGGCACCCGCCGCTGGCCGCTGCGCCGGGCGGTGCCGACGATCGGCTTCCGGCCGTACCGCTGAGGCGGTGGCGTCACGTCACGCGACCACGTCGACGGGGCAGCGCGCCGCCCCCGCCCGCGCGATCCGGGCGTCGCCCGTGACCAGGGAGCATTCCAGGTGCTCCGCGAGCGCCACGTACGACGCGTCGTACGCCGACAGGTCGGCGCGCAGTTCCCAGACCCGTTCGAGCAGGGCGTATCCGGGCGTGCGCTGAATCGGCAGGGCCGACAGAGGGGTGATCGCCGTCGCCGCTGCCGACTGCTCCAGTCTTCCTCCCAGTGACAGACCGCAGATCGCCTGGGCCGCTTCGCACTCGACGACGGCCGGGGCGTGCAGGGTCTCGCCGGAGAGGCGTTTGCGTGCCAGGTCGCCCAGCGGGCCGCCATGGGTGAGGGCGAGGACGACCGCCGACGCGTCGACGACGATCACCGGTGACGCCCCTCGTCGATGTGGCCCAGCAGGTCATCGAGGGTGTAGTCGGCCGTCGCCGACTTCCGGGCGCTGGCCAGTATGTCGTCGACCGTCGGCGTTCTCGCCTGCTCGATCAGCCGCTGGCGCAGGTACTCGTTCAAGGACTGGTGCGCCTCGACCGCGCGGTGCTTGAGCGTGCGGTGCACGTCGTCGGGGACGTCCTTGATCTGGATGTTCGCCATGGCGCCACGGGAGCATGCGAAATGCATGCATGCATTTCGCATGCGTCGTTACACCCGGCGCTGCAGCACCTGCCCCGGCCAGGGCTCGCCCCCGTCCCGGGGCACGGCGAACCGCTCCGCGCGGGTGAAGCCGAGGGCCTCGTACCGCCGCACCAGCCGCCCGTCGCTCCCGGCGTAGCAGTCGACCCGCAGCAGGCTCACGCCCCGGCGGCGGGCTTCGGCGACCGCGTCGTCGACCAGCGCGGCCCCGATGCCGCTCCCGGAGCGCGCCCGGTCGGTGACCAGCAGGCGGATGTACAACTCGGGCTCGCCGGCGGGCGGGACGCTCTCGGGAGGTTCCCCGGCGAGCACGCACACCCCGGCGACCTCGCCGTCCACCTCGGCGGCGCGCAGCAGGTACGCCTCGGCGTACCGGCGGGTCCGTTCGACGGCGGCAGGGCGGGAGGACCACGGCTCGGTGCCCCACTGCCCGGTGTGGCCGCGGGCGGTCAGCCAGGCGACGGCGCCGTCGAGCAGGGCGAGCGTGGCGGGGAGGTCGGCGGGACCCCCGGTGCGGATCTGCATGGCGCAGTTCTACCCGTCGCGTGACGCAGCGTAAAACCCCTCGGCACCTCCGTCGCACCGACGTACCCTTGAACCCCAAGCCCAGTGGCATGTCGAAGAGCAGAAGGCGGGATGAGCAGGCCGAAGTGCCTGGCCCATGACACAGACACCGACAACGCAGCAACCGCAGGCGAGTGCCCACTTCGTCGTACCGGCCAAGCACCCCATGGTGACTGTCCTGGGGTCCGGCGACTCGCTCCTGCGCGTGATCGAGAAGGCGTTCCCGGCCGTCGACATCCATGTACGAGGCAATGAGATCAGCGCGACAGGCGGAGCGGCCGATGTCGCCCTGGTCCAGCGCCTCTTCGACGAAATGATGCTGGTGCTGCGCACCGGACAGCCGATGACGGAGGACGCCGTGGAGCGGTCGATCGCCATGCTCCGCCAGGACAGCGGAACCGACGGCCTGGAGGAGACCCCCTCCCAGGTCCTGACCCAGAACATCCTCTCCAGCCGGGGCCGCACCATCCGCCCCAAGACGCTCAACCAGAAGCGCTACGTCGACGCCATCGACAAGCACACCATCGTCTTCGGTATCGGCCCGGCGGGCACCGGCAAGACCTACCTGGCGATGGCCAAGGCCGTGCAGGCGCTGCAGTCCAAGCAGGTCAACCGGATCATCCTGACCCGTCCAGCCGTCGAGGCGGGCGAGCGGCTCGGCTTCCTGCCGGGCACGCTCTACGAGAAGATCGACCCGTACCTGCGCCCGCTGTACGACGCGCTGCACGACATGGTCGACCCCGACTCCATCCCGCGCCTCATGGCGAGCGGGACGATCGAGGTCGCCCCGCTGGCGTACATGCGCGGCCGCACGCTCAACGACGCGTTCATCATCCTCGACGAGGCGCAGAACACCAGCGCCGAGCAGATGAAGATGTTCCTCACCCGGCTCGGCTTCGACTCCAAGATCGTCATCACCGGCGACGTCACGCAGGTCGACCTGCCGGGCGGCACGAAGAGCGGGCTGCGCCAGGTCGTGGACATCCTGGACGGTGTCGAGGACGTGCACTTCTCGCGCCTGACGAGCACCGATGTCGTACGCCATAAGCTGGTCGGGCGCATCGTGGACGCCTACGAGCGCTACGACGACCTCAACGGCAACCGAAACGGCAACGGAAAGTAGCCTCCGAAGCACTATGGCGATCGACGTCAACAACGAATCCGGCTGGGACTTCGACGAGGCGGCTGTGCTCGACATCAGCCGTTACGCCCTGCAGCACATGCGCATCCACCCGCTGTCCGAGCTCTCGGTGATCGCCATCGACGCCGACGCCATGGAGGCGCTGCACATCCAGTGGATGGACGAACCGGGCCCCACCGACGTCATGTCCTTCCCGATGGACGAGCTCCGTCCCGGGAAGGACGACGAGGAGCCCCCCCAGGGCCTGCTCGGGGACATCGTGCTCTGCCCCGAGGTGGCCAAGAAGCAGGGCGAGGCGGCCACGACCAAGCACTCCATGGACGAGGAGCTCCAGCTGCTCACCGTCCACGGAGTGCTGCACCTGCTCGGTTACGACCACGACGAGGCCGACGAGAAGGCCGAGATGTTCGGCCTGCAGAAGGCCATCCTCGACGGCTGGCGCGCCGAGCGCGGCATCCAGGGCCCCTCACCGGCCCCGACCACCACCCACTGATCCCGATGGTGGTCTACGCCGTCCTGCTGGTCGTCGTCGCATGGCTCGCCGCCTGCGCCGAGGCCGGCATCGCCCGCATGTCCCGGTTCCGCGCCGAGGCGGCGATGCGGGCCGGCCGCCGTGGCGCGGACAAGCTCCTCGCCGTCGCCTCCGACCCCACGCGCTACCTCAATGTGGCCCTGCTGGTGCGCGTGGCCTGCGAGATGGCGGCGGCGGTGCTCGTCACGGTGCTGTGCGTACGGCACTTCGACGCGACCTGGCAGGCGCTGCTCGTCGCCATCGGCGTCATGATCGTGGTCTCGTACGTCGCCGTGGGCGTCTCGCCGCGCACCATCGGCCGCCAGCACCCGCTGAACACGGCCACCGCGGCGGCGTACGTGCTGCTGCCGCTGGCCCGGGTGATGGGGCCGATCCCCGCGCTGCTGATCCTCCTCGGCAACGCGTTCACCCCCGGCAAGGGCTTCCGGCAGGGCCCGTTCGCCTCCGAGGCGGAACTGCGGGCCCTGGTCGACCTCGCCGAGAGCGAGTCCCTGATCGAGGACGAGGAGCGCCGCATGGTGCACTCCGTCTTCGAGCTCGGCGACACCCTGGTGCGCGAGGTGATGGTGCCGCGCACCGAACTGGTGGCCATCGAGCGCTTCAAGACGATCCGGCAGGCCATGACCCTGGCGCTGCGCAGCGGTTTCTCCCGCATCCCCGTCACGGGCGAGAGCGAGGACGACATCGTGGGCATCGTCTACCTCAAGGACCTCGCCCGGCGCGTGCACATCAACCGCGACGCGGAGACCGACCCGGTCTCCTCGGTGATGCGCCCGGCCGCCTTCGTGCCCGACACCAAGAACGCCGGCGACCTGCTGCGCGAGATGCAGCGGGAGCGCAACCACGTCGCCGTCGTCATCGACGAGTACGGCGGCACGGCCGGCATCGTCACGATCGAGGACATCCTGGAGGAGATCGTCGGCGAGATCACCGACGAGTACGACCGCGAGCTGCCGCCCGTCGAGGAGCTGGGCGACGGCCGCTACCGCGTCACCGCCCGCCTCGACCTCGGCGACCTCGGCGAGCTGTACGGGGTCGACCTGGACGACGAGGACGTGGAGACCGTCGGCGGCCTGCTCGCCAAGGTTCTGGGCAGGGTGCCGATCCCGGGCGCCTCCGCGGTCGTGGAACTGCCCGAGACCGCCTCGGCCCCCGATGCCCCGGCCGCGCTGCGCCTCACCGCGGAGGCCCCGTCCGGGCGCCGCAACCGCATCGGCGCGGTGCTGGTCGACCCGCTTCCCGCCCCGGCCCCGTCCGCCGGCCCCGACTCCGCCCAGGACGGTGCCGTGCGCGGCTAGGACCGGGCGGGCACCTGCCGCGGAAACCCGTCCCCGGCGGGCGGTTCACGGCGGATACGCTGGCCGCATGAGCGACGAGCAGCCCCCGCTGGACCCCGAGGACCGCAAGATCATCACGCTGGCCCGCTCGGCGCGGGCGCGCAATGGCGTCCCCGAGGGCGCGGCCGTGCGGGACGGGACGGGACGCACCTACGTCGCGGGCACGGTGGCGCTGCGGTCGCTGTCGCTCAGCGCCCTGCGGACCGCCGTCGCCATGGCCGTCGCGAGCGGTGCCACGTCCCTGGAGGCCGCGGCGGTCGTCTCGGCCGCCGGCACCCTGGCCCCGGAGGACCTGGCCGCGGTGCGCGACCTCGGCGGCCCCGACACCCCGGTGCTCCTCGCGGGCCCGGACGGCGCGCTGCGCGCCACCGTCCCCGCGGAGTGACCCGAGGGGCGTCCGCGGCGGGCGGCGGGCGCGTGCGTCAGGCCGGCCCGGAGGATCAGGGACAATGGTCGCCATGAGCGTTCGCACCGAGACCACTGCCCCCGCCCACCGGTCCGGCTTCGCCTGCTTCGTGGGCCGCCCCAACGCGGGCAAGTCCACCCTGACCAACGCTCTCGTCGGGACGAAGGTGGCGATCACCTCCAACCGCCCGCAGACCACCCGGCACACCGTGCGCGGCATCGTGCACCGCCCGGACGCGCAGCTCGTGCTGGTCGACACCCCGGGGCTGCACAAGCCCCGCACCCTGCTCGGCGAGCGGCTGAACGACGTGGTGCGCACCACCTGGGCCGAGGTCGACGTGATCGGCTTCTGCCTGCCCGCGAACGAGAAGCTCGGCCCCGGCGACCGGTACATCGCCAAGGAGCTGGGGGAGGTCCGCAAGACCCCCAAGGTCGCGATCGTCACCAAGACCGACCTGGTGGACTCCAAGCACCTCGCCGAGCAGCTTCTGGCCATCGACCGGCTCGGCGCCGAACTCGGCATCGAGTGGGCCGAGATCATCCCCGTCTCCGCCGTCGGCGACAGCCAGGTCGGCCTCCTCGCCGACCTGCTGGTGCCGCTCCTCCCCGAGGGCCCGGCCCTGTACCCGGAGGGCGACCTCACCGACGAGCCCGAGCAGGTCATGGTCGCCGAGCTGATCCGCGAGGCCGCGCTGGAGGGCGTGCGCGACGAGCTGCCGCACTCCATCGCCGTCGTCGTCGAGGAGATGCTGCCCCGCGAGGACCGCCCGGCGGACAAGCCGCTGCTCGACATCCACGCCAACATCTACATCGAGCGGCCCAGCCAGAAGGGCATCATCATCGGCCCCAAGGGCGCCCGTCTGAAGGAGGTCGGCACCAAGTCCCGCCGCCACATCGAGGCGCTGCTGGGCACGCCGGTCTTCCTCGACCTGCACGTGAAGGTGGCCAAGGACTGGCAGCGCGACCCCAAGCAGCTGCGCAGGCTGGGGTTCTAGTCAGACCCCCGCCGGCCCGCCGGCGGGTGTCACGTGCCCTCCTTCAGGATGATCCGGATCAGTTGGTGCTGGGCCTCCGTGAGGTCCGGGTCGGCGCAGTGCACGGTGCGCGCGTCGACGGTGATCTCGTAGTGGAAGCCGTCCGGCACCCCGGACGAGGGCTCCGCCCCGCCCGCGGCGAGCACATCGCGGGCCAGGGCGTGCAGTTGGAAGGCGTCGGGCCGGCCGTTGGTGTCCAGCGCGGCCCGGCGCTCGATCCCCGCGAAGCCGCCGGAGCGGATCACCTCTATGCGCATGGGGTGCGCCTACCCCTGGACGGGGGGCTGCGCACCTTCCGGTGCCGGTGCCTGGCGCGGGAGTTCGGAGCGGCCCGCCGCCGGTGTCGCGATGCCGACCTGGCTCCAGGCGTCGGCGACGGCCGCGTGCTCCTCCGCCTCGCCGTAGCGGGCGGCGGCCGCGGCCACCGTGGCCCGGGCGAACTCCGCGAAGTCGGCGCGCGGTGAGAGCCCGCCGCCGGTCAGGGCGTCGTACCAGATCCGCCCGGCGCGGTCCCAGGCGTGGCCGCCCAGCGCGGTGGCGGCCAGGTAGAACGCCCGGTTGGGAATGCCGGAGTTGATGTGGACGCCGCCGTTGTCCCGGGAGGTGCGCACATAGCCGTCCATGTGACCGGGCTGCGGGTCCTTGCCGAGCACGTCGTCGTCGTACGCCGTGCCGGGGGCCTTCATGGACCGCAGGGCGGCGCCGGTGACGCGCGGGGCGAGCAGCCCGGCGCCGATCAGCCAGTCCGCCTGGTCGGCGGTCTGCCCCAGCGCGTACTGCTTGATCAGCGAGCCGAACACGTCGGACACCGACTCGTTGAGCGCGCCGGACTGGCCGAAGTAGTCCAGGTTGGCGGTGTACTGCGTGACGCCGTGGGTGAGCTCGTGGCCGATGACGTCGACGGGCAGCGTGAAGTCGAGGAAGAGCTCCCCGTCGCCGTCGCCGAAGACCATCTGTTCGCCGTTCCAGAAGGCGTTGTTGTAGTCGCGGCCGTAGTGGACCGTCGCGTCCAGCGGCAGGCCGGCGTCGTCGATGGAGTGCCTGCCGTACGCGGTCAGGTACAGCTCGAAGGTCGCGCCGAGCCCGTCGTAGGCCCGGTTGACCGTCGCGTCGGCGAGCGGCGCGTCACCCTCGCCGCGGACCTTCACGCCCGGCAGGTCCTCCCCGTGCCCGGCGTCGCCGATGGTGCGCTGCGGCTGCTCCGACGGCTCCGCCCCGGCCACCGGGAACGCCCCGATGACGGTGGTCAGACGGCGGCGGGTGCGCTGCGCGGCGTCCTGCTCCAGGGTGCGGCGGGAGGGGCCGGCCAGCGCGCTGTCCTGGTTGCGGGCGATCCGGTCCAGGACGTGCGGCGGCACGATCGTGCAGAAAACGGGTGTGTGCTCCATGGTCGGCAATGTGGCACGGCGCGACTCCGGTGTCACCAGCCGTGACGGCGATTGCCGTAACGATTGCCGTAAAGAGAGGAAAATTACGTTTTTCACGTCATCACGGGCGGTCTTGCATACTGAGAAGAACGCCGCAGCGGCTGCGGGGAGACCCGGGGCTCGGTTAGGGTCGGTCGCATCATGCGTTTCGGGATGCTTCTTCTCCTTAGCTGCCGCGGCGAGGGCCTGTAGTCCAGGTCGACTCCCTCCCCGCGGAGTGTGGCGTTGTCGGAGAACCAGCGCCGGTCGGCCGCTTCTGAAGCCGCAACCGAGGAGCCCCCCGTACATGTCCACCCCGAACGCCGTCGGCCGTCCCACGCCGATCACCGCCGCCACCGTGCGCCAGCGCCCCACGTCGATGCCGGTGCACAAGTACCGGCCGTACGAGGCGGTGGAGATCCCGGACCGCACCTGGCCGGGCAACCGGATCACCAAGGCCCCCCGCTGGCTGTCCACCGACCTGCGGGACGGCAACCAGGCCCTGATCGACCCGATGTCGCCGGCCCGCAAGCGCGCGATGTTCGACCTGCTGGTGTCGATGGGCTACAAGGAGATCGAGGTCGGCTTCCCCGCCTCCGGTGAGACCGACTTCGCCTTCGTGCGCTCCATCATCGAAGAGGGCGCGATCCCCGAGGACGTCACGATCTCGGTGCTGACCCAGGCCCGCGAGGAGCTCATCGAGCGCACCGTGGAGTCCCTGCGCGGCGCGGCACGGGCCACCGTCCACCTGTACAACGCCACCGCCCCGACCTTCCGCCGGGTGGTCTTCCGCGGCTCCAAGGAGCAGATCCGGCAGATCGCCGTGGACGGCACCCGGCTGGTCATGGAGTACGCGGACAAGATCCTGGGCGACGAGACCGTCTTCGGCTACCAGTACAGCCCGGAGATCTTCACCGACACCGAGCTGGACTTCGCCCTGGAGGTCTGCGAGTCGGTCATGGACGTCTGGCAGCCCGAGGAGGGCCGCGAGATCATCCTGAACCTGCCGGCGACCGTGGAGCGCTCCACGCCCTCCACCCACGCCGACCGCTTCGAGTGGATGTCGCGGAACCTGTCGCGCCGCGAGTACGTGTGCCTGTCGGTCCACCCGCACAACGACCGCGGCACGGCCGTGGCCGCCGCCGAACTGGCGCTGATGGCGGGCGCGGACCGCATCGAGGGCTGCCTGTTCGGCCAGGGCGAGCGCACCGGCAACGTGGACCTGGTCACCCTGGGGATGAACCTGTTCAGCCAGGGCGTGGACCCGCAGATCGACTTCTCCCAGATCGACGAGATCCGCCGCACCGCCGAGTACTGCAACCAGATGGAGGTCCACCCGCGCCACCCGTACGTGGGCGACCTGGTCTACACGTCCTTCTCCGGCTCCCACCAGGACGCCATCAAGAAGGGGTTCGACGCCATGGAGGCCGACGCGGCCGCCCGGGGTGTGACCGTCGACGACATCGAGTGGGCGGTGCCGTACCTGCCGATCGACCCCAAGGACGTCGGCCGCTCCTACGAGGCCGTCATCCGCGTGAACTCCCAGTCCGGCAAGGGCGGCGTCGCGTACGTCCTGAAGAACGACCACAAGCTGGACCTGCCGCGCCGGATGCAGATCGAGTTCTCGAAGATCATCCAGGCCAAGACCGACGCCGAGGGCGGCGAGGTCACGCCCAGGGAGATCTGGGGGATCTTCGAGGACGAGTACCTGCCCACCCCCGACAACGCCTGGGGCCGCATCACGCTGCGCTCCGCGCAGACCTCGACCAGCAGCGACGGCGCCGACACCCTCACCGTCGAGGCGGCCGTGGACGGCGTGGAGACCGTGCTCACCGGCACCGGCAACGGCCCGATCTCGGCGTTCTTCGACGCGCTGGCCGCCGTGGGCGTCGACGCCCGGCTGCTGGACTACACCGAGCACACCATGAGCGAGGGGGCCAGTGCCCAGGCCGCCTCGTACATCGAGTGCGCGATCGACGGCAAGGTCCTCTGGGGCATCGGCATCGACGCCAACACCACCCGTGCGTCGCTGAAGGCGGTCGTCTCCGCCGTCAACCGCGCGACGCGCTGATCACCGCGGACGGTGAACCGGCCACGGCACCCGCCCGGGTGCCGTGGCCGATTCTTGTATTCGGCCCTCTCGTGGTACTGACTCCGCGTTGCTCATGTGGCTAACATCACGTCATTACGGCGCCGTTGCCGGAGCGTTACCCCCGCCTGCGGCCCGTAACGGGACGAACCGGTATGTAGCCGGATGAGCGGCCGGAGGGTGCGAAGTGCTCCAGATCAAGGGCTTGTGCATCTTGGGCGTGCGGACGGTCTGGCGCACCGAGGGCGACGGGGAGTTCTTCTGCGCCGGCTGCGGCGGCGACCGCGGGTACCGGCGCCGGACCGGCACCCGGCGCCTGACCGTCCTCGGCCTGCCGCTGCTGCCGCGCGGCTCGGCCGGCACCGTCGTGGAGTGCGTCGTGTGCCGTGCCCGCCGGGGCCCCGAGGCCCTGGAACAACCGACGACGACCGTCTTCTCCGCGATGCTCCGCGACGCCGTCCACACCGTCGCCCTCGCCGTCCTCACCGCGGGCGGCGCCTCCGGGCGGGCCGCCCGCGAGACGGCCGTGGAGGCGGTCCGCACGGCCGGTTTCACCGACTGCACCGAGGACCAGCTGCTCGGCCTGCTCGCGGCCATCGTCGCCGACGAGGGCCGCTTCCCCGGCGCCGCCGGATTGCCCTCGCCGGAGGGTCTCGCCGACTCCCTCGACGGCTGCGGCAGCTGGCTCTCCATCGAGCTGCACGAGGCCCTGGAACCGCTCTCCCGCCACCTCGCCCCGCAGGGACGCGAACGGGTCCTGCTCCAGGGCGCGCGCATCGCCCTCGCCGACGGCCCCTACCTGCCCGCGGAGCGCGAGGTGCTGGGCGCCGTCGGCCGCTGCCTCGGTCTGGTCGGCGAGGACACGGCCCGGGTGCTGGAGGCCGCGGCCCGCACGCCCTCCTGAGGAGTACTCCCCTGGGAGTAACCGGACCCGCCCCGCACCCCGGGCAGTAACGCCGGGCTCGGTCCCGGGTCCGACGAAAAGGCGCCGCCGCGCCGGAAGTCTGGAAAGGACCAGACCACCGGCCCGGAGGGAGGCCCGTCATGGGGGCCCCGACCACTGAGACCACACCGGCCGCCGCGCCGCCGCCGACGACCCGAGGACGGGGGAGGAGCCGGGGCGCCCGCGCGCTCCCCTGGGCGGTGCTCGCGCTGTGGATCGCCGTGCTGGCGCTGGCCGGCCCGCTGGCCGGCAAGCTCGCCGACGCGCAGCAGAACCGGGCGGTGGACTACCTCCCGGTGAGCGCCGACTCCACGCAGGTCGCCCGGCTCCAGGACGCGCTGCCCGGCGGCGAGGCCACCGAACTCGTGGTCGTCTACCACCGCGACGGCGGGCTGACCGCCGCCGACCGCGACAAGGCCGCCGCCCAGATCGCCGGCATCGCGCGGGCGCACCGGCTCACCGGCGGCACGCCGCACGCCGTCCCGTCGCACGGCGACACACTGATGTACCCCGTGGCGAGCACCGGGCCGGGCCAGGACGACGCGGCCAGGAACGCCTTCGTCACCGACGTCCGCGACCGGGCCGAGGGCGGCGACGGGCTGACCGCCCTTGTGGGCGGCCCCGGCGCGCTCAACACCGACATGAAGGAGGTGTACTCCTCCCTCGACGGGCCGCTGCTCTACACCACGGTGGCCGTCGTCGCCGTGCTGCTGATCCTCATCTACCGCAGCCCGCTGCTGTGGCTGCTGCCCCTGCTCGTCGCGGGCGTGGCGGACGCCGCCGCGATGGCCGGGGTCTACGGACTCCACCAGGCCTTCGGCGTCACCGTCACCGGCCAGAGCCAGGGCGTGATGACCATCCTCGTCTTCGGCGCCGGCACCGACTACGCCCTGCTGCTGGTCGCCCGCTACCGCGAGGAACTGCGCCGGATCCAGCGCCCGTACGAGGCGATGCGCGCCGCGCTGCGCGGCTGCGGGCCCGCGATCCTGGCCTCCTCCGGGACCGTCGCTGTGGGCCTGCTGTGCCTGCTCGCCGCCGACCTCAACAGCAGCCGGGGCATGGGCCCGATCGCCGCGGTCGGGGTGCTGTGCGCGCTCCTGGCGATGACGACCCTGCTGCCCGCGCTGCTGGTGCTGCTGGGACGGCGGGTGTTCTGGCCGCTGGTGCCGGCGTACGGCAGTGAAGTGCCGCGCCCGCGCGGCCTGTTCGCGGCGATGGGCGGCTCGGCGGCGCGCCGTCCGGCGGCCGTGCTCGCGGGCGGCGCGGTGCTGCTCGGTGCGCTCGCGCTCGGGACCCTGGCCCTGCCCGGCAGTCTGCGGAACGACGACGCCTTCACCAGCGCGCCGGAGTCGGTCGCCGCCATGCGCATCCTCGCCGAGGCCGACCCCGGCCGCTCCGCCCAGCCGATCACCGTCATGGCGCCCACCGGCCGGACCGGCGAGGTGCTGGCCGCGGTCCGGGGCACCGAAGGCGTCGCGTCCGCCGAACGCGGGCGCAGCGGCGGCGGCTGGACGGAGGTGTCGGTGACCGCGCAGGCGCCGCCGGAGTCGGCCGGCGAGACCGCGACCATCCACGCCCTGCGCGCGGAGCTGGACGGCCCCTACGGCGCCCACGTCGGCGGGCCCGGCGCCCAGCAGGCGGACCTGGCCGCCACCAGTACCCGCGACCGCTGGGTCGTCGTGCCGCTCGTCCTGGCCGCCGTGCTGCTGATCCTCGTCGCGCTGCTGCGCAGCCTGGTCGCGCCGCTGCTGCTCGTGGTGGCCGTGATCGCGGTGTGGGGCGCCGCGCTGGGCATCGGCGGGCTGGTCTTCGGGCCGCTGTTCGGCTTCGCGGGCACGGACCCGGGACTGCCGCTGCTGTCGTTCGTCTTCCTCGTGGCGCTCGGGGTCGACTACGGCATCTTCCTCATGCACCGGATGCGCGAGGAGTCGCTGGCTGGGGCCGCGCCGGCCGCCGCGGCCGTCACCGCGCTGCGCACCACGGGCGGGGTGATCGCCTCGGCCGGGCTGGTGCTGGCGGCCACGTTCTCGGTCCTGGTCAACATGCCGCTGGTGTCGCTGGTCGAGATGGGCTTCGTCATCGCCGTGGGCGTCCTGCTGGACACCTTCCTCGTCCGCACCTACCTGGTGACCTCCGCGAGCGTGGCGCTGCGCGAGCGGGTCTGGTGGCCGGGCCGGCTGAGCCGGCCGCGTACGGGCCCGTGAGCCGGCCCGTGAACCGGTCTGTCCCCCCGCCGACCCCGTAACGGAAGATGGAGCCGTGCCGAAGCCGCCGCCCCTCCCGCCCGCCGTCCGCGCGCACAAGGACGCCGCCCTCGCCGTGGGCGTGCTCGTGCTCCAGAGCGCCGTGGGCGCCCTCCTGCCGGCCGGGCAGGGGCACCGCCCGGACGCGGCGGGCTGGGCGCTGCTGGTGGTCACCGCGCTGGTGCTGGCGGCCCGGCGGCGGTGGCCGATGACCGTGATGCTCGTCATGGTCGCGGCCGTCGCCCCGTACCACGCCCTGGACAACCTGCACCTGGCCGTGGTCCCGGCGAGCATGGTGGCGATCTACTCGCTGGCGGTCGCCGGGCCGCCGCCGCGGACGTACCTCACCGTGGCGGCGGTCGTCGCGATCATGGGCGGGGTGATGTCGGCGACACCCGAACGGCACGCGGCGACCGACATGCTGCGCAGCGGCGGCTGGGTGGTGGCGGTGGCGCTGACCGGCGAGGCGGTCCGCATCCACCGCAAGTACGTGGCCGCCATCGTCGGGCGCGCCGAACGCGCCGAACGCACCCGCGAGGAGGAGGCGGCCCGGCGCGTCGCCGAGGAGCGGCTGCGGATCGCCCGCGACCTGCACGACCTGCTCGCCCACAGCATCACCCTCATCGGGGTGCAGACCTCGGTCGCCGCGCACGTCCTGGTCGCCGACCCCGACCGGCTGGACCGCACGGCCGTCGCCGGCGCCCTCGACAGCATCGCCGGCACCTGCCGCGACGCCCGCGCCGAACTCCGCGCCACCCTCCAGGTGCTGCGCGGCGACGACGAGCGCGGCCCGCTGCCGGGCCTGGCGGCCGTGGCCGACCTGGCCCGCTCCGCGGAGGCCGCCGGCGCCCGGGTGGAACTGGCCGTGGCGGCCGGCGCGGACGGGGTGCCCCCGGCGATCGGGGCCGCCGCCTACCGCATCGTCCAGGAGGCACTGACCAACGCCGTGCGGCACGCCGGGGGCACCTCGGTCCGGGTCGGGGTGGAGCTCGGCACCGACCCGGACCGGGGTACCGCCCTGCGGATCGCCGTCACCGACGACGGCCCCTGCCCGGGGACGCGGGCCGAACCCGGACCGGACCGCCCTGACGCCCGCTGGCGGCCCTGGCGCGCCGTGGCACCCCCCAGGCCGTCCGAGGACGCCGCCCCGGCGGTGACCGGCCCTGCCACCGGCTACGGCCTGATCGGCATGCGCGAACGCGCCCGCAGCGTCGGCGGCACGCTGACCGCGGGCCCCCGCCCGGGGGGCGGTTTCCAGGTTGCCGCTGTGCTGCCGTTCGCCGGGGGTGCCGCGTGATCCGGGTGCTGTCCGCCGGCGACCGGCCGTTGGTCCGTGGTCGTGTCGCGGGTGTGTTGACCGCCGGGCCCTCCCGGGTGGTCCCTGTGCCCGCCGAGGGCCGGATGCCGGTGTGTGAGGTCTGCGCGACGCGGGTCGGGTCCGGCCCGGACACGGCGGTCGCCGGCTCACGCCCCGGGGGCGGTCTGCGGTTGCCCGGGGGTGCCGCGTGATCCGGGTGCTGCTCGCCGACGACCAGACGCTGGTCCGCGAGGCCTTCGCGATGCTGGTGGAGTCCGCCCCGGACATGGCGGTGGTCGGTCACGCGGCCACCGGCCGGGAGGCCGTGGCCACCGCGCGTGCCTGCCGGGCGGACGTCGTCGTCATGGACATCCGCATGCCCGACCTCGACGGCATCGAGGCGACCCGGCTCATCGCGGCCGACGACGACCTCGCGGGGGTGCGCGTGCTGGTGCTCACCACCTACGACACCGACGACCACGTCGTCCCGGCGCTGCGCGCGGGCGCCAGCGGCTTCCTGGTCAAGGACACCCGCCCCGCCGAACTCCTCGACGCCATCCGCACGGTCGCGGCCGGCGAGGCGCTGCTCTCGCCCGGGCCCACGGCCCGCCTCATCGCCCGGGTGCTGCGCCTGCCGGACAGCCCGCAGCCCGGCGGCCCGGCGCCGGGGCGGACGGCCGCGCTCTCCGAACGCGAACGCCAGGTGCTCACCCTGGTCGCGCGCGGCCTGAACAACACCGAGATCGCCGAGGCGCTGGGCCTCAGCCCGCTCACGGCCAAGACCCACGTCAGCCGGATCATGGGCAAGCTCGGTGCCCGCGACCGCGCGCAGCTGGTGATCGCCGCCTACGAGTCCGGGCTGGTCAGCCCCGGCGGTCCCGCGGGCGTCAGCGGCTGACCGGGTCGCCGCGGGGTGGCCGTGCGCACTCAGTGCGCGGCCACGACCAGGGCCAGCGCGACGAGGGCCGGAACGGTCTGCACGAAGACGATGCGCCGGCTCGCGGTCGCCGCGCCGTACACGCCCGCCACCGCCACGCAGACCAGGAAGAACACCTGCGCCTGGAAGCCGACCGGGTCCGACGCCACCGCGCCCCACACCAGCCCGGCGGCCAGGAAGCCGTTGTAGAGGCCCTGGTTGGCCGCCAGGGCCTTGCTCTCCCGCGCGAACTCCTCGGTGGTGCCGAACGAGGCGCGGGCGCGCGGCGTGGTCCACAGGAACATCTCCAGGACCAGGATGTAGACGTGCAGGGCCGCTATGAGCAGCACGGCGACGGTAGCGGTGATCGACATGAGCCGTAGCGTACGTCCCGTGCCGGGCGCCCCGGGCCGTGCGGGAGAATGGGCGCCATGAGTCTGTTCCGCGACGACGGCATCGTGCTGCGCACCCAGAAGCTGGGTGAGGCGGACCGGATCATCACGCTGCTCACCCGCCGCCACGGCCGGGTGCGCGCGGTGGCCCGCGGAGTGCGGCGCACGAAGTCGAAGTTCGGGGCCCGGCTGGAGCCCTTCTCCCATGTGGACGTGCAGTTCTTCGCGCGCGGGGGAGAACTCGTCGGACGCGGGCTGCCGCTGTGCACGCAGGGCGAGACGATCACCCCGTACGGCAGCCGGATCGTCACCGACTACGCCCGCTACACCGCCGGCACCGCGATGCTGGAGACCGCCGAGCGCTTCACCGACCACGAGGGCGAACCGGCGGTGCAGCAGTACCTGCTCCTCGTCGGGGGCCTGCGCACCCTCGCCGGCGACGAGCACGACCCGCGCCTGGTGCTCGACGCCTTCCTGCTGCGCTCCCTGGCGGTCAACGGCTACGCGCCCAGCTTCGGCGACTGCGCGAAGTGCGGGATGCCCGGACCGAATCGGTTCTTTTCGGTCGCCGCGGGAGGAGTCGTATGCGGCGAGTGCCGCCCGGCCGGAAGCGTCGTACCCTCACTGGAGTCCCTGGAACTCCTCGGGGCGCTGCTCGGCGGCGACTGGGAGACCGCGGACGCGTGTGAGCCGCGCCACTGCCGAGAGGGCAGCGGGCTGGTCGCCGCCTATCTGCAGTGGCACCTGGAGCGCGGGCTGCGCTCGCTGCGTTTCATCGACAAGTAGATACACATGAAGTGGAGAGCAGGCGCATGGCTGTACGCGGGATTCTGAGCCGCCCCCGACGCGAGTACCGGGCTCCCGACCCGCACCCGTCCGGCGCCCGGCCCCCCAAGATCCCAGGCGAGCTCGTCCCGCAGCACGTCGCCATCGTCATGGACGGCAACGGCCGGTGGGCCAAGGAGCGCGGCCTGCCCCGCACCGAGGGCCACAAGGTCGGCGAGACCGTCGTGCTCGACGTCCTCAAGGGCTGCCTGGAGATCGGCGTCAAGAACCTCTCCCTGTACGCCTTCTCCACCGAGAACTGGAAGCGCTCCCCCGACGAGGTCCGCTTCCTGATGAACTTCAACCGCGACGTCATCCACCGCCGCCGCGACGAGATGCACGAGATGGGCATCCGCATCCGCTGGGCCGGGCGCATGCCGCGGCTGTGGAAGTCCGTGGTCAAGGAGCTCCAGGTCGCGGAGGAGATGACCCGCGACAACGACGCGATGACGCTGTACATGTGCGTCAACTACGGCGGCCGCGCGGAGATCGCGGACGCCGCGGCCGCGCTCGCACAGGACATAAAGGCGGGTCGACTCGACCCCTCCAAGGTCACCGAGAAGACCCTGGCGAAGTACATGTACCACCCGGACATGCCCGATGTGGACCTCTTCGTCCGCCCCTCCGGCGAGCAGCGCACCTCCAACTTCCTGATCTGGCAGTCCGCCTACGCCGAGATGGTCTTCCAGGACGTGCTGTGGCCCGACTTCGACCGCCGCGACCTGTGGCGCGCCTGCCTGGAGTACGCCTCCCGCGACCGCCGCTTCGGCGGCGCGATCCCCAACGAGGAGATGGCGGCCGACGGCGGTACGGCGACCCCGCAGGCCTGACGGGCGGGTGGCCGCGTGGCCGCGCTCTGGGGCCCCGGGGCCGGTCAGAGCGCGGCGGGGCCGCCGCAGGAGGCGCAGTCGGCGCACGTGCCGAAGATCTCGACCGTGTGCGCGACATCGACGAAGCCGTGCTCGCCGGCGATGGCGTCGGCCCACTTCTCCACCGCGGGACCCTCGACCTCGACGGCCTTGCCGCAGACGCGGCAGACGAGGTGGTGGTGGTGACCGCTGCTGCAGCGCCGGTAGACGGACTCGCCGTCGCCGGTGCGCAGGACGTCGATCTCGCCGGCGTCGGCGAGGGACTGCAGGGTGCGGTAGACCGTGGTGAGGCCCACCGAGTCACCCCGGTGCTTGAGGAGATCGTGCAGTTCCTGTGCGCTGCGGAACTCGTCGGCCTCGGCGAGGGCCGCGGCCACGGCGGCGCGCTGCCGCGTCGAACGGCCCCGTACGGGGGGCTTGGCGGTCGTCACCAGTGGCCTCCTTCTCGGTCGTTGTCCCGGTCGGCCATTGTGCCAGTCCGGGGCTCTCAGACCCGAACGTCGTCTTCGGCCGGGCGCGCGCCGGGTACCTCCAGGGTGCATCGTTCCGTGTCCTGCGCGGCCTTGCGAGCCCTCTTTTTCGCCAGCGGCGCGGACGCCAGGGTCAGGGCGACGAAGACGCCGATGGCGAGCAGCACGATCGTCGCCCCGGAGGGCACGTCGACGTAGTACGAGGTGACCGTGCCGGAGAAGGCCACGGTGACGCCGATGCCCACCGCGAGGGCGAAGGTCGTCGCGAAGCTGCGGGTGATCGCTTGCGAGGCCGCCACCGGGATGACCATGAGCGCGCTCACCAGCAGCAGCCCGACGACCCGCATCGCCACGGTGACGGTGACCGCCGCGGTGACCGCGACCAGCAGGTTGAGCAGCCGCACCGGCAGTCCGCTGACGCGGGCGAACTCCTCGTCCTGGGAGACCGCGAACAACTGCCGCCGCAGGCCCAGGGTGACCAGGACGACGAAACCGGCCAGCACGCAGACGGCGGTGATGTCCTGCGGCGAGACGGTGGTGATCGAACCGAACAGATACGTCGTCAGGTTGGCGTTGGAGCCGTTCGGCGCGAGCGAGGTGAACATGACGCCGGCCGCCATGCCGCCGTAGAAGAGCATGGCCAGCGCGATGTCGCCGCGGGTGCGGCCGTACCAGCGGATCAGCTCCATCACGATGGCCCCGACGATGGACACGGCCGTGGCCATCCACACCGGGTTGGTGCTCAGCAGGAAGCCCAGGCCCACGCCGGTCAGCGCGACATGGCCGATGCCGTCGCCCATCAGCGCCTGGCGGCGCTGGACCAGGAAGATGCCGATGGCGGGCGCCGTGATGCCGACCAGGACGGCCGCGATCAGGGCCCGCTGCATGAAGGCGTAGGAGAACAGCTCCATCAGAACAGCCCCGTCCGGATCGGCTCGGCTGCACGGTCGGCGTGCGGGTGGACATGGTCGTGGCCGGGCAGCGCGTGCTGGCCGC
Organism: Streptomyces sp. NPDC088354; assembly: GCF_044753585.1. Lineage (NCBI taxonomy): Bacteria > Bacillati > Actinomycetota > Actinomycetes > Kitasatosporales > Streptomycetaceae > Streptomyces > Streptomyces sp. NPDC088354. Next base: position 95,686 of record NZ_JBIVNJ010000008.1, on the reverse strand, counting down.
GCGCCTGCGGCGGCGGCCCGTCATGGACGACGCAGCCGTCGCGCAGCACGACCGCGCGGTCGATGAGCGGTTCCAGCGGGCCGAGTTCGTGCAGGACGACCAGCACCGTGGTGCCGAGGCCCACTTGTTCGCGCAGGGTGCCCGCGAGGACCTCCTGGCTGGCGAGGTCGACACCGGCCATCGGCTCGTCCATGATCAGCACTTCGGGCTCCACGGACAGCGCGCGGGCGATCAGGACGCGCTGGTGCTGGCCGCCGGACAGGGCGTTCACCGAGTCACCGGCCCGGTCGGCCATGCCGACCAGCTCCAGGGCGCGGTCCACGGCGGCCCGGTCGGCCTTGCGGGAGAACCCCATCCGGGTGCGGGCCAGCCGCCCCGCGGTGACGACCTCGCGCACGGTCGCGGGCACCCCGGAGGCGGCCGTGGTGCGCTGCGGCACGTAGCCGATCCGCGCCCAGTCCCGGAAGCGGCGGTGCGGGGTGCCGAACAGCTCCAGCTCGCCGCCGGTGAGCGGCACCTGGCCGACCACGGCGCGCACCGCGGTGGACTTGCCCGAGCCGTTGGCACCGAGCAGCGCCACGACCTCGCCGCGGCGCACGTCCAGGTCGATGCCGCGCAGTACCGGGCGCGAGCCGAGCGAGGCGGTCGCGCCCCGCAGCGATACGACCGTGTCCATACCAGCCTCCGTCGTCGCGGTCACTTCTTGGCGCCCAGCGCCGTCTGCAGGGCCCTGAGATTGGCGCGCTGGACCCCGAAGTAGTCGGAGCCGCGCGACCGGTCGGTGATCCCCTCGATCGGGTCGAGCACGTCGGTCCGCAGGCCCAGATCGCCCGCCAGGGTCGTCGCGGTCCGGTCGCTGACGAGCGTCTCGAAGAACACCGTGCTCACGTGCGTGTCCTTGGCGAGGCCCTGGAGCGCCCGCATCCGGGCGGCGCTCGGCTCGGCCTCCGGGTCGATGCCGTTGATCGCCTCCTCCACCAGGCCGTAGCGCTCGGCGAGGTAGCCGAAGGCGGCGTGGGTGGTGAGGAAGGTGTCCGAGGTGCGGTTGCGCAGTCCGTCGGCGAACTCGGTGTTCAGCGCGTCCAGCTTCCTCACCAGCGCGTCGGTGTTCTTGGCGTAGAGCGCGGCGTGGTCCGGGTCGGCCGCGGCCAGCGTCCGGCCGACGCCCTCGGCGACGGCCGCGTACTTCACCGGGTCGAGCCAGATGTGGGGGTCGGCGCCGGCGTCCTCGTCGTGGCGCGGGCCGTCCTCGCCGAGGCCGGTGCCGCTCTCGTTGTCACCGGTGGTGTGGTGGTGCCCGTCGACCTCGGTGCCGTGGTCCTCCAGCGCGGTGAGCGAGGCGGCGTCCACGATGTGCCGTACGCCGGACTGCGCGATGGCGTCGTCGACCGCGGGCTGCAGGCCCTTGAGGTACACGATCACGCCCGACTCGCCGAGCTCGCCGACCTGCCGGGGGGTGAGTTCCAGGTCGTGCGGTTCGGTGCCGGGCTTGGTGAGGCCGGTGACGCTGACGTGGCTGCCGCCGATCCGCTCCGCCAGGAACTGCATCGGGTAGAAGGACGCGGTCACCTTCAGGCGCCCGTCCGCGGTACGGGTCCCGCCCGCCGCGGTGGTGCACGCGGAGAGGGCGACGAGCCCGGCGACGGCCGCCGTCGACAGCAGCACACGACCTATGTTCATGACTCCCATTTTCAACAAAAATGGAAACGATTGTCAATTGAGCACAGTGTGATCACGATCGGCCCCCCGCGACGCGGAACCGATTTGATACCGCCCCCATCGACGCCGGTAATCTGAGGTATTCGCCGGACCGAGCTCGCCCCCGGCGGACCCCACCGACCGCTTCGTCGTCTGAAGAGAGCACCGTGGCCGCCGACAAGATCGACACCATCGTCAGCCTGAGCAAGCGCCGTGGCTTCGTTTTCCCCTGCAGCGAGATCTACGGCGGTCAGAAGGCCGCCTGGGACTACGGGCCGCTGGGCGTGGAACTCAAGGAGAACATCAAGCGCCAGTGGTGGCGTGCGATGGTCACCTCGCGGGAGGACGTGGTCGGCATTGACTCCTCGGTGATTCTGGCCCGCGAGGTCTGGGAGGCCTCCGGCCACGTCGCCACGTTCACCGACCCGCTCACCGAGTGCACCTCCTGCCACAAGCGCTACCGCGCGGACCACCTGGAGGAGGCGTACGAGGCCAAGCACGGCCACCTGCCGGCCAACGGCCTCTCCGACATCAACTGCCCGAACTGCGGCAACAAGGGCGCCTTCACCGAGCCCAAGCAGTTCTCCGGACTGCTCTCCACCCACCTGGGCCCGACCCAGGACTCCGGCTCGATCGCCTACCTGCGTCCGGAGACCGCCCAGGGCATCTTCACCAACTTCTCGCAGGTGCAGACGACCTCGCGCCGCAAGCCGCCGTTCGGCATCGCCCAGACCGGCAAGTCCTTCCGCAACGAGATCACGCCGGGCAACTTCATCTTCCGGACCCGTGAGTTCGAGCAGATGGAGATGGAGTTCTTCGTCAAGCCCGGCGAGGACGAGCAGTGGCACGAGTACTGGATGCAGCAGCGCTGGGACTGGTACCGGGGCCTCGGCCTGCGCGAGGAGAACATGCGCTGGTTCGAGCACGCCAAGGAGAAGCTCTCCCACTACTCGAAGCGCACCACCGACATCGAGTACCGCTTCAACTTCGGCGGCACCGAGTTCTCCGAGCTGGAGGGCATCGCCAACCGCACGGACTACGACCTCAAGGCGCACAGCCAGGCCAGCGGCCAGGACCTGTCGTACTTCGACCAGGAGGCCGGCGAGCGCTACTTCCCGTACGTCATCGAGCCCGCGGCCGGTCTCAACCGCGCCATGCTCGCCTTCATGCTCGACGCCTACAACGAGGACGAGGCGCCGAACGCGAAGGGCGTGATGGAGAAGCGCACCGTCATGCGGCTCGACCCGCGCCTGGCCCCGGTCAAGGTCGCGGTGCTCCCGCTGTCGCGCAACCCGCAGCTCTCCCCGAAGGCCAAGGGGCTCGCGGCGGACCTGCGCCGGCACTGGAACATCGAGTTCGACGACGCCGGCGCCATCGGCCGCCGCTACCGCCGCCAGGACGAGATCGGCACGCCGTTCTGCGTCACCGTCGACTTCGACACCCTCGAGGACAACGCGGTGACGGTCCGCGAGCGCGACACCATGAAGCAGGAGCGCGTCTCGCTCGACCAGGTCGAGTCCTTCCTCGGCGGCCGTCTGCTCGGCTGCTAGGTTCCGGCTCGTACGGACGCGCACGAAGGCGCCCGGTCCCCCCCCCGAGGGGGACCGGGCGCCTTCGCGTGCGTGCGCCGGGTTCAGGACGCCAGGCCGCGCACGATCAGGTCGCAGACCGCGGTGAACGCGGCGTCGATGCCGGGTGCGGACCACTCGGCCGCGTAGGCGGGGTCGTGGAAGCGTCCGGAGGCGTCGAAGACGGCCCGCGCCGCCACCTGGGGGTCCCCGGCCGCGAAGTCGCCCGCGCCGGTGCCCTCCCGGATGATCCCGGACAGCTGCTCGACCAGGTCGTCGACATGGCGATCGATGACGGCGCTCTGCTCCGCCGCCAGCACCATGTACGTCGCGAACAGCTCGGGGTCGCCACCCGCCTTGCGCCGCTTCGCCGCGAAGAGCGCCGCGAGCCAGGCCCGCAGCCGCTCCGGCGCGGGCAGCCCGGCGTCCAGGGCTATCGCCGAGAGCTCCGCGTGCGACTGGTCCAGCCAGCGCTGGGTGACCGCCTCGCGCAGTGCCGCCTTCGTGCGGAAGTGCCGGTACACGCTCCCGTGGCTGACACCGAGCGCGCGGGCCACGTCGACCACGGTGGCCTTCGCGGGGCCGTAGCGCCGCAGCACGTCCTCCGTGGTCTGAAGGATGCGTTCGGCGGTCAGCGTCTCGGGTGGCATGGTGGACATTCTCCCAGGGCCGGCGCGCCGGCCCGTCAGTGCTCGCGCTCGCTGTCCAGGTGCTCCATCTGCGACTGCGGGTAGCGGCTGCCCGCCGCCGCACCGGCCGGGACGGCGGCCTCGATGGCGGCGAGGTCGGCGTCGTCGAAACGGACGTCCAGCGCGCCGACGGCCTCCGTCAGCCGCTCGCGGGTACGGGCGCCGATCAGCGGCACGATGTCCTCGCCCTGGGCCAGCACCCAGGCGATGGCGGTCTGCGCGACGGAGACGCCCTTCTGCTCGGCGATCTTCCGCAGCGCGTCGACCAGCGCCAGGTTGTGCTCCAGGTTCTCGCCCTGGAAGCGCGGGCTCATCGACCGGAAGTCGTTCGCGGCGAGCTGCCGGTCACGGGTGAAGTGGCCGCTGATCAGGCCGCGCGAGAGCACGCCGTAGGCCGTGACGCCGATGCCCAGCTCGCGGGCGGTCGGCAGGATGTCCTCCTCGATGCCGCGCGAGATCAGTGAGTACTCGATCTGCAGATCGCTGATGGGAGCCGTGGACGCGGCACGGCGCAGCGTGCCGGCGCCGACCTCGGACAGGCCGATGTGGCGCACGTGGCCGGCCTGGACGAGCTCCGCGATGGCGCCGACGGTCTCCTCGATCGGAACGGCGGGGTCGACCCGGGCGATGCGGTAGACGTCGATGTGGTCGGTGCCCAGGCGCTGCAGCGAGTAGGAGGCGAAGTTCTTCACCGCCGCCGGGCGGCCGTCGTAGCCGTACCACTCACCGCCGGGGCCGCGCAGGGCGCCGAACTTGACGCTGACGAGGGCCTTCTCGCGGTCGGCGCCGGCGGTGCGCAGGGCCTCGCCGATGAGCATCTCGTTGTGGCCCATCCCGTAGAAGTCGCCGGTGTCGATCAGTGTGATGTCCGCGTCGAGGGCGGCGTGGATCGTGGCGATGGACTCGGCGCGGTCGGCTTCGCCGTACAGGGCGGACATGCCCATGGCGCCGAGGCCGAGGGCTGAGACGGTCGGTCCGGTGGTGCCGAGCGTGCGGTTCCGCATGGGGAACTCCTTGTTCGGATCAGGAGATCGCGTGATCGAGGGGTGCACTGACGACAATGGCACAGGGACTGACAGATTTCAATATCTGTCAGTCCCTGTGCCCCGTCATGACCGCCGGACCCGGTGCCTCACCCCACGTGGCGTGGCAGCCGCAGGCTGAACAGCGCCGTCCCCAGGACGGCCACGAGCTGCACGACCAGCACGATGACCAGGGCGTCCCGCATCCCGTGCGCGGGTGCGAGGGAGAGGAAGAGGGTGCCGAGGGTGGCGACGCCCAGGGCGAGCGCGGACTGCTGCGCGGTCACCATGACGCCGCTGCCCACTCCGGCCCGGGAGGCCGGTACGTCCGCCAGTACCAGCCGGAACAGCACCGGCAGTTGCAGCCCCTGTCCGAAGCCCGCCAGCGCCAGCCCCGGCAGCAGCGCCCAGCCGTTCATCCCCCCGGCGTGCCACTCGCGGGCCACCGAGGCCGCCAGCACGGCGACACCGACCGCCTGCAGCGCGCCGCCCGCGGTGACCACACGCCCCCCGTAGCGGATGACCAGGCGCGGCCCGGCCAGCGAGGCGATGAAGAAGGCCACCGCCATCGGCACCAGCGCGGCGCCCGCCTCCACCGGGCCGTACGCGAGGCCCTGCTGCAGCGCGACCGCGATGACGAACATGAAGCCGCCGAAACCGATGGAGAACGGCAGCACCAGCGGCAGCGCCCTGCGCATGCCGGCCGAGTGGAACAGGCTCGGCGGCACCAGCGGGACCCGTCCCGCGCGGTCCGCCCGGCGCTCGACCAGGTAGAAGGCGGTCGCGGCGAAGGGGAAGAGCAGCAGCGACACCCAGGTCCACGCCGGCCACCCGGCGGCCCGGCCCTCGGTCAGCGGCGCGAGCAGCGTGATCAGGGACACCGCCAGCAGGAGCGTGCCGGGACGGTCCACGGGCGCCGGGTGCTCGGAGCGGGTCTCCGGGACGCTGCGCGCGGCGAGGAACAGCCCGATCGCGGCGACCGGCACGTTCACCAGGAACACCGCGCGCCAGCCGGTGCCCGCGATGTCCGCGGCGACCAGGACGCCGCCGAGGATCTGGCCAGCGACCATCGACAGGCCGGCGGTGGCTCCGTACAGGCTCAGCGCCTTGGCCCGGCGGTGGCCGGAGGTGGCGGAGTGGATGGTGGCCAGCACCTGCGGCAGCATCAGCGCCGCCGACGCGCCCTGTGCGACGCGCGCGGCCACGAGTGTCCAGGCGTCCGGCGCCAGGCCGCAGGCGAGCGAGGTGAGGCCGAAGGCCGCCATGCCGGCCAGGAAGAGCCGCCGGCGGCCGAAGGAGTCGCCGAGCCGGCCGCCGAGCACCAGCAGCACGGCGTACGCCAGGCCGTAGCCGGCGACGACCAGCTCCAGCAGGGCCGCCCCGGCGTGCAGGTCGGACTCGATGGCGGGCAGGGCGACGTTGACGATGAAGAAGTCGATCAGCGGCAGCGCGGCGCCCAGCAGCACGGTGAACAGGCCCAGCGGGCTGAGCGCGGGGGACGCGGGTGCGGTGGCGGAGGGGACCTCGGGGGCGGTGGTGGAGGGGGCGGGGGCGGGGGAGACGGTGGTGCCGTCGCCGAGACGGATCACCCGGGGCTTTACCTGGGCCCGGGAGGGCAGGCCGGTGGAGACGGGGAGGTCGTTTCGATCGGTCACGTATGCCACGATGGGCCCCATTCAAAGGTGGTACCAGAGAGCGTTTATCCAGGTATCAGGACCACCTGGCAACGGGCTGGGTACATGGGGCACCCTGGAGCCATGACGACGACCGCAGCAGCCCGGCAGGAGCTCGCCTCCTTCCTCCGCAGCCGCCGCGAGCGGATCGCCCCCGAGCAGGTCGGCCTGACGCCCGGGCGCCGCCGGCGCACGCCGGGGCTGCGCCGCGAGGAGGTCGCGCAGCTCGCCGCGGTCGGGGTCACCTGGTACACGTGGCTGGAACAGGCCCGGGAGATCCAGATCTCGGCCCAGGTGGCGGACGCCATCGCCCGTGCGCTGATGCTGGACCCGAACGAGCGCACCCACCTGTTCCGGCTCGCCGGCGTCACCGACCCCAATCCGCGCGCCCGCTGCCCCGGCATGTCGGACCAGATCCGCGAGATGCTGGGCAAGCTGGAGCCGCTGCCGGCCGCGGTCCTCAACAGCCGCACCGACGTCATCGCCCACAACCGCACCTACGGGCGGCTGGTGGCCGACCTCGACGCGCTGCCCTTCGAGGACCGCAACATCATGTGGCTGGCCTTCACCGACGCCGCCTGGCGGGCGGGGATGCCGGACTGGAAGGAGGCCAGCCGGCAGATGGTCGCCAAGTACCGTGCCGCCATGGCCGAGCACCTCGCCGAGCCCGCCTGGAAGTCGCTGGTGAAACGGCTGGAGCAGGCGTCACCGGAGTTCCGCGAGCTCTGGGAGCGCCATGAGGTCCAGGAGCCGGAGAACCGCGCCAAGCGCTTCCTCAACCCCCACGTCGGCCTGCTGACCTTCGACTTCACCCACCTGTGGCTCGGCCCCCGGCAGGGCCCGCGGCTGGTGACCTACACCCCGGCGGACGACGTCACCCGCGAGCGGGTGCAGCGGCTGTACGAACTGGTCACGGTCCCCGCCGTGACCGCGGCCGGACTGCCCGAACCCGTCCCCGCCTGACTCAGCCGAGCCGCGCCCTGGTCTCCATCAGGGCGAAGCCCAGCAGGTTCGGCCCGCGCCACTGCGCGGGGTCGGCCGCGCGCTCGTCGTCGGCGGCCAGGCCGATGCCCCATATGCGGTCGACCGGGCTGGCCTCGACGAGCACCCGCCGGCCCGTCCCCAGCAGATAGCCCCGCAGCGCGGGGTCCTGCCCGAACTTGGCGACATTGCCCTCCACCACCAGCTCCGAGCGCCGCCGCTCCCACACCCGGCCGTCGAAACCGCGCACTTGGCGGCCCAGTCGCTTCGCCGCGTGCGGATGCGGTGCGGCGAGGATGCTCGCCAGGGTCTCCTCGTCACCGAAGAGCCGGGCCTTGCCGGCCATCATCCAGTGCTCCGCGGTGGGGTACACGACGCCGTCGACGGAGAACTCCGAGGGCCACCACTGGCTCAGGCAGCCCGCGCCCACGCTGCCGTCCGCCTGCGGCCGGTGCCCCCAGAAGAACAGGTACTTCGCCTGCTTCCCCCGCGCCGTGAGCGCCACGAGGGTGTCGTGGTCGCGAACGTCGGCCGGCTCGGTGATCTGCGTCTGCGTCATGCCGTGACGGTAACGCGGGGGTCCGACAGCGGTCACCGGGATTACTCGTCGAGCAGCCGGCCCAGCACGCGGTCCAGCACGGCGAGTTCGTCCGGGGACAGGGCCGCCAGCGCCGGTGGGGGCGTGCCGAGGATGCGCTCGGCCTCGGCGGCGGCCGCGGCGCCCGCCGCGGTGACCGCCACGACCTTGCGGCGGCGGTCGTCGGGGTGCGGGGTGCGGTCCACCAGGCCGCGCCCGGCCAGGTCGTCCACGACGATCGTGATGTACGGGCGGTCGGTCATGAGGTCGGCGGCGAGTTCGCCCGGGGTGACGGGCGCGGCCGCGATCCGGCGCAGCGCCTTGATGCGGAAGAAGCTCATGCCGAGGGCGTCGGCCACCTCCCGGCGGCGCTCGTTGCGCTCCAGGACCAGGGTGCGCATGTTGCGCCACACCCGGGCCGGTGTCACGTCGTTCATCCGGCCCCCACCATTTCCCGGGGCTCGTCGGCCTGGAGGCGCTGTGCGGCCCGTGCCGCCGTGCCGGCCGCCCAGGGCCCGCTCGTCAGCCAGCCCAGGACCAGCACGACCACTCCGCAGCCCGTGATGATCCACCAGGCCGTGATGTTCAGCCCGGCCGCCAGCGCCGCGCCGACGACGGCGACGCCCAGCGACTGGCCGACCTGGCGGCTGGTGGAGGCCACGGCCGCGGCGACCCCGGCCTGGGAGCGCGGCATGCCGGAGACGGCGGTGTTGGTGATGGGCGCGTTGACGAAGCCGAAGCCGATGCCGAACAGCACGTACCCGGTGAAGAGCAGGACGTCCGAGGACTGGCCGTGCAGCGCGGCGAACACCACCCCGCTCGCCGTCGTCGCCGTGCCCGCGAGCAGCAGGGGCAGCCGCGGCCCGCGGCTGCCGACCATGCGGCCGGACAGCGGGGCGAAGACGAGCGCCATGGCGGCCATCGGCAGCAGGTGCAGTCCGGCGTCCAGGGCGGACAGCTTGCGCACGTCCTGGAGGTACAGGGTGTTGAGGAAGAGGAATCCGGCGAGCGCGGCGAAGGCGCTCACCGCTATCACCGTCGCCCCGCTGAAGGGCGCGCTGCGGAAGAAGCGCGGGTCGATCAGCGGCTCCTTGCGCCGTCGTTCGTAGCCGATCAGTACCGCCGCCGAGCACACCGCGACCACGAGGCAGCCGATGATCAGGGACGAGCCCCAGCCCGCCCCCGGCGCCTCGATGATCGCGTACGTCAGCGAACCGAGCAGCGCGATGATCAGCAACTGGCCGACGGGGTCGATCCGGCGGGGCCGGGGGGCCCGGGACTCGGGGACGAAGAGGGCGGTCAGCACCAGGGCGAGGAAGCCGATGGGCAGGTTGATCCAGAAGACCGAGCGCCAGCCGACGGTCTCCACCAGGGCGCCGCCGATGATCGGGCCGGCCGCCATGCTGATCCCGACGACGCCGCCCCACACGCCGATGGCCCGGGCCCGCTCGCGCGGGTCGGTGAAGACATTGGTGATGATCGACATCGCGACGGGGTTGAGCATCGAGCCGCCGATCGCCTGCAGCATGCGGAAGACCACCAGCCACTCCAGGCTGGGCGCGATGCTGCACAGGCCGGAGGCCACCGTGAAGATCACCAGGCCGAGGCGGAAGATCCGGCGCCGTCCGATGCGGTCCGCGGTCGAGCCGGAGAGCATCAGCAACGAGGCCAGCACCAGGGTGTAGGCGTCGATGGTCCACTGCAGTCCCGAGATCGAGGCGTGCAGATCGGCGCGCATGGACGGCAGCGCCACGTTGAGGATCGTGTTGTCGAGGCTGACGATGAGCAGACTCATGCAGCAAATGGCCAGCACCAGCAGACGCCTGCGGTGGCTGAGCTCCGGCATCGGTACCCCGTCCGCTCCGCCGGGGCTCCCGCCCCGGACTTTGGTTGTACTTGTGTAACCATTTCAATCTACACCCACTCCGTGCGCCCGGCCGTCCGCGGATGGGCGAGAATGGGGCGCATGACTGCAGACGCCATCACCGCCCCACCGCTCACGATCGGCCCGCACACCGTGTGGCCGCCTGTGGTGCTGGCGCCGATGGCGGGGATCACCAACGCCCCCTTCCGCACGCTGTGCCGGGAGTTCTCCGGCGGCAAGGGGCTCTTCGTCTCCGAGATGATCACCACCCGGGCGCTCGTCGAGCGCAACGAGAAGACCATGCAGCTCATCCACTTCGACAAGAGCGAGACCCCCCGCTCGATCCAGCTGTACGGGGTGGACCCGGTGATCGTCGGCAAGGCGGTCCGGATGATCGTCGACGAGGACCTGGCCGACCACATCGACCTGAACTTCGGCTGCCCGGTGCCGAAGGTGACCCGCAAGGGCGGCGGCGCGGCGCTGCCGTACAAGCGCAACCTGTTCCGCTCGATCCTGCATGAGGCCGTCGCCAACGCGGGCGACCTGCCGGTGACCATCAAGATGCGCACGGGCATCGACGAGGATCACGTCACCTACCTGGACGCGGGCCGTATCGCCGTCGAGGAGGGGATCGCCGCCGTCGCGCTGCACGGCAGGTCGCTCTCCCAGCATTACGGCGGCTCGGCCGACTGGGAGGCGGTCGCCCGTCTGAAGGAGCACGTCCCGGAGATCCCCGTGCTCGGCAACGGCGACATCTGGAGCGCCGAGGACGCGATCCGGCTGATGGGCCGGACCGGGTGTGACGGCGTGGTCGTGGGCCGCGCCTGCCTGGGCCGGCCGTGGCTGTTCGGCGACTTCGTCGCCGCGTTCGACGGTGACGGCACCCTGGCCACCCCGGCGCTGCGCGAGGTCGCGGGGGTGATGCGGCGCCACGCCGAGCTGCTCGGGGAGTGGCTGGGCGACGAGGAGCGCGGCGTGATCGACTTCCGCAAGCACGTGGCCTGGTACACCAAGGGCTTCTCGGTCGGCTCCGAGATGCGCCGCAAGCTTGCCATGGCGTCCTCCCTGGCGGAGCTCGACGCCCACCTCGACGACCTCGACCTCGACCAGGAATGGCCGGATGGCGCCGAGGGCCCGCGCGGCCGTACGGCGGCGGGCAAGCGCGTGGCGCTCCCGGACGGCTGGCTGGAGGACCCGTACGACTGCTCGGTGGTCGTGGACGCGGACGCGGAATCGGACACTTCCGGCGGCTGACGGCATTCCGCGCGGCGTGGAGGAGCCCTCGGGGCCTGACGCCGTGCCGGCGCGGCGAGTGATTCTCGCCACGCCTGATAGGGGCATTGCTCAGATGAGCGCGCCGAGTGTCATGTCACCTCTCTTAGGGGTGGCACTGGGTGCCATCGTTGTCGGCGCCATCCGATCAAGCCATCCCTCGCATGGAGTAACAGATACCGCCCGTCGTGATCACGTGGCGGCATCATGTGTTCGAGGATTGAATGCATCCGATGCCCGCCCGAACCGGTCCCGGCGCTTTCGATCTATCGGCCGATGGGTGGTTACAGCCGTGTGACCTGGTGATGGACGTACTGCAGCGCCTTCGAGATGGGTACGCTCCCCGCCGTCAGGGCATCCCGGCCGCGAGGAGCGAGTCCCGTGTCGGAAGAACAAGAAATCCAGAAGTTCGTCTACGACTTCACTGAGGGCAACAAGGACCTCAAGGACCTTCTCGGCGGCAAGGGCGCCAACCTCGCCGAGATGACCAACCTCGGCCTGCCCGTCCCTCCGGGTTTCACGATCACCACCGAGGCCTGCAAGGTCTACCTGGACTCCGGCGTGGAGCCCGCGTCCCTGCGCGACGAGGTGAGTGCGCACCTCGACGCGCTGGAACAACGCATGGGCAAGAAGCTCGGCCAGCCGGACAACCCTCTTCTGGTCTCCGTGCGCTCCGGGGCGAAGTTCAGCATGCCGGGCATGATGGACACCGTCCTCAACATCGGCCTGTCCGACGACTCCGTGGCCGGGCTCGCGGCGCAGGCCGGCGACGAACGCTTCGCCTGGGACTCCTACCGCCGCCTGATCCAGATGTTCGGCAAGACCGTGCTGGGCGTGGACGGCGACCGCTTCGAGGAGGCCCTGGAGGACGCCAAGCGCGCCAAGGGCACCCACAACGACCTCGACCTGGACGCCGGCGACCTGCAGGGCCTGGTCGAGCAGTTCAAGGCCGTCGTGTCCAAGGAGACCGGCCGGGACTTCCCGCAGGACCCGCGCGAGCAGATGGACATGGCCGTCCGGGCGGTCTTCGACTCCTGGAACGGCGAGCGCGCCATCCTCTACCGCCGCCAGGAGCGCATCCCCGGCGACCTCGGCACGGCCGTCAACATCTGCTCGATGGTCTTCGGCAACCTCGGCCCCGACTCCGGCACCGGCGTCGCCTTCACCCGCGACCCCGCCACCGGCCACCAGGGCGTGTACGGCGACTACCTGTGCAACGCGCAGGGCGAGGACGTCGTCGCGGGCATCCGCAACACCGTCGCGCTCGCCGAGCTCGAACAGCTCGACAAGGCCTCCTACGACCAGCTGATGCAGATCATGGAGACCCTCGAGACGCACTACAAGGACCTGTGCGACATCGAGTTCACCATCGAGCGCGGCAAGCTGTGGATGCTGCAGACCCGCGTCGGCAAGCGCACCGCGGCCGCCGCCTTCCGTATCGCCACCCAGTTGGTGGACCAGGGGCTCATCGACGAGGCGGAGGCCCTGCAGCGGGTCAACGGCGCCCAGCTGGCGCAGCTGATGTTCCCGCGCTTCGACGAGAAGGCGAAGTCCGAGCGGATCGGCTGGGGCATCGCCGCCTCGCCGGGCGCGGCGGTCGGCAAGGCCGTCTTCGACTCGTACACCGCGGTCAAGTGGTCGCGCTCCGGCGAGAAGGTCATCCTCATCCGCCGCGAGACCAACCCCGACGACCTCAACGGCATGATCGCCGCCGAGGGCATCCTCACCTCGCGCGGCGGCAAGACCTCGCACGCCGCCGTCGTCGCCCGCGGCATGGGCAAGACCTGCGTCTGCGGCGCCGAGGAGCTGGAGGTCGACACCAAGCGGCGGCGGATGACGGCGCCGGGCGGGATCGTCGTGGAGGAGGGCGACGTCGTCTCCATCGACGGCTCCTCCGGCAAGGTCTACCTCGGCACCGTCCCGGTCGTGCCGTCCCCGGTCGTGGAGTACTTCGAGGGCCGGATGCACGCGGGCGCCGACGACGCCGACGAGCTCGTGCAGGCGGTGCACCGGATCATGGCCTACGCCGACCGGGTCCGTCGGCTGCGGGTGCGCGCCAACGCCGACAACGCCGAGGACGCCTCGCGCGCCCGCCGCTTCGGCGCCCAGGGCATCGGCCTGTGCCGTACCGAGCACATGTTCCTCGGCGAGCGCCGCGAGCTCGTCGAGCGGCTGATCCTCGCCGACACCGACACCGAGCGCGACGAGGCGCTGGAGGCCCTGCTGCCGCTCCAGAGGTCCGACTTCGTCGAGCTCTTCGAGGCGATGGACGGCCTGCCGGTCACCGTGCGCCTGCTCGACCCGCCGCTGCACGAGTTCCTGCCCGACATCACCGAGCTGTCGGTACGCGTCGCGCTCGCCGAGTCCCGCAAGGACGCCAACGAGAACGACCTGCGGCTGCTCCAGGCCGTCCACAAGCTGCACGAGCAGAACCCGATGCTGGGCCTGCGCGGGGTACGCCTGGGCCTGGTCATCCCGGGCCTGTTCGCGATGCAGGTGCGGGCGATCGCCGAGGCCGCCGCGGAGCGCAAGAACGCCAAGGGCGACCCCCGGCCCGAGATCATGATCCCGCTGGTGGGCACCGTCCAGGAGCTGGAGATCGTCCGCGACGAGGCCGAGTCGGTCATCGCGGGGGTCGAGGCCGCCACCGGCACCGAACTGGGACTCACGCTCGGCACGATGATCGAGCTGCCCCGGGCCGCCCTGACCGCCGCGCAGATCGCCGAGGCCGCGGAGTTCTTCTCCTTCGGCACCAACGACCTGACCCAGACCGTGTGGGGCTTCTCCCGCGACGACGTGGAGGCGAGCTTCTTCACGGCGTACCTGGAGAAGGGCATCTTCGGCGTCTCCCCGTTCGAGACGATCGACCGCGACGGCGTCGGCTCACTGGTGCGGTCCGCCGCCGAGGCCGGCCGGGCCACCCGCCCCGGCCTCAAGCTGGGCGTCTGCGGCGAACACGGCGGAGATCCCGAGTCCGTCCACTTCTTCCACGAGGTGGGCCTGGACTACGTCTCCTGCTCCCCGTTCCGCATCCCCGTCGCCCGCCTGGAGGCGGGCCGGGCCGCGGCGCAGAACAGGGGCAACGGCGGCCGGTGACCACCCCGGCGCCCCATGGACCATCTCCCTCCCTCACCGGGGGCGGCACCTTTGTGCGAAGGTGCCGCCCCCGCTCTCTCTCCGGGAGGCACCCGTGCCCGCCCTCACCCGGCGGGTGGGACCACCATCGGGTAGGTGACGCCCGTCAGCTGCTCGGAGGCCGCCCACAGCATCTCGCCCGCGCGGTCGTCGAGGGTCCACTTGGCGCGCCAGGACGGGGCGGGTGAGCCGCGCCAGCCCTGGAGGCGCGGCCCCGTGAACGAGTCGGGCCGGACACCGGGCGCCGTGGCGGCGTACAACAGGGGCAGCGCGCCCGCCTCCGCGGACTGGCCGACGACGCGGTTGGCGATGCCGATCAGCCGCTCGGCGACCCGGCGGTTCTCCATGCGGGCGCCCCGGGTCTGCAGTTCGGTGCGGGCGTACCCCGGGTGCGCCGCCGCGGCCACGGTGTCGGCGCCTACGGCGGCCAGGCGCCGTGCGAGTTCGTGGACGAAGAGCAGGTTCGCGCTCTTGGAACGGGCGTAGGCGATCCAACGCCGGTATCCGCGATCGCTGTTGAGGTCGCCGAGGTCCACGTCGGCGATCGCGTGCAGCCAGCTGGAGACGGTGACCACGCGCGCGCCGGGGGTGTCCAGCAGATGCCGCATCAGCAGGCCGGTGAGGGCGAAGTGGCCGAGGTGGTTCACGCCCATCTGCGACTCGAAGCCGTCGGGGGTGGTGCGGTGCGGCAGCGCCATCACGCCCGCGTTGTTGACCAGCAGGTCCAGCCGGTCGGCGTCGTACTCCTTGGCGAAGGCGCGCACCGTGGACAGGTCGCCGAGGTCCAGGTGGCGGTAGCCGGCGCGGGCGGCCGGGACGTCGCGCAGGATACGCCGGACCGCGTCCTTGCCGCGTTCCTCGCTGCGGCAGGCGAGCAGCACGCGGGCGCCGGCACGGGCCAGTTCGCGTGCGGTGCAGAAGCCGATGCCGCTGTTCGCGCCGGTGACGACAGCGGTGCGGCCGCTCAGGTCGGGTATGTCGTTCGCGGTCCAGGCCATGGCAGCCAGCGTAGGGCCGCCGCGCGCCGCCGGAAGCGGGCGCGGCGGCCCCGCCGGCGTCAGGAGTGGGGAGGCCGGTTCTCGCCCGAGCCGCCCGTGCCGAACTCGTCGCCCAGCTTGTCCTGGCCGGTGTCGACCTGGCGCTGGTACTTGCCGCCGGTCCTCTCGTCGAGTGTGTCGCCACCCTTGTCGATGCCCTTCTGGGCCTGACTCTCGTGGCCCTTCAGCTTGGCCTTGATCTTGTCCAACATGGACATCGCTGTCCTCCTTGCCGTGAGGTGGGACTCCTCCCAGCATCACCGCCCCCCTGAAGATCCGCATCCCGAGCCGCGCCCAATGCCGCAGGTGGGGAGCGGTTCAGCGGGTCCGGACCACCCGGCCGCCGAGGTCCGCGGCGCCGCCGGGGCGCACGCGGGTGAGGATCCGCGAGCCCGTTGCCCCGACGGGTTCCCGGCGACCGCGGGAGCCCGTCGCCGAGCGCCGGGGCGTCCGCCCCGGTCGCCTCGTCCGCCACGATGCCGTCCTCGCGGAGCGGCGACGCCCGTGCCTCACGCGGCCCCGGACGTCGTCGTCCCACGCCCACGCGTACGGCCGGCCGTCACCCGGCGGCGGGGAAGGCGGGCGCGTCGACCTCCGCCGGTGAGCGGTACGCCTGCGTCCGCCGCCCCGGCGCCCACTCCGCGCGCCCCCGCACCCGGGTGAACGGGCCCTCCGCCGCGGCCCTCCCCCCGCCCGCGGGCGGCCGCAGTACCTCGGCGCCGTCGTCCACGAACACCGTCTCGCTGTAGCCGAGTTCCGCGGCCAGTGCCTGCCGCGCCGCCGCTTCCGGCGGCGCCGTACCGTCCCGTACGACGCCGGTGCTCACCGCAGCGCCTGCGCGATGCCGTGCTCCCGGGGCCCGAGGAAGTGCGGGTCCGGGGTGAGGGCGGCGTCGACGGCGGCCTTGGCGGCGCCGGCGATCTCGCGGGCCCCGCCGTAGTACCAGGTGACGTCGTGGGGCTCGTCGACGCCGATCCCGTAGGCGTCGATGCCCGCGGCGTGGCACAGCGCGAGCGCGCGGCGGATGTGGAAGTCCTGGCTGACCAGGAGCGCGTGGGCGACGCCGAAGATGCGCCTGGCGCGGGCGCAGGAGTCCCAGGTGTCGAAGCCGGCGTAGTCCAGCACGACCTTCGCGCGGGGGACGCCGTGCGCGCCGAGGTAGTCCCGCATTGCGGTCGGCTCGTCGTAGTCGGTGCGGCTGTTGTCGCCGGTGACGAGGACCGCCCGCACCTTCCCGGCGGCGTACAGCGCCGAGGCGGCGTCCAGCCGGTGGGCCAGGTACGGCGACGGCTCGCCGTTCCACAGCCCGGCGCCGAAGACGACCGCGACCGGTTCGGCGGGCGCGTCGGCCAGGGTGCGGACCCGCGGGTCCGCGGTCAGCCGGAGCCAAGTGGCGGGCAGCAGCGCCAGCACGCACAGCGCCACCGCGGCGCGCAGCAACCGCCGCCTGCCCCGCCTGGACCTGGGCAGGCGCGCCGCCACGGCCCGTACTCCCGCGACAGCCGTCCGTGTCATCCCGCGCAACCGCTTCACGCCCGAGTCGACGCCGCCCACGTCCCTGCGGTTCCATGATGATCGTGCGAGACGACCACTCCCGCCTCCCGTTCTTCGTGTACGGGACCCTGCGGCCCGGCGAGATCAACCACTCCTGGCTGCTGCGCGGCCGCATCGCCACCGAGACCCCGGCGGTCCTGCACGGCGCCCTGCTCTTCGACGGGCCGGGCTACCCGTACGCGGTGCCCGACGTGCGCGGCCACGTCCAGGGCGACGTCGTGCAGCCCCTCGACGACCTCTACGAGGACGTCCTCACCGACCTCGACCGCCTGGAGGAGTACACCCCCGGCGCGGCCGGCAACCTCTACGAGCGCGTGGTCCGCGACGTCCGCACCTACGCCGGCCAGACCCTCCCCGCCTGGGTGTACCTCGCCGCCCCCGCTCACGAACGGGACCTGCGCGCCTCCGGCCGGCCCATCCACGGCGGTGACTGGAAGCACCGCTGACCCCCGCGCCGCGCGGGACGGCAGCGGGCGACACCGGCCGGCGCGGGCCACCTGCCCGCGATCGTGCGCCGTCCGGGCGGCGGTGCCGACATCGTGCGAGCGCGGTCGGGGATCGTCCTCGGCGTCGAGGCCGACGCCGGGCACCCGGCCACCGAGATCCCGTTCCCGCCGGGGGCAGTGCTCCTGCTGTAGACCCGAGCGCCCCGGCACGGACATCGGGACCGCCGTCCACGAACTCGCCGGCCGTCTCGCCGCCGCTCCCGCGGACGACACCGCCCTCCTGCTGGTCGGCCCCGAGGAGGGCGCCCGCGCCGGCCACCAGGGACACCACCGGCGCTGCCGCCGAGGCCGGTGAGTTCCCGCCGGGGCGCGGCGGAGCCCGTGTCCGCGACCGGTGGACGGAGTGGCGGGGACCAGACGTCATTTCCGTGCAACGGCACGGCAACCCCGCGTGGGCACACTCGCTCCATGACGGCACTGGAACCCCCGCTCCACGGCGCTGAAGGACCGGACCGTTTCGACAGCACGGGACAGCTCCTGGCGCTGATCACCGCGCAGCTCAGCAGCCAGTTGTCGCGAGTGACGCTGAACGGGTCCGGGCGGCCCCCCGTCCTGGTGCTCGTCGCGCACGGCAGCCGCGACCCCGGGGCGTCCCGGACGGCGCACGCGCTGACGGACGCGGTCAGGGCGCTGCGGCCCGGTCTGACGGTGCGCCTCGGCCATCTGGACCTCGACGAGCCGCTGCTCGACGACACCCTCGCCGCGCTGCGCCGGGACGCCGTGCTGGTCCCGCTCATGCTGGCGCACGGCCACCACGTCACCGCCGGCATCCCGCGAGTGCTGGCCCGCGCCGCGCACCCGGGCGGCCGGATCGCCGCGGCGCTCGGACCGCACGCGCTGCTGGCGGAGGCGCTGCACGACCGGCTGACCGAGGCCGGCTGGCGCGTCCCGCGGCCCCGGGACGCGCACCGTGCGGGGGTCGTGCTGGCCGCCGCCGGGTCGCGCGACCCGCGGTCGGCGCGGGACACGGCGCGCACCGCGGCGCTGCTCCAGGCACGGCTGGGCGGCGGCGTCCCGGTGGTCCCGGCGTACACGAGGGCCGGGCCCGGTGTCGCCGACGCCGTGCGCGCACTGGCCGCCGCGGGCCGCCACGACATCGCCGTCGCCTCCTGCTTCGCCGCGCCCGGCCGGCACGCCGCCGCCGCCGCGGCCGCCGCGCCCGGCATCGCCGCCGCGCCGCTGGGCGCCCACCCGTCGGTGGCGGCGCTGGTGCTGCACCGCTACGACCGGGCGCTCTCGGCCGCCGGCGGCCCCGCCAGCACCGCGACCCGGCTGGCCACCGCGTAGCCACCGGTGCGGCGCCGCGGCCGGATACTGTCGCCGTATGCACCCGAACCACCAGGCAGCGGACGAGTACGCCCCCTACAGCGAGGCCGACACCGAACGCTACGTGTCCGAGCCCGACAAGCGGCCCGGCCGCACCTCGTTCCAGCGGGACCGCGCGCGCATGCTGCACTCGGCCGGGCTGCGCAAGCTCGCCGGAAAGACCCAGGTGGTGGACCCGGTCGACGACGAGCGGGCGATCAGCAGCAGCCCGCGCACCCGGCTCACCCACAGCCTGGAGTGCGCCCAGGTCGGCCGGGAGCTCGGCGCCGCGCTCGGCTGCGACCCGGACCTGGTGGAGACCGCGTGCCTGGCGCACGACATCGGCCACCCGCCCTTCGGGCACAACGGCGAGATGGTCCTCGCCGAGGTCGCCGAGGACTGCGGGGGCTTCGAGGGGAACGCGCAGAGCCTGCGCATCATCACCCGTCTGGAGCCCAAGCGCTTCGCGCACGACGACGACGGCACCCTGGTCAGCGTCGGCCTCAACCTCACCCGTGCGGCTCTGGACGCCGCCACCAAGTACCCCTGGCCCCGCGGCGGCCATCCCACGCAGCCCGGCAGTCCCAAGTTCGGGGTGTACGAGGACGACCTGCCGGTCTTCGCGTGGCTGCGCCGCACCGCCCCGGCGGACCGTCCCCACGGGCAGTGCTTCGAGGCCCAGGTGATGGACTGGGCGGACGACGTGGCGTACTCCGTCCACGACGTCGAGGACGGTCTGCACGCCGGGCACCTGGACCCGGCCGTGCTGCTCGCCGAGGCCGAGCGCCGCGAGATCTTCGCCGTGGCCGCCGCGCGCTACGCGCCGGGCGCGGCCGAGGACGAACTCGCCGAGGCCCTGGACCGGTTGCTGGACATGGAGTGGTGGCCGCACGGCTTCGACGGCTCCGCCATCGCGCAGGCCCGGCTGAAGGACGCCACCTCGCAGCTCATCGGCCGGTTCTGCCTGGCCGCCGAGCGCGCCACCCGGGACGCGTACGGCACCGGCCGGCTCACCCGCTACCGCGCCCAGTTGGTCGTCCCGCGCGACCAGCGGCTGGAGTGCGCGGTCCTCAAGGCGGTCGCCGACCGCTACGTGATGCAGCGCGAGGCGCAGGAGCGGCGGCGCGCCCAGCAGCGGGTGGTGATCGGCGAGCTGGCGGAGGCACTGCTCGCGCGGGCGCCCGAGGGGCTGGACCCGCAGTTCCGCGGGATGTTCGACGCGGCCAAGGACGACCGCGCCCGCAAACGGGCCGTCGTCGACCAGATCGCCTCGCTCACCGACTCCGCGGCGACCGCCCTGTACGCCCGGCTCACCGCCACGCGGTGAGCCCCCGGCGGGCCCCCGGCCGCCCCCCGGAGGGCGTCCGGGAGAGGTCCGCCTCGGCGCGGCACTCTTCCCGTGGGCCGTGCCGTGCGGGACGCTCACATCACTGGCAATTGCCAGAGGGAGGGCACCCGGGCACCCGAGGGACTTTCAGGGAGGCGCACAGTGGTGGACGCAGACCACACATTCGTCATCGTCGGGGCAGGGCTCGCGGGGGCGAAAGCGGCCGAGACGCTTCGCTCCGAGGGGTTCACCGGCCGCGTGATACTGATCGGGGACGAGCGCGACCACCCGTACGAGCGACCGCCGCTGTCCAAGGGGTTCCTCCTGGGCAACGAGGAGCGCGACTCGGTCTTCGTCCACCCCGCGGCCTGGTACGCCGAGCACGACGTGGAGCTCCACCTCGGTCAGCCGGTCACGGGCCTGGACCGGGCCGCCAAGCGCATCACGCTGGGCGACGGCACCTCCATCCCGTACGACAGGCTGCTGCTGGCCACCGGGGCCGAGCCGCGCCGGCTGGACATCCCCGGCACCGATCTCGCGGGAGTGCACCACCTGCGCCGGCTCGCGCACGCCGAGCGGCTGAAGAACGTGCTGACCACCCTCGGCCGCGAGAACGGCCACCTGGTCATCGCCGGGGCGGGCTGGATCGGGCTCGAGGTCGCGGCGGCCGCCCGCGGCTACGGAGTCGAGGTCACCGTGGTGGAGGCACAGCCGTGCCCGTTGCACTCGGTGCTCGGCCCCGAGCTGGGCGAGGTCTTCGCGGACCTGCACCGCGAGCACGGCGTGCGGTTCCACTTCGGTGCCCGGCTCACCGAGATCACCGGGCAGGACGGCATGGTGCTGTCCGTCCTCACCGACGACGGCGAGGAGCACCCCGCCCACGACGTGCTCGCCGCCATCGGTGCCGCGCCGCGCACCGCGCTGGCCGAGGCGGCCGGGCTCGCCCTCGCCGACCGCGAGGCCGGCGGCGGCATCGCGGTCGACGCGTCGCTGCGCACCTCCGACCCCGACATCTTCGCCGCGGGCGACGTCGCCAACGCCGAACACCCGCTGCTGGGCGGCCGGTTGCGGGTCGAGCACTGGGCCAACGCGCTGAACAGCGGACCGGTGGCGGCGCGCGCGATGCTGGGCAAGGAGGTCAGCTACGACCGCGTCCCGTACTTCTTCACCGACCAGTACGACCTGGGCATGGAGTTCTCCGGGCACGCCGCCCCGGGCACGTACGACCAGGTGCTGGCCCGCGGTGACGTCGGCAAGCGGCAGTTCATCGCCTTCTGGCTGAGCGAGGGCCGGGTGCTGGCCGGGATGAACGTCAACGTGTGGGACGTCACCGACAGCATCCAGAAACTCATCCGCTCCGGCCGCCGGGTCGACGCCGAGGCGCTCGCCGACCCCACGGTGCCGCTGAACTCCCTGCTGGAATGAGTGCCCGCGCCGTCGCCTAGCATGGCCTTCATGGAGTTCCGTACCGCTGTCGTGCCCGTCGAGGAGATCTTCGATCTGCGCTGGACCGTGCTCAGGCCGGGACTCCCGCGTGAATCCGCGATCTTCATCGAGGACGGCCACCCGGCCGCGTTCCACATGGCGGGCTACGACGGCGACGGCGCCCTGGCCCCGGTCGTGACATGCGTCACGCTCTTCCCGGAGCGGCTGCCGGGGCACCACGAGGTCGCCTACCGCATCCGCGGCATGGCCACCGCCGCCGAGGCGCGCGGCCGCGGCCTGGGCTCCGCCCTGCTGGGCGCGGCCCTGGCGGAGGCCCGGGAGCGCGGCGCGGAGCTGGTCTGGTGCAACGGCCGCACCTCGGCCCGCGGCTTCTGGGAGGGCCAGGGCTTCACGGCGGTCGGCGACGAGTTCGTGCTGCAGCCCGCGGGCCCGCACTACCTGTTCGTCGCCAAGCTGGTCTGACCCCGCGGGAGCGGCGCCGTAGAATCCCCGTGTGGCAGGGCGGATCAGGGACGAGGACGTCAAGGCGGTGCGGGACGCGGTCCCGATCGACGCCGTCGTCTCGGAGTACCTGCAGCTCAGGAACGCCGGCGGGGGCAACCTCAAGGGCCTGTGCCCCTTCCACGACGAGAAGTCCCCCTCCTTCCAGGTGAGCCCCAGCAAGGGTCTCTACCACTGCTTCGGCTGCCAGGAGGGCGGCGACACCCTCGACTTCGTGATGAAGGTCGACCACCTGTCCTTCTCCGAGGCCGTCGAGCGGCTGGCCGCCGTCGCCGGCATCACCCTGCGGTACGAGGACGGCGGCTACACACCGGGCCGCCAGCAGGGCGAGCGCATCCGCCTCATCGAGGCGCACAAGGCCGCCGCGCAGTTCTACGTGGAGCAGCTGGGCGGCGCCGAGGCCGAGATCGGCCGGAAGTTCCTCGCCGAGCGCGGCTTCGACCAGGCGGCCGCCGAGCACTTCGGTGTCGGCTACGCCCCGGCCGGCTGGGACCACCTGGTGCGCTTCCTGCGCGGCAGGGGCTTCAGCGACCGTGAGCTGATCGTCTCCGGTCTGGCCAGCGAGTCGCGCCGAGGCGGGGCCATCGACCGTTTCCGCGGCCGGCTGATCTGGCCGATCCGCGACATCACCGGCGAGGTCATCGGCTTCGGCGCGCGCCGGCTCCGCGAGGACGACACGGGGCCGAAGTACCTCAACACGCCCGAGACGCCGATCTACAAGAAGTCGCAGGTCCTGTACGGCATCGACCTGGCCAAGAAGGAGATCGCCCGCACCAGCCGGGCCGTCGTCGTCGAGGGCTACACCGATGTCATGGCCTGCCACCTCGCCGGCGTCACCACCGCCATCGCGACCTGCGGCACCTCCTTCGGCGGCGACCACATCAAAATCCTGCGCCGGTTGCTGATGGACAACGCCAACGCCGAGGTGGTCTTCACCTTCGACGGCGACGCGGCCGGCCAGAAGGCCGCACTGCGCGCCTTCGAGGACGACCAGAAGTTCGCCGCCGAGACCTCCATCGCGATCACGCCCGGCGGCATGGACCCCTGCGACCTGCGGCTTGCCGAGGGCGATGCGGCCGTGGAGCGGCTGGTCGACTCCCGCACGCCGCTGTTCGCGTTCGCCCTGCGCTCGGCGGTGGCCCGCTACAACCTGGAGACCGCCGAGGGCCGCGCCTCCGCGCTGGAGGCCGGCGCGCCCATCGTCGCGGGCATCAAGAACTCCGCGATCCAGCACGAGTACGCCGTCCAGCTCGCCGGCATGCTGGGCATCCTCGACACCCAGTTCGTGGTGCGACGGGTGAGTCAACTGGCCCGCTGGCAGCGCGAACGCCGTCAGTCGGGGGCCGGTCCCGCGGGCCCCCGCACCGTACGGCCCGAGGCGGCCCCGCCGGGCCCCGCCGCGCCCGCGGGTCCGCGCGGCCCGCGGCTGGACATGCGCAGCCCGGCCCAGCGCGTCGAGCGGGAGCTGCTCAAACTCGCCCTCCAGTACCCGGAGTTGGTCTCCCCGGCGTTCGACGCCTACGGCGAGGACGAGTTCACCGCCCCGTCCTACGTCGCGGTGCGCCGCGCCATCACCGAGGCGGGCGGCGCCGAGTCCGCCGACGCGCAGTTCCTGTCCCGGGTCCGTGACGTCGCCCCGGACGACACCGTGCGCTCGCTGGTCACCGAACTGGCCGTGGAGCCCGTCCAGCACAAGACCCCCGAGGTCTACGCGGGCAAGATCCTCGTCGATGTGCGCCGCCAGGCCGTCGCCCGCCGCCTCGCCCAGCTCAACGCCGACCACACCCGGCTCACCGCCCAGGGCCCGCGCGCCGACCCGGACCAGCTCGCGGCGATCGGCGGCGAACTGTGGGCCCTCCAGCAGTACGACCACCGCCTGCGCGAACAGGGCGCGGCCGCGCTGTAGCCGGACCCTTCCGGGGTCCGGCCACGGCGGCCGGGCACGCTGCCGCCGGTCAGCGGCGGCCGGCCGAGGCGAGCATCCCGAGCGACGCCCGCCACAGTTCGGCGGCGGCAGCGGGGTCGAGGGCGTGGTCCGCGACACCGCTGAGCGGCGCCTCGACCGTGTGGGGCCGTGCTTGGGAGCAGTCCTCGAAGTACCGGCCGCCGGCACCGGCGAGCAGCGGCGAGGCGGCGGCGAGCACGGAGGTGGCGGCGCCCTGCTCCGGAGTCTTGAACTCGAAGTCCGCCATGTGCTCGAGGTCCTCGTCGGTGAGGTGCCGTGCCAGGTTGGTCATGATCGCGCCGGGGTGCACCGCGTTGACCGTGATGCGCTCACCCGCCCAGAGGCGGTTCGCCTCGACCGCGAACAGGGCCGTGGCGGTCTTGGACTGACCGTAGGCGGTGAAGCGCTCGTACGGGCGCCCGCGGAAGTGGATGTCCTCGAAGTCGACGGGTGCCCGCAGGTGCGCGTTCGAGCTCAGGGACACCACGCGGGCTCCGCCCGCCGCCGCGAGCGCCGGGTGGAGGGACGTGGTCAGTGCGAAGTGGCCGAGGTGGTTCGTCGCGAACTGCAGCTCCCAGCCCTCCGGTGTGCGGGTCTCGGGCGGCGCCGACACTCCGGCGTTGTTCACCAGGATGTCCAGCGGTCCGTCCCACGCGGCGGTGAACGCGGCGACCGAATCCAGGTCGGCGAGGTCCAGGCGCGCGGCCCGGACGTGCCGGTTGCCGCTGGTGGCCCTGATGTCCTCGGCGGTCCGCTCACCCTGCTCGACGCTCCGGACCGCCAGGGTCACCCCGGCTCCCGCGGCGGCGAGTGCCCGGGCGGTCTCGACACCGATTCCGGACGCCGCGCCGGTGACGACGGCGCGTGATCCGCTCAGATCGACGCCCCGCAGGACCTCGGCCGCGGTGGACTTCGCGCCGAAAGGCGTGGTGATGAACTGTGGTTCCGTCATGATGCGCAGACCTTCCGTGGTGCCGTCGCTGGTGCCTCCGGCTTGGTGTTTTCCGAGGTCAATGCTGGTTCCGGGCCGCCGCGACCGTCCAACACCGGCTTCCTGTCGCAGCAGTAGCCTGTTCCTGTGACACCTGATCTGCGGCAGTTGAGGTACTTCGTCGCCGTTGCCGAGGAATCCAATTTCACGCGTGCCGCGGCCCGGGTGCGGATCAGCCAGCAGTCCCTTTCGCAGCAGATCACGTTGATGGAGCGCATGATCGGCGCGAAGCTCTTCGAACGCGGCGCCCGCGGGACGAGGCTCACCGGCGTCGGCGAGCTGTTCCTCCCCGAGGCCCGCGCGGTGCTGGAACGCGCCGACGAGGCGGTGGAAGTCGTCGCCCGCGCCCTGCGCGGCGACATCGGCAGTCTCCGTCTGGCGTTCCTGGCCACGACGACGAACCATCTGCTGCCGACGGTGATGCGGGCCGTGCGCCGGCATCTGCCCACCGTGACCGTTTCCACGGACGAGACCTCGATCGCCCGGCTGGTCCAGGGGCTGACCGGCGGACAGTACGACGTCGCCTTCACCCGCCCTCCGCTGGTCGACGGCCTGGCGTCCCGGACCCTGGTCACCGAACCCGTCTGCGCCGTCCTGCCGGAGGACCACCCGCTGGCCGGGCGCGCCGAACTCGCCCTGCGGGACCTGGCGGGCGACCACTGGGTCATGACGCCGCCCAGTTCGTGGGCGCCGTGGCACCGTGCGTTCGACGAGCACTTCCGCGCGGCCGGTTTCACCCCGGACGTCGTTCAGACGGCGGTGAGCGCGCAGGGCCTCCTCGGGCTCGTCGCCGCCGGCGTCGGGGTGACGCGTCTGCCGCGGTCGGCCCGCAGCCTGCGGCGCACCGGCGTCGTCTTCGTCCCCCTGACCGGCGAGTTCGCCCCCACGGTGATGGTGTGGCGCCCCGACGACACCTCGCCCGCACTGCACAGGCTGCTCGACGTGGTCTCCGACGCCGCACAGGCCGCCGACCTCACCGAGGCCGGATGACCCGGCCGGTGAGGCCCCCTCCGCGCGCGGCGAGAGCGTGACCGCGGTGTCGCCCTCGGTCACACCGGCCGGAAAAAGCGGCGCACGACCCTCGTGGGCTCGGTGTGCCGTAGGCCACACTGGGGGGCGGTGCAAGAGTCCTCGGAGCGCGGAATTCCGGGAGGCGCCGACGCCGGCGCCCAGGGAGTACCGCTGACGGCGAACTCCCGGACGGGCCGCGGCGAGGGCGCCGCAACCGTTCCGCTGTCGCGCGCCTCCGAGCCCGTGGTTGCGCTCACTGTGGAGGTCGCTCCCGTGCAGATCCCGACCCTGACGCCCCCGTCCCTCGGGACGGACGACCTGCTGGAACGGGTCCCCGAGCAGCAGCCCGCCGCCCTGTACCCGGAAGGGGCCGCCGCGCCCGGGGCGGAGGCGGCGGCCGGCGCCGGGACGGACCCGGATGCCGACCCGGACGCCGCCCCCGCCCCGGACGCGGCTCTGGAGCCGGACCCCGAGACCGACCTCGACCCGGACGCGGAAGCCGACGATCCGGGCCCGGTACGGCCGTTCAGGGAGGAAGTGGCGGGACCGTCCGCCGACCTGTTCCGGCAGTACCTGCGGGAGATCGGCCGGATACCCCTGCTCACCGCCGTCGAGGAGGTCGAACTCGCCCGCCGCGTCGAGGCCGGCCTGTTCGCCGAGGAGAAGCTGAGCAGCACCCCGGACCTCGACTCGCGGCTCGCCGTGGACCTGGACCGCCTGGTCGTGCTCGGCCGGATGGCCAAGCGCCGGCTCATCGAGGCCAACCTCCGCCTCGTGGTCTCCGTCGCCAAGCGCTACGTCGGCCGCGGCCTGACCATGCTCGACCTGGTGCAGGAGGGCAATCTCGGGTTGATCCGCGCCGTGGAGAAGTTCGACTACGCCCGCGGCTACAAGTTCTCCACCTACGCCACCTGGTGGATCCGCCAGGCCATGAGCCGCGCCCTGGCCGACCAGGCCCGCACCATCCGCGTCCCGGTGCACGTCGTGGAGCTCATCAACCGCGTCGTCCGCGTCCAGCGCCGGCTGCTGCAGGAACGCGGCTACGAGCCCAGCCACGACGAGG
Source organism: Streptomyces sp. NPDC088354 (assembly GCF_044753585.1). Lineage (NCBI taxonomy): Bacteria > Bacillati > Actinomycetota > Actinomycetes > Kitasatosporales > Streptomycetaceae > Streptomyces > Streptomyces sp. NPDC088354. The sequence goes on along the minus strand of NZ_JBIVNJ010000008.1, from coordinate 68,521 downwards.
TCGCGGCGCACCTCGACATCCCGCCCGAGCGCGTCGGCGAGGTGCTGCGGCTCGCCCAGGAGCCCGTCTCCCTGCACGCCCCGGTGGGCGAGGAGGACGACGTCGCCCTCGGCGACCTCATCGAGGACGGCGACGCCGCCTCGCCCGTGGAGTCCGCCGCCTTCCTGCTGCTGCGCGAGCACCTGGAGGCCGTCCTGTCCACGCTCGGCGAGCGCGAGCGCAAGGTCGTCCAGCTCCGCTACGGCCTCGCCGACGGACGCCCGCGCACCCTGGAGGAGATCGGCCGCATCTTCGGGGTCACCCGCGAGCGCATCCGGCAGATAGAGTCCAAGACCCTCAACAAGCTCCGCGACCACGCCTTCGCCGATCAGCTCCGCGGCTATCTGGACTGATCGCGGCCCCCTGACGCGACGGCAGGACCCCCGGCGGAGCGCTTCGCCGGGGGTCCTGGTGCTGCCGTCGCGTCGCGGTCAGTCGACCTCGGCGACCGCCTGGGCGAACTGCGCCGCGTACAGGCGCGCGTAGGCGCCGTCCTTGAGCAACAGCTCCTCGTGGGTGCCCTGTTCGACGATGTCGCCGTCCTCCATGACGAGGATGACGTCCGCGTCGCGGATCGTGGAGAGCCGGTGGGCGATCACGAAGCTGGTGCGACCGTGGCTGAGCCGGGCCATGGCCCGCTGGATCAGCACCTCGGTGCGGGTGTCGACCGAGCTGGTCGCCTCGTCGAGGACGAGGATGACCGGATCGGACAGGAACGCCCGCGCGATGGTGATCAACTGCTTCTCGCCGGCGCTGACGCCTGTGCCCTCGTCGTCGATGACGGTGTCGTAGCCGTCCGGGAGGGTGCGGATGAAGCGGTCGGCGTGCGCGGCGCGCGCGGCCTCCTCGATCTGCTCGCGGGTGCTGCCGTCGGTGCCGTACGCGATGTTCTCCGCGATCGTGCCGCCGAACAGCCAGGTGTCCTGGAGCACCATGCCGATCCCGGACCGCAGCTCCTCCCGGGAGATGGTGGCGATGTCGGTGCCGTCGAGCGTGATCCGGCCGCCGGTGACCTCGTAGAACCGCATCAGCAGGTTGACCAGGGTGGTCTTGCCCGCCCCCGTGGGGCCGACGATGGCCACGGTGTGGCCGGGCTCGACGGCCAGCGACAGGTCGTCGATGAGGGGCTTGTCGGGCTCGTACCGGAAGGCGACGTCCTCGAAGCGGACCTCGCCGCGCAGGTCCTTGCGCAGGCTGAGCGTCTTCGGCTCCGCGCTCTGCTCCTGCGCGTCGAGGAGTTCGAAGACCCGCTCGGCCGACGCCACGCCGGACTGCACCAGGTTGGACATGCTCGCCACCTGGGTCAGCGGCTGGCTGAACTGCCGGGAGTACTGGACGAACGCCTGCACGTCACCGATGGACAGCGCGCCGCTGGCGACCCGCAGACCGCCGACGACCGCCACGAGGATGTAGTTGATGTTGCCGATGAACATCATCGCGGGCTGGATGATGCCGGAGATGAACTGCGCCCGGAACCCCGACTCGTAGAGCGCCTCGTTCTGCTCGCGGAACGCCTGCGCCGACTCCTCCTGGCGGCCGAAGACCTTCACCAGGGTGTGCCCGGTGTACATCTCCTCGATGTGGGCGTTGAGCTTGCCCGTGGTGCGCCACTGCGCGACGAACTGGGGCTGCGCGCGCTTGCCGACGGCGGTGGCGACGACCACCGACAGCGGCACCGTGACCAGTGCCACCAGCGCCAGCAGCCAGGAGATGGAGAACATCATCGCGAGCACGCCCACGATCGAGAGCAGCGCGAAGATGATCTGGCCCAGCGTCTGCTGCATCGTCTGGCCGATGTTGTCGATGTCGTTGGTGGCCCGGCTCAGCACCTCGCCGCGCGGCTGCTGGTCGAAGTACGACAGCGGCAGCCGGGCCAGCTTCGCCTCGACGTCGCGGCGCAGCCGGTAGATCGAGCGCTGGATGATCCGGGTGGCCAGCCGGCCCTGGACGATCGCGAAGACCGCGGCGGTGGCGTAGACCGCGACCGCGATCAGCAGCACATGGCCCACCGCGCCGAAGTCGATGCCGTGCCCGGGGGTGAAGTCGATGGACTGCAGCAGGTCGGCGACGGTGTCGTTGCCCTCCTGCCGCAGGTGCGCGATGGCCGTGGCCTTGTCCGTGCCGGCGGGTATGGACCGGCCGATCACGCCCGCGAAGATCAGGTCGGTGGCACGGCCCAGGATGCGCGGGCCGACGACGTTGAGGCCGACACCCAGCATCGTGCACGCCAGCATCGCGTACAGCAGGGTGCGTTCGGGGCGCATCAGCCCCAGCAGGCGTTTGCCCGAGCCCTTGAAGTCCATGGACCGCTCGGTGGGCTGGCCGCCCATGAAGCGCATCGGTCCCGCCGGCAGCGGCCCCCGGCGGGGGGTGGGGACGCTCACGCGGCCTCCTTCTCGGTGAGCTGGGAGAGCACGATCTCCCGGTACGTCGGATTGCCGTCCATCAGCTCGTGATGGGTGCCGGTCCCCACGACCCGGCCCTCGTCGAGGACGACGATGCGGTCGGCGTCGCGGATGGTGCTGACCCGCTGGGCGACAATCACGACCGTGGCCTGCGCGGTCTGCCGGGCCAGCGCGCGCCGCAGGGCGGCGTCGGTGGCGTAGTCCAGCGCCGAGAAGGAGTCGTCGAAGAGGTAGAGGCGCGGTTTGCGGACCAGGGCCCTGGCGATCGCCAGGCGCTGCCGCTGTCCGCCGGAGACGTTGGTGCCGCCCTGCGCGATGGGGGCGTCGAGCCCGGAGCCGTCCTCGGCCAGCCGCTCCACGAAGTCCCGCGCCTGCGCGGTCTCCAGGGCCTGCCACAGCTCCTCGTCGGTGGCCTCCGGATTGCCGTAGCGGAGGTTGGAGGCGACGGTGCCGGAGAAGAGGTACGGCTTCTGCGGGACGAGGGCGACGGTCTCGGCGAGGTCCACCGGGTCCAGTTCGCGGACGTCGACCCCGTCGATCAGCACCTGGCCGCCCGTGGCGTCGAACAGCCGCGGCACCAAGCCCAGCAGGGTGCTCTTGCCGCTGCCGGTGGAGCCGATGACGGCGGTGGTCTCACCGGGCCGGGCGATCAGGTCGACGGCGTGCAGCACCTCGGCCTCGGCACCCGGGTACTTGAAGTCCGCGGCGCGCAGCTCCAGCTCGCCGCGGCGCACCGGCAGCCGCACGGGCTGCTCGGGCGGCACGACGCTGGTCTCGGTGCTCAGCACGTCCTCGATGCGCTCGGCGCAGACCTCCGCGCGGGGCACCATCATCACCATGAAGGTCGCCATCATGATCGACATGAGGATCTGCATCAGATAGCTGATGAAGGCGGTGAGCGCGCCGATCTGCATGCCCCCGCTGTCGATGCGGTGCGCGCCGAACCACAGGACGGCGACGCTGGTGAGGTTCACCACCGCCATCGCGACGGGGAACATCAGCGTCATCGTCCGCCCCGCGCGCAGCGAGACGTCGGTCAGCTCGTCGTTGGCCTTGCCGAAGCGCTGCTGCTCGAAGTCGTCCTTGACGAAGGCCCGGATGACCCGGATGCCGGTGATCTGCTCGCGCAGCACGCGGTTGACCGTGTCCAGCCGCTGCTGCATCGAGCGGAACAGCGGGCGCAGTGTCCTAACGAGCAGCACGATCAGCACCGCGAGCACCGGCACGACCGCGAGCAGCAGGGAGGACAGCGGCACGTCCTGGCCGAGCGCCATGATGATGCCGCCGAAGCACATGATCGGCGCCGTGACCATCAGCGTGAAGGTCATCAGCACCAGCATCTGGACCTGCTGCACGTCGTTGGTCGAGCGGGTGATCAGCGACGGGGCGCCGAACTGTCCGACCTCGCGTGCGGAGAAGCGCTGCACCCGGTCGAAGACCGAGGCGCGGATGTCCCGGCCCACGGCCATGGACGTACGGGCGCCGAAGTAGGTGGCGCCGACGGAGCAGCCGAGCTGCGCGAGGGTGACGGCGACCATGATGCCGCCGAGCTGCAGGATGTAGCCCGTGTCCCCCTTCACGACGCCGTTGTCGATGATGTCGGCGTTGAGCGTGGGCAAGTAGAGCATGGCGATGGTCGCCACGAGCTGGAGGACCACGAGCACGGCTATGGAACGCCGGTACGGGCCCAGGTGGGAGCGGAGGAGTCGGATCAGCACGACCGCTGACCCTATAGTCCGAAGGTTGCCGGAGGCACCCGATTTACCAGGGCATTCCTCACACCCGGACAGACTCTGACGCAGGCGCGAACGCCGGGGTCAGCCCCCGAACGCCCCCGGATGCGTCTGCTCACGCACCGCGACGAACTGCTGCCGCACCGAGTGCCCGACCGCCCCGTCCTCCGGCCCCGCGTCGACGACCGCGTACTCCGCCTGCCGCCAGTACGGGGGCTGCTCGGGCGAGCCCTTGCCCTCCGCCACCGCCAGCGCCCAGGCCGCCTGCCGCGCCGCGCCCAGCGCCGCGTACTCCGCCGGCGGCGGGATGACGATCTGCGCGCCCAGCAGCGCCGGGGCCATCGAGCGCACCGCGGGAAGATCACCCGCGGGACCCAGCAGGAAGATCCGGCGCACCTCGACACCGCGCCCGCGCAGCACGTCGAGCGCGTCCGCGAGCCCGCACAGCATGCCCTCGAAGGCCGCCCGCGCCAGGTGCTCCGGCTTCATGCTCTCGCGCCGCAGCCCGGTGAGGGTGCCCGCGGTGTGCGGCAGGTCGGGGGTGCGCTCGCCCTCCAGGTAGGGGAGCAGCACCAGCCCGTAGGACCCGGGGGTCGAGCGCAGCGCCAGCTCCGACAGCCCCGCCAGGTCGGTGCCCAGCAGATCGGCGGTGCCGCGCAGCACCCGCACGGCGTTGCGGGTGTGCAGCATCGGCAGATGGCGTCCGGTGGCGTCCGCGAAGGAGGTGATGGTGCCGGACGGGTCGTTCAGCGCCTGGTGGTGCACCGCGAAGACGGTGCCGGCGGCGCCCAGCGACACCACCGCGTCGCCCGGCCCGACACCCAGCCCGAGCGCGGCCGCCATGTTGTCCCCGGTGCCGGCCGAGATCAGCAGCCCCTCAGGGGTGCGCCCGGCGGGCTGGGCGGGCGCCAGCACCTCGGGCAGCGCCACCTGGTGACCGAGCGCCCGCTCCACGATGTCGGTGCGGTACCGGCCGGTCGCCGCCGACCAGTAGCCGGTGCCGGAGGCCTCGCCGCGGTCGGTCGTCCGCCGCTGCGGCCGGCCCATCAGCTGCCAGACCAGCCAGTCGTGGGGGAGCAGCACCTCGGCGGTGCGCTGGGCCGCGGCCGGCTCGTGCTGCGCCATCCAGCGCAGCTTCGCCACCGGGTACGCCGCCTGCGGCACCGCCCCGACCGCCTCCGCCCAGCCGGCCTGGCCGCCCAGTTCCTCGGTGAGGTCGGCGGCCTGTATCTGCGCCCGCTTGTCGTTCCGCAGCAGCGCGGGCCGCACCAGCACGCCGCCGGCGTCCAGTGGCAGCAGGCCGTGCTGCTGGCCCGACACGCCGATCGCCTGAACGTTTTCCAGCATCCCGCTCTTGGCCGCCTCGCCGAGCGACAGCAGCCACGCCTCCGGGTCGATCTCCGTCAGCGCCCCGGCGCTCTCCGCCCCCTGCGCAGGATGCGGGGCATGGCTCTGCCGGAGCACGGCCCCGCTGTCCGCGTCGCACACGACCACGGTCGTGCCGGCGCTCGAGCTGTCGATCCCCGCCACAATCCCCATGCGTCGCATCATGCCGTACTTGCCCCGCACACAGGACAACCGGGCGGAGCCGGTCGTCCCGTGCGGTCAGGTGTTGCTGGTGCCCCAGTCGTCCTGGGCCTTGCCGTTGCCCGCGCGCAGCCGGCGCACCCGGTCGGCCACCGCGGGCGGCAGCCGGTCACCGACCTTGGCCGACACCGCGTCCACGGCCTTCACGGCCGCCTCCCGCCCGGTCTGGCCCGCTGTCTCCACGGTGTTGCGCACCGCGGGGTTCTGGGCGATCCGCTGCGCACTCTTGCGCAACTGCTCGTAGCGCTCGCGGCCGGCCCGCGCCCCGAGCACGTACCCGACGGCGACCCCGCTGATGAACGTCAGTCGGTAGCGCATGGCTCCACCCTCTCCTCGGACCTCGGGGGCTGTGTTCCGCGCCTACCCGCTGTGGCCTGCGGACAACCACGGCGTTACCGGTTGGCGGAGCACCCCCCACCTTGCGCTAATGTATGTGTCGCAGCGAGCGCACGCCGTCCGGGATGCCGGAAACGGGTGCATTCGGTGCAAGCGGAGCGATCCCCTGTAGCTCAATTGGCAGAGCAGCCGGCTGTTAACCGGCAGGTTACTGGTTCGAGTCCAGTCGGGGGAGCTCGCGCAAGTCTTTCCCCTGTAGCTCAATTGGCAGAGCAGCCGGCTGTTAACCGGCAGGTTACTGGTTCGAGTCCAGTCGGGGGAGCGCTGATCAAGGACTCCTTCGGGGGTCCTTTTTCGTGTGCGGGAACCGATCGGCGGGTGATCGAGGTCTCCCAGGTGGTGCGTCTGTGACCCGCGAGGGCGACAGATCGTATGAGCAGCTATGCTGCGGCAGACGGCGTGCACGACACGTGAAGGCGCGCCGTACGGGGCGGTAGCTCAGCCGGTTAGAGCAGCGGACTCATAATCCGTCGGTCGTGGGTTCGAGTCCCACCCGCCCCACCCTGGGCGGCAGGTCGGCAATCCAGCCGGCCTGCGCCAAGCCCCCAACTGAGGCCGCGTGCGGGCGCGTCAGCGCCGCGGCGATCGTCCGTTGACCCCGCTGCCGGACCGAAGCGCGGGCGATCGTGTTCAACTGCCCTGTCGCCGGGTCTCACCCGAGCGGCGTCCACCGGGATGCGGGCATCTCCTCCTTCACGCAGGCTCGTTGCCATGGGGCTGCGCCCTCCCTCGGTGGAGCCCCGGCGTGAGTCGGCCCCCCCACAACGGCGTGGCGGGGCCTGCTCCACGCATCACCCCGATCCGCCCTGCCCCCTCCCAACTGGGCCGTTCGTCGCGGGGAGTCGGCGACACGGGGGCGACACGACCAAGCACTTGCGCGAGGCGCACCTACGCAACGGGACGAGGGTCAAGGGGGTTTGGGCCAGGGGCTCCAATCCCGGGCAGGGCTGCGGCTGGTGGCTTTTCGGGATGCCCGTTGGCCGGCCAGGCCGACCAGGCCGACCCGGCTGCACCACGCATCCTCGTCGGACGACGCCCATGCTCCCTGCTCGTGCTCACTCAGCAGACGGTGTCCGCCGGCCGGCAGACGATCACGCGGTACCCCACCTGCCCAGGACGACCCGGGGCAGTAGCGGTCGCATCGTGGACCTGCGGCCCCGTCCCGTGGCACCAGGAACTCGCGGGGCGGGGCAGCTCACCCCAGTGGCGGCGCCCGGCGCGGGGGCAGACGCGCGTCGGAGAGTTACTGTTGTAGTGCGGGCTCTGCTCACCCCCCCCCGGGTGGAACCTGCGAGGGCTCCGCTCACCCCCCCGAGCGGAGCCCTCCTTGCTGAGCGGCGGAAGGTCCCCACCGCCTGCCGAAGATCGGTGGGGCCTCTCGCCGTCTGGCTCCCGTGGCGCTTCGCGGTCGGCGCGGTGCACGAGGCCGCCGCGGGTGTGGCGCCGGCGGGGCGAGCGGAAGCCGCTGCCGCGCACAGGTGGGGTGCCGACGGCAGCCGCAGCGCGGGGCGACGACGATGCGCGGGTGGCCGGGCGGCATGTGCTTCGACGTTCTCGTCGTCGCCTTCCGCCCGGCCGCCCGGGGCTCCTACGGCAAGGCGACAGGACGCAAGCGCCCCGCCACCTCTGAGGGTGGCGGGGCGCATTGCTGCCGCTACGTCACGTCGTCCCGCTCCGGGCCGGTGGCGTTCAGTTCTGCTGTTCCTGCCCCGGCAGGGTCTGCGTGCCGCCCGGGCGGGACGGCATGGGCAGCTTCGCGGCCGTGGTCTGTGCGGCCAGGTTGGCGGCCGCGGTGTCGACCTCGAACTGCGGGTTGCTCGGGGCCGGCTTGCTCTCGTGCAGGTGCAGGGCCCCGGTGAAGTCGCCGAAGGTCCTGCGCCGCCACTTGCTGATCGGCGTGAAGGTGACGGGTCCGCGGCCGGACAGGCCGCCGGCGGCGGTGATCGCCTCGATGAACTGCAGTCCTGAGGTGTGGTCGGTGACCCCGGAGAAGATCCGGCCGCCCACGGTCCACGGGGACACGATGACGCACGGCACCCGGAACCCGGCGCCGACCGGCAGGCCGCCGCCCGGCGTGCCCTTCGGGGAGGGCAGGTGCACGAACTCCTCGGGGTACTTGTCGGGGTGCGGGACCGGCGGCGGGACGTGGTCGAAGAACCCGTCGTTCTCGTCGTAGTTCAGCACGAACACGGTCGAGTTCCACAACTCCTCGTTGGAGGCGAGCGCCTCCAGCTTGGACGCGAGGTACTGCGCCCCGGCCGCGGGGAGGTTCGGCGGGTGCTCGTCGGCCTCGCTCGGCATGAACAGCCAGGAGACGTCCGGGAGCACGCCGTTGGCGCAGTCCTCCTCGAACGCCAGCGCCGGGTCGGCCGCAGGGGTCGGGCTGACCGCGTTGCCGATCATGCCGGGCGTGCCGTCGCCGTACAGCGTGCCGCCGGTCATGACCGAGTTGTACAGGTCGACGGGCAGCTTCGTCCTGTCCTGGAAGTTGGCGAACCAGGAGAACACGTTGAACCCGCTGGTCGCGCCGGAGAAGTAGGTCTTCACGCTGTACCCCGCGTCGTGCAGGATCTCCGCCGCCGACGGGTGGGTCAGCGGGTTGGGCGTGACGGTCTCCAGCACGGGACCGCCGAACCGGCCCTCCGGGTCGTTGGTGCCGGACATCCACACCAGCCGGTTGGGGTCCGTCGGGCCCAGGATCGAGCAGTGGTAGTTGTCCAGCAGGGTGAACGACTCGGCGAGCGCCCAGTGGAAGGGGATGTCCTCCCGGGTGAAGTAGCCCATGGTGTACGAGCCGTTGACCGCGCCGTCCGAGGCGATGTGGGTGGTCAGCCAGCCGTCCATCGCACCCTGGTTCCACGAGGCGTGCTGGTCCCGCCAGTCGTGGGACAGCGACGGGATGGCGGCGGCACCGGTGGTGAGGGTGGACATGTGGAACGGCTCCAGGTAGCCGTCGGGGTTGGCCGGGTCGGGCTGCTGGAAGACCGAGTTGCCGTTCGGCAGCGTGACGGCGGTCGGGTCGCTGAACCCGCGGGCGCCGGGGTAGGTGCCGAAGTAGTGGTCGAACGACCGGTTCTCCATCATCACGTACACGACGTGCTTGATCTGGGAGAGGGTCCCCTTGGCCGGGGCGGCGGTCGCCGCCCGGGCCAGGTTCTCCGGCAGTACGCCGGCCACGCCGGCGGCGCCCGCGAGGGCCGCCGCGCCGGTGACGAATCGGCGGCGGGACATGATCGAGCGGGATGAAGCGGTGGTGCTCATCGTCTCTCTTCTTCGTTTCGTGGGCCGCGTCAGGACTGGCTGGGGGCCACCGGGCCCGCGGTGTCGCCGGACCGGGCGACACCGAGTACCTGCGCTATCGCGCTGTTGCGCGTGTCGGCGACGTACAGGAGGTCCGTGGAACGGTCGACCGTGACCGCGTACGGGGTGTTGAGCTTCGAGGCGGACGGTGCCGCGCCGCTGCTCTCCCCGCCCGGGGCGGCCGCGGAGTTCACCACGGTGGTGATGGTCCCGTCCGGGGTGATCCGGCGGATCGCGTGGTTGAAGGTGTCCGCGACGAACAGGTCTCCCGCGCCGTCCACGGCGACGCCCTGCGGGTCGTTCAGCCGTGCCGAGGTCGCCGGGCCGCCGTCGCCGGAGAAGCCGCCGAGGCCGTCGTGCGCCTGGCCGGCGGCGTGGTCGCCCGCCACGGTGGTGATGACCCGGGTCCCGGCGTCCACCCGGCGGACCACGTTGTTGGCCGAGTCGGCGATGTAGAGGTTGCCCTGTACGTCCACCGCGAGCCCGGTCGGCTGGTTCAGGCGCGCGTCGGCGGCGGCCCGGCCGTCACCGGCGTACCCGGCCTCGCCGGTCCCGATGACCTGGACGATGTTCCGCTTGGGGGACACCTCGAGCACCCGGTTGTTGTGTGTGTCGGCGATGAAGACGTCGTCCGCCGCGTCGACCGCCACCGCGGTGGGGCCGTTCAGCTGGGACGCCCGGGCGTTGGCGCCCAGCGCGCTGCCCGCCGTGTTGTTGCCGGCGAAGCGGTCGATCTCGCCGTCGTCCGCGGTGACCTCGCGGACCACGTTGTCGCCGGTGTCCGCGATGAGGAGGTCGCCGTCGGACTCCACCGCGGTGCCGCCGGGCTGGTACAGCGTCGCCTCGTCGGCCCGGTGGTGGTCGCCGTTCTCGCCGTAGCCCTCCAGGGAGCCCGCGACGATCGTGGTGCCGCCGTTGCGCAGCTCCGCCACGACGTTGTCGCCGGTGTTCGACACGTACAGGGAGTCGCCGTCCGCGGACACGCCCGCCGGACGGAACAGGGAGCCCGGAGTGACGTTGGGGACGACGGCGCCGGTGCCGGGGTCGACATGGGTGCCGGGGACGTCGCCCACCGCGGAGTAGGGCATCGTCTGGAGGATCGGGCCCGGCGGAGTCGCGCTGGACCCGATGGTGAGGTTCAGGTTGTCGGCGGTGCCGTCGCTGTTGGCGCCGCTGCTGACGCCCACCGTGGCGACCGTGACGACGATCTTCTCGGTGCGGACCGGGATCGTGCCGTACCAGGCCTGGTGGATCAGGCTGGAGACGTTGTTGCGCTGGGCGGAGGTGACCGGGCCGATGACGCCGGAGCCGAGGGTGGTGCCCTTGGCGTCCTGGAACATGGCGGTGACGGTCGCGTAGTCGCTCTGCGTCGCGTAGCCGCCGAGGTCGCCGGAGAGCCGGAACGGCCGGCCGCCGGTGCCGAGCGCGGCGACGTCGATCGACTGGGTGCCGGTGGTGGTGATGCCCGGGATGGAGACGGTGCTGGGGTTGGTGCCGCCGTAGAAGACCCGGCTGCCGGTCACGCCGGGGTAGGTCGAGGTCCTCGACTCCTGGGTGCCGTCCGGCGGGTTCAGCGGGGAGGCGCTGGTCCAGCAGTCGGCGACCGTCTGGTCGTCGCCCAGCGGGGCGCCGAGCGCGGTCGCGGCCGTCCAGTCCTCGGCTCCGGGGTTGGCGATCAGGTTGGTGTCGAGGGCGGGGGTGACCTTGTCGGCGGCCGGGCAGGGGGCGGCCCAGTTCTGGCCGACCGCCTTCTGGCCGATGGTCAGGTTCAGGTTGTCGGCGGTGCCGTCGCTGTTGGCGCCGCTGCTGACGGCCACCGTGATGATCGTGACGCGGATCTTCTCGGTGCCGGCCGGGATCGTGCCGTACGTGCCGTCCGGCAGCAGTCCCGAGGCATTGCCGCGCTGGGCCGCGGTGGCCGGGCCGATGCCGGCCGTGCCGAGGCTCGCGCCGTCGGCGCCCTCGAACGTGGCGACCACCTGCGCGTAGTCGGTCTCCGTCGAGAAGCCGCCCACGTCGCCCGTCAGCTTGAACGGCTTGTCGTCGGCGTCCAGCGCGCCGACGTCGATGAGCTGGGTGCCCGTGGTGACCACGCCCGCGACCTGGACCGTGCCGGGGTTGGTGCCGCCGTAGAAGACCCGGCCGCCGGTCACGCCCGGGTAGGTCGAGGTCCTCGACTCCTGGGTGCCGTCGGGGGCGTTCAGCGGAGAGGCGCTGGTCCAGCAGTCGGCGACCGTCTGGTCGTCGCCCAGCGGGGCGCCGAGCGCGGTCGCGGCCGTCCAGTCCTCGGCTCCGGGGTTGGCGATCAGGTTGGTGTCGAGGGCAGGGGTGACCTTGTCGGCGGCCGGGCAGGGGGCGGCCCAGTTCTGGCCGGTGCCGTCCGCGGCGATCGTCAGGTTCAGGTTGTCGGCGCGGCCGTCGATGCCGTAACCGGAACTGACGCCGGTCGACGCCACCGTGACCAGGATCTTCTCGGTGCCGGCCGGGACGGTGCCGGCCATTGCCTCCGGGACGAGGCTGGTGACGTTGCCGCGCTGTGCGGCGTTGACCGGGCCGATGGCCGCGGAGCCGAGGGCGCTGCCCTTGGCGTCCTGGAACGCGGCGGTGACGGTCGCGTAGTCGGTCTGCGTCGTGTAGCCGCCGATCGCGCCGGTCAGCGTGAACGACTTGCCGCCCGCGTCCAGCGAGCCGACGTCGATCAGTTGGGAGGCCGTGGTGGTGACGCCCACGATCGAGACCTGCGGAGAGTCGTAGTCGTAGCCGCCGTAGAAGGTGCGGCTACCGGTCTGGCCGGGGACCGACGACGACAAGGACGCGAGGACGGCCCCCGGTGCCTTCATGGGGGAGGAGGCCTCCCAGCAGTCGGGCACGTACTGCGTGTCGCCGTCCGGTGCGCCGAGTTCGGTGACCGCGGTCCAGTCCTCGGCGCCGGGGTTGCTGATCAGGTTGCTGTCCAGGGCAGGGGCCACGACGTCCGCCGCCGGGCAGGCGGCGGAGTAGCTCTGGCCGTTGGTGGCCGCCGACGCCGGTCCGCCCACGACGTCTGCCCCTGCGAGGCCGATCACTGTGAGGGCCGCGGCGATCGCCACCGCGGCCCTCCAGCGGGCCTTCGGATGAGGAATCATGCGCATCATTGATGTATGAGGCAACAGACGTCACCCGGACCGCTTCTGTCCGGATGGCAGCCTGGACGTGAACACTCGTCAGGCGTACGAAGAAGTTTGCCTTCCCTTGGGAATTCCCGCACGTCCCGGCCCTGCGACGCGGGGTCGGACGACGCCGTGGCCGAAGCCGGCCCCCCTCACTGAGACGCGGCCTGACCTGCTCCATCCGCGCGTCCCGGCTCGGCACGGGGGAAGCCGGCCGGAGGCAGGGGAGTTCACCCGGGTGGGGGACCGGCGCGCCGACGGTGGACGCCGGCCGCACCCTCGTGGTCGACACCGCCGGCGGGCTGGCTAGGGTGCGCGGCATGAAATCCGTTCCCTGGACCCTTGCCGCCACCGTGATCAGTGTCATGGCACTGTCGAGTATCGCGGGCATCGTCGTCACCCTGAGCAGGGGAGTGTCGATCCAGACCGTCTGGGCGCTGCCCTTCTCCCTGGCCTGGCTGGTCGGACTCGGCTTCGCGTCCCGGACCGCGTGGCGCAAGGCTCTGGGCCGCAACAAGGAACTGCCCGCGGGTACTTCGCAGGGCTGGGAGGGCGGCGACCGCTGACCGGCGCGCGGTGGGCGGCCCCCCGGCGCACCCGGGGGAGCCGCCGGCCGTGCCTGGGCTCAGGAGGTGCAGAGGGTCTTGCGCAGCGCCTCGTTGATGGCCTCGGCCTGGTCCTCGGTGACCTGGTGGCCGCCGCTGCCGAAGCGGGACCGGGCCGAATCCACCGCGTTGCCCCCGCCGCTGATGGTCGCGCACTGCTCGCGGGCGTTCGCGATCGCCTGGTCCGCGTCCTTGGCGAACGCCGGGTCGATCGCCTTCAACGCGGCCAGCAGCGCGGTGCGTCGGGCGCCGGTGGGCTCGTCCGGCATCAGGTCGGCGATGTCGGGCACCGGGGAGCCGGCGGCCGTGGGGGAGGTCGTCAGGGTGGGGGCGGGTGCGGGACTGTCCGCGGGAGTGCCGCTGTCGCCGCCGCCGGACGTGCACGCGGTGAGCGCGAGCAGGAGGGCGGCGCCGGTGAGGACGGCGGCTGTGAGGTGAGTACGCATGCCCGGCATTGTGGCGGCGCCCGGGCGTGCCCGGGCCGAGTCGGCGCATTCGTACCGGCGGCGGTGCCGGACTCGGGCCCTCGGGGAGGGACACCGTGATCGGCACCGCCGCCCTGGAGTCGCCGTGCGACGGGACGTCCTCACGCTGCCGCTGACCAGGGTCCCCGCCGGGCGTCAGACCGAGGAGAGGTCGATCGCGCGGTCGACGTCGTCAGGGCGCAGGACGCGGAGGATGCCCTCCAGGAGGTAGTAGTCGCCGTAGGGGACCGAGACCTCGATGCCGTCCTCGGCGGGGCGGTTGCGGGTGGCGCGGGCGAGAACGGCCTGGGCGCGGGTGGACCGGGTGCTGAGGCAGGTGGTGGCGAGGGCGGTGAGGATGCGCAGGGCGGCCTCGCGGTAGGCGGGGCGGGCGGTGGCGGCGGAGAGGTCGAGCAGGCCGCAGGCCAGGACGGCGCCGGCGGAGGAGTCCTTGACGTCGTACGGCTGCTGGGGCGCGAGGAAGTCCCAGACGGGCACGTTGTCGGGGGTGAGGGCGCCGAGCGCGTAGTCCGCCAGCTTCGTCGCCGTGGTGAGGAACTCAGGGTCGCCGGTGCGCCGGTGCATCGTGGTGAAGCCGTAGACGCCCCAGGCCTGGCCGCGGGACCAGCAGGAGGCGGGGCTGTAGCCCTGGACCGTGTTGGGGCCGATGGGGGCGCCGGTGGCCGGGTCGAAGTCGTAGACGTGCGGGGTGGAGCCGTCCGCGCGGGGGAAGTGGCGCTGGGCGGTGCGCGCGTGGGCGGTGGCGGCGTCGAGGTAGCGGGGGTCCCGGGTCTGCTCGCTCGCGAAGGCCAGCAGGTCGAGGTTCATCATCGTGTCCATGATGACGCGGCCCGCGTTGGCCGTGTCGTTCAGCGCGCCCCAGGCCCGGATGAACCGCCCCGCGCTGTTGTACCGCTTGACGAGCGAGGACGCCGCCTGGACCGCCCCGTCCCGCCACTTGGCGTCGCCGGTGAGCCGCCAGGCGGTCACCCACGAGGGGTAGAAGAGGAAGCCCAGGTCGTGGGTGGTGGTGTCGGTGCGGCGCGGGGCGAGCCGGTCGGCCGCGGCGAGGGCGAGGGAGCGGAACCGGGTGTCGCCGCTGTGCAGCCACGCCATCCACAGTGTGCCCGGCCAGAAGCCGCCGACCCAGTCGCCGCTGTCGGCGTAGGTCCACTTCTCGAACTTCGTGATGACGGGGAACGACGTGACGCCGGGGGCCACCGCCCGCAGCTTGGTCACGGCGTAGTCCGCCGCCGTGCGCAGGGTCTGCAGGGTGTCGGCCGGATCGGTGGCCCGGACCGGGGGAGCGGCCTGCGCGGAGGGTGCGGGAACGGTCGTCGCGGCCGCGGCTCCGGCCGCGGTGGTCAGCAGGTGTCGCCGGGACATGCTCATGGGTGCCCGCCGTTTCGAGTGGGGGGACGGATCACGAAGAGGCGAGGCAAGGGTTGCACGGCGTTCACGGCGAAGTACATATACGTGGCGCGAGTTTGTGTATGTGAACGGATGGGGCGGTCGGCCGCCGGGACGGTGAACCGCCGGTGGCCGCGGCGCCGTTGCGCGCCGCGGCCACCGGCGGTTCACCGCGCTCCCGGCGCCCCGTCCGCGGCCTCGGCCGCGCCGTCCTCGCGGCCGGCGGCGTAGACGCGTTGCACGAACTCGGCGGCGGTCGCCTGGTCGAGGTCGTCGGTGAGGCGCATCAGTTCGGTGGTGAAACGGATGATCGGGTTCTGGGCCATGCGTACAGGAGACCGCGTCGAGGGGTCTTCTGCCAATCGGCAATTCGCACGAATGTGCGGTCGCCTGCCTGTGGAACCCCGCCGACCGGACCCCGCCTGTGGGATCGCGCCTCGGGCCCCCGGCCCCCGGGCCGGGACACTCCCGTGCCCGTCGTTGCCGCCCGGCGCCGGGTGCGGCTGCGATCCTGTGGGTTCCGCACCCCCACGGAAGAGGAGAAGGCGATGCCCGGCAAGCCGAGGATTCTCGTGACCGGTGCCGCGGGGAACGTGGGAGGCGTCGGCCGCAGCGCGGTCGAGGTCCTGCGCGACCGCGGGTTCCCCGTGCGCGCGTTCGTCCGCCGCGAGGACGACCGGGCCGAGGCGCTGCGGGCGATCGGGGCCGAGGTGTTCGTCGGGGACCTGACCAGCACCGCGGACGTGGCCGAGGCGGTGCGCGACTGCACGCGGATGTACTTCGGCATGAGCGTGTCGGCGCAGTACCTGCAGGCGGCGCTGGTCGCCACGGCCGTCGCCCGGGACCACGGCCGGCTCGACGTGCTGGTCAACATGTCGCAGATGACGGTCTCCCAGATGGACCTCACCGGCGGCTCCGACTCCCGGCAGCACCGGCAGCAGTGGCTGGTGGAGCAGACCTTGAACTGGTCCGGGGTCCCCGTCACCCACGTCCGTCCGACCGTCTTCATGGAGAACCCGCTCCTCCTGGGGGCCGGGTTCGGGTCCATCACCCGGGACGGCACGATCCGGCTGCCCTTCGGCTCCGGCCGCACCTCGCCCGTCCTGGGGCGTGACGTCGGGGAGGCGGTCGCGGCGATCCTCGCGGACCCGGCGCCGCACATCGGGCGGGTCCACGAGCTGACGGGGGCGGCCTCCCGGGACATGAACGCGATCGCCGCGGAGTTCTCCGAGGTACTCGGGCGGCCCGTCCGGTACGTCGACGTCCCCTACGAGGAGTGGGTCGAGAAGGACCTGGGCGCGCTCGGGCTCCCGGAGCACGTCCAGCAGCACCTGTCCGTCATGGCGCGGCTGCACGCGGAGAACCGCTACGACCGGGTGACCGACGACCTGGCGCGGATCATCGGCCGTCCGGCCTCCGGTGTCGGTGAGCTCGTCGAGGCCCACCCCGAGGTCTTCGCCTGACGGGTGCCCCGTCCCGGCCGGGGCAGGGACGGGGCACCCGTACTCAGTGGTCGGCGCGGCAGGGCGTCGGGTCGGGCACCTCGAAGGTGGCCAGGCGCCCGTGGGCGGCCGGCACCAGCGGCAGCACGAGCAGAGCTGCGCGCCACTGCGGCCTGACGTGGTCCCTGGTGAGGACCTCGGCCACGGGCGCGAGGCGCTCGTCGGCCGGGGAGCCGAGGACCGTGAGCCCGGTGATGGAGGTGTGCGCGAGCACGTCGGCCACCGTGACCGAGCCGGTGAGGAGTTCCACCCCGGGGTGGACCACGGCGCGGCCGCCGGTACGGGCGGCGGCCTCCTCCGTGGCCTGCGCGGCAGCGGGGGCGAGCGGGGCCGGACCGTGGGCGCGGCCTGCCGGATGCACGCCTCACGGCCCCGGTCCCGCCGGGTCCTGCTCTTCCGCCGGGTCCGGCGCGGATGAGGTGGGTGCGGGCGACCGTGCCCACGGGAAGGCCGAGCCGGTCCACCAGACGGTGGATCAGGTGGTCGGCCTCCCGCAGGCCGGCGGTTCCGGCGTCGACACCGACGACCGTGCCGTGCGTCACGCGGGCGGCACCCGGACCGGGTTGGTGCAGAACCACGGGTCGCGCCACGGGTCGGCGTCGCCCACGACGTCGATGGCCGGACCGTGCGGGTCCACGCGGCACCGTTCAGGCCGAGGGCGCCGCGGTTGCCGTCCGTACCGCGCAGGCGTCCGGACGGCGGGCGGATCTGGGGACGCAGGGAGCATCTCCCGCCGCGCCGAGGGTCACATGGCCGCCCTCGTGACCGTCGTGGCGGCGGGGCGCACGACGGTGTCGACGCGTCACGCCTCGGCGGCCGCGGCCGTCACGGCGACCGCCAGTGCGCAGCCCGCCGCCGCCGCGATCGCGGCGGCCGGGCTCACGTGGAGCACGACGAGGGCGCCGATCGCGGCCCCGGCGATCAGCGCGACGACGCTCAGCGCCTGGCGGGCGGCCAGCGGCCGGGGATGCCTGGGGGCGCCGGCGTCGCTGACCAGGGCGACCAGGGTGCGGGTCATCACCGATGTCGTCAGACCGCTGATGCCCAGCCGTCCCGCCATGGCGTTCTGCATGCCCAGCGCGACCGCGCAGACCGCGACCAGGGCGTCGTGCCGCACGTCCACCGCCGACAGCGCCGCCGCCGTGCCGAGCAGCACGGTCTCGCAGCCCGCACCGGCCCGCACCAGCGCCGTCGGTGGGTGCAGCCGGGCCACCGTCGCCCGGCAGAGCAGGACGCCGGCGACGAATCCGCCGAGGGCCACCAAAGAGGTGACGACGGAGAAGCCGGAGACGCCCGCCATGCCGAGGCTGACGAAGACGAGGTTGCCGGTCATATTGGCCACGAACACATGGCCCAGGCTGATGATGCTCACCGCGTCGATCAGCCCGCTCAGCACGGTCAGGGCGAGCAGCAGCCCGGGAATCAGGCGCCCGGGCCCGGTGGCCGGTCCACCGCTCATGTCCGCCGCCCTTCGCCGTTGCCGCGCCCTTTCCCGGTCAGGATGCACCGTGCAAGCCGGGGGAGCAGACTGGTGCGTGGCCGATCAGGGGTACGAAGGAGCGTGGCGATGGCGGAACCGTCCCCGGAGGCGCTGTCGCAGCCGGTGCTCAGCCCGCTCACGACGTCCGCCGTATTCCTCGTGGTCACCGTCGACGACGGGGGCGAGGGCACCGTCCGCGATCTGCTGGAGGACCTCTCCGGCCTGCGGCGCTCGATCGGCTTCGGCGCGCCGGGCGGCAGGCTCAGCGTCGTGGCGGGCATCGGCTCGCAGGTCTGGGACCGGCTCTTCGACGGTCCGCGGCCGGCCCTGCTGCACCCCTTCGAGGAGCTGACCGGGCCTCGCCACCGTGCCCCCGCCACCCCCGGCGACCTGCTCTTCCACATCCGGGCGACCCGCCAGGACCTGTGCTTCGGGCTGGCCGTGCAGATCATGGAGCGCCTGCGCGGTGCGGTGACGGTCCGCGACGAGGTGCACGGCTTCACCTACCTCGACGTGCGGGACCTGCTCGGCTTCGTGGACGGCACGGAGAACCCGGTCGGCGCCGCGGCGACCGCGGCCGTCCTGATCGGCGACGAGGACCCCGGCTTCGCCGGCGGCAGCTATGTGATCGTGCAGAAGTACCTGCACGACATGGACGCCTGGAACGCCCTCACGGTCGAGCAGCAGGAGCTGGTCATCGGCCGGAGCAAGATGGGCAACATCGAGATGGACGACGACACCAAGCCCGCCGACTCCCACGTCGCCCGCACCACGGTCGTCGACGCGGACGGCACCGAACGGCAGATCCTCCGCGACAACATGCCCTTCGGTGCGGTCGGGAGCGGTGAGTTCGGCACGTACTTCATCGGCTACGCGCGGACCCCGCAGGTCACCGAGACCATGCTGCGCAGGATGTTCCTCGGCGACGACGAGGCGTCCCACGACCGCATCCTGGACTTCTCCACCGCCGTGACCGGCACCCTCTTCTTCGCCCCGCCCGCGGGGTTCCTCGACGACCTGCCCGACCCTCCCGCCCCGGCGGACACCGCGGTGCCCGCGACCGTACCGGCCCCGCAGTCGCTGGGGATCGGAGACCTCCGGAAGGCGGCCACCCCGTGAACAACCTGCACCGAGAACTCGCCCCGATCTCGGACGCGGCCTGGGCCGACCTGGAGGACGAGGCGCGGCGCACCTTCGAGCGCCATGTCGCCGGCCGCCGGATCGTGGACGTGCCCGAGGCGGCGGGCGCCGAGCTGGCCGCGGTGACGACCGGTCACCTGGACGACGTGGAACCGCCCGCGCCGGACGTCGTCGCGCACATCCGCCGCTCGCAGCCGGTCGTCGAGCTGCGCGTGCCGTTCACCGTCGACCGCCGCCAGGTGGACGACGTCGAGCGCGGCGCCAAGGACGCGGACTGGCAGCCGGTCAAGGACGCCGCGCGCCGCATGGCCTTCACCGAGGACCGGGCGATCTTCGAGGGCTACGCGGCGGCCGGCATCGACGGCATCCGCACGAGCGCGTCGAACCCGCCGCTCACCTTGCCGGAGGACGTGCGCGACTACCCCGAGGCCGTCAGCCAGGCCGTGTCCGCGCTCCGCCTCGCCGGTGTCGGCGGCCCCTACACGCTGGCGCTCAGCGCGGAGGCGTACACCGCCGTCAACGAGACCTCCCACTACGGCTATCCCATCCAGACCCACCTGGCCCGGGTCCTGGACGGGGAGATCGTCTGGGCCCCCGCGATCGACGGGGCCTTCCTGCTCTCGACGCGCGGCGGCGACTTCGAACTGCGCCTCGGCTCCGACGTCGCGATCGGCTACCTGTCGCACGACGACACGAGCGTCCGGCTGTACTTCCAGGAGACGCTGGCCTTCCTGGTGCACACCGCCGAGGCCGCGGTCGCCCTCGCCCCGGCCTCCGCGTAGCCCGGCCGGTTCCGGGTAACGGACCGATATGACCGGAAAGCACAGGAAAACCTCGCTCTGGCCGCACCGCCACCCCGAGCGCCACGAGGAGCACACCCGCCACGCGGCCACCCCGACCGCCGCCGCCTCCACCCGCGCGGGCGCCGCGGGGGACGCCGGTCCCGCCTGTCCGCCGCCCCTCGTCCCCGGCACCCATGTCGACGGCAGCCAGGCCCCTCATCACCGCGCCTGAAACGGCCCCCTTCTGCGAGGATCGCCGGTGCCGACGCACCGCGCGTCCAAGGGGGTTGAAGGTGCCGTCCACCGAACTGACGCACGTCTTCCGGATCGCCGCGCCGCCGCGGGAGGTCTACGACCACCTGAGGGAGCCGGAGCACTACATAGGCCTGTCGCCGCTCGTGGTCGCCGTCCGCGACGTGAGCCGCGACGGCGACGGCACGGTGCGCTACACCGCCGTGGAGCGCTTTCGCTTTCTCGGCCTGCGCCACGACAACGCGATCGACGTCACCATCAGCGCCGATCCGGCCGCCCTGCCGGACGCCGCCGGGATCAGCGGCGAGGTGCGCAGTCCCGGCCGGGTCCGTATGGACTACCGCTTCGCCATCGCGGGCGACGGGGCCGGCAGTGTCGTGACCGACGTGCTGCACCTGCGCACCCCTCCCGGCCTGCTGCGTTTCGCCGCCTCCCAGGCGGGGGCCGTGCAGCGGGCACGGGCCGCTGTACTGGCCGAACGCCTGGCGCGGGGCGCCTGACGGCCGTACGGGTGGACCGGGCCGGGAGCGCGTGACACGTTCCGTCACCGTGGGGACCGTTTGTGTGATCATTCGCCGTCCCTCTGGAGGAACCCCCACGATGAGCGCGCACACGGAGAACGAGATCGTCATCGACGCGCCGCTGCAGTACGTCTGGTTGCGGACGAACGACGTCGCCGCCTGGCCCTCGCTCTTCAGCGAGTACGCGGCGGCCGACGTCATCGCGCAGGAGGGCGACACCGTGCGCTTCCGGCTCACGATGCACCCGGACGAGAAGGGCCGTGTCTGGTCGTGGGTCTCCGAGCGCACCGCCGACCCGGCGACGCGCACCGTGCGGGCGCGGCGGGTGGAGACCGGCCCGTTCGAGTTCATGAACATCTTCTGGCAGTACGAGGAACTCGGCCCGGAGAGCACGCGGTTGCGCTGGGTGCAGGACTTCCGGATGAAGGCGGACGCGCCCGTCGACGACGAGGGCATGCGGCAGCGCATCAACGGCAACTCCAAGGTGCAGATGCAGCTCATCAAGGAGCGCCTGGAGGCCCGCCGCATCCGGCCGGTCGGCACCCTGGACGTGCCGGCCGACACGCGCCGCGGCGGGGACATCCGCACCCTGCTGGCGACCGGCTCGGTCGGGACGACGGACGGCTTCTGCGGCATGGTCACGGTCGGCCCCGGCGAGGCGGTGGCCGAGCACTACCACCCCTATTCGCAGGAGTACCTGGTCGTCGTGGAGGGCGAGTTGCGGGTCGACCTCGACGGCGTGCCGCGCAGCGTCGCCGCCAACGAGGCACTGCTCATCCCGCGCGAGGTGCGCCACCGCGTGGTGAACGCCTCCGGGACGGTCGGCCGCGCCGTGTTCTTCCTCAGCCCGCTGGCGCCCCGCCCCGACCTCGGCCACGTGAACACCGAGAGCCGCGAGGACGCGGCCGCCGTGGCCCAGGCCGCGGTCACCGAGTCCGGCGGTTCCTCGGGACCGGGCCGCGAACTGGTCGACCGGTGACCGCACGCCCGGCCGTGCGCCGCGTCGTGGTCACCGGCGTCGGCGCGGTCGCGCCCGGCGGCGCGGGGCGCGAGGCGTTCTGGCGGCGGATCGTCGGGGGGCAGCCGGCGGTCCGCCGGATCAGCCGCTTCGACGCCTCCGGCTACCGCTCACAGATCGCCGCCGAAGCCGACTTCGACCCGGTCGCGGCCGGGCTCAGCCCGCAGGAGGTGCGCCGCAACGCCCGCTTCGCGCAGTTCGCCCTGGTCGCCGCCGCGGAGGCGCTCGCCGACAGCGGGATCACGCCGGAGCACGAGGACACCGACCGGATCGGGGTCTGCCTCGGCACCGCCGCGGGCGCCACCGCCACCCTGGAGGCGGAGTACGCGGTCGCCAGCGACGGCGGCCGCGACTGGGAGGTGCACGCCGAGTACGGCGTCCCGTTCCTCCACCGGGCGATGCACCCCTCCTCCGCGGCCGCCGAACTGTCGCTGCGCCACGGGCTGCACGGCCCCTCCGTCGTGGTCTCCACCGGCTGCACCTCGGGTATCGACGCGATCGGCCACGCGTTCCAGACGCTGCGCGACGGCGAGGCCGACGTGGTGCTCGCGGGCGCCGGGGACGCGCCCATCTCGCCGGTCACGGTGGCCTGCTTCGACGCGGTCCGCGCCACGACCGACTTCGACGGCGACCCCGAGCGGGCGTCCACCGCCTTCGACGCGCGCCGCAGCGGTTTCGTCCTCGGCGAGGGCGGCGCGGTGCTCGTCCTGGAGGAGATGGAGCGCGCCGTCGCCCGCGGCGCCGCCGTCTACTGCGAGGTGCGCGGCTACGACAACCGGGCCAACGCCTACCACATGACCGGGCTGCGCCCCGACGGCTACGAGCTGAGCGAGGCCATCATCACCGCCATGTCCGAGGCCGGCATCTCCCCCGGGGAACTGGACTACATCAGCGCCCACGGCTCCGGTACCGCGCAGAACGACCGCCACGAGACCGCCGCCTACAAGCGGGCCCTGGGCGAGCACGCGCGGAAGGTGGCGATCAGCTCCATCAAGTCGGTCATCGGGCACTCCCTGGGCGCGATCGGCGCCCTGGAGACGGCCGCCTGCGCCCTGGCCATCAGTCGCGGCAAGATCCCGCCGACCGCGAATCTGGTCCACCCCGACCCGCTGTGCGACCTGGACTACACCCCTGTCTTCGCCCGCGACCAGCGGGTGCGGCACGCGCTGTCGGTCGGCAGCGGCTTCGGCGGCTTCCAGTCGGCGATGGTCTTCTCCGCCCTGGACGCGGACGAGGAACGGGCCGCCACGGACGCCCGCCGCCCGGACGAGGCGGACCACCGGGGGGCGGCGGCATGACCACGCGCGCGGTCCTCAGCGGCATCGGCGTGATCGCCCCCACCGGCATCGGCACCGGCCCGTACTGGCGGGCCACCCTGGCCGGACGCAACGGCCTGCGCCCGCTCGGCCGGCCCGACGCCCGGCGCTCCCCGGTCGCGGTGGCCGGCGAGATCACCGGCTTCGACGCGGCGGAGTGGATCGGCGACCGGCTGCGGGCGCAGACCGACCGGTGGACCTGGTTCGCGCTGGCCGCCGCCGAGATGGCGCTGACCGACGCCGCCCTCAAGCCGGCCGACCACCCACCGTTCCATCTGTCGGTGGTCACCGCCGGCGGCTCGGGAGGCAACGAGTACGGGCAGCGCGAGCTGCACCACCTGCTGGCCGGGCGGGCCGGCAGGACGAGCGCCCGTCAGCCGGCGGCGTCCTTCTACGCGGCCAGCACCGGGCAGATCTCCATCCGACACGGGTTCACCGGCGGCTGCGGGGTCGTCGCCTCGGACGGGGCCGGCGGGCTCGACGCGCTGAAACAGGCGTGGCGGCTGCTGCGCCGCGGCAGCAAGGCGGTGCTCGTCGGCGGCACGGAGGCGCCGCTGTCCCCGTACGCGCTGGCCTGCCAGGCGACCCTGCCGACCGTGCACCGGGGCGCCGACCCCGAGCGCGCCTATCTGCCGTTCAGCCCGCGGGCCTCCGGCTTCGTGCCCGGCGAGGGCGGCGCGCTGATGGTGTTGGAGGAGAAGGCGTACGCCGCGGAACGCGGCCGGCTCGCCTATGCCGAACTGCTGGGGCACGCCGCCACCCACGATGCGTACCACCACACCCTGCCCGCTCCCGACGGCGTGCAGCTGGCGCGGGCGATCACCACCGCCCTGGAACAGGCCGGCCGCGAGCCGCGGGACGTGGACGTGGTCTTCGCCGACGGCGCGGGCGATGTGGACGGGGACGCCGCCGAGACGGCCGCCCTGCGACGGGTCTTCGGCGACCGGCTGGCCGAGCTGCCGGTGACCGTGCCCAAGGCGGCGGTCGGCCGGCTCGTCTCGGGCGCGGGCGCGCTCGACGCCGCCACCGCCGCGCTGTCCCTGCGCACCGGCCTGGTCCCGCCCACCCGCGGCGGGGACGAGCGGGCCTGCCGGGAGCGGTACGGGTTGCGCCTGATCACCCGCTGGCACCGGCCGGACGTACTGCGCACGGCGCTGGTGGTGGCGCGCGGCACGGGCGGCTTCAACAGCGCGGTCGTGCTGGGGGCGCTGGAGTGACACCCGCGGCGGACCCCCGGCACGACGACGGCCGCCCCGCGCGTGCGGGGCGGCCGTGGCCAGGGGTTCGCCGACGGTGCACGTACCCGCGACCGTGGACGTCGGAGGCCCGGGCGAGGGGCGCGAGGGCCGCGGCGCTGCCGGTGGCGGGACGAACAGGGTCGTACGGGAGAGTGCGCGGGCGCCCCGGCGAGGGCGCTGCCGTCAGGAGTTGAGGCAGACGTTCCCGACGGTCGGGTTGACCAGCGAGAGGAGGGCGTTGACGCCGTTGCCGCACACGTTGACCGGGATGTTGACCGGGACCTGGATCACGTTGCCGCTGACCACGCCGGGGGAGCCGATGGCCGCACCGTTGGCGTGCGCGCCGCCGCGGCCGAAGCCGCCGTAACCGCCACCGTAGCCACCGCCGTAACCGCCGCCGTAACCGCCGTCGGCGAGGGCGCCGCCCGCGCTGCCGAGGACCGCGGCGCCCGCCGCGACGGTCAGGACCGCTGCCTTCGAAAAACGCTTCACGAGCTGTTCCTTTCATCGATCACTGCATGCCGACTGGTCAACGAAGCCCCCGTGTCGTCGGATGCGGAGCGTCACCCGGATAGCGGTCCGGTCCGGTTCGGACAGGCGGAAGGATCAGCCCGCGAGCGAGGACTGAGTGGTCGTCAGGTCTCCTGATTCTCGCGGTGGTTCCCGGCGCGCACGCGGTGCGGCACGACGGCCGGACAGGACGACGAGGCCGCCGGAGTGATCCTCCGGCGGCCTCGGGTCGGGGTGGTGCGCCTGCGTCAGCTGTTGATGCAGACGTTGCCGGCCGTCGGGTTCAGCAGCGCGATGATGCCGATGCCGTTGCCGCAGACGTTGATCGGGATGTTGATCGGCACCTGGACGACGTTGCCGCTCAGGATGCCGGGCGAGCCGATGGCGGCCCCTCGCGCGTGGGCACCGCCGCCGCGGCCGAAGCCGCCGAAGCCGTTGCCGTAGCCACCGCCGTAGCCACCGCCGTGGCCGTAGCCACCGCCGTGGCCGAAGTTGCGGCCGCCGCCGAAACCGCCGCCGCGGTTGTCGTTGCCACCGGCGACAGCCGCCGTGCTGGCGCCGAAAACGGTGACCCCGGCGATGATGGTCGAGATGGCGACCTTGGTGAAGCGGTTCACTTTTATTCCCTTCGGATCGGTCCGACAGTGAACGTCGTGACCGAATCAACGCCCGCTGATGTCCCGAGATGCGAACGATCACCCATATAGTCCTGTCAGATAAGCACACTGGGTGATGGGTCGTCAGGTGCGACAGTCGTTCGGACGTGCCCCGGGTGTCGCGTCCGCGAGAAGCGCGGCCATTGCCCGGTGCGCCCCGGCGCGGATACGCTGCGTTCGCGATACCGATCGCTTTTCGGAATATCGAACGTTCGAGAGAGTGGTCGAGTGCGGCCGGGTACGGCTGTGCACGTCCGCCCGGAGAGAGCGAGCAGAGATGGGACGTCTCGTACCCGCAGTGACCAGAGCGCTGGACATCCTGGAGCTCTTCCTCGAGGGCGACGGCACGATGTCCGCGCCGGAGATCACCCGCAGGCTGGGGCTCCCGCGCACCACGGTGCACGAGCTGGTGACCACGCTGGCCGCGCGCAACTACCTCGTCCCGCAGCCGGGGCACGCCGGCCGCTACCGGCTCGGCGTGCGCACGTACCAACTGGGCAGCCGCTACGCCGAGCAGCTGGACCTGGCCGCCGAGGGGCAGCAGGTGGCCCGCTCCGTCGCCGAGACCTGCGACGAGACGGTGCACGTCGCGGTCCTGGAGGGCACCGACGTGATCTACATCGCCAAGGTCGACAGCACCCACGCGGTGCGGATGGTCTCCGCGGCGGGCCGGCGGCTGCCCGCGCACTGCACCTCGGTCGGCAAGATGCTGCTCGCCGCGCTGCCCGCCGCCGCGCTCGACGAGCGCTTCCCCGACGACCGGCCGCTGACGGCGATGACCTCGCACAGCATCACCTCGCCGCACGAACTCCGCCGCCAGCTCGACCTCGTGCGCGAGCGCGGCATCGCCGTCGAGCAGCGCGAGTCCAACCCGGACGTCTCCTGCGTGGCCGCCCCCGTGCGGGACTCCGCCGGGCAGGTGGTGGCCGCGCTCAGCATCTCCGTGCCGATGGTCCGCTGGAGCGACGAGCGCCTGACGGAGCTGGAGGCGCTGGCGGTCAAGGGCGCCGCCGAGCTGTCCGAACGCCTCGGCCACCGTGGCGGTCTGCGATGACCGGCGTCGAACTCGCGCTCCCCGCACGGGCGTCGCTCGGTGAGGGCCCCACCTGGGACCCGGCCGCCGCCCGGCTCGTCTGGGTGGACATCCTCGCCTCCCGCGTGCACTGGTACGACCCGCTGGGCGGTCGGACCTCGGTCATGACGACCGGGCAGCACGTCGGCGCCGCCAAACCGCGCGCGGGCGGCGGCATCGTGGTCAACCTCCGGGACGGCGTGGCGGTGTACGACGCCGACGGCGCCTTCCGCTGGCTGCACCGTGAGCCCGTCCCCGGCCGACGGGCCAACGATGCCGCGGTCGACGCCTCGGGAACCCTGTGGGCCGGCACCATGCGCTACGACGAGGCACCCGGCGGCGGAACGCTGTCCCGAGTCGCGCCGGACGGCACGGTCGAACCGGTTCTGGACGACGTTGCCGTCAGCAACGGGACCGACTGGAGCCCCGACGGCTCGCTCATGTACTACGTCGACAGCCCCACCCGCCGGATCGACGTCTTCGACGTGGACCCCGACACCGGACTGGTGCGCAAGCGGCGCCCGTTCGCGGTGGTCGAGGAGGGCGCGGGCTTCCCCGACGGGCTCACCGTGGACGCCGACGGCTGCGTCTGGGTGGCGCTGTGGGACGGGGCCGCGGTGCGCCGCTACACCCCGCGCGGCGCTCTCGACCGGGTGGTCGAGGTGCCCGTGCGACGGCCGACGGCCTGCGCCTTCGGCGGGCCGCACCTCACCGATCTCTACATCACCTCGGCCCGGACCGGCCTGGGGGAGCGGGAGTTGTCCGCCCGGCCGCTGGCCGGGGCGCTGCTGGTGCTGCCCGGGGCCGGGCAGGGCATGCCCGAAGTGCCGTATGCGGGCTGATTGGGGCGGGATTCGGGTCTGATCGGGTTCCTAAACCCGCATGTCCCGGCTTTCACAGAGGTTTCACTTGTTCGACGAACGGCTCATATGTACGTCGTACCGGTGCCTCACATACGCTGCCCGGACGATGGACTACTGCGCAGCCTGCCGACGGCACATCAACGGCGCCCTGTCTTGCCCGGGGTGCGGAACGCCCGCTCACCAGCTCGGGGAGAAGGGATCCGCCGGCGTGCCCGCGGCGCAGGCCGCGTCCGCCGACACCGAGGCCATGGAGACCGTCGCACCCGGCAGGGCCGAACGCCGCCGCGCGGCGGCCCGCGGCGGCCGCGACGGGGCCCCGCGCCGCTCCGGCAGCCGCAGCCGCACTCGCAGCATCCGCACCCGGCGCAAGTCCCGCCTGCTCGTGGGCACCCTCGTCGGGGCCGTGATCGTGCTGGTCGGCTGGAGCGTCGCCGAACTGCCGCTGGCGGGCTACGTCACCGGCGACCGGACGCAGTCCGCCGGTTCCGACGAGGTGCCCAGCCCGAGCGCCTCGCCGGGCGCGACGTCCTCGGCGCACGCCTCCACGTCGGCGAGCGTCCCCGGCGGGCCGGCGTCCGACGCCTCCGGCTCGGCCTCGGCCTCGGCCAGTGCCAGTGACTCGACGTCCCCGAGCCCCTCGGCCAGCGACAAGCAGTCGGCCACCGCGACCGCCTCCGGCGCGGTCAGCCAGGCCCCGGCCACCTCCGGCCCGCCGGCCTCGCCCGGCGGTGGTCCGGGTGCCTCCAGCCCGGCCTCGAACCCGACCACCAGCGCCCCGCCGCCCCCGCCGCCGACGCCGACACCGACGCCCACCTGCACCCGCATCCTGTGGTGGTGCAGCTGACGGGTCGCCGCCCGTCGCACCGGCCGCCTGTCACACCGGCTGACCGGCCATCCGTCTGAGCAGGTCGCGCAGCGTCGCCCGCTCGTCCGCCGAGAGCGCGGCCAGCGCTTCGCGTGCGAAGTCCAGTGAGCCGCGCAGCCGTCCCGCGGTGTCCTCACCCGCGGCGGTGGCGGCCGCGAGCCTGACCCGCCGGTCGGCCGGGTCCGCGCGTCGCTCCACCAGGCCCTGCGCCTCCAGGCGGTCCACGATGCCCGTCACGTTCGACGGCTCGCACTTCAGCCGCGCCGCTATGCCGCGCATCGGCAGCGGCTCGCGGGCGAGCAGCGTCAGCACGCGCGCCTGGGCGCCGGTGAGCCGGTGGGCGGCGGCCGCCTCTTCGTACTCCTCGTGATAGCGCGCCACGACGGTGGCGATGAGGTCGACGACCTCCACGGTCAGCGGATCGGTACGGCGTGGCATGGCCCCAGGCTACCTGTTGCTTGACATCATCAAACATCCAGGTACATGGTTGGTTGAGAATCTAAAGCTTTTGGAGGCGTTTCCCATGCCGCAGAGCCGTGAATGGCACCTGGTCTCCCGCCCGCACGGGTGGCCGAAGCCGGAGGACTTCGCGCTGCGCGAGACCGAGGTCGGCGAGCCCGGCCCCGGGCAGGTGCTGGTCCGCAACCTGTATGTGTCCGTGGACCCGTACATGCGCGGCAGGATGAACGACGCCAAGTCGTACGCGGAGCCGTACCGGCTGGACAAGCCCATGCAGGGCGGCGCGGTCGGCCGGGTCGTCGCCTCCGACGCCGAGGGCTTCGCGGTCGGCGACCACGTGCTGCACTTCCTCGGCTGGCGCGAGTACGCCCTGGTCGACACCAAGTCCGCGGTCAAGGTCGATCCCGAGCTCGCGCCGCTGAGCGCCTACCTCGGCGTGCTCGGCATGACGGGCCTGACCGCCTACGCGGGCCTGCTGCGGGTCGCGGAGCTCAAGGAGGGCGACGTCGTCTTCGTCTCCGGCGCGGCCGGCGCCGTCGGCAGCCAGGTGGGCCAGATCGCCAAGCTCAAGGGCGCCTCGCGGGTCATCGGCAGCGCCGGTTCTGACGAGAAGGTCAAGCTGCTCACCGAGGAGTACGGCTTCGACGCCGCCTTCAACTACAAGAACGGCCCGGTGGCGGAGCAGTTGGCCGCGGCCGCCCCCGACGGCATCGACGTCTACTTCGACAACGTCGGCGGTGAGCACCTGGAGGCCGCCATCGGCGCCCTCAACCTGCGCGGCCGGGTGGCCGTCTGCGGAATGATCGCGATCTACAACGCCACCGAGCCCGCCCCCGGCCCGCGCAACCTGGCCCGCCTGATCCAGAACCGGCTGCGCATCGAGGGCTTCCTCGTCGGCGACCACTACGACCTCCAGCCGCAGTTCGTCCAGGAGGTCGGTGCCTGGATCCGCGAGGGCAGACTGCGCTACCGCGAGACCGTCGTGGACGGCATCGAGAACAACCTGGAGGCCTTCCTCGGCGTCCTGCGCGGCGACAACACCGGCAAGATGCTGGTCCGCCTGCCCGAGTAGGCCGGTTCCGGCCGGTGTTCAGGGGCGTGCTCCCGCGGCGGGCGCGCCCCTGGCGCGTGCCGGGCAGGCCCGTGTCGTGCGGATCCCGGGCGCACCGGCCGAAGCTGCCCGCGAGAGGGAATCCGGCCCGGCCGGTGGTCGTGGTCGTCATCCGTGTCCGACCGAGCCGCTTCGCCCGCGAGGGACTACCGCCCTGTCGCCGGGGGCCGGTAGTTCGGATTCGCCCGGTAACCGCCGGCGAGCTTCCCGTGTGCATCCACCTGCCACGCCCCGATGACGGCCTCGGGGGGAACGCTCCCCTCCGGGCCAGCCCCCCGGATCGGCCGCGGCCTCCTCGACCAAGCCGGGCGGAGGTACCCGCCGCCCGGTGCGGTTCCTGCGGAACAGTCCCATGCCCTGCGCCTCCCCCGGCCCGAGGAGCGATGGCACGCACCGCCGAACGTCGGGGACAGAGCACTCAGGCGCCGCCGGGCGTCCCGTCCGGCGCGCGGGGGGCGGTCAGGAGGGCGACGAAGTCGCGGAAGGCGGCGGGCATGTCCACCGCTTCCGGGTCGTGGAGCCACTGCGTCTGCAGGCCGTCCATCACGGCGACGAGCAGGGGCGCGGCCTGCTCGGGGGTGAGGCCGCCGGGCAGGACGTCGCCGTACTCGCTGCGCAGCGACTGTGCCCCCCACTCGCGCACCCGCGCGTAGCGTTCCTTGAAGTACCCGCTCGCGGGATGGTCCTCGGTGACGCTGTCCCCGGCGAGGACGGTGAAGACCTGGACGACGCCCGGCCGGGTCGCGTTGTACTCGACCAGGCCCGCGATCATCTCCAGCGGCCAGGCGGTCCCGTGCAGCGCCGCGGAGGCCATGTCCCACTGGTCGCGGGCGTCCAGCACCGCGATCAGCAGCGCCTCCTTGGTCGGGAAGTAGTGCAGCAGGCCCTGCTGCGTCAGACCGACCCGCTCGGCCACGGCCGCCAACGCGGCACCCCGGTAGCCGCGTTCCGCGATCACCTCGAGAGCGGCCTGGACGATCCCGGCCCTGCGGTCCGCGCCCCGGGTCGCGCGCCCGAGGCCCCGCCCGTGGTCGTCGGCTGTCACGACGGCGAGCCTAGCCGGGTCGGGGCGGGCCCGAGTAACGGGCGGGTGACGACACCTACCGATCATCAGGGAGGAAGGCCAGGATGGCGGGGCACGTGGCAGGAGGCGGGGCCGTCCCGTACCGGCCGGCGCGGTGCCGTGGCCGGAGCGGGCCGCCCCGTGGGCAAGGCGACGACAACCGTCTCCGACAGGGGAGTTGACCCGATGACCGACACCGAGCGCGCGGCCGCCGTGGAGCAGGCCCTCGGCAAGCTCGACCTCGACACCAAGGCACGACTGCTGGCCGGGCAGGACATGTGGTCGCTGCCCCCGGTCCCCGAGATCGGACTGGGCTCGCTGGTCATGTCGGACGGGCCGATCGGCGTACGGGGCGTGCGCTCCACCGCCGACGACCCGTCCGTCGCGCTGCCCAGCCCCACCGCCCTCGCCGCCGCGTGGGACCCCGGTCTCGCCCGCCGCGCCGGGCGGCTGCTCGCCCAGGAGGCCCGCCGCAAGGGCGTGCACGTGCTGCTCGCGCCCACGGTCAACCTGCACCGGTCGCCGCTGGGCGGACGGCACTTCGAGGCGTACTCCGAGGACCCGTACCTGACCGGCGAGATCGGGACCGGCTATGTCGCCGGGGTCCAGGACGGCGGTGTCGGCACCACCGTCAAGCACTTCGTGGCCAACGACGCCGAGACCGACCGCTTCACCGTCGACAACGTCGTCGGCGAACGCGCCCTGCGCGAGCTCTACCTCGCCCCGTTCGAGGCCATCGTCAAGAACGCCCGCCCCTGGGGCGTCATGGCCGCCTACAACGGGGTCAACGGCTCCACCATGACCGAGCACCGGCGGCTCCAGAACGAGGTGCTGCGCGACGAGTGGGGCTTCGACGGCTTCGTCGTCTCCGACTGGACGGCCGCCCGCGACACCGTCGCTGCCGTCACCGGGGGCCTCGACGTGGCCATGCCCGGCCCGCGCACGGTGTACGGCGAGGCACTCGCCCAGGCGGTACGGGAGGGGCGGGTCGAGGAGTCCGTCGTCGACGACGCGGTGCGCCGTGTGCTGCTGCTCGCCGGCCGTGCAGGACTGCTGGAGGGCGTGCCCGCCGCGGTGCCCGCGGGAGCGCTGCCCGCCGCCGTCGACGGCGAGGCGCTGGCCCGGGAGATCGCGCGGCGCTCGTTCGTCCTGCTGCGCAACGAGCCGCGCGACGGGCGGCCCGTGCTGCCGCTCGACCCCGCGGCCCTCCGCGGCGTCGCCCTCGTCGGCGCCGCCGCGCGCGACGCACGTGTCCTCGGCGGCGGTTCCGCCTACGTCTTCCCCGCCCATGTCGTCTCCCCGCTGGACGGGCTGCGCGCGGCGCTGCCCGCGGGCACGGGGCTGACGTACTCCGTCGGCGCCGACCCCAGTGCCGAACTCGCCGTCGCCGAGCAGGGGTTCACGCTGCGCGCGCTGTTCCGGGACGCCGGGGGGCGGCCGCTGGGGGAGACCGCGCTGCCGAGCGGCCAGGCGCAGTGGCTGGGCACCGACCTGCCCGAGGGCGTCTCCTTCGCCGCGCTCCACACCGTCGAGGTCACCGGCACCTTCACCCCGCGCGAGAGCGGCGCCCACCACTTCGGCACCCGCGGGCTCGGCGGCTTCCGGCTGGTCGTCGCGGACACGGTCGTCTTCGAGGGCGTGCAGGAGATGGGGCAGGAGAGCGACCCGTTCGAGGCGTTCTTCGGCGCTCCTCTGGACCGGGGAACGGCCGAGCTGGAGGCGGGGGTGCCGGTCGCGGTCTCCCTCACCTGCGACGTCTTCAAGATCGAGGACATGCCCATCGAGACGGTCGCGTTCTCCCTCGTCCACCGCGGACCGCGGCGCGACCCGGACGAGCTGATCGCGGAGGCCGTCGCGGCCGCCCGCGACGCCGAGGCCGCGATCGTGGTGGTCGCCACCACCGAGCGGGTCGAGAGCGAGGGTTTCGACCGCGCGGACCTGCGGCTGCCGGGGCGCCAGGACGACCTCGTGCACGCGGTCGCCGCGGCCAACCCGCGCACCGTCGTCGTGGTCAACTCCGGTGCCCCCGTGGAACTGCCGTGGCGTGAGGAGGTCGCGGCGGTGCTGCTGGGCTGGTTCCCCGGGCAGGAGGCCGGCGCCGCGCTGGCCGACGTCCTGTTCGGCGCGGAGGAGCCCGGCGGGCGGCTGCCCACCACCTGGCCGGTGAAGCTCGCCGACGCCCCGGTCACCCGGGTCGAGCCGCGCGAGGGCGTTCTGACCTACGAGGAGGGCGTCCACATCGGCTACCGCGCCTGGGACCGGTCGGACGTCGCCCCGGCGTACGCCTTCGGGCACGGGCTCGGCTACACCGACTGGGAGTACGACGGCGCCGGCTACGAGGCCGCCGCCGGCCACGACGACGCCGACACGCTGGGCGTCGTGACGGTGCGCCTGCGCAACGCCGGGGCCCGCGCGGGCCGTGAGGTCGTCCAGGTCTACCTGGCGGTCCCCGAGGACGACGGCGCCGACCGGCCGCGCCGCGTCCTGGCCGGATTCCTCTCCGTGGAACTGCCCGCGGGCGGCACCACGGAGGTCCGCGTACCGCTGTCCCGGCGTGCTGCCCGCACCTGGGACGAGACGGCCGGCGCCTGGCGCACCCCGCCCGGCACGTACACGGCCGAGATCGGCCGCAGTCTCGTCGACCGCAGGCTCACGGTGCCGGTGCCGGTGCCGGTGTCCGCGACGGGCTGAGGCTTGCGTGGGGCGCCCCCGGGGAGGCGGCCGGCGCCTCACCGGGATGTGCGGGATGCGCCGGGCGGTCCCGTGGCGGCCGGGCCCGCACCTGTCGCGCCGTCGAGAGGCGCGCGGAGCTTCCGACGCCGACACCGATGTGGCCTCTTCGACGCCGAGCCGTCGGGTCCGGCGGACCGCGAGATCGTGGCCTGATCCCGATCCGCGGCGGCCGGACGGTCCCCCCGTCCCCGGGAGGTCGCATACCCTGTCGCGCATGGGAGATCTTGCGACCGGGATACGTCACTTCGTGGACGGCCAGCGCTGGGTCGTCCGGCACGGCCGCTGGTTCGGTTTCGGGCTGCTGCCCGCGCTGATCACCCTCGTCGGCTACGTCGCCGCGCTGGTCGTGCTGGCGTTCTGGGCCGACGACGCGACCGCCTGGGCGACCCCCTTCGCCGACGACTGGGGCTCGCCGTGGCAGGGGCTCTTCCGCGGCCTGCTCACGGCCGTCGTCTTCGGCGGCGGCCTGGTACTGGCGGTGATCTCCTTCACCGCCGTGACGCTGCTGGTCGGGCAGCCCTTCTACGAGTCGCTGGCGGAGCGGGTCGACGACACCGAGGGCGGCGCCCCGGACAGCCCGGACGTCCCGCTCTGGCGCGAGCTGCTGCGGTCCGCCTGGGACAGCCTGCGGGTGCTGGTGCGCGTCACGGTCTGGACCGTCGCGCTGTTCGCCGCGGGCTTCGTCCCCGTCGTCGGGCAGACCGTGGTGCCCGTGATCGGCTTCTGCGTCTCCGGTTTCTTCCTGGCCCTGGAACTCAGCGGTGTCGCCTTCCAGCGCCGCGAGGTGGCGCTGCGCGAGCGGCTGCGCATGCTCCGCGGCCGGATGATGCTCAGCCTCGGTTTCGGTGTGCCGCTGGTGCTGTGCTTCCTGGTGCCGGTCGTCGCGGTCTTCCTGATGCCGGGCGCGGTGGCCGGTGCCACCCTGCTGGTCCGGGACCTGCTGCCGCCGCAGGCCGGCGATCCGGACGCGGAGGCCGGGTCCCGGGCGGCGCCCGGGAGCGCGCCGCGTCCCCTGGACCTTCGCAAGCCCTGACCTTGCGGAGGGAACCGTTCCCGGTCCTGTGCGTGACCTGAACTGTGTCAGGTGACGGCAGGGCGCGAGGGGGACGCGATGGCACAGCGGGCCGATCAGTACGACGACAACCAGCGGAGCTACCGCACCTATTGGGACGGCCGCGGCTACGAGCACGACGCCGAGGTCGCCGCGCTGCGCCGGCTGCTGGCCGGCCGCCACTTCGGCCATGCCGCGGACGTCGGCGGCGGATACGGGCGTCTCGTGCCGGTGCTGCGGGAGTTCGCCGACCGGGTCACGCTGCTGGACTCCAGCCGCCGTCAACTGGACGACGCGGAGGAGTACCTGGCGGGCCTCACGGGCGTCAGCATGCGGCTGACGACCGTGTCCGGGCTCGGCCTGCACTCCGGCAGCGTCGACCTGGTGACGATGATCCGGGTCATGCACCACCTGCCCGACCCGGCGCCCGCCCTGGCCGAGATCGCGCGGGTCCTGCGGCCCGGGGGCACGGCGATCGTCGAGAGCGCCAACCTCGCCCACGCCGCCAACCGGCTGCGGTACGCGGCCCGTCGCCGGCGGGTTCCGCTGCAGCCGGTCGACATCCGTTCCGCCGCCAACCGCGAGCGCGAGAGCATCCCCTTCGTCAACCACCACCCGCGCACGGTGGCGACGCAGTTGGAGGCCGCGGGGCTGCGGGTGCAGCAGCGGCTGTCGGTGTCGAACCTGCGGAGCACGCGGTTGAAGCGGGTGGTGCCGCGGAGCACGCTGGTACGTGCCGAGGAGGCGTTGCAGCGGCCGTTGGCGCGGGTGACGTTCGGGCCGAGCATCTTCTTCCTGGTGCGGAAGGCGGCGTAGGCGCTCGCGCCGCGCGCGTGGTCTCCGCGGCGCGCCGCGCCGGGCGGCCGCCGGGACCGGGGCAGTCACGTCCCTTTTGTTACTGTCCGGAGTGTTTGCGCCGGTCGGTACGGGGAGTGACGCGTGGTGCGGTGGGCTGGGCGTCTGGTGACGGCCGTGTGCGCGGCCCTGGCGGCGGCGTGCCAGCCCGCGCCGGCGACCCTGGCGGAGCCGGTGGGCTCCGGCGCCAGGTGCGCGCCGACCCGCGTCTTCGTCTCGGGCCAGAAGGGCTACAGCACCTTCCGCATCCCCGCGGTGGTCCAGGTGCCCGGGTCCGGTGCCGCGGGCCCCGTGCTCGTGGCCTTCGCGGAGGGCCGGCGGGAGTCCGGCGCGGACCACGGTGACGTCGACGTCGTCGAACGCCGCTCGAAGGACGGCGGCTGCACCTGGACGGCGCTGCGCAGGATCGCGGACGCCGGGCCGAACACCCTGGGCAACCCCGCACCGGTGGTGGAACCGTCGCGGCGGCTGGTGCTGCTGACCACCCGCAACGGCGGCGCGACCACCGAGGCCGACATCATGTCCGGCGACGCCGTCCCCGCAGACGGGCGGCGCGTCTTCGTGCGGACCAGCGACGACGCCGGGGTCACCTGGTCACGGCCGCGGGAGATCACTGCCCAGGTCAAGCGCCCCGGATGGCGCTGGTACGCCACCGGCCCCGGGCACGGCATCGTGCTGACCACCGGTCCGCACAAGGGCCGGCTCGTCGTCGGCGCCAACCACTCCGTCACCCCGTCGCCCGGCAGCGGGGACAACGGCGCGGAGCCGCGCTGGTACGCGGGCCACAGCCTGCTGAGCGACGACGGCGGCAAGACCTGGCGGATCGGCTACGTGGACACCGCCGGGGACGGCCGGATCAATGTCAACGAGACCGCTGTCGCCCAACTGCCCGACGGCCGGGTGTACTTCAACGCGCGTGATCAGAAGGGCACCGACCGCGGCAGCCGGGCCCACGCCTGGAGCGCCGACGGCGGGGCGACCCTGCTGGCCCCCTTCCGGACCGTTCCCGGGATCACCGCGCCCTCCGTCGAGGGCAGCCTGCTGCAGACGTACAACGGCCGCGGCTCGGGCCCGCTGCTGCTGGCGGCCCCGGGCGAGCCCCGGGACCGGGTGCGGATGACCGTGCGGGCGAGCCTCGACGACGGGGTGACCTGGTCGCGCGGGTACCGGGTGTCCGACGCCAAGGCTGCCTACTCCGATCTGGTGCAGATCGACAGCGAGCACGTCGGGCTGCTGTACGAGACCGGGACCGCCACCCCGTACGACACCATCACCTTCGTCCGGCTCGCGATCGCCTCGCTGCTGCGCTGACCCGGCGGGGCGCCGGGGCGGAGATGGGGGGCGTCTGGCGTTCCGCGGTGCCGGTCGGGAATGCTGGGGGTCGCTCCACCTGGTGTGCACCTGATTGGCTCGGAGGTTCCCGGACAGTGCGGCCCCCCACCCGGACCGGCGTGTCGGTCCTCGCGCCGCCCGTCGGCGCCCCCTCGGCGACCGCTCCCGCGACCGCCACCACCGTCCCGGATCCGACCGTGGAGGAGGCCCGGCTGGACCGGGCCGCGCCCCAGGAGATCCTGCGCCGCAGCGGCTTCGACGCCGCGGCTCCCCGCTTCGCGCGGGCGCTGGCGGCGGCGCGCTCCAGGGCGGCGGCGCAACGCGTCGTGCGCCACCACGGCCGCGCGCTGTGGCAGGACGCGGTCGGCAGGGCGCAGGGGCGCGGCCCGGCCGGCGGCGACCTCAGCCGCGACGACGACCGGCCGCTGTACTGGGCCCGGCTCACCCTCACCCGGAGCCTGCGCACGTGGCAGCCGTCCTTCCCGCTGGGGGAGGACGGGCGCGCCGCCCTGCTGGACCGGCTGGAACGGGCCTCCCGGGGGCAGGACACCGTCCGGCCGCCCGCGGCCGGGGGCGTCAGGCGCATCCTGCTGACCGGCTTCGACCCCTTCCGGCTCGACGTCGACGTCCGCCGCAGCAACCCCTCGGGCGCCGCCGCGCTCGCCCTGGACGGCGTCATGATCCGCACCGCCGGCGGCCCGGCCCGCGTGGAGGCCGTCGTCTTCCCGGTCCGCTGGGCCGACTTCACACGGGGCACCGTCGAACGCGCCCTGCGCCCGTGGTTCCGTCCGGGCCCGCACCGCGTCGACCTGTTCGCCACCGTCAGCCAGGGCCGCGTCGGCCGCTTCGACCTCGAACGCTTCAACGGCGCCTGGCGCGGCGGCCTCCCGGACAACGCCGGCGACCCGGTCACCGGTCCCGTTCCCGTCCGGTACGGGCACGAGGCGCCGCAGTGGACCACCACGGGACTGCCGTACCGGGCGATCGTCGCGGCCGGGACCGGTCCCTTCCCGGTGCACGACAACACCGCGGTGACGGAGATCCCGGCCGGGGCGACCGCGCCCGTCGTCAGCGACTCCGGTCCGACGCCCGGCTCCACGGCGCGCGCCGGCGGCGGCGGCGACTACCTCTCCAACGAGATCGCCTACCGTGCCACCCTGCTCCGCGACGTGCTCGCGCTGCCCGCGCCCGGCGGTCATGTCCACACCCCCGTACTGCAGTTCGGCCCCGGCAACACCGACCCCGGCACCGGCACCGTCTCCGACCCCGAGTTCGTGGCCAACCGCCTCGCCATCACCGCCCAGATCCGCGCGATCCTCACCGCGGCCGCCGGCGGCTGAGGCGAGGCCCCCGGGCGGCCGCCGTCAGGTCCGGCGGGCGGTGACCGGAGGTGTCACGGCATCGCGGCGGCCGGGGCGCGCGACGGCGGCGGGGCGCCCGCCGCCACCACCGTGCACCGGCCGCGGCCGGTGGGGGCCGCGGAGGGCTGAACGAAAGCCGGGACGCAGCCGTAAGGGACTGCGGAAGACCGCAAGACGGTCAACCCGTGCACCTCTTGTCTCCTCCATGTCCCGTACGCCGGTCGGTGAGGGAGGTGAGGGACAAGCGACCGGGCTGTACGGGCAAGGGGAAGCGGGCCGCCGCGGCGCGGCCCGCGTGATCGAGGGAGGTCCTGCCGTGACCGTCGCCGTCGGCGTCACCGGTAATGCCACCGAATTGTTCCGCGCCAACACCGCGCACAGTCCCTCGTACTTCGCCCTGCGCCGCGCCGGCGGCGTGTCCTCCCCGGAAGGCGCTGCGGACATCGTCGACTTCTGCATCCCGTGCAATCCGTACTTCCCGAGCCCGGCGATGTACGAGAAGCTGCAGCGCTCGATGCTGGACATCCTGACCTACTACCCGAGCAGCACCGACGTCATCACGAACGAGCTGTGCTCCCTGCTCGGCCTCAACCCGCAGACCGTGGCCATGGGCAACGGCTCCACCGAGCTGATCACCTGGATCGACCACCTCCTGGTCCGCGACAGCCTCGCCGTCCCCATACCGACCTTCGGCCGCTGGACCGATCAGCCGATGGAGACCGGCAAGCGCGTCGACATGTTCCTCCTCCCCGAGGCCGCAGGGTTCGCACTCGACCCGGCGGCCTTCGTCTCGTTCGTCCGGGCCCGGGGCTCGCGCACGGCCGTCATCTGCAACCCGAACAACCCCGACGGCGGGTTCCTCCCCAAGCACGTGGTCGTCGGCCTCATGGACGCCCTCGCCGACCTCGACCTGGTCGTCGTCGACGAGTCCTTCCTGGACTTCGCCGACGCCGAGGCGTGGCCCAGTGTGGCGGCGGAGGCCGTGCTGCGCCCGAACGTCATCGTCCTGCGCAGCCTCGGCAAGAACTTCGGCCTGCACGGCATCCGCTTCGGCTACATGGTCGCCAACCCGGCCCTCGCCGGGAAGGTGCGCCGGATGCTGCCCAAGTGGAACCTCAACTCCTTCGCCGAAGCGGTCGTCTTCATGCTCAAGGACCACCGCGAGGAGTACGCGCAGAGCCTGCACATGGTCTCCCGCGACCGCCAGGAGATGATCTGGCAACTGGCGGCGCTGCCCGGCCTGACCGTCTATCCCTCGCAGGCCAACTTCGTCTTCGTCAAGCTGCCCGACGGCGTCGACGGCGCCGTCGTCCGTGACCGGCTGCTCGCCGAGCACGGCGTCCTGGTCCGCGAGTGCGGCAACAAGCTCGGCAGCAGCAGCCGCTTCATGCGCCTGGTCGTGCGGCCGCAAGAAGACGTCCAGCGCCTCCTGACCGGGCTGAGCACGGTGCTGTACGGCAGCACCTGGTACGCGGCCGCGCCCGAGCCGGCCCCGGTGCCGGAACCGGCGCCGGCACCGCAGGTCCAGCAGCTCCCGCAGATCCAGCCCGCGCCGCAGCCTGTGCCCGCCCCCGTGCCGGTCCCGCAGCAGCTCCAGCTCCCGCAGGCCCAGCCTCCGCAGCTGGTGTACGAGCAGCCGGCCCCGCTCCCGCCGGCGCCGCCGGTGTACGAGCAGCAGCCGATGGGCCCGCAGCCGGTGTACGAGCCCCAGCGGATGGCTCCGCCGCCGGTCTACGAGCCGCAGCGGATGGGCCCGCAGCCGGTGTACGAGCCGCAGCCGGTGGCCGCCCAGATGCAGATGCCCCTGCAGCAGCAACAGCAGCAGCAACAGCAGCAGCAACCGCCGCAGCCCCCGGCCCCCGACCTCTACCCTGCGCTGACCGCCGAGGTGCCGCCCGCCTTCGCGTCCGCCAAGCCGGGCTCGCCCAGACCCGCGCTGTACTGGCAGGACGCGTCCTGACCAGGACGGCCCGGACCGGCCCCGGACACGGAACGACGGCGGCCGGGGCACGGGCCCCGGCCGCCGTCGCGGACGCCTGGATCAGTGGACGCCGAAGGAGTGCACCGTGGTGGTGCGGTACGTCTGCCCGGGACGCAGGACCGTCGAGGGGAAGGACGGGTGGTTGGGCGAGTCGGGGAAGTGCTGGGTCTCCAGGCAGAAGCCGTCGCCCTGACGGTAGACGTGCCCGGAGGAACCCGCGAAGGCCCCGGTGAGGAAGTTGCCGGTGTAGAACTGCACGCCCGGCTCGGTGGTGGC
Organism: Streptomyces sp. NPDC088354; assembly: GCF_044753585.1. NCBI lineage: Bacteria > Bacillati > Actinomycetota > Actinomycetes > Kitasatosporales > Streptomycetaceae > Streptomyces > Streptomyces sp. NPDC088354. The sequence continues at coordinate 27,996 of NZ_JBIVNJ010000008.1, read as the reverse complement.
GATGCGCAGTGTGCGTCCGGAGACCGGTTCGGTGACCGTGACCGCGTGTTCGGGTCGGGCCGTACGGCCCTTGTCGAGCACGAAGTTGTGGTCGAAGCCCTGCCCGTACAGCACCTGCTGGTGGGCCGTGCGGATGTCGCGGCCGATCGGCTTCCTGGTCCGGAAGTCGAACGGGGTGCCCGCGACGGGTGCCAGTTCTCCGGTGGGGATCAGCGTGGAGTCCACCGGGGTGAAGCGGCGTGCCGCGATGGCGACCTCGTGGTCGTAGACGCCGCCGTTGCCCTCGCCGCGCAGGTTGAAGTACGTGTGGTTGGTGAGGTTGACCACCGTCGCCTTGTCGGTCGTGGCGCTGTAGTCGATGCGCCACTCGCCGTCCGGGGTCAGTGTGTAGACGACCCTGACCTTGAGCGTCCCGGGGTAGCCCATCTCGCCGTCCGCGCTGGTGTAGCGCAGCACGAGTCCCGCGTCGCCGCCCGCGGTGAAGCTCTCGACCGCCCAGACCCGCTTGTCGAACCCCTTGTCGCCGCCGTGCAGGCTGTTGGGCCCGTCGTTGACCGGCAGCTGGTACGTCGTGCCGTCGAGCGTGAAGCGGCCCCGGGCGATCCGGTTTCCGTACCGCCCGATCAGTGCGCCGAAGTACGGGCTGCTGGCCACATAGGCGTCGATGTTGTCGAAGCCGAGGGAGACATTGGCCCGGCGCCCGTGGCGGTCGGGCAGTTCCAGGGTCTGCACGATCCCGCCGTACGACAGCACGCGCAGAGTGATCCCGCCGTTGCGTACGGTCCAGATGTCGACCTTGGTCCCGTCCTCCAGGGTCCCGAAGTGTTCCCTTGTCACCTTTGTCCTACCCGCGGGCCCCTTCTTGACAGGGGCGGCCGACCCGGTTGTGCCGGCCGCTTGGGCGTTGGTCCCGCTGATCACGGGAGCGACCGCCCCAAGCGCCGCGCCCGCGATCAATGTACGTCTGTTCACTTGCGGCTCCTTCGTTAGGTGCCTGCTTTACGAACCGACCTTGCGTTTGTTCCAGACGTCGAAGCCGACCGCGGCCAGGAGTACCAGACCCTTGATGACCTGCTGGTAGTCCGTACCGATGCCGACGAGCGACATCCCGTTGTTGAGGACGCCGAGCACCAGGCCGCCGATGATGGCGCCCAGCACGGTGCCGACGCCGCCGGTCGCCGAGGCACCGCCGATGAAGGCGGCCGCGATGGCCTCGAGCTCGAAGTTGATGCCGGCCTGGGGGACGCCCGCGTTGAGCCGGGCGGCGTAGACGAGGCCGGCGAGGGCGGCGAGCACGCCCATGTTCACGAAGACCAGGAAGACGACCCGCTTGTCCTTGACGCCGGAGAGCTTGGCCGCGGCCTGGTTGCCGCCGAGGGCGTAGACGTGCCGGCCGACGACCGCGTTGCGCATCACGAAGCCGAAGACGATCAGCAGACCCGCCAGGATCAGCAGCACGATGGGCACGCCGTGGTAGCTGGCCAGCGTCATGGTGAAGGCGACCACGCAGGCGACGATGGCGAGCAGCTTGAGCAGGAAGAACCTGCGCGGCAGCACGTCGAGGTCGTAGGCGACCTGCTGGCGGCGGTCACGGATCTCCTGCCCCACGGCGATGGCGATGACCAGGAGGCCGATCAGCAGGGTGAGGTTGTGGTAGTTCGTGTGCGGGCCGACCTCGGGCAGGAAGCCGTTGCCGATCTTCTGGAAGCCGGTCGGGAAGGGCGAGACGGACTGGCCCTCCAGCAGGATCTGGGTGCCGCCGCGGAAGAGCAGCATGCCGGCCAGGGTGACGATGAAGGACGGGATGCCGACGTACGCGATGAAGTAGCCCTGCCAGGCGCCGGCGACGGCGCCGATGAGCAGGGACGCCACCAGGGCCAGCGGCCAGGAGACATGGTGGTGGATGATCATCACGGCCGCGGCGGCGCTGACGAAGGCCGCCAGTGACCCGACGGACAGGTCGATGTGGCCGGCGATGATCACCACCATCATGCCGATGGCCAGGATGAGGATGTAGCTGTTCTGGCCGATCAGGTTGGTGACGTTCTGCGGCTTGAGCAGGATGCCGCCGGACCATATCTGGAACAGCGCGGCGATCAGCACCAGCGCGATGATCATGCCGTACTGGCGCATGTTGCGCCGTGCGGCCTGCAGGAGGTAGCCGGCGGTCCCCGCCGGTCCACCCCCCGCCGCGGCCGCGCCTCCGGCGGGCGGCGGAGGAGTCTTGTCGGTCTTCACCGGGCTGCCCATCTCAGTTCCCTCGGTCCATGGTCATGTGGCGCATCAGCACTTCCTGGGTCGCGCTCTCGCGCGGGATCTCCCCGGTCAGCCGGCCCGCCGACATCGTGTAGATGCGGTCGCACATACCGAGCAGTTCCGGCAGTTCGGAGGAGATGAAGACGACGGCCTTGCCCTGGGCCGCCAGGTCGTTGATGACCGTGTAGATCTCGTACTTGGCCCCGACGTCGATGCCGCGCGTGGGCTCGTCGAGGATGAGGATCTCCGGTCCCGCGAAGATCCACTTGCTGAGGACGACCTTCTGCTGGTTGCCGCCGCTCAGCTTGCCCGTGGTCTCGAAGACGGTGGGCGCCTTGATGTTCATCGTCGAGCGGAAGGACTCGGCGACCCGGGCCTCCTCGTGCTGGTTGACGATGCCGCGCCGGGCGACCTTGGACAGCGCGCTCAGCGAGATGTTGCGGCTGATGTCGTCGATCAGGTTGAGCCCGTAGTGCTTGCGGTCCTCGGTGACGTAGGCGATGCCGTGGGCGACCGCCTCGGGGACGGTACGGGTGCGGATCTCCTCGCCGCGCAGGTAGACCCGCCCGGAGATGCCGCGGCCGTAGGAGCGGCCGAAGACGCTCATGGCCAGTTCGGTGCGGCCGGCGCCCATCAGTCCGGCGATGCCGACGATCTCACCGGAGCGGACGTTCAGCGAGACCCCGTCGACGACCTTGCGCTGCTGGTCGATCGGGTGGTGGACGGTCCAGTCCTCGACCGCGAAGGCCACCTCGCCGATGTCGGGCTCGCGCTCGGGAAAGCGGTGGTCGAGGTCCCGGCCGACCATGCCGCGGATGATCCGCTCCTCGGTCACGGCCGGGGTGCCGTCCTCGGCCGTGCCCTTCATGTCCAGCGTCTCGATGGTCCGGCCGTCCCGCAGGATCGTGATGGAGTCGGCGACCCTCGCGATCTCGTTGAGCTTGTGCGAGATGATGATGCAGGAGATGCCGTGCTCCTTGAACTCCAGGATCAGGTCCAGGAGTTTGCGGCTGTCCTCGTCGTTCAGGGCGGCGGTCGGCTCGTCCAGGATGAGGAGCTTGACCTCCTTGGACAGCGCCTTGGCGATCTCGACGAGCTGCTGCTTGCCGACGCCGATGTCGGCGACCCGGGTGTTGGGCGGGTCGGCGAGCCCGACCCGCTTGAGCAGCCGGCCGGCGTGCCGCAGCGTCTCGTTCCAGCTGATGACGCCGCGGGTGGAGTGCTCGTTGCCGAGGAAGATGTTCTCGGCGATCGACAGGTAGGGCACCAGGGCCAGCTCCTGGTGGATGATCACGATGCCGCGCTGCTCGCTGGCGCGGATGTCGCGGAAGGCGCAGGGCTCTCCCTGGAAGAGGATCTCCCCTTCGTAACTGCCGTGCGGATAGACCCCGCTGAGCACCTTCATCAGGGTCGACTTGCCCGCACCGTTCTCACCGCAGATGGCGTGGACCTCGCCCTCGGCCACTGTCAGGGTGACATCGGAGAGCGCCTTGACCCCTGGGAAGGTCTTGGTGATGGAGCGCATTTCGAGGACGGGTCCGGCCATTCCTGCTTTCCGTTCTCCTCGGTTGGAGTGGGGTGGCGATCGTTCGACGTGGTCCGGCTCCGCGACTACTGGAGCTCGGACTCCTTGATGTAGCCGGAGTCGACGACGACCTCCTTGTAGTTGGACTTGTCGACGCTGACCGGCGGCAGCAGGAAGGTCGGGACGACCTTGGTGCCGTTGTCGTAGGTCTTGGTGTCGTTGACCTCGGGCTTGCCGCCGGTGAGGACCGCGTCACCCATCTGGACGGCGACCTTGGCCAGTTCGCGGGTGTCCTTGTAGACGGTCTGGGCCTGCTCGCCCGCGATGATCGACTTGATCGAGGCGACCTCGGCGTCCTGGCCGGTGACGATCGGCAGCGGCTTCTTGCCGGTGCCGTAGCTCACGCTCTTGAGCGCCGAGATGACGCCGCGGGAGATGCCGTCGTACGGGGACAGGACCGCGTCCACGTTGGCGGAGGTGTACGACTTGCTCAGCAGGTCGTCCATCCGGGCCTGGGCGGTGGCGCCGTCCCAGCGCAGCGTGGTGACCTGGGTGAGCCCGGTCTGGCCGCTCTTGACCACCAGCTGCTTCTTGTCGATGTACGGCTGGAGCACGTCCATCGCGCCGTTGAAGAAGTACTTGGTGTTGTTGTCGTCGGGCGAGCCGGCGAACAGCTCGATGTTGAAGGGGCCCTTCTTGCTGCCGTCCTTCAGACCGAGCTTCTCGACGATGTAGCCGGCCTGGAGCTGGCCCACCTTGAAGTTGTCGAAGGTGGCGTAGTAGTCGACGTTCTGCGAGCCGAGGATCAGGCGGTCGTACGAGATGACCTTGATGCCCGCGTCGTGCGCCTGCTGCAGCACGTCGCTGAGGGCCGAGCCGTCGATGGCGGCGATCACCAGGAGCTTGTCGCCCTTGGTGATCATGTTCTGGATCTGGGCGACCTGGTTCTCCACCTTGTCGTCGCCGTACTGCAGATCGGTCTTGTAGCCCTTGGCCTGGAACTGCTTGACCATGTTGTCGCCGTCGGCGATCCAGCGCTCGGAGGACTTGGTGGGCATGGCGATACCGATGGTGCTGCCCTTCCCGCCGTCCTTGTCGCCGCCGCCGCTGTTGTCGCTCTGCCCGCAGGCGGTCGCGGTGGCCCCGAGGGCGAGGGTGGCTATCAGCGCGGCTGTGGTGCGCAGGTGGGCGGCTCTGGCGATGCGCATGGCTGATCAGATCCTTTCGGGGGCCAGGCGGAGGTCGGTCGCCTGGTCCTGGTCGGTCGTGATGTCCTGGGGAAAGCGGTGGAGCGGCCCGGGCAGCCGCGCGCCCAGCGGGGAGAGCCCGCCGTCCGCGCCGAGCCGGGAGAGCAGGTCGAGCACGAGGCGTCCGCGGCGGACCCGTTCGCGGGCGGTCGCCAGGGCGACGTCCCGCAACTGCCGTCCGTACGGGTAGATGCCGGGGGCCTTGCTCAGGCCGAACTTGAGGTAGATCGGGGCGCCGCGGCGGATCAGCTCGGCCGCGTCGTAGAGCCGGACGAAGCCGCCGAGGTCGTCGGGGGCCTCGATGTAGAAGTCCATCGGGGCCCGGCTGGTCCGGCGGATCTCGGTGATCTGCTGGAGGGTCAGGTCGGAGGGGATGTTGACGGAGTCGGCGCCGAGCCGCTCCCACACCGCGTAGGCGGCCGGGTTGACCGGGCCGACCAGCGCGGAGACCTTGAAGGTGGTGTCGGCGGGCAGCAGGCCCTGCTCGCGGAGCCGGTGCAGCAGCCACAGCACGCCCTCGTCGGCGACGAGCAGGCAGCGCACGCCCAGCGCGGCCGCCCGCAGGGCGTCCTCGACGCAGCCGGCCACCTGGTCGTGGCCGCGGGCGCGCAGCCCCCCGCCGCGGGAGTCGGTGCGGGTGGCGGCGCCGATGTCCCAGGTGCCGCGGGGACCGGTGAACAGGCAGAGCTCGACGTCGCGTTCGGCGCAGGCGGCCACCATCTCGGTGATCTCCGCGTCGGTCAGCATCCAGATGCCGCTGCCCTGGCTGATCCGGTGCACCGGCACGTCCAGCCGTTCGGCCTCCTCGAGCACGGTGGCCAGCGCTTCCGGGCCCTCCACGGACGGGATCTCGGTGCGCCAGGTGCCGCCGTCGGGGAAGCAGTGCGGGGAGGCGTCGGCCGGGTTGTCCGCCGGGGCACCGTGACCGAGCAGGGCGAGGGCGTGCTGCCCTGGGTGACGGGGACCGGGCGGGGTGCCGGTCCTGTCGGGACTCGTGGTGGAAGCGTCGGTCACGGTGCTCCTTCGTCGGTGCCGGTGGTGCCGTTCCGGATCTGCGAGGGTGTGTTCGGGATGTCGGACGACGTTCGGGTCATTGGGTACGGGTCGGTGCGGAGGGGGACATCGGCGCCCAGAGCCGTACGGGGGCCGGGCCGGGTCATGGGCGCAGCAGCACTTTGCCCACCTTCGGGTCCCGGTTCGCCAGCAGGCCGAGCGCCTCCGCGTAGTCCTCCAGGGGCAGCTCGTGCGTGATCAGGGGGGCCGGGGTGAGCACCCCCGCGCCGAACGCGCGCACCGTGTGCGCCCACGCGGCCGGCGGCGCGCCGAACACCGTGTGCACGGTCAGCTGGCGCACCACCAGGTCGGTCGGGTCCAGTCCCTGTGCGGCGCCCGGTTCCGGGATGCCGGTCAGGGCCAGCCGGCCGCCGCGGCGCAGCAGCCCCGCACCGGTCCGGGCGGCGGAGGCGGAACCGGCCGCCTCCACGACGAGGTCGAAGTCGGCGGCGGCCGCGTCCGGCAGTTCGCCGGCGGTGCGGAACATCGTGGCGCCGAAGGAGGCGGCCAGTTCCTCCCGGTCGCGCCGGGCGCCCACCACGAGCAGTTCCGCGGGGGACACCGCGGCCAGGAACTGCACCGCCAGCATCCCGAGCGTGCCGGTGCCCACGACGGCCACCCGCTCGCCCGGCGCGGCCGGGGCCTTCAGCAGCGCGGCCGCCACGCACGCCGCTGGCTCCAGGAGCGCGGCGGAGCGCAGGTCGGCGGCGTCGTCCAGGACGTGCAGCAGCCGGGCGGGCAGGGTGAGCGTGTCGGCCATCGCGCCGGGTTGCGTGAAGCCGGTCTCCTCGTACGGGGCGCCGCACAGCGTGGTCTCCCCGGCGTGACAGCGGTCGCAGACCTGACAGTTGCGGAAGCCCTCGCCGACGACCTTGCGGCCGGTCAGGTCCGCGCTCACGCCCGCGCCGACCGCCTCCACCGTGCCGGACCACTCGTGGCCGGGGGTGACGGGGTAGCGGACGTACCCTGCCGGGCGGGTGCCCGCGTGGACCTCGCGGTCGCTGCCGCAGATCCCGGCCGCGTGCACGCGCACCAGCGCCTCGCCCGGGCCGGGCGCGACCGGTTCCGCGGGCACGATCCGGTGCCGGCCGGGCCCGTCGAGGACGACGGCGCGGGGGGAGGGGCCGGTCACTTGGTGCCCCCGGGCTGCCGGCGCTCCCAGCCCTCGGCCCACAGGTCGAAGCGCGCCTGCTGCTGGGGGAACTCGGCGGCGGCGTCCACATCGAGCTCGACACCGAGGCCGGGGGCGTCCGACAGGGTGAAGTACCCGTCGGGCCCCACCGCGGGGGCGCCCTTGACGACCTTCTTGATCTCGGAGTCCGCGAAGTCGTTGAAGTGCTCGAGGATCTTGAAGTTGGGGGTGCAGCCCGCCAGTTGCAGACTCGCCGCGGTGAGCACCGAGCCGCCGACGTTGTGCGGGGCGACCAGCACGTAGTGCGTCTCGGCGGTGGCCGCGAGCTTGCGGACCTCGTTGATGCCGCCGATGTGACCGAGGTCGGGCTGGATGACGTCGGCGGCCTGGAGCTCGAACAGCTCGCGGAACTCGTAGCGGTCGTGGATGCGTTCGCCGGTCGCGATCGGCAGGTCGGTGTGCGCGGCGACCTTCGCCAGGGCCTTGAGGTTCTCCGGCGGCACCGGCTCCTCGATCCAGCTCGGCTTGAACGGCTCCAGCTCCTTCGCGATCCGGATCGCGGTCGCCGGGCTGAAGCGCCCGTGCATCTCGACCAGCAACTCGGCCTCGGGCCCGATCGCGTCGCGGACGGCCTCGATGAGGGAGAGGGCGTACGTGGTGGCCGCGTGGTCCAGCTCGAAGTGGCCGGTGCCGAAGGGGTCGATCTTCAGCGCGCGGTAGCCGCGCTCCACGACCGCGCGGGCGGCCTTGTGGTAGGCCTCGGGGGTGCGCTCGGTGGTGTACCAGCCGTTGGCGTACGCCTTGACCTTCTCGTTCACCTTGCCGCCGAGCAGCTGCCACACCGGCACGCCGAGGGCCTTGCCCTTGATGTCCCAGCAGGCCATCTCGACGACCGCGATCCCCGACATGACGATCTCGCCGGCCCGGCCGTAGTCGCCGTACTTCATCCGCCGGACGAGATCCTCCACCGCGAACGGATCGGAGCCGGTGATGTGGTTTGCGGACGCCTCGTGAAGGTAGCCGAGCAATGCGTCGGTGTGACCCAGCATGCGCGTCTCACCGACGCCCGTAAGGCCCTCGTCGGTGTGGACGAGCACGTAGGTGAGGTTGCGCCAGGGAGTGCCGACGACATGCGTGCTGATGCCGGTGATGCGCACGGAAGTTGCCCCTTAAGGACGGTCGTTCGAGATTTCGTCACCCGTTCGAAATGTTGAAGGGACCGTAGTTACGGGCTCCGGGCGGTGTCAATGGCAAAGTTGCCCGGATGCGGGCGTTGTTGCCGAAGTGAGGCCGGACCGTGCGCCGGAGACCGGCCGCGCCGTCGTATACGAACAGGCCCGCGCGGCCTCCCGGGCGGGCGCTCAGGAGCCGAAGGCCGCGCCGTAGACGATCCCCGCGAGCCGCGACTGCCCCCGGGCGCTGGGGTGGAACCAGTCCCACGGGCTCAACTCCGCCGAGGTGAAGCGGTAGTCGAAGACCGCACCGCCGTCCGAGCGGCAGCGCTTCCAGCGCGCGCACTCCTGTGCCAGCACGCTGTTGTACGCGATCACCCGCTCCCGTACGGCCTGCCGCCGCGCGTTCGCCGCGGCGTCCGTCGACTCGGGGTCCGCCAGCATGGACGGGCACAGGCCGAGCTTCCAGATCTGCCGGCCCAGGGCGTTGTGCCGCCCGACGTCCCACAGCCGCAGCAGGTCGGGCACGCTCGCGACGAAGACCTGCGTCCGGGGCAGCCCCTGGTGCAGGGTGCGCAGCGCGGTGGCGAACTCCCGGCGGAAGGTGTCCACCGGGGTCATCCGGGCGGCGCTGGGCGCGCACGCGTCGTTGGCGCCCATGAGGATCACCACCTGCTGCGGCCGCAGCGCCACGGCCCGCTCCGCCTGCGCCGGCAGATCGGCCATCCGGGCGCCGCTGGCCGCCAGGTTCCAGCTCGCGGCGGCGGGACGGGCGAGCAGCCGGGTGGCGACGCTGGTCACCGAGGCCCCGCTGCCGGTCGCCCAGGACAGGTCCGGGCAGTCCGTCAACACGCCGCACGCGTCGAAACCCCGGGTGATGGAATCCCCGAGGGCGGCCAGTGAGGCCGGCCGGGTGTTCCACGCCAGGGCGGCCGAGGCGCTCGGACGGGGGCTCGCGGCACCGCTCCCGGCGGCCGCCGGGGCCTCGGCGCCGGTCACGGAACAGGCCGCCACCAGCGCCGTCGTGAGCAGACCGGTCAGAGCGGCGGTCGCGCCGCGCGCGGCGCGCCGGAGCGGCTCCCGCATCGCTGCTCCCTCCGACGAGTGGGTGACTTCTCGGTGATCCCGACAGTACGTCACTCCTCGGGTGACGCCGCGCGGTAGCTTTTTCCTTGACACCTGATGGGAAAGAGGTGACCAGAAGTCAGATCTTGTCTCATTCGTTATGATTAGTGCAGAATGTCCACTGCTGTCCCGGATGGCTCGGTTATGGGCATGAGGCCGCTGGGGAAGGCGTACCTCGTCCCACACTGGAGGTCCCGGTGACGACACGTGGAGTTCTGTACGTGCACTCCGCGCCGCGCGCGCTGTGCCCACACGTCGAGTGGGCCGTCGCGGGCGTGCTCGGCGTGCGCGTGAACCTCGACTGGATCCGCCAGCCCGCCTCTCCGGGCACCTGGCGGGCCGAGTTCTCCTGGCAGGGAGACCCCGGCACCGCCTCCAAGCTGGCGTCCGCGCTGCGCGGCTGGCACCTGCTGCGCTTCGAGGTGACGGCGGAGCCGTGCCCGTCCGCCGAGGGGGAGCGCTACAGCAGCACCCCCGAGCTCGGCATCTTCCATGCCGTCACCGGCATCCACGGCGACATCCTCATTCCCGAGGACCGGCTGCGCGCCGCGCTCGCCCGGGCCCGCAAGGGCGAGGCGGACCTCGAGACCGAGGTCGCCAAGCTGCTCGGCAAGCCCTGGGACGACGAGCTGGAGCCCTTCCGGTACGCGGGCGAGGGCGCCCCCGTCCGGTGGCTGCATCAGGTCGTCTGACGCTCCCTCGGCTCCGCGGCGCCCGCCGCGGGGTCCGGCGGCGTGCCGTCGCCGTCCTCGCACCGCGCCGCGGCCCCCGGCCACCACACCCGCGCGCCGATGTCCCGCACCAGCGCGGGCACCAGCAGCGAGCGCACCAGCGTGGTGTCCAGCAGCACGCCGAACGCCACCATGAAGGCGATCTGCACCAGGAAGGCCAGCGGGATCACGCCCAGCGCCGCGAACGTCGCCGCCAGCACCACGCCCGCCGAGGTGATCACGCCCCCGGTGGCGGTCAGGCCGCGCAGGACGCCCTGCCGGGTCCCGTGCCGCAGCGTCTCCTCGCGGACCCGGGTCATCAGGAAGATGTTGTAGTCCACGCCGAGCGCGACCAGGAAGACGAAGCCGTACAGCGGGACCGAGGCGTCCGTCGCCGAGAAGCCGAACACGTGCGGGAAGACCAGCGCCGACACACCCAAGGTGGCGGCGAAGTTCAGCGCCACCGTGGCGACCAGCAGCAGAGGCAGCAGCAGGCTGCGCAGCAGGGCCACCAGGATCAGCAGGATGATCGCGAGGACGACCGGGACCACCAGCGTGCGGTCGCGCTCGGCGGTGCGCTGGGTGTCCAGCTGCTGCGCCGTGTACCCGCCGACCACCGCGTCCGCGCCGGGCACGGCGTGCACGGCGCGCCGCAGCCGTTCCACGGTGGCCTTGGCGGCGTCGCTGTCGGCGGCGTCCCGCAGCGTCACCTCCAGCTGCGCCCGGCCGCCGGCGACCAGCGGCGCGCCCTGGCCGGGGCGGCCGGAGGCCGTGACGGGAGCGGCGGAGGAAACTCCGGCGGTCCTTTCGGCCGTCCGGGTCACCTCGGTGAGCCGGTCCGCGGCGGCGACCACCACGGCGGGGTTGCCGGAGCCGCCGGGGAAGTGCTCGCCCAGGACGCGCTGAGCGGTCACCGAGGGGGCCTGGTGGACGAAGATCTCGTCCAGCGGCACGCCCCGGGCGGTCAGGGCGGGGGAGAAGGCCGCGCAGGCGACCAGCACCGCCAGGCTCGCCGCCCAGACCCGGCGCGGCGCCCGGTCCACGAGCGCGGCCACCCGCTGCCACACGCCCCGGCCCCCTTCGCGCGCCGGACGGGGCCGGGCGGGCCAGTACGCGGCCCGGCCGAGCAGCAGCAGGACGGCGGGCAGGAAGGTGAGGCTGCTCGCCACGGCGCAGACGACGCCGACGGCGCCGACCGGGCCCAGCGCCCGGTTGTTCGTCAGGTCGCTGGCCAGCAGGGCCAGCAGCGCGAGCGCCACGGTGGCCGCGCTCGCCACGATCGCCCCCGCCGAGCGGCGCAGCGCCGCCCGCATGGCGGCGAACCGGTCGCCGCGAGCGGCGAGTTCCTCCCGGAAGCGGGCCGACAGCAGCAGGGCGTAGTCCGTGGCGGCGCCGATGACGAGGATCGACAGGATGCCCTGCACCTGGCCGTCCACCCGGACCGCGCCGTGCTCGGCGAGCACGTACACCACGCCGCAGGCGAGGCCGAGGGAGAGGACCGAGCCGGCGATGACGACCAGCGGCAGCAGCACCGCGCGGTAGACCAGCAGCAGGATCACCAGCACCACCCCGAGGGCGACGAGCAGCAGCAGTCCGTCGATGCCCGCGAAGGCGTCGCCCAGGTCCGCCTGGGAGGCGGCCGGTCCCGCGACGTGGGCGGTGGTGCCGGGCACGCGCCCGGCCGCGGCGGAGATCCGGTCGACGGTGTCCTGCACCTGCCGCCCGAGGTCCGGGCGGAGCTGCAGCACGCCCTCCAGTGCGCGGCCGTCCCCGGAGCGCAGCGCTGGGGACGGCCGGCCGGTCACCCCGTCGGTCCCGGCGAGGGAGGCCAGTGCCGCGGTGGCGGCGTCCTGCTGGGCGTCGGTGACCGGTCCGCGGTCCGCGGTCCAGACGACGATCGCCGGCACGGTCTCGCCCCGGCGGAACGCCTGCCGTTCGGCGAGCGCCTTCGTGGACTCGGCGCTGCGGGGGAGGAAGGCCGCCTGGTCGTTGGTGGAGACCTCGCCCAGCTTGCCCGCGTAGGGGCCGAGGGTGCCGCCGATCCCCAGCCAGGCGACCAGCAGCACCACGGGGAGCAGCCATCGGACGGTGCGCGGCACGGATGTCATCGCTTCTCCCGTGGGGGTGGGTGCGGGTGTCTCCCTCTGCTGTCCACAGGATATATCTCACTCATCGATTATCTTAACCGTCGAGATTATTTACGATGGAGGGGTGCCCGAACACGTACAGGACGACCGCCCCGATGCCGAGCAGCCCGAGTCCCCCACCGGGCTGCACGCCTTCGCCGTGCAACTGCGCCGGATGAACAGCGAGTTCAACCGCATCGCGCAGGACTTCGCGCAGAGCCGGCGGCTGCACCACACCGATGTGCAGGCCCTGGTGGCGATCCTGGACGGCGACGGGCACGGCGGCGCCATGACCCCGGGACTGCTGGGCGAACGGCTCAATCTGACCTCCGGGGCGGTCACCGCCTGCCTGGACCGGCTGGAACGGGCCGGCCACATCCGCCGCACCCGCGACGCGGCCGACCGGCGCGTCGTCCACCTGCACTACGCGCCCAAGGCGAAGGCGGTGGCCCGCGCGTTCTTCCAGCCGCTCGCCCGGGGCACCGACGCGGCCCGCGCCCGGTTCACCGAAGAGGAACTCGCCGTCGTCATAAGCTTTTTGACGGCGATGAACGACGAACTGACCCTCCTGCGCGGCGAACCCGCCCCCGACGCGCCGCCGCCCCGGGGCCGCCCCTGAGCCGCCGCGGGCGCCGCGTAACCAGGGCGTGCGCCAGCGGCCCGTCCCGCCCGGGCCGGGGACCCGACCACGCGGCACACTAGGCCTCGGCCTGCCGCGCCGCCGCGGCGATGTTGCGCGCCATGCCGCCGAACACCACGGCGTGGAACGGCGACACGCTCCACCAGTACGCGTGCCCCGCCAGGCCCCGCGGGTGGAACAGCGCCCGCTGCCGGTAGACGGTGCGCCCCCGGTCGTCCCGCCCGGCCGACAGCTCCAGCCAGGCCAGCCCCGGCAGCCGCATCTCCGCCCGCAGCCGCAGCAGCTTCCCGGGTTCGATCGCCTCGACCCGCCAGAAGTCCAGCGAGTCGCCGGTCCGCAGCCGTGTCGCGTCCCGGCGCCCCCGGCGCAGCCCGACTCCGCCCACGAAGCGGTCGAGCCAGCCGCGCACCGCCCACGCCGGCGGGAAGGAGTACCAGCCGTTGTCGCCGCCGATGCCCTCGATCACCCGCCACAGGGCCTCCGGCGAGGCGTCCACCACCCGTGCCCGCCGGTCGGTGTACAGGCTGCCGCCTGCCCAGTCCGGATCGGTGGGCAGCGGGTCGCTGGGCGCGCCGGGGACCGAGGCCGACGACCAGCGGGTGACCACGTTGGCGTCCCGGATCCGCTGCAGGGCCAACTCCAGCGCCCGCTCGACGCCGATCATGCCCTGCGGCGGGTCGGGCACCCACGCGGCGATGTCGTGGTCGTGGCAGACCACCTCGTGCCGCAGCGACTCCGTCAGCGGACGCGCGATGCCCGCGGGCACGGGGGTCACCAGCCCCACCCAGTGGCTGGACAGGCGGGGGGTGAGCACCGGCACCGGCACGATCAGCCGCGGCGGCAGCCCCGCCACCTCGGCGTACTTCAGCATCATCGCGCGGTAGGTGAGCACATCCGGCCCCCCGACGTCGAAGGCGCGGTTCACCTCGGGCGGCAGCGCCGCGCAGCCGACGAGGTAGCGCAGCACGTCCCGTACGGCGATCGGCTGGATGCGGGTGTTGACCCAGCGCGGGGTGACCATCACCGGCAGCCGCTCGGTCAGATAGCGCAGCATCTCGAACGAGGCCGAGCCCGAGCCGATGATGACCGCCGCCCGCAGGACGGCCGTCGGCACCCCCGAGGCCAGCAGGACCCGGCCCACCTCGGCACGCGAGCGCAGGTGCGGCGACAGCTCCCGCTCGGGCACCCCGGCCGGGGTGAGCCCGCCCAGGTACACGATCCGCCGCACGCCGGCCGCCTTCGCCGCGCTGCCGAAGATCTCGGCGGCCCGGCGGTCGGTCTCCTCGAAGCCCCGGCCGCTGCCGAGCGCGTGGACGAGGTAGTACGCGACGTCCACGCCCTCCATCGCCGCGAGCACCGACTCCTCGTCGGTCACGTCGCCCCGCACCACCTCGGCGCGGGCCGCCCAGGGGTGGTCGCGCAGCTTCCCCGGGGTGCGGACCAGGCAGCGCACCGCGTGGCCGGCGTCGAGCAGTTCGGGCACCAGGCGGCCGCCGATGTAGCCGCTGGCGCCGGTCACCAGACAGGTGAGGGTCATGCCGGTCACTCCTTTCCGGCGCCCGTGGCCGCCAGGGCGCTCGCCACGTCCGGCGGCAGCGGGGCCAGCCGCAGCAGCCCCGCCACCACGCGGGCGGTGGTCGCGTGCCAGGTGCCGGCGTCCCGCAGCATCGCGTGGTCGCCGCCCGGCACCGTCAGATGGCAGGCCAGGGCGCCCGCCGCGCGCGCCCGGTCGGCCAGGACCAGCGACGCGGCAGGATCGGTGACCCGGTCCCGGTCTCCGTGCAGCAGTACCAGGCGGCGCCCGGCCAGCTGTCCCACCGGCTCGCCCGCCGGGCACCACGGGGCCAGCCCCACGACCCCGCCCACCAGCGGATGCCCGGCCACCCGCAGCGCCGCACGGCCGCCCATGGAGTGGCCGACCAGCACGACGGGCACCGTCCCGGCGCGCCCCCGCAGGGCCTCCAGCGCCCGCCAGGCGTCGCGCGCGGCGTCCTGCCGGTCGCCGTTCCAGCCGCGGTGCCGGTAGCGGACCCCGGCGAGCGCGATGCAATGCCCGGCCGTGGCCCGGCCGATGGCGCGGACGAACGGCCGCATCCGGGCCCCGGGGAGGTTCCACCGCGTGGGCGGCTCCAGGCCCTCGGCGCGACCGCCGTGCAGCAGCAGGACGGCGGCCGCCGGGCGGTCCGGGAGGGCGTACGGGACCAGCGCCGTGTGCGACGCCGCACCGCCGTCGGCGCCTCCGGCACCCTCGGCGCTGTCACCGTACGTCATCGGATCGCCTCTCCTCGTACTCTCCGTCATTATCCGCCGCTCCCTCCGCCGCCGCCCGTCCTGCTCCTGCCCGTTTCCGCCGTTCCTGCCCGGGATTCGGAGCCGCGCCCCCCACCGGATTGCCCGGCCGGCCAATCCGCGGGCCGCGGGCCTACGAATCATCCGCAGGGAGAGACGGGGCACGAAGGGAGCGGAATGAACGGCACAAGGCGCCGGATCGCTGTCGTGGGAAGCGGGGTGGCCGGACTGACCGCCGCGTACGCACTGCAACGGAGCTGCGACGTATCGCTGTTCGAGGCGGACGACCGGCTGGGCGGGCACGCGCACACCCACGACATAGCCTCGGCCGACGGACGGGTGGCGGCGGTCGACAGCGGCTTCATCGTGCACAACGAGCGCACCTATCCCACTCTGCTGCGGATCTTCGCCGAACTCGGGGTCGCCACGCAGGAGTCCGAGATGAGCATGTCCGTGCGGTGCGAGGGCTGCGGCCTGGAGTACGCCGGGGCCCGCGGGCCCGCCGGGCTGTTCGCGCAGCCGCGCAACGGGCTGCGCCCCGCGTACCTGCGCATGCTGGCCGAAGTGCCGCGCTTCCACCGCAGGGCCCGGCGGCTGCTGGCCGGGGACGGCGGCGACGACACCACCACACTGGGCGAGTTCCTGCGCGCGGGCGGCTTCTCGGCCTACTTCGTCGCGCACTTCACGACCCCGCTGGTGGCATGCGTGTGGTCGTGCTCGCCGCGTACGGCGGCCGCCTACCCGGCCGCGTACCTCTTCCGGTTCCTGGACCACCACGGCATGCTGTCGGTGTCCGGCTCGCCCACCTGGAAGACCGTCACCGGCGGCTCGCGGGTCTACGTCGAGCGGATCGCCAAGCGGCTCACGGCCATCCGCACCGCCACCCCCGTGCGCGCCCTGCGGCGGCACGCCGACGGCGCCGAGATCGTCACCGACGACGGCGAGAGCGAGGACTACGACGCGGTGGTCGTGGCCACCCACCCCGACCAGGCGCTGCGCCTGCTCGCCGACGCCACCGCGGCGGAGCGCGCCGTGCTCGGCGCGATCCCGTACTCCCGCAACCCCACGCTGCTGCACACCGACACCTCGCTGCTGCCGCACAGCACCGGGGCCCGCGGCTCGTGGAACTACCTGATGCCCTCCTGCGCCCCCTCGCCCGGCGGAGTACGGGTCACCTACGACATGAACCGCCTGCAGCGGCTGGACAGCCCCGAGCGCTTCCTGGTCACCCTCGGCGGTGAGGAACTCGTCGACCCCGGCCGGGTGCTGGCCCGCATGGTCTACGAACACCCCGTCTACACCCCGGAGTCGGTCGCCGCGCAGCGCCTGCTGCCCACCCTGGACACCCCCGTCACCGCCTTCGCCGGGGCCTACCACGGCTGGGGCTTCCACGAGGACGGCTGCCGCTCCGGCGCCGAGGCCGCCCGCACGCTGGGGGCGCGATGGCAGTGACCGCCGCCGCCCCGCCGGACGTGCCCGCCCTGTACGAGTGCGTGATCACCCACGTCCGCACCCGCCCGGTGCGGCACGCCTTCACCCACCGCACCTACATGTGGCTGATCGACCCCGACCGGCCGCCCCGGCTCCCCGTGCCGCTGCGCCCCTTCGCCCGCTTCGACGCCCGGGACCACTTCGGCGGCCGGCAGCCCACCGTACGGGCCGCCCTGGAGACCTGGCTCGCCGCGCGCGGGGTGGACCTGCGGGGCGGCCCGGTACGCATGCTCACCCACGCCCGGGTCCTCGGCCATGTCTTCAACCCGCTGACGCTCTACTGGTGCCGCACCCCGGACGGCGCCCTGGCCTGCGTCGTCGCCGAGGTCCACAACACCTACGGTGAGCGGCACGCCTATCTGCTGCGCACCGACGAGGCCGGTGCGGCGAGCGTCGCCAAGGACTTCCACGTCTCGCCGTTCTTCCCTGTCGACGGCGCCTACCGCATGCGGCTGCCGGAGCCGGACGCCGCGCTCCGTCTCACCGTCCACCTGGAGCGCGAGGAGACCCGGCCGTTCACCGCCACGGTGCGCGGCGAACGGCGGCCCGGCACCGCCCCGTTCCTGCTCCGCTCCGCGCTGCGCCATCCCTGGTCCACCGCCGCCGTGTCGGCCGGCATCCGCCGGCACGGCATCCGACTGCTGCTGCGCGGACTGCCCGTGCTGCGGCGCCCTGTTCACCGGTCTCAGGAGGGCTTCGAGTGACCACGTCCGTACCCGTCCCCGCACCCGCTCCCGTCTCCGAGGTGGGCGTGGACCCGCGCCGCTGGCCGGACGTCGCCGCACCACCGCCCCGCTCACGCGTACGCGCCGCCGTCGCCGGCGCCGTCGTGCGCCGTGCCCTGTCCCGGCTGCCGCTGCGCTGCCGCCTCGGGCCCGGCGGCCCGGTGATCGGCACCGGCGGCCCCGCGGTCGAGGTCGCCGACCCCGACGCCTTCTTCCGCCGCCTGGGCGCCGGCGGACTGATCGGCTTCGGCGAGTCCTACATGGCCGGCGAGTGGGACGCGCCCGACCTCGTCGCGGTGCTGACCGTGCTGGCCGGCCACGTCACCGAACTCGTCCCGCGGCCGCTGCAGAAGCTGCGCTCCCTGTGGGCGCGGCGGCAGCCCGGCGAGCGCCGCAACACCCTCGACGGCGCCCGGGACAACATCCACGCGCACTACGACCTGTCCAACGAGCTGTTCGCCCTCTTCCTGGACGAGACCCTCACTTACTCCTCGGCGGTGTTCCGCGCCCTGCCCGCCACGTACGACCTGCTCGCCGACGCCCAGCGCCGCAAGATCGACCGCCTGCTGGACCTCGCGGGGGTCGGCGAGGGCACCCGGCTGCTGGAGATCGGCACCGGCTGGGGCGAACTCGCCGTGCGCGCCGCCCGGCGCGGCGCCGACGTCGTCAGCGTCACCCTCTCCGAGGAGCAGCGCCGGCTGGCCACCGAGCGCATCGAGGCGGCCGGGCAGTCCGCCCGGGCGACGGTGCTGCTGCGCGACTACCGTCAGGTCACCGGCCGTTACGACGCGATCGTCAGCGTCGAGATGATCGAGGCCGTCGGCGCCGACTACTGGCCCGTCTACTTCGGCGCCCTCGACCGGCTGCTCGCCCCCGGCGGCCGGATCGCGCTCCAGGCCATCACCATGGCCGACGACCGCATGCTGGCCACCCGCGACACCTACACCTGGATACAGAAGTACATCTTCCCCGGCGGCCTGATCCCCTCCGCGGAGGCGATCGGGCGCACCGTCGCGGAGCACACGGCGCTGCGCGTCGAGGACAGCACCGGCTTCGCCGCGCACTACGCCGAGACGCTGCGGCTGTGGCGCGAACGCTTCACCGCGCGGGCCGCCGAGGTGGCCGCCCTCGGCTTCGACCAGACCTTCCGCCGCATGTGGACGCTCTACCTCGGCTACTCCGAGGCCGGCTTCCGCTCCGGCTACCTCGACGTACGGCAACTGCTGCTCACCCGAGGGGAGACCGCCCGGTGAAGAGCGCCGCGGACACCCTCGTGCCCCTGCTGGAGCAGTTCACCGGCGGCCCCCTGCCGGTGCGGCTGCGGGCCTGGGACGGGAGCACCGCCGGGCCGCGCGACGCGCCGATGGTGGTGCTGCGCTCCCGGCGGGCACTGCGCCGGCTGCTCTGGGAGCCCGGCGAACTCGGCCTGGCCGAGGCCTACATCACCGGCGACCTCGACGTGCGCGGCGACCTCACCGAAGGCCTGCGCGCGATCTGGCGCGCGGCGCGCGAGGGCGGCGCCACCCCGCCCCGGCTGACCGCCGGCGACCGCCTGCGGGCGACCGGCGCCGCGCTGCGGCTCGGCGCGGTCGGGCCGCGGCCGCCCGCCCCGCGCGGCCGGGCCCGGCTCAACGGCACCCCGCACAGCCGGGGCCGCGACCGCGCCGCCATCAGCCACCACTACGACCTGTCCAACGAGTTCTACGCCCTGCTCCTCGACCCGTCCATGGCGTACTCCTGCGCCTACTGGACCCGCGCGGACGATCCTGATTACAGCCTCGCCGACGCCCAGCGCGACAAGCTGGAACTCGTCTGCCGCAAGCTGGGACTGCGTCCAGGCATGCGGCTGCTCGACATCGGCTGCGGCTGGGGCGCGCTGTCCCTGTACGCCGCCGAGACGCACCGCGCCCAAGTGCACGCGGTCACCCTGTCCGCCGCACAACGCGACGCCGTCCGGGCCCGCGTCCGCGAGCGCGGCCTGGAGGAGTACGTCCAGGTCGAACTCCGGGACTACCGGGACCTGGAGGGCAGCGGCGGCTACGAGGCGGTGACCGCGATCGAGATGGGCGAGCACGTCGGCGACGCGCAGTACCCCGCCTTCGCCGGCACCCTGCACCGTGTGCTGCGCCCGCACGGCCGGGCCCTGGTGCAGCAGATGTCACGGGGCCGGGTCGCGCCCGGCGGCGGCGCGTTCATCGAGACGTACATCGCCCCCGACATGCACATGCGCCCCCTCGGCCGTACCGTCGCCCTGCTGGAGGGCGCCGGGCTGGAGGTGCGCGCCGTGGAGTCGCTGCGCGGGCACTACGTGCGCACGGTACGGGCATGGCTGGCCACGCTGGAGGCGCGCTGGTCCGAATTCGTGTCGCTGGCGGGGGAGGAGACCGCCCGCGTGTGGCGGCTGTACCTGGCCGGCGGCGCGCTGGCCTTCGCCGAACGGCGCATGGGCGTCGACCAGATCCTCGCCGTGCGGCCCACCGGGGAGGGCGGCACGGGGATGCCGGACACCCAGGACGGCTGGTACGGGCGATGGTGACCCTCGCGGCGGCGGGTGCCGCGCTCGCGGTGATGCTGGTGGCGTTCGTCGTCGGCCGGGTCCGCGGCATGCACCGCTACGTCGACGTCGCGTGGGGCGCCGGCTTCGCGGCCGTCGGGGTCGTCGCCTACGTGATGTCGGCCGGGCACGGGGACCCGGCCCGGCGCGCCCTGGTGCTCGGGATGGTGGCGGTGTGGGGGCTGCGGCTGGCCGCCCACATCGCCTGGCGCGGCCGGGGTCACGGCGAGGACCCGCGCTACGAGGCCCTGCTGGACAAGGCGCCGGGCAACCGCACCCGGTACGCGCTGCGTATGGTCTACCTGCTGCAGGCCGCCCTGGTCTGGCTGGTCTCCCTGCCGGTCCAGGCGGCCTCCTGGATCCCCGGCCCGCTCGGCCCCGCCGCCGCGGTGGGCGTTGCGCTGTGGGCCGTCGGCCTGCTCTTCGAGGCGGTCGGCGACCACCAACTGGCGCGCTTCAAGGCCGATCCCGCGAACCGGGGACGGATCATGGACCGCGGGCTGTGGAGCTGGACGCGGCACCCCAACTACTTCGGCGACTTCTGCGTCTGGTGGGGCCTGTACGCGCTGACCTGCGACGCCTGGCAGGTCGCGGCCGCCACCGTGGTCTCCCCGCTGGTGATGAGCCTGCTGCTGATCCGCGGCAGCGGGAAGGCCCTGCTGGAGCGGCGCATGACCGGCCGCCCGGGCTGGGCGGGCTATGTCTCCCGTACCTCGGGTTTCTTCCCCCGGCCGCCGCGGAAGCGGGCGGCGCCTTCGTCGAGGTCGACGACCGGCGGGGGGTAGTCCAGTTCGCGGCGGCGTTCCTCGGGGAGCAGCCAGGGGCGGTGGACGGCGCCGCCCGGCACGCCGGACAGTTCGGGCAGCCAGTGCCGGACGTACTCCCCGGCGGGGTCGAAACGGCGGGCCTGTGTCAGCGGGTTGAGGACGCGGTTGGGGCGGGTGTCGGTACCGGTGCCCGCCACCCACTGCCAGTTGAGCTGGTTGTTGGCCAGGTCGCCGTCGACCAGCAGGCTCAGGAAGTGCGCGGCGCCGACCCGCCAGTCCACGTACAGCGTCTTGGTCAGGAAGCTGCCCACCAGCAGCCGCGCCCGGTTGTGCATCCAGCCCTCGTGCCGCAGCTGCCGCATCGCCGCATCCACGATCGGATAGCCGGTGCGGCCCTCGCGCCAGGCCTCC
Source organism: Streptomyces sp. NPDC088354 (assembly GCF_044753585.1). NCBI lineage: Bacteria > Bacillati > Actinomycetota > Actinomycetes > Kitasatosporales > Streptomycetaceae > Streptomyces > Streptomyces sp. NPDC088354. Next base: position 6,773 of record NZ_JBIVNJ010000008.1, on the reverse strand, counting down.
GCCTCGGGGCCGTCGCCCTGCCAGGAGTCGTGGCGGGGGCGCAGGTCGTGGTGGGCGGCGTACGGGCGGGCGGCCAGCACCTGGTGGTGGAAGTCCCGCCAGGCCAGCTGCCGTACGAAGCCGCCGTGGGCGCCGGCGGCGAGTTCCGTCGCGGACAGGCAGCCGAAGTGCAGGTACGGGGAGAGCCGCGAGGTCCCGTCGCCCGCCAGGTCGTCGTGGCGCTCCTCGTACGCGTCCACGCCGCCGCCCGAGCGCCAGGCGCGCCAGCGGCGCCGGCCCTCGCTCTCGCCGCCCTCGGGCAGTCCGGGCGAGACCCCGTGCGGCGCGTCCGGCACCGGGAGCGACCGCGGGCCCTCCGGCACCCTGACCGCCCGCGGCGCGCCGACCACGTCCCGCACGTCCGCCTGCTCCCAGCGCCGGAAGTACGGCGTGAACACCTCGAAGAGGTCCTTCCCGGCCGGGGTGAGGACCCCGGGCGGCACCACGTTCAGCACGCCGTCGTGGACCCGCAGCTCCCGCCGCGCCCCCTCCAGCGCCTCCCGCAGCCGCGTCTCCCGCCGTGCGGCGTAGCCGCTCACGCCCGCCGCGACGTGCACCTGCCGGGCGCCGGTCTCCTCCGCGACCCGGCACACCTCCTCCACCACGTCCCCCGCGCGCAGGACCAGCCGTCCGCCGCGGTCCCGCAACCGGGCGTCCAGGTCCGCCAGGCACCGCAGCAGGAACGCCGTCCGGTTCGGCACCGCGAACCCGGCCGCCTCGACCCCGTCGTCCAGCACGAACAACGGGACGACCTCGTCCGCGGCGCTGAGCGCCGCGCGCAGGACGGGGTTGTCGTGCACCCGCAGATCCGCGGTGAACAGACAGACGGCCACGGACACGCGGGCACCTCGCACCTTCGACTGCTTTCCTTCCGTCCGAGCCTAGGCCGCCCCCGTGCCCGGTCCCGGCATTCGCCGGGGCGCGTCCCGCCCGGTCAGGCCTTCGCGAAGGCCATGAGCGCGAGCGGCTGGGTGGTGGGCCGCGGAGAGCCGCCCGCCGGTTCGACGGTGATGCCCATGCCGGAGGCGTCGCCCACGGGACCGTCGAGGAGGACGGCCTCGCTGGTGCCCGGAGCGGGGCGGGGGACGAGCCCGGCGGAGCGCATGGTGCCGCCCGTGTCGGAGAACCACAGCTGGTAGACGCGGCCCCCGGACAGCGCGGGAAGGCCCTGGGCGAAGAAGACGGCGCGGTCCTGGCTCCGGGAGACCACGACGGTGCCGCTGGCGCCGCCGGAGAGCTTCCCGGTGGTGGCGGCGGCGTCGGGCGCGGCGAGGACGCGGGCGACGGACTCCGCACCGGCCTGTGCCTGCCGGGTCTCCTGGCGGGCGTCGCCGAGTTGCTGCTGCTGCCAGACGGCGACACCGCCGAGCGCGGCCGCGGCCACCAGACAGGCGGCCAGGGCGAACCGGGTGAGCAGGGGGGTACGCGGGGCGGCACGGCGGACGCGGCGGCGGTCCCGGACGGGGACCGGCTCGGTCACCCGCGGCGGCTCCTGCCGGACGGTGGCGATCCGCCGCATCACCTCGTCCTTCATCCGCGGCGGGACGGGTTCGGCCGCGGCGAGGCCGAGCCGGGCGGCGGTCGCGGTGAGCTCGCGCACCTCCAGGGCGCAGGGCTCGCACTCCGTCAGATGGTGCTCGAACTCGGCCCGCTCGTGCCGGTCCAGGGCGTCCAGGGCGTACGCCCCGGTGAGGGTGTGCAGTTCGGCGTCGGTGCTCACGCGGTCACCCCCAGGCAGTCACGCAGCCGGATGAGACCGTCCCTGAGCCGGGTCTTGACGGTGCCCAGCGGCAGCGACAGCAGTTCGGCGACCTCGCGGTAGGTCAGACCGCGGTAGTACGCCAGTATCACCGACTGGTGCTGCAGTTCGGTGAGGGTGCGCATGCAGCGCCGCACCTGCTCGCGTTCGAGCCGGGCCTCCACCTGCTCGGTCACCTCGTCGTACGCGGGCGTGCGGTCCAGCAGGGCCGCCTTGTGCTCGCGGTCCGCGGCGGCGCTCACCGACCGGACCCGGTCGACCGCGCGGCGGTGGGCCAGGGTCATCACCCAGGTCATCGCACTGCCTTTCTCGGGGCGGAAGCGGGCCGCCGTGCGCCAGACCTCCACCAGGACCTCCTGTGCGACCTCCTCCGACTGCGCGGGGTCGCGCAGCACGCCGCGGACCAGCCCCAGCACCGGGCCGCTCACGGCGTCGTACAGCCGGGCGAAGGCCTCCTGGTCGCCGCGCGCGACGGCGAGCAGCAGTTCCGTGAGGTCCGGCCCCTGGCGCGCGGGCATGCCGATTCGCACCGGTTCCCTCTCCACATCTCCCGCTTTCGTCGTGTCCGCTGTTGTGGTCGTGCCGTCGCTCCGGCACAGTCTCCCGTCCGGCATTCGGCGCCGCGAGCGGTTCGGATTGGTCCGTCGTACGGTGGCTGTCATGTCCGACACCACCTCAGTAGCAGTACTCGGCACCGGGATCATGGGTGCCGCGATGGCCCGCAACCTCGTCAAGGCCGGCCTCGACGTCCGTGTGTGGAACCGTACGAGCCAGAAGGCCGAACCGCTCGCCCGGGACGGTGCTCGCGTCGCCGCCACTCCCGCGGAGGCCGTGGAGGGCGCGGACGTCGTGCTGACCATCCTCCACGACGGCCCGGCCGCGCTGGAGACGATGCGGCAGGCGGCGCCCGCGCTGCGGCCCGGCACGGTCTGGGCGCAGGCCACGACGGCCGGGGTCGACGCCCTCGGCCCGTTCGCGGAGTTCGCCGCGGAACACGGCGTGGTCTTCGTCGACTCGCCGGTCCTCGGCACGAGGCAGCCGGCCGAGGCCGGGCAGCTCCTGGTGCTCGCCGCCGGACCGCAAGAGGCGCGGGCGGCGCTGGCACCGGTCTTCGAAGCCGTCGGCAGCCGCACGGTGTGGGTGGGCGAGGACGCCGCGTCGGGCGCGGCCAGCCGGCTCAAGCTCGTGATCAACAGCTGGGTGCTCACGGTCACCCACGGCGCCGCCGAGGCCCTGGCCCTGGCCGAGGGACTCGGGGTCGACCCGCGCGGTTTCCTGGACGCGGTGGCCGGCGGCGGCCTCGACATGGGCTACCTGCGGGCGAAGGCCGACGTCATCCTGCGCGGCGACTTCACGCCCAGCTTCGCGGTACGGACCGCCGAGAAGGACGCCCGCCTGGTGGTCGCGGCCGGGGAGGCCGCCGGGGTCCGCCTCGACGTGGCCGCGGCCGGCGCGGAGCGCTTCCGGCGGGCGGCGGCCCAGGGCCACGGCGACGAGGACATGGCGGCCACCTGGTTCGCCAGCTTCGGCGACGGCAGGGCCGCGAAGCGGGCGTAGGCGGCCACCCGGCGGGCCGGGGGCCGCCCCGGCTGCCGCACGTGGGGTGGCCGGGGCGGCGCCGGCTACCCCACGTGCGGGAAGAGGGCGGCGAAGGACGCCGCCGCCTCGCCGGGAGTGCGCCCGTAGGGCGCGTTGAAGTCCCAGATCAGGAAGAGGAGGAAGGCGATCAGGGCGCTGTAGAGCCCGGCCAGGATCAACTCCCGGCGGGAGCGGCGGATCTGCAGGGTGAAGATCAGCCCGACCGCGACCAGGCCGCCCACGATCAGCCCGAACCAGACCACGCCCGGCATGGTGGGCCCGGAGCTGTCGGCGCGCGCGTTGCGCGCGTCGTCGGCCGCGGCCACCTGGTCGACGACCGGCTGGTAGGCCTGGTTGGCCAGCGGGGTGCGCGGCTCGAAGGAGGTCACGTCGCGGCGCACCACGCCCAGCAGGTCGCTGCCGCGCTGGGTGTTGTCGCCGTGCTTGATCATGTACGGGATCTCCTTGTCCACGACGTAGGACACGTAGGCGTCGATGTCGCCGCGCACCCGGTCGCGGACCGCGGCCGGGTACACCTGGACCCGTTCCTGGACCTCGTGCAGCGCCTGGGCCTCACGGCGCGCGGCGTCCTCGGCGGCGCCGCGCCCCTCCCACACGCCGGCGATGGCCAGGCCCAGCACGATCGCGTAGACCACGCCGATCATCATCGTCATGTACTCGATGACGTCCGGGGTCTCGCTGGGGTCGTCGTCCTCGCCCAGCCGGCGGTTGTTGATCGCGACGATGCTCAGCACGACCACGCAGCTCGCGGCCATTCCGATGGCCAGGACAATCCAGTCCGACATGCGTCACCTCCGGGAACGGGCTTGGGAACGGGGCTTGAGCGCGGCGGCCGACAGCACCGCGGGCGCGGTGATCAGCAGCATGAGGTGGACGAGGCTCGGCCCCTCGGGCGGTGGCAGCGCGGTGACCTTGTGATAGGCGACCGGCGGCAGTTCGACCCGGCGGCTGGGCGCCGGGGTCGGGGTCGGAGTGGGTGTCGGGGTGGGTGTCGGGGTGGGCGTGGGTGTCGGTGTCGGGGTGGGCGCGGGCCGCTGCCGTACGGGCGCGGCCGGCGCGGGGGTGGGTTTCGGGCGGGGGGCCGGTCCGCACGGATGCCGCCAGGACACCGAGCCCCGCGCGCCCGAGGCGTCCGTGGAGGCGTCCACCGAGGACTGGTAGCGGGGGCAGTGCTCCCGTCGTACGCGGGCCGACGAGCCACCGGGGCCGGTCTGCGCCTCCACGGTGTCACCGCCGTGCCGGATCCGGACGCGGGTCCGCGGCGCGTTCCCCCCGGTGCCGCCCTCGGTGTTGGTCTCCACGCGGACGGCCCCGCCGCCCGTCTCCACGCGTACGGTGCCGTCCGGCAGGAACCGCACGACCGGCGGTCCCGGGACGCCGGGGCGGTCGTCGGCGTGGGCCGTACCCGCGCCCCCGGGACCCCCCGGCCCGCCCGGACCCAGCACCACCAGCACAGCGGCCGCCGTGAGGCCGGCCCCCCTCAGCCATATGGTCATGTCCGAGATGGTGTGCGGCGGCACGGCCGGCCATCCGGCAATTCGGGCCAATCCCCCCGAAGGGCTGATTCGTCAGCGCAGGACGCGGCGCAGCGCACGCCGGGCGCGGTCGGGGGCGCTCCGGTCGCCGAAGAGCTGGACGGCGTGATTGAGCGCGAAGTAGACGCCGTTGAGCTCGAACACGATCTGGTCGGCATCGGTGTCCTGGGGCAGTTCGCCCTGCTCGACGGCGGCCCGCAGATCCCGCACCAGGCGCCGCTTCCACACCGTGTACAGCCGGGCCACCGCGTCCCGCACCGGGCCCTCGCGCCCGTCGAACTCCACGGCGGATGCGGTGAACAGGCAGCCACCCGGGAAGGCCTCCCGCTCGCGGTCGAGGTAGGTCACCCATGCCTCGCAGATCGCCGTCAGCCGGACCAGGCCGGGCGGGCTGCCCGCGGCGGGCAGCCAGACGGCGCGGGTGAAGATCTCCGAGGCCCGGCGCAGGGCGGCGATCTGCAGCGCCTCCTTGGTGCCGAAGTGGCCCAGCAGCCCGGACTTGCTGATCCCGAGGTCGGTCGCGAGCCGGCCGATGGTCAGTCCCTCCAGGCCCTCCACGGAGGCGACCGCGACGCTGCGCTCGATGATCCGCTCGCGGGTGTGGCGGGCCTCGGTGGCTGACTTGCGTGGGCTCATGCGGCCATCGTAGCGAGCTGACCTCCTTTAGAGTCCGATCGGTCGGTCGCTATAGTTCCGGCATGACCTCGACCCGTATCGTCGCCCTCGGCCACCACCAGCCCGAACGCGTTCTCACCAACGACGACTTGGCCGCCATGGTCGACACCAGCGACGCCTGGATCCGGCAGCGCACCGGCATCGCCACCCGCCGCATCGCCGGCGACGACGAATCGGTCGCCGACATGGCGACGGCCGCCGCCGGGAAGGCGCTGGCGGCCGCGGGCCTGGCGCCCGCCGACATCGACCTCGTCGTGGTGGCCACCTCCAGCGCCATCGACCGCTCCCCGAGCACCGCCGCCCGGGTCGCCGCCCGGCTCGGGGCGGCCGCACCCGCCTCCTACGACCTCAACAACGCCTGCGCGGGCTTCACCACCGCGCTGGCCGCCGCCGACCACTCCGTGCGCGCCGGAGCCGCGCGGCACGCCCTCGTCATCGGCGCCGAGAAGATGTCCGACCTCACCGACTGGACCGACCGCAGCACCTGCGTCCTGCTCGGCGACGGCGCCGGGGCGGCCGTCCTCAGCGCGGTCCCGGACGGCGCCACCGGCCCCGACGGCCGCCAGGGCGTCGGCCCGGTGGTCTGGGGCTCCGACCCCACCCGTGCGGACGCCGTGCGGCTCGCGGGCGCCTGGCAGCCCCGCTTCGCCCAGGACGGCCAGGCGGTCTTCCGCTGGGCCACCTCGACCCTCGCCCCGATCGCCGAGGAGGCCTGCCGGCGGGCCGGCGTCTCCGTGGCCGATCTCGGCGGCATCGTGACGCACCAGGCCAACCTGCGCATCATCGAGTCGGTGGTCCGTCAACTCGGCGCCACGGACGCGGTCGTGGCCAAGGACGTCGTCGACTCCGGCAACACCTCCGCGGCCTCGGTCCCGCTGGCCTTCTCCAAGCTCGTCGAGCGCGGCGACCTGGCACCGGGCGCCCCCGTGCTGCTGCTCGGCTTCGGCGGCGGGCTGTCCTGGGCCGGACAGGTCGTCAGCTGCCCCTGACGGGCGCCCGCGACGCCCGAGGGGCGGGGGGGGCGCGGGGGGGGGGGGGGGGGGGGCGGGGGGGGGGGGGGGGGGGGGGGGCCGTCGCGGACGAGGGTGTGGGTGTCGATGACGCGTCGGACGCGGTCGTGCCGCTGCTCGGCGGTGGTGGGGTCGACGCGCGCGGCGGGGTCTTCG
>NZ_JBIVNJ010000007.1:0-303977 GCF_044753585.1 Streptomyces sp. NPDC088354 | reverse complement strand
GCCGCCCCGAGCGACCCGTCGTCGCCCTGATCGGGGACGGCGCGACGCAGTACACCACCTCCGCCCTGTGGAGTGCCGCCCGCTACCGGGTGCCGGTGACCTACGTGGTCTGCACCAACCACCGATACCGGGCCCTGGAGGAGTTCTCCGAGATCCTGCACGTCCCCAAGGGCGACTACCTCGACATCTCCGGGATCGACGTCCTGGACCTCGCCCGCGGCTACGGCCTGGAGACGCACCGCGCGGAGTCCCTCGCGGACCTCACGGACTTCGTGCGCCAGGGCATGACGTCCCAGGTCCCCCGCCTGGTCGAGATCCTCCAGCGCTGAGACGCGGCGCGCCGTCCCGGTCCCCGCGCGGGCCCTACTCGGGGCGGTGTCCGGACTCCGGCGCCTGTGCGGCGAGGGCCGCGTCGAGGAGCGCGGCGGCGGCCGCCTTGGCCGCGGCCGCCGCCTCGGCGTCACCGTCCATCCGGACGGACACCGCGGCCCCGTCGTAGAGCAACTGCAGTCTGCGCCCGAGCGCCTCGGCGTCCGCGACGCCCGCCTGCCGGGCGAGGTCCGTCAGCAATCCCCGCACCCACGCCCGGTAGTCGGCCGACGCCTGTTCCGTGCCGCTGCCGGACTTGGCCTCCGCGCCCGCCGCGATGAACGCACACCCCCGGTAGCCGGGACCCGCGAACGCCTCCGTCTGGGCGTCGAAGAATCCGAGCAGCCGGTCGCGCGGGGTCTCGTGGCGGTCGACCGCGGCACGGACACGACGGGCGGTGGCGGCGTGCCTCGCCTGCAGGTAGGCATGGACCAACTCGTCCTTGCTGCCGAAGGTGTTGTAGAGGGACGCCTTCGCCACACCGGCCCGTTCGATGACCCGGTCGATGCCGACGGTCTGCACACCCTCGGCGTAGAAGAGCTCGTTGGCCGCGGTCAGCAGGCGTTCGCGCGCGGAAGGCCTGGCCGCGTGGCGCTCGGCGGGTGAACCGGTGGTCTTGGCTGCCATCGCCGCTCCCTCCCCTTCCGTGTATTTTGCGGACTGCCGGCCCGCATCCACCCTAGTGCCGGACAGCGGCGCCGACATCGCGCTTCTCCGTCACCAGTCCGACCAGCGCCAGCAGGGCGAGGACGATGATCGCGGCCCCGTACTCCTTCGCCGTGGTGATCAGACCGCCCGCGTGGACCACCAGGTATCCGGCGATGACCGCCGGCAGACCCATGCCCAGGTAGGACACGACGTACAGCAGGGACAGCACGCCGGACCGCTCGTGCGCCGCGGTCAGCGGCATCACGCTGCGGATACCGCCCTGGAAGCCGCTGCCGAAGCCGACACCGGCGATGGCGCTGCCGACGAAGAAGAGCGCGGGCGAGCCGGCCTGGATGGCGACCAGTGTCAGGGCGACACCGGCGACGAGGGTGCCGATGCCGGTGAACATGACGCCGCGCGGCGGGGCGGTGCGCAGGACGAGGGTCGCCACGGCGGCCACTCCTGCCAGGACGAAGAGGGCCAGTCCGCCGTAGACCATGGACGTGGAGTGGGTGAGCGTCCGCACCAGCGCAGGGCCCAGCGAACCGTAGAAGCCGGCGAGCGCCCAGACGGCTATCAGGACCGGGGCGGCGTTGAGGACGGCGCGCCGCACCGTACGCGGCAGCTTGATGTCCGGGACCAGGGTGCCCAGCGCACCGGGGGTGGGGGTCAGCGTCTCCCGCATGAGGTACACGCCCACGGCCTGCACGGCGAAGACCGCCACCAGCGCCAGGTAGACCAGGTGCGTCGGCGCCGGCAGGAACTGGACGAGGAAGGCGGAGATCAGGGAGCCGCTCGCGGTGCCGAGTCCGGGGGCGAAGGAGTTGGCGACGGTGCCCCGCCGCTTGTCGATGTCCAGCATTCCGGCGCCGACGGCGCCGAGCGCGGCACCGGTGGACAGTCCCTGGATCACCCGGCCGATCATCAGCTCCGGCACGCCGTGCGCCGTCGCGAAGACGACCATCGCGGCCGCCTGCGCGGCGAGCGCCACCAGCAGGACCGGCCGCCTGCCCAGATGGTCCGACAGGCGTCCCAGGGTGAGGAGCGACACGAGCACCGCGATCGCGTACACGCCGAAGACCAGGGTGGTCGTGACCGGGGAGAATCCCCACTCCTGCTGGTAGACCGCGTACAGGGGGGTCGGCGCACTGGATGCGGCCAGGAACGACACGATGATCGAGGCCAGCAGGTAGAGCGCCGCCCGCTGAGGCAGCACCCCCGCGGCGGATCGGCTCCGCGACGCGGAGGGGACGGCGGGAGCCGCCACGCCCACGTCTTCCGCGACGCCTGCCTCCGCCGTCAGCGTGGCGGTCACGCTGTGGTCGTGTGAGGTGCACTGCTCGGGCATGCCACCGTCCTGTGGGTGAGGAGATCGGTCGTTCTCCTGTTGAGTAGACCGGTCTGTCTAACCAGGGCGGATCGGGATTGCTTCCCGCTCCGCGAAAAAAAGTGGAAGGCATTCGTCCGGGGGCCCCGAACGGAGTGCGGCGGGCGTACCGCGACAGGGAGGGCAAGCCGGCGGAACCGCGTCCCGCCACGGGAAGGCGGGCACGACGGTCCGGGACGAGGTGGCTGCCGTCCGCCGCACTCGCCCGCACCCGGCTCGGCCGGTCGGCGGCGAGAAGGAGTTCTTCGAGCCGGCACTCCCCCTGCGTTCGCCGTCCCGGTTGCCGTCGGCCGCCTGAAGCGGCCCCGGCGGGTCGCGGCCGGGGGGAGGTCGACCGGGCCCGCGGGCCGGGTGGCAGACTCCCGGAATGATCGAATCGAAGCAGAAGGCGGACCTCGCCCGTTACCTGCAGTCGGCGCGCGACGCCCTCCTCTGGAAGCTCGACGGGCTCTCGGAGTACGACATACGCCGCCCGCTGACGCCGACCGGCACCAATCTCCTCGGCCTGGTGAAGCACGCCGCCGGTGTGGAGGCGGGGTACTTCGGCGACACCTTCGGGCGCCCCCTCGGCGAGGCGCTGCCGTGGCTCACCGAGGACGCCGAACCCAACGCGGACCTGTGGGCCACCGCGGACGAGTCGCGCGAGCAGATCGTCACCCTGTACCGGAGGGTGTGGCAGCACGCGGACGCCACGATCACCGACCTCGCCCTGGACGCGGCAGGCCGCGTGCCGTGGTGGGGCGAGGGCCGACAGGAAGTGACACTGCATCAGATCCTGGTGCACGTGACCGCCGAGACGCACCGGCACGCGGGCCATGCCGACATCGTCCGGGAACTCGTGGACGGCGCGGTGGGGATGGGTCAGGGCAACGACAACATGCCCGAGGGGGACCGGTCGTGGTGGAAGAGCCACCGGGACCGCCTGGAGCGCGCGGCACGGGAGGCCGCCCGGCGCCACTGAATACGGCGTCCGGCTGGCCCCTTGTGGCCACTGTCCGGTATCGGAAACACCAACTCTTGGTCATCGGTGGATCATCCCGCTAGAACTTGTGTGCGCCCGCACGGCGTTCTCTACGCCGGGATGCCCGGCCATCCACCGAAGAAGGAGTCCTGGTGGCCCCTGCACCTCCGCCTGCCCGTCCCCCGGTGAAGCGGCGGTCCGTCGCCGCCGCCGCCGTCGCGGTCGCCGGCCTGCTGTTCCCCCTGGCCGTGGCCCAGTCCCCCGCCGTCGCGGCCCCGCCCCCGGCGTCGTCGCCGGCCGGCGCGCGCTCCGCGACGGGGCAGCCACCCACCGGTGGGCGGTACATCGTCACCCTGCGGGAGCCCGCCGCCGCGACGTACACCGGCGGTGTGGCGGGCAGGGAGCGCACCGCGCCACGCGCAGGCGAGGGCCTGAAGAGCGACTCCGCTCCGGTCCGCGCCTACCGCGACCATCTGCGGAAGGGCCAGCGGGACGCGGCCACCGCGGTCGGCGCGCGGGTCATCTCGTCGTACTCCGCAGCGCTCAACGGCTTCACGGCCGAACTCGATCCGGAGCAGGTCGAGCGGCTGCGCACCGACCCGACGGTGGTGTCGGTGGTCAAGGACGACCTGCGCAAGCCGCTGGCCGCCACGACCTCCACGGACTACCTCGGCCTGAGCGGCGACCACGGCGTGTGGGCCGCCAACGGCGGCGTCGGGAAGGCCGGCCAGGGCATCGTGGTCGGCGTCGTCGACACGGGCATCGCCCCAGAGAACCCGTCGTTCGCCGGCGCCCCGCTCGGCAGGGAGCCGGGCCAGGAGCCCTACCTCGACGGCACGGCCATCAGGTACCGCAAGGCCGACGGCGGTACGTTCAGCGGCGTGTGCACGCCTGGTGTGCAGTTCACGGCAGCGGACTGCACGACCAAGCTCGTGTCGGCGCGGTACTTCGTCGACAACTTCGGCGCCGGGCACATCGGCGGCACCGCGATCGGCGAGTACCTGTCGCCGCGCGACGGCGAGGCACACGGTTCGCACACGGCCAGTACGGCGGCAGGCGACAACGGTGTCGACGCCGACCTCGGCGGTGTCCCGGTGGGCAAGATCTCCGGTGTCTCACCGGCCGCCAAGATCGCCGCCTACAAGGCCTGCTGGAGCGGGCCCGACGCCAGCAGCCCCGAGGACGACGGGTGCGCCACCGGCGACCTGCTCGCCGCGATCGACGCGGCCGTGGCCGACAACGTCGACGTGATCAACTACTCGATCGGTTCGGCGGGCGGCGCCCAGAGCACCGACTCGGTCGTCGACGAGGCGTTCCGCAACGCGGCCGCGAGCGGCATCTTCGTCGCCACCGCCGGCGGCAACGCGGGCCCCGACGCCAGTACGGTCGACAACGCCTCGCCCTGGATCACGACCGCCGCGGCGAGCACCATCCCGGCCCGCGAGGCCACGGCCGAACTGGGCGACGGGGTGAACCTGCTCGGCGCCTCGGTGACGATGCCGGCGGGCGGCCGCACCGTCACCGGTCCGCTGGTGGCGGCGTCCGCCGCCGGTACCGACGTCGCCACGCAGTCCAAGCTCTGCGGACCGCAGACCCTGGACCCCGCCAAGGTGACCGGCAGGATCGTCCTGTGCGAGCGGGGCACCGTCGACCGGGTGGCCAAGTCCGCCGAGGTGAAGCGCGCGGGCGGGATCGGGATGATCCTGGTGAACCCGTCGCCCGACTCGGTGGACCTCGACGCGCACACCGTCCCCACCGTTCACATCGACGCCGACGGCTACGACACGCTCCTCGCGTACGCCGCCACCGAGGCACCGACGGTCACGCTGGTCGACGGCAATCCGCACCACCTGGCGTCCGCCGCCGCCCCTCAGATCGCCGGGTTCTCCTCCCGGGGACCCCTGACGGCCGACGGCGGCGACCTGATCAAGCCCGACCTCGCGGCGCCCGGCGTCGGCATCCTGGCCGACGGCGCCAACGCGGCGGGCGGGCGGCCCGGGTTCACCTTCATGTCGGGCACCTCGATGGCGTCCCCGCACGTGGCCGGTCTCGCCGCGCTGTACCTGGGAGTCCATCCGCAGGCGACCCCCGCGGAGATCAAGTCCGCCCTGATGACCACCACTTCCCCCACCGTCACGGCTGACGGGAAGGCGTCCGGGGACGTGTTCGCGCAGGGCAACGGCCAGATCGACCCGACCCGGTACCTGCACCCCGGTCTGCTCTACCTCAACGGTCCGGCCGACTGGGCGCAGTACGTCGCGGGCCTGGGTGGCGACCCCTCCGCGCCCGCCGCGTCCGATCTCAACCTGGCCTCGATCGGCGTCGGTTCGCTCGCCGGTCGGCAGACCGTGACCCGGACGGTGACTTCGACCGCGGCCGGGACCTTCACCGCCGACGCGGTGCGCATACCGGGCGTGGAGACCGTCGTCGAGCCGGCGACGCTGACGTTCACGGCGCCTGGCCAGTCCAAGAGCTTCCGGGTGACCTTCACCCGGACCACCGCGCCGCTGGACGAGTACGCCACCGGCTACCTGACCTGGCGCAACGGCGACCAGAGTGTGCGCAGCGCGCTCGCGGTGCGCCCGGTGGCCCTGGTCGCGCCGGCGGAGCTCGCGGCCTCGGGCAGTTCGGGCCGTGCCACCTCGACCCTGCGCGGCGGTGACGTCCGCGAGGTGCCGGTGACGGTGAGCGGCCTGTCCCGGGGCCTGCGGGTCCAGGGCTCCGGGACCGTCGGCAGCCCGGCGCAGTCCCACATCGTGCAGGTCCCGGCCGGCACGACCCACGCGCGGTTCGAACTCGACGCCGCCGACAACTCCGCCGACCTCGACCTGTCGGTCTACCGGCTGAACGACTACGGCGACAAAACGCTGTTCGCCCGTGCGGCCACCGACTCCGCCGACGAACACCTCGACGTGGACGACCTGCCCGCCGGCCTCTACCAGGTCGAGGTCGACTTCTTCGCCGGGACCGGACCCCTCGGGTTCAGCGTGACCAGCTTCGTCCTGAACGCCAAGGGAGCCGAGGGCACCTTCACCGCCCGTCCCACCACGGCGAGCCTGACGGTCGGCAGCGCCACCGCGGTCACCCTGGCCTGGAACGGCCTGCGCGACGGCGGGGTCTACCTGGGCCGGGTCACGTACGGCGACACCGGCCGGAGCACCTACGTCACCATCGCGAGCGATCCCCGTACCGGCCCGCCGACCGGCACGCCCGGAGCCCGGCCGGTGGTCACCGTCAAGCCCGACTACGCCGTGCCGGGCCAGTCCGTGATCGTCGTGGCGACCGGCCTGACCCCGGCCGTGGACTTCCAGATCCGGATCAAGGGCTCGGGGCAGGTGCTGGCGAGCGGACGCACCAGCGACGACGGCGGCGTGGCCCGCTCGGTCACCCTGCCGGCCGGTCTCGCAGCCGGGCAGCGGACCATGGAGGTCCGGTACGCCGGGCGGACCGCCGGTGACTCCTTCACCGTCAGCCCCCTGGTCCTGCGCGACATCGACCACGTCGACCAACAGGCGTTCGACGGGAACCCCTTGGTCGCGCTGGAAGGCGGGGTCCAGGGCAAGGGCAAGGTGCACGTCGTCATCCGGGGCACCTGGAGCGTCTACCTGGACCGGATCGTCCCGGTCGACTCCACCGGCTGGCCCTGGCTCAGCTGGAAGTCGGACCTGGTCGAGACCAGGGCGGAAAAGCTGACGGCGACCCTCTCCGTGGTCCAGGGCAACGGCCGCACCGGGCAGAGCAAGTCGGTGACCTGGAAGGCGGCCGCGTCGTCCCCGAGCTCCGCGTCGCTGGCCAAGGACCCGAAGTCCGCGCACGCCGCGAAGCTGACCTACACCAACCGCACGGACCGCACCGCCTTCCCGACCCTGCGTTACAAGCTGACCGGCGGGGACGTGATCTTCACGACCCTGATGATCGACCCCGGCGTCACGTTCACCCGCTCCTACGACACGACCGGCGTCGACCATCTCGACCTGGTGCTCGACGGAGCGGCCGTCGCGACCTACCGGAACGGGCAGCAGAGCAGGCTGACCGGCCGTCCGGCCATGGTGGAGCCCTTCTACGCGACGTTCCAGCGCGGAAAGGCGCGGCGCGAGGGCGATCCCGTGGCGATGACCCTCACCAACCGGCCCGCGGCGTACAGCGCCGAGTTCTTCCTCACGGCCGGTGAGGGCACCGAGGTCTACGCGGGAACGAGCTTCTTCCACAACGAGAAGATCCCCGTCCCCCGCAGCACGCAGGAAGGAGCGCCGGTCTCCCGGACCCTCACCGTGGCCTCCGGCCGGCCGCTGTGGGCGACGGCGGGCTTCGAGGTCCACAGCCCGATCCTCTCGTACGTCGCGGACCGCTATCTGCTGATGACGCCGATGAGCGCGGCCGACCTCCAACCGGTGCCGGCACGGCACTCCGGCACGCCGTTCGTGGTCGGCGTCTCGCCGCGGCAGGCGGCCGAGGACACGACCGTGTCGGTGACGGCGGCCGGCCTGGCCGCGCGCGAGGCCTATGTCGTGCGGCTCGGCGGCCGGGTCGTCGGGACCGGCAAGGCCACCGCGGCGGGCTTCGTCCACGCCTTCGTACGGGTCCCGTCCGGTCACGGACGGACCGTGCCGGTCCGGGTCACGGGCAGCCGGCCGGACCGGTCCGGCGGGACGGAACTGACACGGGGGTGAGCCGGTAGCCCACCGCCGCGGGACCGCCGGCCGACATCGCGTCGGCCGGCGGTCCCGCACTCGGTCGCCGCACCACCGGGATCGCCCGCCGCCACGTCGCGGGACGGGCTCAGAGACGGACGACGACCACGGCGGTGTCGTCGGTGGAGGCGCTGAGGGTCATGAGCCCGTCCGCGAGGTCCTCGACGTCGTCTTCGTGGTGGCGGGTCAGGCGCTCGGAGAGCCGGGCGAGGCCCTGGTCGATGTCCTCGCCACGGCGCTCGACGAGTCCGTCGGTGTAGAGGACGAGAACGGCGCCCTCGGGGTAGGCGCGTGTCGCCTGCGGACGCAGGGTGTGCTCGGGCGCGGCCCCCAGGGGCGGGTCGGTGGCCCGGTCCAGGAAGTCCACGGTCCCGTCCGGATCGACCAGCGCCGGAGGCGGATGGCCGGCGCTGCTGTAGACGAGGCGGCGCTCGGCCCATTCCACGACGATCTGCACCGCGGTCGTGGACACCGCGCCCTCGACGCAGCGCGCGTACAGGTCGAGGCCGTCCAGCGCCGCCGCGGGCCCGTCCACGACACGGACCGCGGCGCTCAGCGCGCTGCGCAACTGCCCCATGACACCGGCCGCCGTCAGGCCGTGGCCGACGACGTCACCGACCGCGAGGGCGTACTTCCCGCCCGGCAGCCGTGCCACGTCGTACCAGTCGCCGCAGACGTTGAGGCTGTTCTCCGCCGGACGGTAGCGCACGGCGAAGGCGTGCCGGCCGAGCGGCTGGAGCGCCGGCATCATCGCCTGCTGGAGGGCGAGCGCCACGTGCCGCTCCTGGGCGTTGGCGCGCCGCAGCCGTTCGTTGACCTGCTGCAACTGGCGGGAACGGGAGTACAGCTCCAGTTCGATCTGCCGGTGGCGCTCGTCCGTGGCGGGGCCGCCGTCACGGATCAGATCGGTGATCTCCGCCAGGCGGTGCACGATCAGCGCCACCTCGCCGTCCGCGTCCAGGACGGGGGCGTTGACCGGGCTCCAGTACCGCTGTGTGTACACACCAGGGCGGTCGGGTTCCTCCACGTCGTGGCGGTAGGGGCCGGCGACGTCCTGCGCGCCGGTCTCCAGCACCCGCCGCAGCGACGCGCGCAGGGCCTTGAGCCCGCCTCCTTCGGGATCGCCGGGGTTGTCGGGGTAGACGTCGAAGACGTACCTGCCGACCAGCTGGTCCCGGCCGCGGCCGAGCAGGTCCCGGTACGCCGCGTTCGCGTCCAGGATCACGAGCCCCGGGGTGAGCAGCAGCAGCGCGCTGGGCGACGCCTCGAAGACGGCCGCGTAGTCGGTGTCCACGGCACTCACCCGGCCTCCCGCGCACGACACGGTGGCCGGGGATCCTTCCCGGCCCCGCTTTCTCAGTATGCGCGCCCGGCCCCGGGACGCCCCGTGGGTGGACGGCGCCGGCCCCGTCGTAGTCCGTTCGGGTGAACTGTGCCGGGGGCCAGGAGACACCCGCCGATACGGCAATTGCCAAGGGCGCGGACGCCGGTGCCGCCCGTGTCGGCTGACATCCCGCCGTTCGACACCGGTTTGTAACGCGGCGTTACCCGCCCGTGCCGTGTGCGGGGAACGATGGGGGGACGAGGCCGTCGCGTGACGTTTTTCCACCGAATGCGGCAAGGCCGTCATACTCGCCGGGATCGGGGGTAGACGCGCGCCGGACGGCCGGACACCGGCCCACGATCGACCGCCGCGGAGGTTCCTGATGTTCCCCCAGCCTCAAACGGGACGGCCCGCTGTGGCCATGACGTTCCACCAGATGCTGGAACGGGTGCGCTACGACGGCGCCCACCCCACGCTGGACCGGGCAGAGGACGCCGTACGCACCGTGCTCGCCGCGCTCGGCCGGCAGGTGACCGGTGAAGAACGCGTCGACCTGGCCGCCTGCCTGCCCGTCGAGGCCGCCCTCGTCCTCACCGCCGAGATCCCCGCGACCGTTCCGCTCCCCGGGGACGGCTTCGTCCGCGACCTGGCGGAACGCACCGGCGGTACGCCCGCGACCGCGCGGTGGAACGCCTGCACCGTGCTCGCCGTCGTCGCCCGGCTGGCCGGGGCCGCCCTGGTCACCCGCATCCTCGAACAGCTCCCCGACGGCTACGCCTTGCTGTTCGGCCGGACCGAGCTCGCCCCGGCGGCCTGACCGCGCTCGCCGGCGCCGCGTCCCGCGACGTCGCCGCCGCCCCGCCCGGCACGACGACCGGCGCGCCCGCGGCCCACGGGCGGCCGGGCGGGGCGCGCGGCTAGATTGGTGGCGTGATCACGCAAGTCGCCGGGGCACGTCGTGGGCGGGGCTCGTACGTCGCGGCCGCGGGGGTGTTCGCGGTCGGCATGGCGGGGACCACGCTGCCCACGCCGCTGTACGGGCTCTACCGGGAGCGGATCGGGTTCTCCGAGCTGGTCGTCACGGTGGTCTTCGCGGTCTACGCCATCGGCGTCATCGCCGCGCTCCTGATCGCCGGCGACTTCTCGGACATCCTGGGCCGGCGGCCCGTGCTGCTGTCCGCGCTGGGGCTGTCGCTGCTGAGCGCGGTGTGCTTCCTGTTCCAGAACGGGCTGCCGCTGCTGTTCGCCGGACGGCTGCTCTCGGGATTCTCCGCCGGGCTGCTCAGTGGCTGCGCCACGGCCGCCGTCCTGGAGTTGGCGCCTCCCGCCCGGCGGGCCCGCGCGGCCTTCGCGGCCACCGCCGCGAACATGGGCGGCCTGGGGTGCGGGCCGCTCCTGTCGGGGATCCTCGCCGAGTTCGCGCCGTGGCCGCTCCGGCTGCCCTTCCTCGTGCACATCGCCCTCCTGCTGGCCGCCTTGGCCGTCACGAGCGCGCTGCCCGAGACAGTGGCGCGTCGCACTCCGCGACCCCGGCTGCGCCCGCAGGGCATGGTCGTTCCGCCGCAGGCGCGTGCGGCATTCGTACCGGCCGCGCTGGCCGCGTTCGCGGGCTTCTCCATGCTCGGACTGTTCACCGCGGTGGCGCCGAGCTTCCTGGAGCAGACGCTGGGCGAGCACAACCTGGCCGTCATCGCGGCGGTCGTCTTCTCCGTGTTCGGCGCCTCCACCGCCGGGCAACTGCTGACGGGCCTGTGGGGCGCGCGGCGCACGCTGCCTGCGGGATGCCTGGTGCTGACCGCGGGGATGGCCGTCGTGGCGTCCTCGCTGTGGACCGAGTCCCTGCCGGTGCTCGTGGTCGGCGCCATGGTGGCCGGCCTGGGCCAGGGCATGTCCTTCCGGGCCGGCCTCGCCGGGGTGAGCGCGGCCGCTCCGGACGAGCACCGGGGCGCGACGATCTCGGCCTTCTTCGTGGTGGCCTATGTCGGAATCTCGGTGCCCGTGGTCGGAGTCGGCGCCCTCGCCGTCGCTCTGGGTCTGCGGGACGCGGGCATGCTCTTCTCGCTGTACGTGGTCCTGATGTCGGCCGCCGTGGGCCTCTTCCTGCTGCGCAGGTCGTCGCGCAGCGCCTGACGAGGCCACAACGCCGCCCGGCCGCCGTCCACTTGTGCGGCGGCCCCTCGGGGCGGGGTCCTCGGACCTAGGACCTGCGCCGGTTACGCCGCGCGGGCGCACGCCGTAGCGTCTCCGTCCGTGGACGGGACAGGAATACTCGACGAAGCACTCGAACGGCTGCACCGCACCGGGCCCGAGCGCCTGGGACGGCTCAGCAACCACGCGCCGATGGCGGTCGAGGCACTGGCCGCGCACGGACAGGCGGGCGGTGTGCACCGCTGGCTCGACCGGTACTCCGCGAAGTTGGAGGAATTCCCCTCCGGGACGGCACCCGTGACGGCCGCCGACTGGCGGGAGGCCCTGGGCGACCGGCGCCGGCTGGCCGATTGGATCGCCTTCTTCGGGCGGGAGGTCGCCGAACGCCCGTGGCGGGACGTGCTCGGCCAGTGGTGGCCGCGCCTGCTGCCCGGGATGTACGGCGGGTCGACGCATCCGGTGATCCGGGTCGGGCACGCCGTGCGGACGCTGCTCGGAGGGGTGGAGACCGCGCCGCGGCTCGGCGAACTCGCCCACGGCCTGGGCTACTGGGCCGCACGCCACCGGCCCGTCACGGGTCTCGGAGTGCTGCCCGTCGGGGCGGACACCGCGGACGGCGCGAACAGCGCCGACACCGCCCACACGGCCCTGGACGCGGTGCCGCCCCTGGCGGAGCGCACAGGAGGCTTCCCCGACCGGCTGGCCCGCGTGACGGCCGTGCCCGTGTGGGCCGACGACGTCCGCGACCCGCACGTCGCGCGGCAGCGGCTCGCCGAACTCGTGCGCGCCGCCACCCACCGGTACGCCACCCACGGGCACGGCGAGGAGACGATGCTCGTCCACGCGGCCACCGCGCCCAACGCCGTCCTGCGGACCCTGCCCGCGCTGCCCGCGACCCTGTGGCTGCCGAGCCTGCGCGCCGCCTGGGTGGCCTCCGCGGCGGTGACCGCGATGTACGCGCCCGACGCACCCGTCCCGTGGTCCCCGCCCGGCGGCATCGCGCCGCAGGAGATCGTGCGGCTGGCCCTGGTCCACGGGGACGAGCACGTCATCAAGCTCACCGACACCGCGATGGACGTCGGCGACGAGCGGGCCATGGCGGCCGCCCTGCGGTGCGTCGAACTGAGTGAGCCGCTGTCGTGACCCCGGTGCCGGACCCCGTGGCGGGCCGTACCGGGCCGTGTGCGGCCGTGTCGTGGCGTCCCGTGCCGCCGCCCGGGGGCAAATCCCCGCACCCCGTTCCGTCCCGGCAGGTCAGCGGGGTACGGTGGCACAACGGTCAAGATCGGCACACGTGGGAGGAACCGGCATGGACGCGACCAGCGGAGCGGGGCCTGGCCGCCCGCCCGGCGACAGAGTGCGCCCGGACGGCCTGACCACCCGCCAGGCCCGCATCGTCGAGGCCGTCCTTCAGTCGGTGGCCCAGCGCGGCTACCCGCCGTCGATGCGGGAGATCGGCCAGGCCGTGGGGCTCGCGAGCACCTCGTCCGTCGCCCACCAAGTGGGCGCGCTGCAGCGCAAGGGCGTGCTGGAGCAGGACCCGCACCGCCCGCGGGCGTACCGGGTGCGGTCCGCCTCCCCCGAGGTACGCGACGGCACGGAACCCGCGGAGCTGCCCGAGGCGGCGTACGTGCCGGTGGTCGGGCGGATCGCCGCGGGCGCGCCGATCCTGGCCGAGGAGGTCGTCGAGGACGTCTTCGCCCTGCCGCGGGAAGTGGTCGGCGAGGGCGAGCTGTTCGCGCTGGAGGTGGCGGGCGACTCGATGCTCGGCGCCGCGATCTGCGACGGCGACTGGGTGACCGTACGGCGGCAGCCGACCGCGGAGAACGGCGACATCGTCGCCGCGATGCTCGACGGCGAGGCGACCGTCAAACGCCTCAAGCAGGAGGGCGGCCATGTCTGGCTGCTCCCCGA
Organism: Streptomyces sp. NPDC088354; assembly: GCF_044753585.1. NCBI lineage: Bacteria > Bacillati > Actinomycetota > Actinomycetes > Kitasatosporales > Streptomycetaceae > Streptomyces > Streptomyces sp. NPDC088354. The sequence goes on along the minus strand of NZ_JBIVNJ010000007.1, from coordinate 290,535 downwards.
GAATCCCGCGTACGAGCCGATCCCCGGGGAGGACGCGACGATCCTGGGCAAGGTCGTCGCCGTGCTGCGGACCTTGTGAAGCGCCCGCCCGTTCAAGCCTCGTGGGCGCGCTTCCAGGCGTCGCGCGAGACCGGGACGGGCCGCGGCACGAGGGAGCCGTCGACGTAGAGGTCGACGTGCTCGTTGTAGAAGGCGACCATCCCGGCGATCGACGCCACCTGCGGCGTGGGGAAGTCGTAGGCCCAGGCGACGTCGGTGTGGGTGGCGGTCGGCGAGGTGAACGACCAGTACCCCGTGGTCGTGCCCTTGTAGGGGCAGGCCGTCACGGTGGCCGTGGGGCGCAGCCCGGTCCAGTCGACGTAGGGGCGTTCCACGTAGTAGCGGGTCGGCAGGCCGGTCTCGAACAGGAGCACCGCGTGCGGCGCGTCCGCCAGGACCACGCCGTCGACCTCCACGCGGACGCTGCTGGAGGACCGCAGGGCGTCGACGCGGGTGTAGGGGCTGCGCGGGTGCACGAAGACCTGCTCGTCCTCCTCGTACCAGGCGTCGATCGCGTCCCAGCGGAAGCGGGCGGTGCCGAGCAGCCGTTCGGGGGCTCCCTCCTCCCACACCCACGCGGCCCCTTCGCGGACCTGTGCCCCGGCGCGGAACGCGTGCCGTCGCGCGGGCCCGGGGCTGAGCTTTCCGGTGCGGCCCTCGTCGGTCAGGGCGCCCTCGGCGACGTCCCGCAACGGGATGCTGTACTGCGGGTAGCCGGGCCACTCCCACACGTACAGCGCACGCGTGGTGTCGAGGACCGTCCGGCCGTCGACCGTGCCGCGGATGCGCCGCGGGACCGGCTCCACGTGTCCGACCGGGACGATGAGCCCCGGGTGGTTCGCTCGCGCTTCCGACATGGACGTCCTCCTCGGCCGGTCGTGCCTCTCTCCCAGCATGGGCCGCGGACCGCGATGCCGCCGCACGCGCCCCGGCGTCGAGTTGCATCAGCCCGTCGGCGGTGGTGGCCTGAGGGTGGCAGGGCGCGCACGGGCGGGGCGCCGGCGGCCGGTGTGCCGTACTCGACGCGGGAACGGGGGCAGGGACATGCGGACCGTTCGGTTCCCCTGCCGGGACGTCCCGGCGCTCGGGCAGGGCACCTGGTACCTGGGGGACGACCCGGACCGCCGGGACGAGGAGATCGCCGCACTGCGGCTGGGCCTGGACCTGGGCATGACGCTGGTGGACACGGCGGAGATGTACGGCGACGGCGCCGCCGAGGAACTGGTCGGGCAGGCCATCGCCGGACGCCGCGAGGAGGTCTTCCTGGTCGGCAAGGTGCTGCCCTCCCACGCCGACCGCCGCGGCACCGTCGCGGCCTGCGAGGCGAGTCTGCGCCGGCTCGGCACGGACGTCCTGGACCTGTACCTGCTGCACTGGCGCGGCCGCCGTCCCCTGGCCGAGACCGTCGCCGGCTTCGCCGACCTGATGTCCGCGGGCAAGATCCGCTCCTGGGGCGTGAGCAACCTCGGCGTCGGCGACATGACCGAGCTGGCCGAACTGCCCGGCGGCGACGCGGTCTCGGCCGACCAGGTGCTCTACAACCTCGCGCGCCGCGGTATCGAAGCGGACCTGCTCCCTTGGTGCCGGCGCGGCGGAGTGGCCGTCATGGCCTACTCCCCGCTCGAGCAGGGCCGGTTGCTGCGGTCCGCGCCGCTGCGCGCCGTCGCCCGTGAACTGGGCGCCACACCCGCCCAGGTGGCGCTGGCCTGGCTGCTGGAACAGGACGTCGCGGTCATTCCCCGTACCGGCCGTCCGGCACACGTCCGGGACAACCGGGCCGCCGCGGACCTGCGGCTGCCCGAGGACGTGCTCGCCCTGCTGGACGAGGCGTTCCCGCCGCCGAGCGGGCCCGTACCGCTGGAAGTCCTCTGAGGCCGCGGCCGCAACCCCCGCGGGGAGCGGGCCCGTTCACCACGGCGGTGGTCGGCCGGTGTCGCCGCCGGTCAGGGACGGGCAGGGGGATCGGCCGCGAGAGTCCTGCCGCCCGCCCCGGCACGCGGAACACCGCCGACCGCCACCACGCGGATGCCGAAGACGCGGTCGTGACCGGTCCATCCGTCGGCGTGGCGCGACCATTGCTGATCTGCACGCGCTTCCCGGCCGGGTCGAGGACACCACGCGGTGCAGGTACAGCGTCCCCGCGACCCGGGCGAGGACGAAGTCCCCGACCTCCGCTTCGTCGGGTCGACCGGAGCCACGACGCCTGCTGACGACTGCGGGTCAACGGCCCCGGCGAGGAGCCTCCGGGCCGGAACTCCACGGTGGCCCCACCGGCGACCGCGCGGGCAACCGCGTTCGATGCACCCATGGGACGATCGTGGCGCCTCCGGCCGGGCGACCGGTACCGGTTCACGTCCCCCCGGCGGGGGATGGGGCCGCACGTGTGTCACCGGGGATCGGGACACCGGCCGCTGCGGGCGGCGAGGTCCTGCCGGTCCGGGGAGGCGCCGAGCCATTCGCAGAACAACACCGTGGCGTCGTCGCGCAGTTCGCCCGCCTGGTGGTCCACGACGCCGTGCATGAGACGGCACAGGGTCTCCGGGACGGGCAGACGGTCGGCATGGCGCCGGACGAGGAGGTCGACGAGTCCGGTGAGGCCGAACTCGTCCCCCGCGGCCGACCGGGCCTCGGTGATGCCGTCGGTGTACAGCACCAGGCGGTCGCCGGGCTCCAGCCGGGCCCGGCACGCGTCGGGCGCCACGCCCAGGCCCGTGCCCATGGGGTCACCCGGAGCGCAGGCGAGTTCCGCCGCCCAGCGGCCGCCCCTGATGAGCACCGGCGGGTGGTGGCCGCGGTTGACCCACTCCAGGACTCCGGTGCGGGTGTCCGGGCACGCCAGGATGCCCGTGGCGTAACGCGCTCCGTCGAACTGCTCGATGAGCGCCCTCTCGATCTCCTCGGTCGCCCGGACCAGGCCCGCCTGCCGGCGGCGGGCGTTGCGGCCGGCGCCCATCGCGAGTCCCGCGGTCACGCCGGCCGCGGTGTCGTGCCCCATCGCGTCGAAGATCGACAGGTGGACGAGGGGGCCGTCCAGGGCGTAGTCGAAGGCGTCCCCGCCGACCCGGTAGGCCGGCTCCAGCGCCGCGGCGATGACCACCCGGCCGTCCGCGTACGAGCGCGGCGGCAGCAGGCGCCACTGCATCTCGGCAGCCACGTTCATCGTGTCCGCGCGCACGCGACGGGCGTGCAGATCGCTGGAGTCGCGCTTGGCGACCACGATGAGCGCCACCGCGTCGGCGAGCATCTGCACGTCCTCACGCGTCCGCTCGTCGCCGGCCTCCGTGGTGGCGCGCAGCAGGCCCAGCCGCTCCGTGCCGCCGAGCAGGGGCACCCACCACCGGAATCCGCCGCCGGGGCACGCGGAGGCGGCCGACAGGAGCCTGCCGTACTGGTAGGCCCGGCCGGGGACACTGCCCTCGATCCGCAGCTCGGCGCTGGGGTTCCGGTTCCCGAGGCAACCCCGGCCGGTGTCGGCGAGGTTGCGCAGCACGTGCCGCTGGAGGTCGGCGAGATGGACCGAGCCCCGCGGCCGCCGCGTACTCGGCCGCCTTGGCGGGCAGTTGCTCGAGGGCCATCAGGTGGCTGTCGGCCAGCAGGCCTGCCACCATCCGGCAGGCGCGCCGGTCCCTGTCCTGGATCGGTCCCTGTCCGCGGCTGTCACCCCTGCTCCTCACGGCCCGCCCGCGCCGCTCGGCATCGCAGCCGTTCTGCCCGCTTTTCTCATGCTACGCGGCCCCTGCGACGCGACCGTGTGCCACAGGAAGGGCACGCACGGTGGTGAGGACGTGCCCTCGGGCAGGTCCGGACCAGGCGACCGGGTTTCGTCCTGGTTCCGACCCGTATACGGTGACGTGGGAGGTCTGCGATGACGGAATACGACCACATCGTCGTCGGCGGGGGAACCGCCGGATGCGTCCTGGCGGCCCGGTTGTCCGAGAACCCCCACGCCCGAGTGCTGCTCCTCGAGGCCGGTCCCGCGCAGGGGCCCGACGCCGTCGCGGAACCCGCGCAGTGGATGCACCTGATCGGCGGCGACGTGGACTGGGGACACTCCACCACCCTCGTCGGCCACGACGGCGAACGGACCGTGATCCCCTACCCCCGCGGGAAGACGCTCGGGGGGTCGAGCAGCATCAACGGGATGATCCACCTGCGCGGGCACCCGGCCGGCTACGACGCCTGGGAGGAGGCGGGCGCCACCGGCTGGAACCACCGGAGCCTGCTGCCGTACCTGCGGCGCAGCGAACGCACCGAGGGCCGCGATCCGGAGTACCGCGGCACCCAGGGCCCCATGCGCGTGGCTCCGGCACCCCTCGCGCACCCCCTCTCCGCCGCCTGCCTCGGCGCACTCCAGTCCGCCGGCCACCTCCTCACGACCGACATCAACGGCCGCCATCAACTGGGCGGCGGATGGCTGGACCTCAACATCGTCGACGGCGTACGGCAGAGCGCCGCGGACGGCTACCTGCGGCCCGTGCTGGACCGGGCCAACCTGACCGTGCGCGCCGAGGCGCTCGTCCGCAGGCTCCTGTTCGACCGGGGACGCTGCACGGGTGTCGAGTACGACCGGGAGGGCCGCACCCGACGGGCGTCCGCCGGCGAGGTCGTGCTCGCCGCGGGGGCCGTCGGCTCCCCCCAGTTGCTCATGCTGTCCGGGGTCGGACCGGCCGACGACCTGCGGCGCCTGGGCATCGACGTCACGGCGGACTCCCCGGGGGTGGGGGCGAACCTGCACGACCACCCCATCAGCGTCGTCAACTTCCGTGCGGCAAGGACGCTCTCCGCGCCCACCGGCCCCGCTTTCGACGCCGCCGCGACCCTGTGCAGCGACCGCTCGTCGACCGTCCCCGACCTGCAGATCCTCTTCTTCAGCCGGTCGTACGCGCCTCCCCCGCTGACCGCGGCGGAAGGCGGCTTCAGCTTCGTCGTGGGCCTGATGGCACCCGACAGCCGCGGATCGGTACGGCTCTCGGGTCCCGACCCCCGCGACGCCCCCGTCGTCGACCCCGGCCTCCTGACCGAGCGCCCGGACGTCGACCGGCTGGCCGAGGGCATCGAGCTGGCGCGGGACATCGGGCGGCAGCGGTCCCTGGACGCCTGGCGCGGGGAGGAGGCCCTGCCCGGCGGCGACGTGCGGGACCAGGCCGGGCGGCGCGCGTACGTGCGGCACAGTGTGGGCAGCTACTACCACCCCGTGGGCACCTGCCGCATGGGCTCCGACGACCACGCCGTCACCGACCCGCAGCTGAGGGTCCGCGGCGTCGACGGTCTGCGCGTCGCCGACGCCTCCGTCATGCCGTCCATCGTGTCCGCCAACCCCCATGCGACCGTGCTGGCCGTGGCGGAACGGGCGGCCAACCTCATCCGGAACCCGCAACCGCGCGAAGGAGGGACCACCGGGCCATGAGTCCGTTCCTCCGGGAAGGCACCGCCATGACCCGCACCCTCTGGAGCGGGCGTCCGTGAGCGCGCGTTCCGCGGCCCTGGGCCCCGCCGTGGTGGCGGGACTGGTCCTGGCCCTCGTCGCGCCCGGCTCCCCCGACGCGGCCGCGGCCCCGCCCGCCTGGCCCGGGACACTCGTGCGGCTCTACGCCGAGCGGCTGGCGGCGGCGGACACCGTGGCGGCGGCCAAGTGGGGCACGGACCAGCCCGTCGACGATCCGGCCCGCGAGCGCCGGATCCTCGCCGGGGCGGCGGAACGGGCCAGGGCCCTCGGCGTGAGCCCGGCGCTCGCCATGCGGGTCCTCGCCGATCAGATCGAGGCGGGCAAGCTGGTGCAGCGCGGTCTGTACGGGTTCTGGGCACGCCATCCCGCGCAGCGCCCCCGCACGCGGCCCGATCTGGCCCGGACGGTCCGGCCGCGACTGGACCGCGTCGACGCCGAACTGCTGCGCGCTTTCGTGGCCGCCGGACCCGGTCCCGCCGGTGAGCGGTGCGCGACCCTGATGGCCCGCGCCGCTGCCGCCCGGGCGGCAGCGGACCGGCTGGACGCGCTGCACCGGCTGGGCCTGGCGCGCGCCTGGGAGCACACCTGCGCGGGCGCCGCCGGCTGACCGTGCGGCCCGGCCCGGGCGGGATGCCCGGGTCGGTCAGACCGCCGTCGCGGCCGGGTGCTTGAGCCGCTCCGCGACCGTCCTCAGGAGTTCGTCGGAGAACTGCGGGTCCGCGACCGCCCGCGACATCAGGATGGCGCCGACCATGGCGCTCAGCGTGAGCATCGCGTCGGCCCGGGTCTCCTCGGGGTCGTCGCCCTGCGCGGCCTCGCCGATCAGCTCCAGGTAGCCGTGCACCTGCTTCTCGTACGCCTCCTTCATCTCCACCACGCCGCGGCCCGCCGCGGCGCCGAGGGTCACCAGGGCGCAGCCTGTACCGGGGGCGTCACGGTGGCGGGTGCTGAGATAGGCGTCGATCAGGCCGGTGCGCGGCTCCTCGGGGTCGCGGCGCGCGGCATCGGCCATTTTGGCCTCGCCGTCCTCCAGGGCCAGGGTCGCGGCCTGGACCATCAGTTCGTCGCGGGACGCGAAGTGCTTGTAGAACCCGCCGTGGGTGAGACCTGCCTCTTTCATCAGGTCCGCGACACCCGGGGCGGTCATGCCCTCCTCGCGGATACGACGGGCGGCGATCCGGAGGACGCGCTCGCGCGATTCCGCCTTGGCTGCCTGGGAGTGACCCATCTGAAGACCTCCCGTATGTCGTTCAGGCTGCACCGGTCAAGCGTGGATGATGGGCATCATACACCCCGGGTGCGGGCCGGGGCTCAGGCAGGGGCGCCGCCGCTGCCCGGCACGCGCTCCCAGACGAGGACGCCGTCGCGCCGCGCACCCCAGATGGGAGCGGGCTCACGCAGCGCCAGACGGAGCCTCGGACCCTCCCAGCCGACGGCCCTGACCTGGGGGACGCCCACCCAGTTGGGGAAGAGACTGAGCTCCACGTGATGGACCACGACATCGTCCTCGGGCACGTCATAGGTCCCCCCGTAGGCCAGGTAGCCGAGGGCCGCCGCCGACAGCTCCTCGGGCCGGCCCCTCTCCAGGCGCCCCTCGCGAAAGGCGGGGCGGCCCGGACGCATGATCTGGGCCGACATGTGACCGCTGGGGGTGTACACGATCAGCCCTTGGGGCCGGGACCCGAAGGGCTCGACGACGTCGCCGCCGTCGACCGCGGTCGCCTTGTAGGACACCAGGCGCCATGCGCCGATCAGGGCCTTGCGCAGTTCCTCGGGATTCATGTCGTTCCTCCTCGGTCGGCCGACCCGCTCGGCCCTCGGGCGACTCGGGTGCAATGTGGATGATGGACATCATACAGAATTCCGCTCCCGGCACCCCGAGCTTGACGATCTGGATGACGCGAGTAATCCTGACTGTGGATGACAGAGATCCTCCACAATTTTGGAGTCACGCCCATGACCACCCCGTACGCCCCCACCCGCACCGCCGTCCTCCTCGTCGACCCCTACAACGACTTCCTCGCCGACGGCGGCAAGGTCTGGCCCCTCCTGGAACCCGTGGCCACCGAGGTCGGCCTGCTGGACAACCTCCGCGCCGTCGTCGCCGCCGGCCGCCGGGCGGAGCTTCCGGTCTTCTTCGTCCCGCACCGCCGCTGGCAGGAGGGCGACTACGAGGACTGGGACCACCCCAACCCCACCCAGCGGATCGTGCAGGAACGCCGCACCTTCGCGCTGGGGACCTGGGGCGGGGAGTTCCACCCTGACTTCCGGCCCGCGGAAGGTGACGTCGTCGTCCAGGAGCACTGGGCGCAGAGCGGCTTCGCCAACACCGATCTGGACTTCCGGCTCAAGCAGCGCGGTATCACCCATGTCGTCGTGATCGGCCTGCTCGCCAACACCTGCATCGAGTCCACGGGCCGCTACGCCATGGAACTCGGCTACCACGTCACCCTCGTCCGCGACGCCACCGCGGCCTTCCTGCCGGAGATGATGCACGCCGCCCACGAGCTGAACGGCCCCACGTTCGCCCACTCCATCACCACCACCCAGGACCTGGTCCTGGCCCTCGAGGACGGAGCCCACCGACATGGCTGACATGGCACTGACCGGAGACATGCTGATCGGCTCGTCCTCCGTGCCGGCGACCGGCGCGACGATGCGGGCGCTGAACCCCGCGACAGGCCGTGAGATCGAGCCCCCCTTCGCGCTCGGCGGCGCGGCGGAGGTGGACCGTGCCGCGCGGCTGGCCGACGAGGCCTTCGACAGCTACAACCGCACCGGCCTGCGCGAGCGCGCCGCGTTCCTGGAGCTGATCGCGGACCGGCTGGACGCCGTCAACGCCGAACTGGCCGGGCGGACCGCACTGGAGACCGGCCTGCCCGCCGCGCAGCTCTCCGCGGAGGCGACCAAGGCCGCCGGGCAGTTCCGGCAGTTCGCCGAGGTCGTGCGGCAGGGCCGCTTCCGGCACGCCACGGTCGACCCGGCGCAGCCCGACCGGCAGCCGCGGCCGCGCGCGGACCACCGCATGCAGAAGATCGCGATCGGCCCGGTCGCCGTCTTCGGCGCGAGCAACTTCCCCATCTCGTACTCCGTCGCCGGCGGTGACACCGCCTCCGCGCTGGCCGCGGGCGCCCCGGTGATCCTCAAGGCCCACAACGCGCACCCGGGCTCCTCCGAGATCCAGGCCCGTGCCATCCGCGGCGCCGTCGCCGACAGCGGACTGCACGAAGGCGTCTTCTCCATGGTCCGCGGCGCGGGCAACGAGATCGGTGAGGCCCTGGTGGACCACCCGCTGATCAAGGCGGTCACCTTCACCGGCTCCGAGGCCGGCGGCATGGCGCTGTACCGGCGGGCCCAGCTGCGCCCCGAACCGATCCCGGTCTTCGCGGAGATGACCAGCGTCAACCCGACCTTCGTCCTGCCGTCGGCACTCGCCGCCCGCGGCGCCGAGGTCGGCGACGGCTTCGCCGAGCGCATGCTCGTCAACGTCGGCCAGGCGTGCCTGAAGCCGGCCCTCCTGCTCGCGATCGACGGCCCGGGCTACGCCGCGATGCGCGACGCCGCCGTCGCGCGCGTGGGCGCGATGCACGCGCGCACCATGCTGACGCCGGGCATCCACGACGCCTACGAGCGGGGCGGCCGGCGGCTGCGCGACGCCGGTGCCACGACGCTGGTGGAGGGCCCGGAGCCGCAGGGCGCCTGGGAGGGCCGCTCCCAGTTGCTCGAGGTCGACGGCGACCGCTTCCTCGCCGAATCCGGTCTGGCCGACGAGGTCTTCGGGCCGTCGGCGCTGGTGGTCCGGCTGACGGGCATGGACCAGCTCCTGGAGGTGGCCCGGAGCCTGCGCGGCCAGCTCTCGGCGGCGATGCACATCGACGAGCCCGACCACGCGGCCGCCGCGCGCCTGCTGCCGGTCCTCGAGCGGCGCACCGGCCGGATCGTCGTGAACGCCTTCGCCCATCCGCAGGAGGTCGCTCACGCCACCGTCCACGGCGGCCCGTTCCCGGCCACGACCGACAGCCGCTTCACCTCGGTCGGCATGACCGCGATCGACCGCTTCCTGCGGCCGGTCACCTACCAGGGCTTCCCGGACGCCCTGCTGCCCGAGGCGCTGGGCGCCGGCAACCCCCTGGGCCTGTGGCGGCTGACCGACGGGCAACTGGCCCGCGGCTGACCCCACGACCCTGCGGCGGGGCCCTCCTCCGGGAGGGCCCCGCGGTCGTGTCCCGAGGGCTTGCCCCTCCCGTGGCGGGAGGTCGTAGCGTTGCGGACGTGATCGGGAACGACACCACCGGACTCCGGTGGAGCATCGGCGAGCTGGCCAGGGCCGGCGGCGTCACCGTGCGGACGCTGCACCACTACGACGAGATCGGCCTGGTGCGGGCGAGCGAGCGCACCGCCTCGGGGCACCGCCGCTACACCGAGGGCGACCTGCACCGCCTGTACCGCGTAAGGGCGCTGCGGACGTTGGGCCTGTCCCTGGAGGAGATCGGGGACGTGGTGGACGGCGCGCCGGACGACCTCCCGGCGATGCGCGCGGTGCTGGGCGCCCAGTTGGAGGAGCTGCGACGGCAGGGCGAGCGGATCGGCCGGATCACCCAGCAGGTCCGCGGCCTTCTGCGGCAGTTCGACGGGGAGTCGATTCCCGATCCGGACCAGTTCATGACGACCTTGGAGATGATCTCTGTGCTGGACGGGTACTTCACGCAGGAGCAGCAGGACCAACTGGCGCGGCGCCGGGCGGAGCTCGGCCCGCAGGCCGTCGACGCGGCGCGGACCCGGTGGTCCGGCCTCGTCGAGGAACTGCTCGCCCACGTCGACGCCGGCACCGCGCTGGACGACCCTGGGGTGCGGCGGCTCGTCAGGGAATGGGACGAGCTGGGGTCCGCCTTCCACACCGGCGGGCAGGGCACCGAGGAGGCCGCGCGGCGGATGTGGCAGGACCACGGCACCGACCTCGGCCGGGGGCTGCCCTGGTCCGCGGAGCGGATGGCCGGGCTGGTCGGCTACCTGGAGCGGGCCCGGCGGGCGCACTGAACGGCGATGCCGCGTGTCCGCACGTCGTCGCACGTCGTCGCACGTCGCGGGCGTCCGCCGGCTCCAGGGGTGTCCGCCGCGGCTTTCCGTCGTGACGGGCCCACACTGGCTCCGTGAACGATGAGTTGAGGGCCGTGCACGAGCGGCTGGCGCGGATCGAGGAACTGCTCACGAATGCCCCGGAGGGGACCGCCGGCGAGCCGGCCTGGCGCCGCCGCACGCGAGTGGAGGGGCGGGGGGCGGTGTCGGTTGCCGTACTGGTCGCCATCGTCCTCCAGTTGGTGCTGCCGGACCGCCTGGCCATCCATCCGCGGTGGCTCCTGCCCGGGCTCGAGCTCCTGCTGCTGGTGGCCCTGTTGCCGGCCACCCCGTCCCGCGCCCGGGAGATGGGCCCGCTCCTGCGTGCCGGGGGGCTGTCCCTGGCCTGCGCGGTCAGCGTGGCCAACGGCTGGTCGGCGGTGCGGCTGATCCAGCACCTGGTGCGCGGGACCGAGGAGAGCGACGCGCAAGCGCTGCTGCTGGGCGCGGCGTCCATCTGGATCACCAACATCATCGTCTTCGCGCTGTGGTACTGGGAGTGGGACCGCGGCGGACCGGTCGCCCGTGCCGCGGGAGCCAGCGACACCCCGGACTTCCTCTTCCCGCAGATGCAGAGCCCGGATCCGGTGCACCACGAGTGGGAGCCGGCCTTCGCCGACTACCTGTACGTGTCGTTCACCGACGCGACCGCCTTCAGCCCCACCGACACGATGCCGATGACCCGTTGGGCCAAGCTGCTGATGGCTTTTCAGTCGATCGTGTCGCTGCTGACCCTGGCCCTGGTGGTCGCCCGGTCGGTGAACATCCTCAAGGCGTGAACCGCAGGCGTACGGCTTCGCACCACCGTCGCGGGCCGTGCGCCGCGGCGGGACGGGCGGCGGGAGCAAGGCCCTTGAGGACCGCGGTGGCGACCAGTGCGTACGCGACGTGCGGGACGATGTCGGCGGCCCAGTCCGACGCGGACCAGGTGCGGGGGTCGGTCACGCGCAGCACGGTCATGGGGCCGTTGGTGCCGATCAGGCACAGGACTCCCGCCGTCGCGGTGAGTACGGCGGTGCCCGGCCGCCAGCCGGCGGCGGTGGCCAGTCCCAGCGTGGCGCCCATTCCGACGCCTGCGGCGATACCGGTGAGCGGGCCCAGGCCGGCGATGCGGTTCTCCCGGACGTCGGGCGTCCCGGGGACCGGGACGTGCACCACCTGCGAGAGCCGCTCGACCGTCACCGCAGGGGTGCTGCTGGCGCCCCGGCCCCGTACGACCATGTCCAGGTAGCCGACCGTGTCCAGGGCCGTGCACCCGGCGGCCCCCGCGGCCGCTCCCCGCAGCACGCCGCGCAGGAGCCCGACGGCGGCCGGGACCGCGGCCGCGCCCTGCCGCCCGCACGATCCGTACGTGCGGCGGACGAGGAACAGGGGGCAGGTGACACGCATGTCATCCAGTAAGGCACCGAACGGTGGCGTACGCCACCGGAACCGGGCGGGGGCCGTGGACGTTCCGCACCCGGCCCTCGACCGGGACGGGAGCCGTCCGCGGCTCAATCGTCGTCCGTGACCCCCTCCACGGCCTCGCGGACCTCCGGGTCCGGGTCGTCCGCGAGAGCGCCCAGCAGCTCGGCGACCCCGGGGGTGGTCCAGTGGGCGACCGCCCGCACCAGGTCCTGCCGCACACCGGGGTCGGGGTGCGCGGCAAGTCGGCGCACCTGGGCGAGCGGACCCCGCCGGCGCATCCCGAACCAGTGCAGCGCTTCCCGGAGGACGACCGGGTCACCGGGGTCTCCGGCCGCCGCGACCCGGGCCGGCAGGACAGGGACCGGCGGCGCCGGGCCGTCCAGCGGATGCGGAGCCGTTCCGGCAGGTGCCGCGACCCGTACTCGCCGCGCACCCGGCAGCCGGAACAGGTGCAGGGGCGTGTCCCGTGCGCGCCGGGCCGGTAGCGCCGGCCCGTCACCTGGGGCGCGGTGCGCGTGCGGTGCACTTCGCGCGGGTGGACCGCCCGCGGCACGAACACCTCCAGCCCCGCGGGTCCGGCAGCGCGGCGACCCGCCGCACCGCCTCCACCGCGGTGACGGAGTCCTCCGCACCCCGCGCCCGGTCCGCGGAGTGCCCGACGAGCACCGGCTGGTCGTCGGGCAGGCGGACGTGGACGGCCTCCATTCCTCCCCGGGTCCCGAACCGGGCCGGTCCCCGCAGCCATTGATGGGCGAGGGTGCAGGAGGTCAGCACCGGGAAGCAGTGGACCCCGCGCGCACCACCCCGGCCGCCGCCGCTCGCGCGGATCCCGGACCGGCGGATGCGGGGCGCGTACGCCGCCGAGGTCAGATGCACGAACATCGCCATGCCGGGCAGGGCAGTGCGCCGCGCACGACGACCACGGTGCGGGGCGCCGCCGGAACCGGGCGACGGCCCGCGCCCGTGCACCGGCTACGCCGTGCCCGATGCCTGCCGGGCGATCCGCTCCAGCCGGGCGCGGTGGTCCCGCCACCACTGCTCGTCGCCCTGGGCCATGCTGTCGTTGCCCTCGTTCATTCCCACGGCGCCGTCGATGAGTTCCCGGACGATGTCGGCGTGCCCGGCGTGCCGGTGGGTGTCGGCGATCACCCGCACCAGGACGTGGAGCAGCGTCACCTCGTCGCGGCCCGGCGGCCACCACGGCACCCTGCCGGTCGCGTCCAGGGCCAGCGCGTCCACGGTGGCGTCGGCGTGCGCCCACGCCCGGCGGTAGCCCTCGACGATCCGCTCACGGGACTCGTCGGCGCCGGCCCACATGTCCGCGTTGGCCTCGGCGTCCTCCTCCAGCCACGGCGCGGGCCCGCCGGACGGCCGCCCGAAGGTGTCGCCGAGATAGCCCCGCTCGATGGCGGTCACGTGCTTGACCAGGCCGAGGAGATTGGTGCCGGTCGGTGTCAGCGGCCTGCGGATGTCGTACTCGGAGAGCCCTTCCAGCTTCCACAGCAGGGCGTCACGGGCGAGTTGCAGGTACAGGCGGAGGTCAGCCTTGGGATCCGACGTGGTCATCGCACCAGTCTGCCGTTCCCGCGCCGCCGCGCCGGTCAGTCGGCGCCGGTCATGGAGGCGAGGTACGCGAGGGCCTGCGCACTGCGGCTGCCCGGTTCGGGGCTCCCGACGAGCAGTTGCTGGCCCGGGGCGTCGCGGACGTCGAAGGTCTGGTAGGTGAGTTCCACGCGGCCCGCGTCGGGATGGACGAACACCTTGTAGGCACGGGTGAGGCCCGCGGCCATCTGGTCGTTCCACAGCGCCGCGAACTCCTCGGAGCGGACGAGGAGTTCCGAGACGAGGTCGCCGATGTCGGCGTCGTGCGGGAAGCGGGCGGCGTTCAGGCGCAGCGCGTGCACGGTCGCTCCGGCGACCAGCGGCCATTCCACGAACACCGTGCGGGCCGCGGGGTGGGTGAACAGGATCCTGGGCATGTTGGTCTCCGCCCCGAAGGGGGCCAGGAGTGCGCGGGCGAGCGTGTTCGCGGCCAGGACGTCGAAGGCGGGGCCCAGCACGTAGGCGGCGGCCGAGGGAAAGGAGTCGAGCAGGCGCAGCAGGTCCGGGTGGACCCGGTGCCGGGTGCGGTCGGCGGGATGGCCGGGAACGAGCCCGGCGAGAAGGAAGAGGTGGCCGCGGGCGTCCGGGTTCAGCCGCAGGGCACGCCCGAGGGCCTCGATCACCTGGGCGGAGGGGCGGCGTTCACGGCCCTGCTCCAGACGTGTGTAGTAGTCCGCGCTCACGCCCGTCAGGACGGCGACCTCCTCGCGGCGCAGTCCGGCGACCCGGCGGCGTCCGCCGCCGGCCGGCAGGCCCACGTCGGACGGCTCCAGACGGGACCGCGCGGCCCGCAGAAAGGCGCCCAGGTCGTTGTCGGACGGATCGGGCATACGGCTCATGCTACCGCCGCCGCGATCAACGGCCGGGGGACGGGCCGGGGCGTACGGGTCCATGGCTCTCCTCGGCGGAAGGGCGCGGCGGGCGCCGGCGATGTTCCAGTCTGCCGGGGCGACGGCGTCCGGTGCAGGCCGCCGTGGTCCTGGGTGTGCCGCACCCAGGTACCCCGCACCCGGCCCGGCACGGCCTTCCCGCGTCGCTCCCGCGGGCCGAGCATGACGGGGCGGCGCCGCGTCCGCACCCGCCGCACCCACCCCCTCCCCGAAAGGACCTCCGCCTTGGACCACGTACTGGAGATCACGACCTTCGCCCCGGCGCCCGGCCGCACGGCCGCCGACTTCGTGGCCGCCGGTCAGGACATCGACGCCTACCTGGCCCGCCGGCCGGGGTTCCGGGGGCGGACCGTCGCGGTCCGCGAGGACGGCACCGTCGTCGACATCGTGGCCTGGGACACCACCGGGCAGGCGATGGCCTCGGCCCGCGGGATCACCACGGAGATGGGCGGCTCCCCCGTCCACGCCACCATCGACCAGCGGACCGTCGACTGGCAGGTGGCCCGGGTGGCGCACACGACCTGAGCGCCGCCGATCGGACGGTCAGCCGGTCGACGGACCGCGGCCCCGGCGGGCCGGCCCCGGTCCGCCCCCCGTCTTCCTTCTTCCTCGCTTCCTTCCTGCCTTGCCTCCCTTTCCTTCCATCCGTTCGGAGACCGTCGTGCAGCACCCCACCCCTTCCCCTCGCCCCAAGACCGTCCTGGTGACCGGCGCGTCCAGCGGCATCGGCGAGGCCACCGCCCGCCATCTGGCCGCGGCCGGCCACCACGTCGTCCTCGGTGCCCGGCGTGTGGACCGCCTGGCCCGGCTGGTCGCGGAGCTGACCGCCGCCGGCCACAGCGCCGAGTACACGGAACTGGACGTCACCGACGCGGACAGCGTCAACGCCTTCGTCACCGGCGCGCTCACCCGTCACGGACGCGTGGACGTCCTCGTGAACAACGCGGGCGTGATGGCCCTCTCCCCCGTCGCGGCCCTGCGCGTCGACGAGTGGGACCGGATGATCGACGTCAACCTGCGCGGTGTGCTGCACGGCGTCGCCGCCGTCCTGCCCTCCATGCGCGAGGCCCGGTCGGGGCACGTCATCACCGTCGCCTCGACCGCCGCGCTCCGCGTGGACGCGACCGCCGCCGTGTACTGCGCGACGAAGTACGCGGTACGGGCCCTGTCGGAAGGGTTGCGGCAGGAGAACTCCGACATCCGCGTCACGGTCGTCAGCCCCGGCTTCACCCGTTCCGAACTCACCCTCACCGGTGGTGACCCCGAGGCACAGGGCGCGGCCCGGGCCGCCACGGAGATGATCGGCCTCCCGGCGTCCGCCGTCGCGGAGGCCGTCGGTTACGCGATCGCCCAGCCGGCCGGGGTCGACGTCAACGAGATCGTCGTACGTCCCACCGTGCAGAACTGACGGATCATCAACTCTGCTCCACACAGGTGTCTCCGTGGGCCGACGCGAGCGCGCCGAGATCGGGTTCGCCGAACTCGGCGCGCAGGGCGTGGAAGGCGGCGACCTTGTCCTCACCGAACCGGCCGGCCTGTTCCGCGTAGGCGGGGAAGGAGAGGAAGCGCGGCGGCGACGCCTTGGTGTGGAACTTGTCCGCGTACATCACCAGCCTCTCCTCGCGCGTCACCGGCACGTAGTCGGCCGGGGGCAGCGGCAGACCCTGTCGCAGCACGTCGGCCGCGGTGAGGCCGACGCCGGTGTGGCAGGAGCAGAACCGGCACAGCGCCTCGGAAAAGCCCTCGGCGGCGAGGAGTTCGTGGCCGAGGAGGCCGTGGCGCACGTATTTCGCGTGGTCCAGACCGCCGCCGTCGTCGAAGAGCCGGTAGACGCCGATGTCGTGCAGGAGGCATCCCGCGCGCACCAGCTCCTCGTCGACGGCACCGACGCCCGACGCGGGCATCAGCTGTTCGGCGATGCTCCACACGATCTCGCAGTGCGTGAACACCAGGTCGAAGGCTTCGGCGCTGGGCGCGTACTTCTCGTGCAGCGCACGGATCCGCGCCGTGGTGGGGATCGGCATTCCCGGAAGCCTAGGCCCTGTCGTCGCCTTCCCTCCCCCGGCCGTCGGCCCGGGGGAGTCGCCGAACCGTCCGGGTGGCCCCCTGCAAGGACGACTCTCCGCCGGGCAATCCACCGCACCTGGGGCATTCATCAGCGGCCCGCGGGGCCCGCCCTCCGGGCGGCCGCCCATGTGACGACCGGGCCTGTCTACCCGCCGGCCGGTCGTGAGCCCGGCGGGCCCGTGACCGGCCGGGCAGCCGGGCCAACGGGCGCCGGTGCGGTCGGAGTCGGTCCTGCGACCGGGATCACCGGACCTCGCGGGTGGCGGGAAATCGCCGTTCGCGGTGGGCCCGCCGTGCGGGCGCGTGTGATGCTGGTGAGGCAGGTACGACACGGATTTGCGACCGGACCGAGGAAGGGCATGGCAGCCGCAGCATCCCCGCCAGATGTCCCGCCCGTGATCGGGCCGCACACGCCAGGCGGTACCCCGGCCACGGCGCCGGGCGCCGCCCCGGCCCTCGACCTGGAGAGCGTCCGGGCGTCCGCCCTCGTGGTCGACGACGAGGGGCGGATCGTCGCGGCCAACGCCGGGGCCCGGCGGTTGTTCCGAACGTCCGCGGAGGAACTCGCCGGCCAGGACGCCCACGACCTGCTGCACCGGGACAGCGACGGGCATCCCCTTCCCCGCTCCCGCTGCCGGATGAGGGAAGCGCTCCTCACCGAGACCACCGCGCAGAGCGACCTGGGGTGGTTCGCCCGCGGCGACGGCACGCTGCTCGGGTTGTCCTGGCTCATCACGCCCTGCGCGCTCACGCCGGGGACCACCGGGGCGCTGGTCCTGCTGCACGAGGTGCGGCAGCCGGCCACCATGCCACCCGGCGCCGGGACCGCACACCCGCCGCTGTCCGAACTCGATCGCCTCACGCTGCTGGCGGAGACGACCACCGGGCTCACCTCGACCCTCGACGTCGACGAGGCCCTGCGACGGCTGGCGGCGCTCACCGTGCCCCGCCTCGCGGACTGGGCCGTCGTGGACCTGCTGACGGAGGGCGACGAGGTGCGGCGCGCACTGGTCGTGCAGCACGACAACGGCGTGCTCATCGAGCGCACCGATCTGCAGGGGCCCATGCCGCCCGTCCCGCAGGAATCGCCGATGCCGCTGTCGCGCGCGCTGCGCGGCGTCGCGTCGGCCCTGGCGGGCCCCTCGACCTACCAGGGCCCGCCGGATTCCGGTATCGCGGTCGAGCAGCAGCGGCTGTTCACCGCGACGGGCATGCACTCGGCGGCCATCGCGCCCGTCCGCGGGCTCCGGGACGTGCTCGGCGCCCTGACGCTGGGGCGCTCACTGCGACCGGACGCCTTCACCGCGGCCGACCTCCCCCTGCTGGAGGACCTGACCCGCCGGGCCGGTCTGGCCCTGGACAATGCCCGCCTGTACCAGCGGCAGCGCAAGGTGGCCGAGACCATGCAGCGCCATCTGCTGCCGCAGATGCCGACCGTGCCGGGGCTGGAGATGAAGGCGCGCTAC
This sequence comes from Streptomyces sp. NPDC088354, assembly GCF_044753585.1. Lineage (NCBI taxonomy): Bacteria > Bacillati > Actinomycetota > Actinomycetes > Kitasatosporales > Streptomycetaceae > Streptomyces > Streptomyces sp. NPDC088354. Next base: position 272,503 of record NZ_JBIVNJ010000007.1, on the reverse strand, counting down.
GTGCCCGCTCCGGACGCCTCGCAGGTCGGTGGCGACTGGTACGACGCGTTCCCGCTCGCCGACGGGGCGACGGCCCTGGCCATCGGCGACGTCGTCGGTCACGACCTGGAGGCCGCCGGCGGCATGGCACAGCTGCGCAACATGCTGCGTGCTTTCGCCTGGTCGCGACCGGAGAGCCCCAGCGGCGTCGTCACCCAGCTCGACCAGGCCGTCATGCACATCGCCGAGGTCCCCATGGCCACGCTGCTGCTCGCCCGGCTGACCTGCGAGGACGGACTGTGGCGGCTGCACTGGACGAATGCGGGCCACCCGCCGCCCCTGCTGATCACCCACGACGGCCGGACCCGCTACCTCACCGACGCGCACGGCATCCTCCTCGGCACCGGCAGCACCAAGCCGCGCCTCGACGCCGTCGTCACACTGCCGCCCCGGTCCACGCTGATGCTCTACACCGACGGACTCATCGAATCCCCCAGCCATTCGCTGGACCACGGTCTGGACCTGCTCGGCAAACACGCCGCCGCGCTGGCCCGCCGTCCTCTGGACTCCTTCAGCGACACGCTCCTGGAACAGGTCCGCCCCGCGGACAACGACGACGACGTCGCCTTCCTCGCCGTCCGCACGCCCGACGCGGCCCGATGACCGGGCGTGGTGCGAGGGCGATCGAGGCGCCCCCGCACCGCGGACGTCGGAGCGTCAGGCCTTCAGGGCCCGGCTGTGGAGCGCCGTCACGGCCTTGCGTGCCGAGAGGATGGCGCCGTGCTGCCAGGCGTCCATGTAGGACAGCCAGTCGCCGGCGAACAGCACCCGCCCGGCGGGCTCGTTGAGCGGCTTGTAGACGGCGGCGTCCGGGCCGCCGGGGATGCTGTGCCAGGCACCCTCCAGGTGGCGCACGCGCTTCCATGCGATGGAGAAGGAACTGGCCAGTTCGGTCCGGTACTTCTCACCATGGATCTTCACCCCCTGCAGGACGGCACGGGCCTCGCGCTCGGCGGGGGCAAGGGCCGCGTAGGCGTCGGCATTGGCACCGGTGTTGTAGTAGCCGACGATGACGCCGCGTCTGCCGTGGTGGCCGTAGGACGGGTACCAGATGTGGGAGAGGTCCAGATCGGTCTCGGTGATGCCGCCGTAGATCCGGTGATCGGTCTCCCACCACCTGCTGCGGTACTCCAGGCCGATCTTGCCGGCCGAGGAGGGGCGGATCGTGGTGAGCGCGGTCTGCACGTCGGGGCCGAGGTTGTGCGGCAGCTTGGCGAGCAGGTGCGGCGGCATGGCCGCGACGCAGTAGTCCGCCTCCACTTGCCGCGGGCGGCCGTGCGGGTCCGTGTAGCCGACGGTCACGCCCTTCGCCGACTGCACGAGCGAGGTGGCCTGGCACCCGTACCGGAACCGGTGCGATCCGATGGCCCGGGCGAAGGCCTCGGGTATCTGGTCCATGCCTCCCACCGGCTGGAACATCAGCATCGCCTGGTCGAACTCGAACTCGAAGGCGAAGTGCCGTCCGACGCCGGAAGCGAAGACGTCCGAGGCGCTGGGCAGGTCGCCGAGCAGGGCTCCGGGAGTGCCGGCGGCGCCGGGCCAGGTGGTGTAGCCGCGGTTGGCGCCCCCGGCGTACGCCCAGCCCTCGCTCCGGCCGCCGATCTCGCCGAAGCCCTCCAGGAAGGACAGCAGCCGCTCCTTGTCGTCGGCGGTGAGCTCCTTGTCGAGCGCGCCCTGATCGGTGGCCTTGGCGAGCAGTTCGCTGACGTATCCGTAGGTGTCCGCCTTGGCGGTGCGGTAGCGCACCGGCCGGCCCGACTGCATGCCGGCCGACTCGTGGTAGATGTACGCGTCGGCATTGGCGTTGGTGAAGACCTCGATGGGAACGCCGAGTTCACGGCAGTAGTCGAGGGTGATCATCCACTGGGCCAGCCGGGCCGGGCCGGCGTTGAGGTACTGGCCCTCGGAGAAGCGCGCCGTCTGGGTACGGCCGTCGAGGTCGGTGTGGGAGTCCCCGCCGCGCACCGTGTAGTTCCGCCCGCCGGGCCGGTCGCGCGGCTCGAGGATCGTACAGTCGTACCCGGCCTTGCCCAGCTCGTACGCGGTCGTCAGACCGGCCAGTCCCCCGCCCAGGACGACTACCTTGCCCGCGGAACGTCCGGTGAGGTGGAAGTCGGAGGCGCGCGGCGCCCTGAAGTCGGTGCCGCGGCCCGCCGCCTCCGCGGTGGGCGCCAGCCCCATCGCGCCCATGGTGGCGAACATCGCGCCCGCCCCGCCGGTGATGCCGACGGCACGCAGAAATCCCCTGCGGTCGAGTCCTGTTGGCTGCCCCTGCGTCATGAGTCGCCCTCTCTCGATCTGCCGGTGTGCATGCCGATCTTTGAGGCAGCCTGTTACGGGCGTCGTGGCCGAGGCGTCACGGGGCGATTTCGGCGGCCGTGCGCGTGTGAACGGGCGGAAAACGCCTTGCCGTGGCACGAGTTGAGGCGGGACGAACCGGTCCGACGTGGCAAACCCACACGGAGCACGGGCACGGCCGGCTCCGGCACCTCGGGCACCTTGGGCACCTCTTCGAGATCCGACCAGGCGATCAGGCCCGGCTCGGTCGCTCAGGGGGCCGGCCTGCTCGTCGTGCCACAGGTAGAACGTCGCCACGGCATCGAAGCCCGTCTCGCGGACGCGCGGCCGTATCCCTTCGGCGGTCCGCTCGAAGGCTCCGACCACCCGGGACGCGCGATCCACGTGAACAGCGTCCCGGAAGCTTCGCCGCCTGACGCGGACACAGAACCGCCACAGGAAGCGACGTCCGGGACCTCAGGCGTCGAAGCGGTGGGCGAACGGGAGCCCGGGGCACGTACGGCACTCGAAGAAGTACACGCCGCCCAGGTCGCCGAGCACCAGGCCGGGCCCCTCCGATCGGACACCGCGGTCCTCGACCGGAGTCCACGCCTGCCGGGAATCGGACTCCTCCGCGCTCTCCACCGTCAGCAGGTGATCCATAGGCGTCCCGCAGTCCCGGCAGTCCGGCCACCGCGGATCCTGGCACCAGCCGGGGTAGCCGCCCAGCTTGATGCCCGGCGCGGTGGACAGGTGGTCCTGGTACTCCCAGCCCGTCTCTTTCCCGACCTGTTCGAAGCGTGCGTCCAGGGCTTCCCAGAGCTCGTCCGGCAGATCCCAACTCGGGTACTCCGCCACCCGCTCCGGATGCACGACACACGGCCGCGGCACGCGCCCGTACGCGGCCTCCGTCGGTGGCGGCGGCGCTTGCCGCACCGCCTCCCCCACCGCCCCGGCAGACCAGCGGGACGACCCACTGGTGCTCGTGACGCCGCGGACACCAGAGCACCTGGAGGAGATCGCACCCGTCCGGGAAGGGCACGATGTCCGGTACGTCGCGGCGGTGGACCTGGACGACCGGCACCATCGGCGACCCCGGATGCTCGGAGCACTGGGGCCAGGACTCCCGCGCCGGCCACAGCAGCGGACCGCCCACCGAACTGTCGCGGCATGTCGGCTCGCCCGCACGCGGATGCAGCCGCACGGCGTCCCTGCGGAAGGGGACGACCTCCGGAAACAGTGCTTCGACGTTCAGGGGGCGCGACGGGGTTCGACGGGTCACCCGCGGACGCTATCCCTGACCACGGCCCCGGCGCACCGGGGATTCGGCCGACGCCCGGAGCCGGATGCCGTCGCGGCGATGAGTCCCACCGCGCTCACAGGTCTACCTGCCGAGCGGAACAACCAATGCACCGGGAGCACGGCATGGGACTCATCCACATCGAACTGTTCACGACCCTCGACCTCGTCGGGCAGGCGCCCGGCGGCCCCGACGAGGACCCGGTCGGCTTCCCGTTCGGGGGCTGGCAGGCGCCGCTGATGGACGAGGTCGCCGGGGCGCAGGTCGGTGCCGCGTACGAGGGCACGGACGCCCTCCTGCTCGGCCGGCGGACGTACGACATCTTCGCCGCGTACTGGCCGCACCAGAAGGACGGCGAGGACAGCGGGATCGCCACGCTCTTCAACAGCGTCCCGAAGTACGTGGCGTCCCGCGGCAGGCCCGACCTGTCCTGGGCCGGGTCCACGCGGATCGGCCCGGATCTGGCATCCGAGGTGCGCGCGATCCGTGACCGGCACGAGCACGTGAAGGTCGTCGGAAGCCTGAACCTGGTGCAGACCCTCCTGCGCGAGAAGCTCTTCGACCGTCTCGACCTGTGGGTGCACCCGATCATGCTCGGCGTCGGCAAGAAGGTGTTCGACGGTGGCGTGGTGCCCACGAACATCACACTCCTCGAACCGCCGGTGGCCGGCGGGAAGGGCACCGTGTACCTGCGCTACGGGCTCGCCGGCGGTACGCCGGGAACAGGAGACATGAGCGCACCCGATCGCGGGCTCGGGCACGACGACTGAGGCCGCGGGACCGGGCCGAACGCGGTTGTCCACCCGTGCCGGGTCGTGGAAGGGTCAGGGGTCGAGAACCTGGGGCAAGCGGGACGGAGGAAACGGTGAAGACCCGCAACTGGGCCGTCGCGGCGGGGATATCCCTCCTCCTCGCAACTCTGACCTGGGGATACGGCGCCTGGCACATGGTCGCGCTGGACATGGAGGAGTCCTGCACGCTGATCCACCACCAGCGTTACGACCCGGACTACGCCCTCGGCAGCGAGCAGATCTTCCCGCTCACGCAGAAGTGCAACGCGTCGTACGACATGGTGCCCGGCTTCGTGAATCCGTCCATCGTCCTCTTCCTGGGACTGACGGTCCTGTGCGCCGGGGCCGGTGTCGGCGCGGCCGCCCGGCGCCGGCGCCGGGCGGCGGGAACCGGCGCGGTTCGCTGATCGTCCTGCGGGCGTGCCCACCGCTCTCATCCTCGGGTACGCGGGCCGCGACGCCCTGGCGGCCGCGGCGCGCTCCTTCCGCGCCTTCGTCCTGGAACATCCCGGCCGGTACGGCGCGACGATCGGCCTGGAACCGGCCGGCCCGGACGATCCGCCGGCCGGCGCGGGTCAGCGGTCGCTCGGCCCGTTCAGAGCGGTCCTGCGCGGCTACGACATCGCGGAGCCCGACGTGGACCACGCCCTGCGCATGCTCCGCAGCCTCTTCCACGGCTTCGCGACGTTGCAGGCGTCCAACAGCTTCCAGTGGAGCGCCGACATCGACGAGAGCTTCGAGTGGCTGATCACCTTCACCGACCGGGGCCTGCGCGCCACGGCGGAAAGTAAAGGGGCATCAGGTCGTCACTGGAACCCGGCAGAGCGGGACGTCCCAGCCGGTGGGCGGCCACGCGGACGCCCACCCGTGCGCACCGATCAGCACGGCGCCGGTCGCCCCGACCTCGCGGCGCGGCGCCGTACGAGGGCCGGGGAGGCCCCGCCCCCCGCGATCCCCGGGCCCCACCTCAACGCGCCAGGCCGAGCTGGGGAAACGCCTGACGCGCGATGCGATACGGTGCCTCATGGCGTGATGGAAGTCAGCGCCTGTGCAGCACCGCGCGGACTCGGGCCTGCGTGTTCGTTGCCGATGCGGCCGCGCGTGCGAGCACCGCTCCGCCGGGAGCGCCCGCTCTGAGGATGTCAGAGCGTGTTCTTCCGACAGTGCGCGACCGGCCGGCGTCGATCGCACTGCCCGTACGAGCCTCGCCGATCCGTCATCGACCGGGCGCAGGCCTCTTGTTGGAGACGACATGAAAATTCTCCCCGAGATCTCCCGCACGCTGAGTGAGTTCCTGCTCATTCCGGGCCTGACCACGGAGGACTGCACCCCCGACGCGGTCGATCTCGGGGCGCCCCTGGTGCGCCACCGGGTCGGTGAGGAACCGGGGATCCGGGTGGCCACCCCGATGGTGAGCGCCATCATGCAGGCGGTGTCGTCCCCGACGCTGGCGGTGGCGCTGGCGCAGGTCGGCGGCCTGGCGTTCATCCACCAGAACCAGCGGATCGAGGACCAGGCCGCGGACGTGCTGAAGGTGAAGCGGCACAAGGCCGGTTTCCGGACCGGCGACGTCACCGTGGCTCCGCAGACGCCGCTCGGTGAGGTGGCCCGGCAACTGGCGGGCACCGAGCAGGGCGTGGCCGTGGTCACGGAGAGCGGGGACCCGGACGGCGAGTTCCTGGGGATCATCGGCCTCGACGACTTCCATCTGGAACGTCACGGCGCGTCGGAGGCCGCCGGCAACCGGATGCGGGCCCGGGACGGGCTGGTCACCGCGCCGGCCTCGGTGTCGCTGTCCGAGGCGAACGAGCTGATCTGGCGCCACCACGTGGACGTTCTGCCGGTGCTGGAGGACGGGCGGCTCGCCTCCCTGGTCCTCAGGAGCGACTATCAGGCCCACAAGACGTACCACCGTGCGAGTGTCGACGCCGACAAGCGTCTGCGTGTGGGCGCCGGCCTCAATTCCCGTGACTTCAAGGACCGTATCCCGGCACTGGTGGAGGCCGGTGCGGACGTGCTGTGTCTGGACTCCTCCGACGGCTACTCCGTGTACCAGGCCAGGACCCTCGAATTCGCCCGGGACGCGTACGGCGACGACGTTCTCGTCGGTGCGGGGAATGTCGTCGACGGCCGGGCCTTCCGCTATCTGGCCGACGCGGGCGCGGCGTTCGTGAAGATCGGGATCGGCGGCGGGGCCATCTGCACCACCCGGGCGCAGAAGGGCATCGGCCGAGGGCAGGCCTCCGCGCTGCTCGATGTGGTCGAGGCGCGCGACGCCTATGCCCAGGAGACCGGCGTGTACGTGCCGTTGTGCTGCGACGGGGGTCTGCTCAACGACTCGCACATGGCGATGGCGCTGGCGATGGGTGCGGACTTCATCATGCTCGGCCGCTACTTCGCCCGGCTCGACGAGAGCCCGTCGCGGAAGATCCAGATCGGCGGTCAGTGGTACAAGGAGTACTGGGGTGAGGGTTCGCTGCGCGCGCAGAACGAGGCCCGCTACGGTCAGCGCGGCCGGATGGCCTTCGAGGAGGGCGTCGACGGCTACGTGCCCTACGCCGGGAGCCTGTACGACAACGTGGAGCGGACCCGGGCCAAGCTCATCTCCACGATGATCAGTTGTGGGTCGACGAACCTGCGGGACTTCCACCGCGACGCGGTGATCGTTCCGGTCTCCGCGGAGTCGTTCAAGCAGAACGGCGCCGAGGTGCAGTTGCGCAGGCCCGCCATAGACTCCGCGGAGTGAACTGGCCGCTCCGTGTCCCGACCCCCACCGGGGTCGGGACACGGGGCGCGAAGCCGGTTGCGCACGGGGCCGCCAGGCCTGCTGCCGGCGACGGGACGTGCGGACGAACCGCATTGCGTCACCGGACAGGTGCGGGCTCAATCCGGTCGTGGTGCCCGGAGAACACTTGGACGCCCGTTCGTCGGGCGGTCGAGACGGAGGACGCGGAGTGCGGACCCGGAGTCGGCGTATCCCGCCGGGCACACGCCGGCTCGCACTGGGCGAGTACCACGGCCGCGGACCCGCGAATCGGCGCCGCAGGCGTCGACGGCTCGCTCGCACCGGCACCGGCACCCGCACCGGCACCGGTGGCGATCCGAGCGGCGGCGGCCACCTCCCAGGGCGGCCGAGAGGGCCGCCCGGTCATCCCGGGTGCGGACCAGGGGAGCGCGCCGCTCGTGGCCGCGCGAGCGGGGATCCCCATGCCCGGCACGACGGGCGCTGTTGCTCACGCGGGAGAGCCCGGCGCCCGGGGAGGCGTCCGCAGCACGGCATGTCGAGGCGGAAGGCCTTGACGACGGCCGTAGACGTAGGCCTCGGGGGTCGTCCGCCGCGCCCCAGCTGCGGGAGGAGCGGACGGGCCATGGGCAGCGCGGCCCGGTGGATCGCGCGGCGGCGCCCGCGTCGGAGGCCTGCCCGGGGGCCCTGGAAGGCGTGGCCGACCGCCTGGGTCACGTCCGGCGGACGCGCGGCGCGGCTCGCAGTCCCGGCGCCTGCCGTCGCGCTCGGCGAGGCCTTGGGCAGCGGGCCCTCGGAGTGGTCCTCGATCGGAGCTGCACAAAATGTCAAGACTTGCGGCATTTTGTAGGCTTGTCCCATGGAGCGCCGCAAGCAGGCCGCCGCCCGGTCCACGACCGCCCTGGACACAGCGCGTCCGGCCGGCCGCGGACCACGGGCGAGCCTGCGCCAGCAGCAGCGGGACCTCACCCGCAACCGGGTGCTGGACGGGGCGGTCGCCGTCTTCGGCAGGACGTCGTTCGTGCACGCCACGATGGAGGACATCGCCGCGGCGAGCGGCGTCACCAGGGCCACGGTGTACGCGCACTTCGGCGGCAAGGCCGCGATCATCGCCGCGCTGTCCGACCGGGTGTACGACGTCGCCGACGCGCTGTACGCGGATCTCGCCGCCGTCCCGGAGTGGACCCGTGGCGCCGTCCGCGCGTGGCTGGACCGCGCGGCGGCGGACTGGCGGACGCTGGCCCCGACGATCCGGGTGCTCTTCGCCGCCACGCCGTCGGCGGCCGGTGACGACAGCAGCGTCCGGGACCGCTACGTGGCCGCGCACGAACGCTACGTGGATCTGCTGACGCACGACGCCCGGCGCTGGCGGGGCGTCTCCCCCGAGGAAGCCCGGCAGCGGGCGCTGATGGCCGCCCTCCAGACGGGGTCGTTCCTGACCACATGGATCGCGGGCGGTCTGCCGCTGCGCACCGCCGACCCGCTGGACCTGCTCGCCGACGACCTCTGCCACCTGCTCGGGCCCGCGCTGCACCCGCCGCCCGGGCCGCCGTGAGGGCGCCGCAGCACGCCCGCCGAACCCCTCAGCCGTACCGCCTCCGCAGGAGTCTCCATGGCCGTCACCGAACCGAGGACCTTCCCCTTCACCGCAGCCGACCGGCTGACCGTGGACCCGGTGTTCGCCGAACTGCGCGACAACGAGCCGATGTGCCGGGTGCGCTTTCCCTACGGCGAGACCGCCTGGCTCGTCACGCGGTACGAGGACGTCAAGACCGTCCTCGGTGATCCGCGGTTCAGCCGGGCCGAGGCCGCCCGCCGCGACGAACCTCGTCTGCGGCCCGGCCGGGGTCTCCCCGGCAGCATCCTGGAGCTCGACCCTCCCGACCACACCCGGGTGCGCCGGGTCGTCGCGAAGGCGTTCACCGCTCGCCGCATCGAACAGCTGCGGCCCCGCACCGAGCAGATCGCCGCCGGGCTCCTCGACGCGATGGTCGCCAAGGGCGCTCCGGCCGACCTCGTGGCGGACTTCGCCCTGCCGCTGCCGGTCACCGTCATCTGCGAACTGCTGGGGGTGCCCTACGAGGACCGCGCCGCGTTCCGGAGGTGGTCGGACGCGCTGCTGTCCACGACCAAGTTCACCGCCGAGCAGGTCGAGGACTGCACGCGGCAGCTCGTGGAGTACATGGCCGGTCTGATCGACCAGCGCCGCGGCGCGCCCGCACCCGCGGACGACCTGCTCAGCTCGCTCGTCGCGGCCCGGGACGAGGAGGACCGGCTCTCGGAGCAGGAGTTGGTGGTCCTGGCCATCGCGCTGCTCGTCGCGGGCCACGAGACGACGGCCACGCAGATCCCCAACTTCGTCTACACCCTCCTGACCCACCCCCGGGAACTGGAGGCGCTGCGCGCGGATCCCGGCCTGGTGCCGCAGGCCGTCGACGAGCTGATGCGGTTCGTCCCCCTGGGCAACGGCGCCGGCATGCCGCGTTACGCGACGGAGGACGTCGAGTTGAGCGGCGGCACCGTGCGGGCCGGGGAAGCGGTCGTGGCCGCCGCGGCCGCCGCCAACCGCGACCCGTCGGTGTACACCGACCCCGACCGGCTCGACCTCCGGCGCGAGGAGGCCTCGCACGTCGGCTTCGGGCACGGGCCCCACCATTGCCTCGGCGCCCAACTGGCCCGGATGGAACTGCAGGTGGCCCTGACGTCCCTGCTGGGGCGGCTGCCGGGTCTGCGGTTCGCGGACGGGGAGGAGTCCGTCGTGTGGAAGTCGGGCGTGGCCCTGCGCGGTCCGGAGCGCATGCCCGTCACCTGGGACGGTCCCTGACCCGCCCCCATCCCGCCGCCCTCACCCCGTACCGACCGAGGACACCACCATGACCTGGCAGATCAACGTGGACGAACACACCTGCATGGGCACCGGCGCCTGCGCCGGCATCGCCCCCGAGCACTTCGAGCTCCGCAACGGGGTCTCGCACCCCCGGCACGCGCAGGCCGAACCGGCGGATGTCCTCGTCGACGCGGCCGAGTCCTGCCCCGTCGAGGCGATCATGATCCGGGACGCCGGCACGGGCGAGGTCGTCGCGCCCGAGGAGTAGCGGCTCACGCTGTCCCCCTGGCCGGCGTACGGGAGACTGCCGGCACGACGACGACCGGGCCGGGCGCGAGGCCGACACGGGGGCGGCGACGTGCCCGAACCGCTGGGGCCGTCGATCACATGACCGCCCTCGGTCCGAGCGCTCATGGGATCGACGGCGCCGCTCCTGACAGCCAGGCGGCCAGCACCGCGAAGTCCCGTTCCGCGAGGCCCTGCCGCGGGTCGACGCGGTGCAGCAGGGCGAGTGCGCCCTGGGCGGCGACCCAGTCGCGGTCGGCGCCGGTGGTCTCGTCGTCGACCCAGGCGAAGGGGCGCCCGGCCGCTCGGCGCAGCAGCGTCCGCGTCTTCCAGTGCAGGCCCGCCCGCTCGTCGCGCGCGTCGTCCGCGGAAGGTTCCGGCCAGGTCACCGCCGGCAGGGCCGGGAGGCCGAGTCGGGGTGCCACCGATGCGTTGGCGTCCTCTGCCGTCCAGGACGTCGCCCAGACCAGTTCGCAGGGCAGCGCCGCCAACGTCGGGCCGAGCGCGGGATCGATCCGGTCCAGCAGCGGGTTCGCGAGCCGCCCCGGGGACGGACGTACCGCGGGGAACGCGGGCCGGCCGGCCGGGGAGCCGAAGGGGATCAGGGGTCCGTCGATGTCGAGGAAGAGCAGCGGGCGGGGCATCCGGGCAGGGTAGCGGTGGCTCCCCGGCCTGTCCGCCCGTCGGCCCGTCGCCCGTCGGCCCGTCGCCGGTCAGCCCGTCAGCCCGTCATGAGCACCCGGTCCCGAGTGGGGTGATGGTGAGCCGGTCGCCCCTGTCGGTGTTCGTGGCGGTGTCGTACGTGGCCGCGTCCACCCGGTACCAGACGTCGTCGAGGCGTACGCACCAGCGCTCGGCGCGCACGACGCGCTGGTACGTCTCGGTGCCGCGCCGCACCTTGCGGCAGTCCTGGTAGTGCTCCGTGGTGTACCGGCTCCGGGTGGTCGTGCGCTTGCCGGAGTGACGGGAGGACGTGTGCCGCACGCGGCGTGTGCGGTCGGTGCACGCGTCGGCCATGCGGGGCCGCGTCGCGGGGACCGTCTTCGGGGGGTCGTGGCGGTAGGTGCCGAGTACGCCGGCGACGGTGTCGTCCGGTGCCTTCGCGGTTTCGCCGGAGCCGCCACGGGCGGCCACCGGACCGGAGGAGACCGGGGCGCCGGATCCCGAGGGAGTACCGGCGCACGCGCTCAGCGGGGCGGCCAGGAGGAGGGCCGCCACGGCGGTGGCGGCGGGTCGGAGACGTCCGTGCACGGGTGTTCGCGTGTCCTCTGCGTGATGGGTGCCGCCCGGCTCGGGCGGCACCGTCATCTGTACACCCTGTGCGCATCACTACCTGCACCGGCCGGGCGGTGACGGGACGTCACCGCGGTGGAGGAGGCGGTCAGTGGTCGTCCCAGTGCCCCTCGTGGGCCGCGTGGCGGTGGCCGTCGTGGACGAAGTCCGTGTGGTCGCCGTGCCGTACGGCGGCGTGGCCGCAGTCTTCGCCGTGCTGGTGGGCGTGTTCCCCGTGCACGACGTGGGCGGTCGCGTCGCACTCGTCGACGTGGTCCTCGTGGGAGCGGTGGACGTGCCCGTCGTGGGCGTAGTCGGTGTGGTCGCCGTGCGGGAAGGCGACGTGGCCGCAGTTCTCGCCGTGGACGTGCTCGTGGCTGTCGTGGGGCTGGTGCGGGCTGACCATGGGGGGCTCCTGACTCCTCGTTGCCGTCCGCCGGCCGGGCGGCGGACCGCGATCCGGCGGCGACATTAACGTGTCCGACTTCATGCTGTTATGTCCGACACGGCCTCCGTGCCGACCGGATGGCACGCCGGACGGCCCGTCAGATCACACGGATGCCGATGACGCAGGCGTCGTCGTCGGTGTCGGAGCGACTGCCGGCGAGGAGCCGGTCGAGGCGGTGCTCCAGGGAGGACGGGGCGGCGTCGCGAGCGGTCGCCAACAGGTGGGCCACCGAGTCGGTCATGGAACTGTCCCGGCGCTCGACCAGGCCGTCGGTGTACATCAGCAGCGTGTCCCCGGGCCGCAGGCCGACCTCCTGTTCCTCGTACGCGGTCTCGGGAACCGCGCCGAGCAGCATGCCCTGCCCCGGCGGCAGGGTGGTCGCCTCCTCCCCCCGCAACAGGGCCGGAGGAAGGTGGCCGGCCCTCGCCCAGCGGAGGGTGCGCGTCGCGGGGAGGTAGAGGCCGCAGACGACGGTGGCCGTGAGGCGGTCGGTCAGGTGGTACGCCACGACGTTGAGCCAGGACAGCAGCTGCCCGGGATCCGCGCCGGTGACGGCGAGCCCGCGCAGGGCGTTGCGCAGGACGACCATGCTCGTCGCGGCCTCGATCCCGTGCCCCGCCACATCGCCGACGCACAGCAGGACGTGGCCCGACGGCAGCACGACGGCGTCGTACCAGTCCCCTCCGACCAGGGACTCCGTCTCCGCCGGCCGGTACCGCACGGCCACCTCCAGGCCGGGGGCGTCCAGCGGCCCGTGTGTGGGGGGCATGATGGCGTGCTGCAACTGCAGGGCCAGCCGGTCGCGTTCGGCGGCCTGCTCCTCGGAGTGGGCGAGCCGGTCCTGTGTCGCGGCGAGCGCCACCTCCGTCCAGTGCTGGGAGGAGACGTCCTGGTAGGCCCCGCGTACGGCGAGCAGCCGGCCGTCGGCGTCCAGCACCGGTTCGGCGACGACGCGGATGTGCCGGGTGACCCCGTCGGGGCGCCGCAGCCGGAAGGCCACGGAGGCGGGCCGGTGGTGGCGCGAGACGGTGCGCAGGAAGCGGCCGATGGCCGCGGAGTCGTCGGCGTGCGCGTGCAGGCGCAGATCCTCCAGGGGCACCGGGGCGGAGTGCTCGTTCCTGCCGTAGAGGGCGAACAGCTCGCTGTTCCAGGTGATGTCGCCGGTGCGCACGTTCTCCTCGAAGCCGCCCAGCCCGCCGAGGCGCTGGGCGTGCTGCAGAAGGCCGGCCAGCCGGGCCGTCTCGTCCTCGACACGCCAGATCAGCAGCAGGTGCGGGCCGTGCCGGCTGATGCCGACCTCGGCGACGACGGTCAGCGCGACGTGCTCGACGAGCGAGCCGAAGGCCATCTGCTCGGCGTGGAAGGGTTCGCCGGTCGCGTGGACCCGCACGGCCTTGTCGAAGAGGTGTCCGTCGCCCGCGGCGGAGGGGTAGGCCTCCAGGAGGGTCGCTCCGGTGACGGCGCCTCGGGGGCGTCCGGCGGGGTCCACGAAGTGCCCGTTGGTGTGACGGATGCGGAAGTCGGTCACGCGGCCGTCGGCGCCGGTGAGCGGCGTCAGGACCAGCGCGGGGTCGTGGATGGCGTCGCAGATGTCGATGAGTTCGTCGACGGGCAGCGGGCCCTGCGCCGCAGGGGCGGCGACCAGGGTGTGGACGCAGAGTTCGGCCAGGCCGTCGAGCTGGCGCAGCAACGCCGGGGACAGTGCGGGCGGCTGCTCCGGCCAGCAGATCTCCAGGACGACGTCGACACGCCCGCCCGCGCCCGCGGGCACCGCGATGCGGCCGCCCGCGCCGCACTCCGGCCGGATCGAGGGCACGTCCCCTTCCGGAGCCGGGGCAGCCGCGGCAGCCCGGTCAACCGGGGCAGCGGAGGATGCGGGGAAGGAGCGCGCCCCGCGCTCGTCCACGGCCCGCCGGGCGACGGTCGCCACGGTGGGCGGCACATACCGCCAGCGCCGCGCCTCGGCCTCGGTGTAGCCGGCGTGGCCGGCCAGCGTGAGGGAGGCGTCGGGTCCGGCCGCCCAGATCGCCACCGCGCAGGCGCCGAGCGGCGCCAGGGCGTGCTCCAGCAGTGATGCCGCGACGGTCTGGCTGTCCGTGGCGGCCAGGGCGCCGCTCTCCGCGGTGCGCAGGCGGACCCCGGGCGGGGACCCGCCGCTGTCCGCCGCGTCCGCGTCCGGATCGCGCGCCGCGACGTCGCCGACGGCGTCGGTGATGCCGTCGTGCGCCGCGTCGTTGACCACCTCCGCCGCCAGCTCCAGGCGTGAGACGCCTGCCGCGTCGGCGAGCCGGGCCAGTTGCCGGGCCGCCTCGGCGGGGCCGCAGCCCAGCCGTGCCACGAGCACTCCTTTGGCCAGTTCGACCAGGGCGCGGCCGTCGGCCTCGGCCTGCGCCTCCTGGAGTTGCTGCCGCAGGCGCTCCACGGTGACGGCGAGCCGCCCGGCGGCGGCCGCGGACGGTGTCGCGTCCGGCGGCATGCTCGGCGGCGTGGTCGGTGGGTCCTGGCGGGCCGGCTCCGGGGTGTCGGGGGCGGTCACGGCGGCGGGGGTCCCTCGGACGGTGCGGACGGTGTCATGGGGTCAGCCAGTAGCGCACCCGGGCGATCAGGTCGTCGGCGTCGAAGGGTTTGGTGACGTAGTCACTGGCCCCGGCGGCCAGGTTCTTCTCGCGGTCGCCCGGCATCGCCTTGGCGGTGACCGCGATGATGGGCAGTCCGGCGTACTCGGGCCTGCCGCGGATCGCGGCGGTGGCCGCGTAGCCGTCCATCTCCGGCATCATCACGTCCATCAGCACGAGGTCGACCTCGGGGTGCGCGAGGAGCGTCTCGATGCCGCTGCGCCCGTTGTCCGCGCGCAGGACGTGGATGCCCTGCAGTTCCAGGATGCCGGTGATGGCGAACATGTTGCGGGCGTCGTCGTCGACCACCAGGACCGTCCGCCCGGCCAGGGAGGGCGGGGCGGGTTCGTCGCTCTCCGCCTGCCGCGGCGAGTCCTGCGGCCGGGGCGCGCGCGTCGCGTCCTGCGGCCGCCGGGCGGCCAGGTGCCCGGCGATGCGTTCGCGCAGCGCGTCCAGACCGGTCAGCAGCTCCACCCGCTGTGCGCCGGCCCGGGCCCGCACCACCTCGTCCGGCTCGGCGTCGCCCGCGCCGGCGCGGTAGGCCAGCACGGGAACGGACGCCAGCGCGGCGTCCTGCCGCAGGTCCCGCACGACGCGGGCGGCCTCGCCGTGCGGCAGTCCGAGGTCGAGCACGACGCACTCGACGAGCCCGGCGGGTTGGCCCTTGAGCACGGCGGCCGCCTCGGGCGCGCCCACGGCCGTGACGATGCCGACGGCCTCCTCGGGCCGCGGCGCACCGGGGCCGGTGACCAGGTCGGCGAGGGCGCTCTCGGCGACCAGCGACAGCAGACCGCGGGGGCGCGCCTCGACCACCAGGAGCAGGCGTCCGAACCGTGTCGTCGCGGCTTCTTCGACCGGGCCGCCGGTGGCGTCGGCGGTCGCGCCGTCGTCGCAGCAGGGCTCCATGGCGGCGGCACGGCCGAGGGCCGGCTCCGGTTCCGGTTCCCGCACGGCGCGCGCCGTGCGGGCGACGGGCAGGTAGAGGGTGAAGGTGCTGCCGCTGCCGAGGGTGCTCCGGGCCGTGACGGCGCCGCCCAGCAGATGGGCGATCTCACGGCTGATGGACAGCCCGAGGCCGGTGCCGCCGTACTTGCGGCTGGTGGTGCCGTCGGCCTGCTGGAAGGCGCCGAAGATCGTCTCCAGCTGCCGGTCGGCGATGCCGATGCCGGTGTCCGTGACGCGGAACGCGATGGCCCCGTCCCGGGCGTCCACGTCGGGGGGCAGTTCACCGGCCGTCGCCTGTTCCACACGCAGCCGCACCTGCCCCTCCTCGGTGAACTTGACCGCGTTGGAGAGCAGGTTGCGCAGGACCTGGCGCAGCCGGGCCTCGTCGGTACTGAGCTCGCCCGGGACGCCGGACCCCGCGACGACGTCGAACCCGAGTCCCTTATCGGTGGTCATCGGCCGGAAGGTCGCCTCGATGTACTCCACGATCCGCCGCAGCGGGATCGGTTCGACGTTGACGTCCATCTTCCCGGCCTCGATCTTGGACAGGTCGAGGATGTCGTTGATCAGCTGGAGCAGGTCCGAGCCGGCCGAGTGGATGATGCCGGCGTACTCGACCTGTTTGGGCGTGAGGTTGCGGGTCGCGTTCTGCGCCAGCAACTGGGCGAGGACCAGAAGGCTGTTGAGCGGCGTGCGCAGCTCGTGGCTCATGTTGGCCAGGAACTCCGACTTGTACGTCGAGGCGAGGTCCAGCTCGCGGGCCCGGGTCTCCAGTTCCTGGCGCGCCTGCTCGATCTCCAGGTTCTTGGTCTCGATGTCGCGGTTCTGGGCGGCCAGGAGCGTGGCCTTCTCCTCCAGCTCGGCGTTGGAGCGCTGCAACTCGTCCTGCTGCACCTGCAGTTCCTCGGAGCGGGCGCGCAGTTCCCCGGCGAGCCGCTGGGACTCCTCCAGCAGTTCGTCGGTGCGGGCGTTGGCCAGGATGGTGCTGACGTTGACGCCGATGGTCTCCCTCAGCCGCTCCAGGAAGTCGCGGTGCACGGCCGTGAAGCCCGAGAAGGAGGCCAGCTCGATCACGCTGAGCACCTGCTCCTCGACCACGACCGGCAGCACGATGAGCCCGGCGGGGGTCGCCGCCCCCAGACCCGAGGAGATGACGTAGCCCGCCGGGACCTGGTCGACGGCGATCGTGCGGCGGCTGCGCGCGACCTGGCCGACCAGGGACTCGCCCCGTGCGAAGCGCTCCCCCGCGCGGGACCCGGCGGGCCGTCCGTAGGAGCCCACCAGCCGCAGGACGGTGCCGTCCTCGGTCTCCTCGGCGAGGTAGAAGGCGCCGTACTGGGCGTCGACGAGGGGGGTCAGCTCGTCCATGACGAGTTCCGCCACCACGTCCAGTTCCCGGTGGCCCTGGAGCAGACCGGAGATACGGGCCAGGTTCGACTTCAGCCAGTCCTGCTCGCGGTTGGCGCGGGTGCTCTCGCGCAGGGAGCCGACCATGGCGTTGATGTTGTCCTTGAGCTCCGCGACCTCCCCGGAGGCGTCCACGGTGATCGAGCGGGTGAGGTCGCCCTCGGCGACCGCACTGGCGACCTCGGCGATCGCCCGGACCTGCCGGGTCAGGTTGCCCGCGAGTTCGTTGACGTTCTCGGTGAGGCGCTTCCATGTGCCGGACACGCCCTCCACCTCGGCCTGGCCGCCGAGCCGGCCCTCGCTGCCGACCTCGCGGGCGACCCGGGTGACCTCCGCGGCGAAGGCGGAGAGCTGGTCGACCATGGTGTTGATGGTGGTCTTGAGCTCCAGGATCTCGCCGCGGGCGTCGACATCGATCTTCCGCGACAGGTCGCCGCCCGCGACCGCGGTGGTGACCTGGGCGATGTTCCGCACCTGACCGGTCAGGTTGTTGGCCATGGAGTTGACGTTGTCGGTGAGGTCCTTCCAGGTGCCGGCCACGTTGGGCACGCGGGCCTGGCCGCCGAGCCGGCCCTCGGTCCCGACCTCGCGGGCCACGCGGGTCACCTCGCCGGCGAACGCGGAGAGCGTGTCGACCATGGTGTTGATGACCCCGGCCAGCGCGGCCACCTCGCCCTTCGCCTCGACCGTGATCTTCTGCGAGAGGTCGCCACGGGCCACCGCGGTGGCCACCTGGGCGATGGAGCGGACCTGACCGGTCAGGTTGGAGGCCATCACGTTGACGTTGTCGGTGAGGTCCTTCCACGTGCCGGACACGCCGCGCACGGTGGCCTGCCCGCCGAGGTTGCCCTCGGTGCCGACCTCCCGGGCCACGCGGGTCACCTCGTCCGCGAAGGCCGACAACTGGTCGACCATCGTGTTGACCGTCTCCTTCAGCTCCAGGATCTCGCCCCGCGCGTCCACTCTGATCTTCTGGGACAGATCGCCCCCGGCGACCGCGGTGGCGACCTGGGCGATGTTCCTGACCTGGGCGGTCAGATTGCCCGCCATGGAGTTCACGGAGTCCGTCAAGTCCCGCCAGGTACCGGACACGCCCTGTACGTCGGCCTGGCCGCCGAGGTTGCCCTCGGTCCCGACCTCCCGGGCCACCCGCGTCACCTCGTCCGCGAACGAGGAGAGCTGGTCGACCATCGTGTTGACGGTCTCCTTCAGCTCCAGGATCTCGCCGCGCGCGTCGACGTCGATCTTCTGGGAGAGGTCGCCCCTGGCGACCGCGGTGGTGACCTGCGCGATGTTCCTGACCTGGGCGGTCAGATTGCCGGCCATCGCGTTGACGGAGTCCGTCAGGTCCGCCCACGTCCCCGACACGGCGGGCACGTCCGCCTGGCCGCCGAGGGCGCCTTCGGTGCCGACCTCCCGGGCCACACGGGTCACCTCGGAGGTGAAGAGCGACAGCTGGTCGACCATGCCGTTGAACACGGTGGCGATCTCGGCCAGCAGGCCGTCCCCGCCGCCGGGCAGGCGGGTGCCGAAGTCGCCGTCGCGCACCGCGGTCAGACCCGCGAGCAATTGCCGCAGTTCCGGCTCCTCCACCGACATGCCGCCCTCGTTCCCGTCGCCTGCTGGGTGCGTGTGGCACATGAGTGGCTCTCGAGGTCGCCGCCCCGCCCGGTCGGTGCGGGGCGGACGTCGGCGAGGCCACTTCCCAGTAGACCGCCGGGAGGGCGCGAGTGCTACGTCAGTCCCGGAGAGAGGCGACAACGCGGAGGGCGGCACCGACGAGCGGTGCCGCCCTCCGCCGTTCCCCGTCCCGGTGGTCCAGAAAACCGCCGGTGGGGGTTGCGCGGGGTGCCGCTCAGACGCGCCGGCCCGGTGTGGGGTTGTCGGGCATCTCGCGCCGCATGCGGCTTGCGCCGGGGCGCATCGTCGCCGCCGCCAGCGCGAGAACGAGCATGATGACGCCGACGACCACGTTGTTGATGATCGTACGAGTCGTGGCGACGTCTCCCGCGATGCACCACGGCGAGATGATCGTCCACAGACCGATGATCGCCGCCGCCCACGCCATGGAGTGCGTGCGCTCGAACGCCCGCCCCACGCCGCCCATCAGCATGGCGTACGCGACACCGGCGATCAGATTGGCGACCGCTATCGTCGACAGGCCGTTGAAGCCGACGATCCATGGAGACGCGGCCAGGTAGGTGCCTGTGACCAGGCCCATGGCCTCGATCGCCTGCCCCCGGTTGGTCGCCGTCGTCCGCTCGTACTCGGCGCGGAGCTCAAGAAGGTCCGGGTGCTCCTCGATGCTCGGTCGCGTGTAGGCCATCGAAACCATCTCCGCTCATTTCGGGCTTTTCGACCATCAAATACCCCTGTTGGGGCAATTGAGTCGTCCGAATCGACACGGATTGGCGTGGGCACGGCGGCGCGCGGCCAAGCGGGGGTCAACGATCACGAGGCACCGGGGACGCGGTCACGCACGGTGACGGATCCCGGCGCGGACGGCGCGGACGGCGCGGCCGTCGGCCGCACCCCGAGGCGGCCCGGCATATGCCAATGAATGGCACATTCATCGCAAAGGGTTCATCATGCACGTTTCCGGTACGGAGGGTCGGGCATGCGCCGTCTGTCCAGCAGCCGCACCGCGGCACTCGTGAAAGGCAGCACCATGGCCGACAAGCCACTCAGCGGTCACCGCGTCCTGGCGATCGCCACCAACTACGGAGTGGAGCAGGACGAACTCGTCGTCCCCACCGAGCACGTGCGCGACGAAGGCGCCGACGTCGCCATCGCCGCGGCCGCCGACGAGCCCATCGTGACCCTGGTCGGGGACAAGGACCCGGGCAGGACGGTGCGGCCGACCACCACCTTCGACAAGGTGGACCCGACCGACTTCGACCTGCTCCTCATCCCCGGCGGCACGATCAACGCCGACGCGCTCCGCCAGAACGAGGACGCGATCGGCATCGTCCGGTCGTTCGTCTCCTCCGGCCGGCCCGTCGCCGCGATCTGCCACGGTCCCTGGGCGCTGGTGGAGGCAGACGCCGTACGGGGCAAGACCCTCACCTCGTACGCCTCCCTGCGGACCGACATCGGCAACGCGGGCGCCGCGTCCTGGGTGGACGAGCCGGTGGTCAGCGACAGGACGGGCGGCTGGACCCTCGTCACCTCCCGCACGCCGGACGACCTCGACGCCTTCGTCACCGAGGTCGACAAGGCGCTCACCGGCGGCTGAACCGGCGACCGTCCCTCTCCGGCCCTCGGCACGGATGACACGATGGGCGCACCGCGTCCGCCGAGGGGAAGGCTTCACAGGCGATGTCCTTGATTCACCGCACCACGCTGTCGCCCACCAAACTGGAACTGCTCACCGAGTGGCTCCCCCGGCAGCCGTGGTACGCGGGCGCGGGCGGGCGGCCGGAACTGACCAAGGCGGGCGGCTTCCGTCTGGACGACCCCCAGGGCGAGGTCGGCCTGGAGTTCATGGTGGTCACCGACGCGGACGCGGCGGCCTACCACGTGCCCCTCACCTACCGCGCGGCCCCTCTGGCCGGGGCCGAACACGCCCTGATCGGCACGACGGAGCACGGCGTGCTGGGCACGCGCTGGGTGTACGACGGCACCCACGACCCGGTGCTCGTGGGCCAGTTGGCGGCCTTCGTCCGCGGTGAGGCACAGGCGCAGGCGCAGAGTGTGAGCGACACCCCCGATCCCACCGTCGGCCGCTCCTGGACCGGGCCCGCGCAGGCCCCGGCCCCCGGCTCCGGCACCGTGGCGGACGGCCCCGACGGCACCACGGACGTCGTCCTGGGCTCCGGCCCGGCGGAGCGGCTGGTCCTGCGGGTGGTCCGCGCCCTGCGCCCCGGCGCGGGCACCGACGCGCCGGGCGGCGGTCGGCTCGGGCACGTCGACGCCCGCTGGCAGCTGCCCGACGGCGCCGAGGCGCGCGCCGTCTTCGTCACCGTCCACGACGGGACGCCGGGCGCCTGACACTCCGGCCGGGAAGGTCCGCCGGGTCGCCGGCTGGGGGGTCGGCCTCGGTGACCGCCTCGACTTCGGCGGCGCCGTCGTCAGGACCGGCGTGACGGGCGTCGCCGTCGCCGACGGGACCGATCGGCCTCTGCGCCGTGGCGCCCGGGTCCGCTGGGCGCGGAGGCTCACCGGGGCAGGCGGTCCCAGAGCGAGCAGTGGTGGGCGGAATGCGCATCGACGGGGTGGATTCCGCCTGGTCCGGGAGCCAACGACTGCACCGACTGCGCGAGAGGTGACGAAGGGCGCAGGACAGGCCAGCGCGGGGCGCCGGGGGTGTCCGGAGTGCCGGTGTGCGCGAAGTTCGCCCAGTAGTCGACCATCCGGTCCGACAGGGAGCGCTGGGCGCCGGTCAGCGGTTGTTCGGTGGGGAAGGAGGAGAACAGGAACGGCATCTCGAAGCCGTGCGCCGCACCGTAGGGGAAGCCCGGGTTCGCCGGCAGACCGGTGAGGACAGGCGCGTCCGGATCGCTGAACTCATAGCCGTAGAGAGGGAGGCCGGGAGCATGAGCGGCGATGGCCCGGCCGGCGGCCAGTGTGGTGCAGGTGAGGGATCGATCGGTCAGCACCGCGGCCCAGGCAAGTGCGGGTGTGGGGTGCTGTGCGAGCGGATACTCCGCCTCGACGGCCGGGGCCGCAAGCCCGAAGGCGTCCACCAGACGGGCTCGGTAGTCGCTCTCGGTGCGGATCGGGAACGCGGCGAGCGACAGGCCGACGAACATCCGCATCTCGTCATGGTTGGTGCCCTGCATGACCGGCACTCGGTGGAAGCGTCCCGACACCAACGCCCTGTCCGGCGCCACGGGCAGCAGCCTGTTACCGAAGGCGGGCCGGTTGAAGGCCTGCATCAGCTGCGCCGTGGCGAGGCGGTCCGTGCCCTGTGCCCGCAGGCACGCCAGCGCCTCGTCCCCGCCACCCGCTGAGCAGCCCAGTCGCCGTGCGGCTTCCGCACCCGCCGTCTGGACATCGCGCTGTGAGGCAAACGGCTCGTACGCCGGTGTCCCGGGTCCGAGAGCGCCGCGTGGGAAGGACATCAGGCAGGAACCGCTCTGGAGTACAGCCCGCTGGAAGAGTCCGGCGGCCGTCGGCGAAGTGAGGTGCGCACAGATGCCGAGGGCGCCCGCGGACTCACCGAACAGCGTGACCCTGCCCGGATCGCCGCCGAAGCGCTCGGCGTTCGCCTGCACCCAGCGCAGGGCGGCCTGCTGGTCCGCCAGGCCGAACGGTGGGGCGGAGCCCAACCCGGGGTGGCCGAAGTAACCGAAGATCCCCAACCGGTAGTTGACCGTGACGACGACCGTGTCGCCCCGGACCGCCAGTTGTGCGGTGTCGTAGTCGCTGCCGGAACCGCCCAGGAACGCACCGCCGTGCATCCATACCAGCACGGGCCGCTTCTGCCCGGCCGGCTCTGCCGTCGGCACCGTGACGTTGAGGTAGAGGCAGTCCTCGGACCCGAGAACCCCGCCCGCACCTCGTGCCGGCATCTGCACACAGCGTTGGGCCGCCGTCGTCGCGTCCCGGACACCGTGCCACGTGGCGGCGGCCACCGGGGCGTGCCAACGCAGGGGTCCGGTCGGCGGCGCGGCGTAGGGAACTCCGTCGAAGGTGGTGTGCGAGCCGTGCGACACCCCGCGTACCAGGCCGTGGTCGGTCCGTACGACGGTGCCGCTCGGCCCCGCGGAGTGCTGGGAACGGGGTGGTGCGCCGGTCGCCGGCACGGCGGTGCCCGCGAGGAGTGCCACCGCGCAGAGCAGGGGAAAGAGCACCGCACGGAGCTTGTCTCTTCGGCCTGGACGCGGTGCTGTCATGGTCGGGGACATACGTGTCCACCCTTCGTGGTCGTACGGGATCGGACGGGATCGGACGGGACCGACGGAACCGACGGAACCGTCGGCCGAGGACGCACCAGGCAGGTCGGGCAGGCCGCAACGAGGCCTGAGCAGTGGGGAAAACGGCGCGGACCGGCGTGGCCGGCGATCTGTACGCTAGGACCTCCCGTGCACTGGAGGTTCAAGAGCCTGTGACGCAGGACACGTGGAGCATCGGTGAGCTCGCGGCCGGAACGGGGGTCCCGGTGAAGACCCTCCGCTACTACTCCGACAGCGGTCTGCTGCCCGTGGCCGGCCGTAGCGCCGGTGGTCATCGGCGGTACGGTCCTGAGGCGTGGGAACGGATCCGTCTCATCAGACGCTTACGGGCGCTGGACACTCCGATCGCGACCATCACGCGGGTGGTCACCGGTGAGCGCTCCCTCGGCGAACTGGTGGCAACCGAGCTCGAAGCGGTGCAGGAGCGACTGACCGAACTGCGGTGGCGCCAGGCCACACTCAAGTCCCTGGACGAGGCCCCGAGCGAGGAACGGCTCCGGCGTCTGGAGATCCTCTCCCGCGTGCAGCGGCTCCCGCAGGCGCATCGCACCCTCACCGACCACTGGTATCGCGAGCTGTCCGCGGCCATGCCCAAGCGACGGCTCGACATCATGATCGCCATGCTCTGCCCGGACCCGCCGCAGGACCCCGATCCCGCGACGGTCCTGGCCTACGCCGAGCTTCATCTGCTCATCTCCACACCCAGTTTCACCCGCTGGACCCAGGACCACGACGAAGAGATGAGGGACGGCCCGGCCTTCTACGGGGAGATCGACGAGGCCGCCGCCGCGACGGCCGCCGCTTTGGCCGAGGGCCTGCCGCCCGGCGCCGGGGATGCGGTGAACGCCTTCGTGTCCGCCCACGCGCGAGCCCGGCGGGAGTCGGACACCCCCGCCTTCCGCGCACACCTGCACGGGCTGGTGTCGAGGTCGTCGGGCTTCGACCCCCGCCTGGAACGCTACTGGGCTCTGGTCGGCACCGTCACCGGCGGGCGGGTGCTGAACATGACGGTGGCTCACAGGTGGCTGACCGAGGGGCTGTCGATCTCGATCGCCGACGGTGCGCGTTCGGCCTCGGCCGGCCCGGCCGCCGGAAAAGCCGCGAACGGCACGGAAACCGAGGAACACGGTACTGAACGGCACCCTTGGCGCGTCACGCCGTGACCACAGGAGCCGATCCCACCTGGTTCCCACCGAACCTACGCCTCCCACGCCGGCCAGAGTGTCGGCCCACCCCGCCGGGAGGTCGGCGAGCGCGCGGCATCCGACGCGGGTGACCGAGACCGGACGGCGGGAGACCTCGGCCGCCTCCAGGCAGGTGCGTCTGCCGCTGTGCGAGAGGTCAACCGACGTCGTGTTCTGCTGCACCGCTGCCACCGGCCCGGTCGTGCGCCGCGCGCGGCTCGCGCCCGGCACGCACGTCAGCTCCGTCGGCGGCTCCCACGGCCCGGAGCTCGACGCCGACACCGTGCGGGAGGGGACGCCCTTCGCCGAGCGGCCCGCCGCCGCCTCCCCTCCCCCGGCCGGCGCCCACGAGTTGCGGCACCTCCCGCCCGGCCGCCCCGTGGTCCTGCTCGGCTCCGTCCTGTCCGGCGGCCACCCCGGGCGCGGCGACAGTGCCGGCCTGACCGTCCTCAAGTCCACCGGCCACGCCGCCCTCGACGTCGCGGCGGCCGACGTCGTCCACGCCGTGGCGCGCCGCGAGGGACGGGGCACGACCGTGGACCTGTGATCCGCGGCCGGCGGTCCGGCACGGTTTCCGCGGACGACGGCGGGCCGCACGGCGGCCGAAGTGGGTGCGGCCCCTCCACAGATCGACGGCGGCGGCGCACAATGCGGGTCGAACGACGTTCCGCGGGGCAGGGATGTCCCGACACGGCGACGCAATTGGGAGGCGCCCGTGAAGGTGGCCCTGCTCACTCGTGAATACCCGCCGGACGTCTACGGCGGTGCCGGCGTCCATGTCGAGTTCCTCGCCCGTGAGCTACGGGCCCTGACGGATCTTCAGGTCCACTGCTGGGCCGGTGCGGAGGCGGACGACCCGGCAGGGGTGTTCCGGCACGCCGCGGACGGCGGCCTCACCGGGGCCAACGAGGCGCTGCGGAGCCTGTCGGTCGACCTGTCCATGGCCGCCGCCCTCACGGGGCGCGACCTGGTCCACTCGCACACCTGGTACGCCAATCTCGGCGGCCATCTGGGCAAGCTCCTGCACGGCATCCCCCACGTGATGACCGCCCACTCGCTCGAACCCCTGCGCCCCTGGAAGGCCGAGCAACTGGGCGGCGGCTACGCCCTGTCCGGCTGGGCGGAACGCACCGCGATCGAGGCGGCCGACGCCGTCGTCGCCGTCTCGCACGGCATGCGCGCCGACATCCTCGAGTCCTACCCGGACCTGGACCCGTCCCGCGTGCACGTGGTGCACAACGGCATCGACACGCGGCTGTACCGGCCCGACCCGGACGACTCCGTCCTGCACGCGCAGGGCATCGACCCCGGCCGCCCCTACGCCCTGTTCGTCGGGCGGATCACCCGGCAGAAGGGCGTCCCCCATCTGCTGCGCGCCGCCCGCCGTCTGCACCCCGACATCCAGCTCGTCCTGGCCGCAGGGGCCCCGGACACACCCGCGATCGACGCGGAGTTCCGCGACCTGGTGGAACAACTGGGTCAGGCGCGCAGCGGCGTGATCTGGATCCCCGGCATGCTGCCCCGCCCGGAAGTGGTGCAACTCCTCACCCACGCGGCGGTGTTCGTGTGCCCGTCGGTGTACGAGCCGCTGGGCATCGTCAACCTGGAGGCGATGGCGTGCGGCACCGCGGTCGTCGCCTCGGCCGTCGGCGGCATCCCCGAGGTGGTGAGGGACGGCGTCACCGGGGTACTCGTGCCGTACGAGGAGAAGGACCCGGCCGCCTTCGAGGAGGGCCTGGCGGCCGCCGTCAACGCCGTTGTGGGCGACCCCGCAACGGCCGCCCGCATGGGTGCGGCGGGCCGGGAGCGCGCGGTGGCCGAGTTCGGGTGGGACGCGGTGGCCCGCCGCACAGTGGACGTGTACGAGCGGACTCTCGGGTGAGCGGTTGCGCGAAGGACCCGGGAACAGCGACGGACCAGGGGTAGGGGGAAGCGATGCGCGGCGGACCTTCAGTGCTCGGAATCGTTCTCGCGGGCGGGGAGGGGAAGCGGCTCATGCCGCTCACCGCCGACCGCGCCAAACCGGCCGTGCCCTTCGGCGGTGCCTACCGGCTGGTGGACTTCGTCCTGTCCAATCTCGTCAACGGCGACATCATGCGCATCTGCGTGCTGACGCAGTACAAGTCGCACTCCCTGGACCGGCACATCACCACCACCTGGCGGATGTCCAATCTGCTGGGCAACTACGTCACCCCGGTCCCGGCGCAGCAGCGCCTGGGCCCGCGGTGGTTCCTCGGCAGCGCGGACGCCATCTTCCAGTCGCTGAACCTCGTGTACGACGAGCAGCCGGACTACATCGTCGTGTTCGGCGCCGACCACGTGTACCGGATGGATCCACGTCAGATGCTGCGCCAGCACATCGAGAACGGCGCCGGCGCCACCGTCGCGGGGATACGCGTCCCGCGCGACCAGGCGTCGTCCTTCGGCATCATCACCCCGGCCGCGGATGGTATCCGCGTCGAGGCGTTCCTGGAGAAGCCGGCCGACCCGCCCGGCCTGCCGGGCGACCCCGACCACGTCTACGCCTCCATGGGCAACTACGTCTTCACCACGAAGGTGCTGCTGGACGCCCTCCACCAGGACGCCGAGGACGACGACTCGGTCCACGACATGGGCGGCAGCATCATTCCCCTGCTCACCGGGAAGGGCCAGGTCCAGGTCTACGACTTCGACGACAACCACGTCCCCGGCGAGACGGCCCGCGACCACGGCTACTGGCGGGACGTCGGGACCCTGGACGCCTACTACGACTCCCATCTGGACCTGATCTCGATCAACCCGGTCTTCAACCTCTACAACGACCAGTGGCCGCTGTACACGCACTCCCTGCGCCTGCCGCCCGCCAAGTTCGTGGCCGGGGGCATCGCCAGTGAGTCCATGGTCAGCCCAGGCTGCATCATCTCCGGCCAGGTCACCCAGTCCGTGCTGTCGCCGGGCGTCGTGGTCGAGGAGGGCGCCGTCGTGCAGGGGTCGGTCCTGCACGACAACGTCCGCATAGGCCGCGGCGCGGTCGTGCGCCGGGCCATCCTGGACAAGAACATCACCGTCCCGCCGGGGGCCACCATCGGTGTCAACCCCGACCGGGACCGCGAGCTCTACCACGCCTCGGCCAACGGCATCATCGCCCTCGGCAAGGGCCAGCGCGTGTTCTGACCGTGCTCCGGCCGGATCCGGCCGTGCCCGGATCCGCGTGCGGCGGCCGACGCGTCGCGCGCGTGCCGAACGAACGTCACCGATTAGTTTGGGATCAACGTGGGAGGTGAGGCAAAGGAGATCCCCCGGTGCAGACCATCCTTGCCGTGCTGTTCGCCCTCCTCGCGGCGCTCAGCAACGCGCTGGCCACCGTACTGCAGCGCTACGCCGCCCGTACGGTGCCGCTCTCGGAGGGGCTGCGGCTCGCCCTCATCGGGGAACTGCTGCGCAAGCCCGTGTGGCTCGTCGGCTTCGGTGGGGTGATCGCCGCGGCCGCCTTCCAGGCGCTGGCCCTGCTCAACGGCGAGCTGACCCTTGTCCAGCCGCTCTTCGTCCTGGAACTGCCGTTCGCGCTGTTCCTCGCCGGAGTCGTACTGCACCGGCGGCTGCCGCCGCGCGGGTGGACCGCCGTCGGCTGCATGGTCGTCGGGCTGGGCATGGGGCTGTGGGCCGCGTCGCCCAGCGGCGGGGTGAACAGGCCGCATGCGGCCCTGTGGGCCGCGGCCCTGCCGGCCTGCGCCGCCGCCGTCCTGCTCCTCATCGCGGTCGCCGTCCGCCGTCCGGCGGGGCGGGTGCGCGCCGGCTGTTTCGGGGCCGGCGCGGCCATCTGCTACGCGCTGACCGCGGGGTTGCTGAAGGACGCAACGCAGGCCTGGAACGACGACGGCGCCGCGGCGTTCTTCACCGCCTGGCAGACCTACGGCTTCGCCCTGGTCGGCGTCGCCGCGGTCTTCCTGCTGGAGAACGCCATGCAGTCGGGGCCCCTGGTCGCCTCGCAGCCCGCGCTCACCCTCGGGGACGCGACGGTAAGCCTCGCGCTGGGCGTCACCGTCTTCGAGGAACGGCTGCGGGGCGGCTGGTACATCGTGCCGATGCTGCTCGGCGCGCTGCTCGTGGTGTGCGGCGCGCTGGTCCTCGTCCGCGTCCCGCTCATCCACACGCTCGTCGGACCGGAGGCGGCGGACGGCGCGGAGGACAGCGCGGGCGCCCGCTGACAGCCGACAGGACGTTCCGGTCACGGTGCACGAAAATGGGACAGACGCCCATACCCCCGCCGGTCGCCCCCGGGCGGCGCGCAGGAGGGAGCACCATGTCCGTGGCGAACCGTCCCCCGGTCCGGCCCCTGGTGGAGCCGCACTACGACGCATCGATGATCGACATCCGCGACTCGCTGCTCACCGTGCCACTGCTGCTGATCGGCGGATGGCTCTTCGCGGCGGGCTGGCCCCTGGCCTACCCCAACACACCCATCGCCAACGGCGCGCGCATGGTGGATCTGGTCTTCGCCACCGTCGTGATCCTCAACGGCTGCTCGCGCGTGACGAGGACACGCAGCGAGGCCAGCGACATCCTGACCGTCTTCTGCGGCGCCTGCCTGGTCGCCGCACCCTTCGCGTTCGG
Source organism: Streptomyces sp. NPDC088354 (assembly GCF_044753585.1). Lineage (NCBI taxonomy): Bacteria > Bacillati > Actinomycetota > Actinomycetes > Kitasatosporales > Streptomycetaceae > Streptomyces > Streptomyces sp. NPDC088354. Next base: position 243,880 of record NZ_JBIVNJ010000007.1, on the reverse strand, counting down.
GTACTTCGGCGAGGACTCGGGAGCCGGGCTCGCGTATCTGAGCCAGATCGTGACCGGCGTCGCCCTCATGATCCTCGGCCTCGCCAGCATGGCCCTCTTCCGGCGCGGCAAGGCCGTGGCCCGGCGCGCCGCGGCGGACGCGGCGGACACGGCGCGCACCGGCGACCGGCCCGTGGCCCGGACCCGGACCCGCTGAGACCTGACCGTCCGTGAACCAGCCGTGACCAGGGCAGGTGACCGCCGGGCGGGTCCCGGAACGGCACCGGACATCGCGAGGTGTGATCCTGCCCTGTCGGGGGCACACGCATCGAAGCAGGTGTGGAAGCGGCACGAAGGCAAGGCGGACTGGATGTACGAGGCTGTACGAGGTGGGGACCGGACGTATCCGGACACGCGACCGATTGCGGTGACCGCCGCATACGAGGGCAGCGAGCAGATCGCCGAGGCCCGCGACCTCGCGCGCGACTTCCTCGCCGATGTGCAGGCGGTGCACGGTCTGCCGGTCTCGGACCGGGTGATGGTCACGGTGCAACTGGTGGTCAGCGAGCTGGTGACCAACGCCCGCAAGTACGCCCCCGGGCCGTGCCTGCTGACACTGCAGATCAGCGACGGCACGGTGGAGGTCACCGTGTGGGACAGCGACACGACGCTTCCGGTGGCCCGGGCCGCGGACGCCGACCGGGTCGGCCAGCACGGCCTGGAGATCATCATGGCCGTCTGCCAGAGCTTCGAGGTCCACCGGCAGCCGGTCGGCAAGCGCATCACCGCCCGCGTCGTCCTGGCCGACGACCCTGACGGCGACGTGGCGGGCCGCCACCCCGCCTGAGGACCGGGGGGCTCGGCGCCCACCGGGGACGGAACGCCTCCGGCGCGTAAATGACTCAGCCGGACGGCCCGCGGGTAGGCGAGCCGGAGAGGTCATCGGCAGGTACGCCGCCGCGCACCCCGGATCGGGGCGCATCCCCGCGGGGCGGCGGGCGGCCGCCGGATGACTGCTGACTGCGGCCTGCGGCCACCGCTCCGGGTGGGGGTGAAAGGAGAGCCCGCGATGAGCGAAGTGGATCACCAGCCACTCGACGCGGGCCGGCCCGAGGGCATGGCGCCGGGGCCGAGCGGGCTGATGGACATCCTCGGTGTCGCGGCCGTCCTGCTGGATGCCGACGGCCGCATCGACATGTGGAGCCCGCAGGCCGAGGAGCTGTTCGGCTACCCGGCGGATGAGGCCGTCGGCCAGTACGCCGCCGTGCTGCTCGTGGACTCCGCGCACCTGGATGCGGCGATCCGGCTGTTCGACGACGTGATGACGACCGGCAGGAGCTGGGCCGGCGCCTTCCCGATCCGGTGCAAGGACGGCCGCACGCGCCTGGTGGAGTTCCGCAACGTACGGCTGACGGACAGCCTCGGCGGCTGTCACGCGCTCGGGCTGGCCACCGACCGGTCGCGGCTGCAGACGATGGAGCGGGGCCTGGCACTGGCCTACCAATTGGTCGCGCAGTCGCCGATCGGCCTGGCGGTCATGGACACCAACCTGCGGTACCTGTCCGTGAACCCGGCGCTGGCCCGGATGCACGGCCTCCCGGAGGACGACCACATCGGCCGCCCGTTCCGCGAGGTGCTGCCGCGGCCCGAGTTCCGCCAGGCGGAGGAGACGCTGTGGGAGGTCCTGGGCACCGGCGTCCCCGTCGTCGACCGGTACGTCGTCGGCCGCACCGCCGCGGACCCGGACAGCGACCACGCCTGGGCGGTCTCGTTCTACCGGCTGGAGGACCAGAACGGAGTCGTGCTGGGCGTGGCGTGCTCCGTGGTCGACGTCACCGACCGGCACAGCGCCTCACTGGAGGCGGACCGGGCCCGCCGGCGCCTGGCCCTGATCGCGGACGGCTCGGCCCGTCTCGGTACCTCCCTGGACGTGGAGCGGACCGCGCGGGAACTGGCGGACGTCGTCGTACCGGAACCGGCCGACATGGCCGCGGTGGACGTCCTCGACGACGTGCTGGAGGAGGACGGCACCGAGCCCGCGGAGGACACCGCCGTCTTCCGGGCCCTGGCCTGCAAGACCACCCACCCCACGCGGGCGGCGCGGGTGGCCACCGGACCGGAGGTCGTCGTGGCGTATCCGCCCGGCCACCTGGCGGCACTCTGTGTGCGCACCGGCCGTCCGCAGTTGATCGCGCACGCCGGTACCCCGGACCTGCTGCGCATCGCCCGCGACGCGGACGCGGCGGCGGACCTCGCCGAGGCCGGGGTGCACACCGCGATGGCGGTGCCGCTCATCGCCCGCGGCCGCATCCTCGGAGTCCTCGGGCTCGGCCGGGCGCGCGACCCCCAGCCCTTCGACGAGGACGACGTGACCGTCGCCTGGGAGCTGGCCTCCCGCGCCGCGGTGTGCATCGACAACGCCCGCCTGCACCAGCGCCTGCGCAGCACCGCGGAGACCCTGCAGCGCAGCCTCCTCCCGCAGCTGCGCCCCTGCCACCCCTGTCTGGAAGTCGCCGCCCGCTACCGTCCGGCGCAGTCCAGCAGTGAGGTCGGCGGGGACTGGTACGACGTCATCGCGCTGGACGACGGGAAGGCGGTCCTTGTCGTGGGGGACGTCATGGGCAGCGGGGTCCCGGCGGCCACGACGATGGGCAGGCTCCGGACCGCGGCCTCGACCCTCGCCGCCCTCAACCTCGAACCGGCGCAGATCCTGGGCGAGTTGGACAAGATCATCCAGGGTCGGGACCACGCCGACCACTCCATCGCCACCTGTGTCCTGGTGGTCTACGACCCGGATCGCGGCGAGTGCCGCGTCGCCAACGCCGGCCACCTCCCGCCGATCGTCGTACGCGGCGGCGAACGGCCCGAACTCCTCGACCTGCCGACCGGCACTCCCCTGGGCGTGGGTGGTGTGCCGTTCCAGAACACCGTGGTCCGTCTGGGCCTCGGCGACGCGCTCGTCCTGTACACCGACGGGCTCGTCGAGACGCGCGACCAGCCCATCGACGAACGCCTCGCCGTGCTGGTCGACCTCCTGCACGCCCAGGACCGCTCGGTGGAGGAGACCTGCGACCGTCTGCTGACCGCACTGCGCCTGCCCGGGTGCCGCGACGACGTCGCCCTGCTCATCGCGCGCTCCCGGCCCCGCCTGCTGACCGCGACGCAGACGGGCTGAGGACGGCGCCGCGGGCCGGACGACCGGGGCCGGGAAACGGGGCACGGGGCGGCCCGCTGACGGCGTGATCCGGTCAATCGCGCCGCCGGCCCGTTCACCGGGCGGTCCCGGGGTAGGAGCGAGCCGGGTGGCCGGACGGCCCGGACCCCGTTGCACCCGCCGTGGAGGCGTCGATGCGGGAGGACTGCGCGCTCAGCGTCGAGGAAGTCCGTGCACTGAACGGGATCGAGGGCCTGCTGCGGCGCGACCGCGCACTCGCCCGGCGGCTGCGGACGATGCGGCCGTACAGCCTGCGGCGGGACGCGGCGGCGCGCTTCGCCCGCTGGCCGCGCGCTCTTCTCGTGTCCTTCCTGGGCGGGTGCAGTCTCGCCCTGCTCCTGGCGGCCGCGATGACCAAGGACGGTCCGCTCCTGTGGGCCTTCGCCGTCGCGTGGGGGGCCACCCTGCTCTCCGCGGCGTGGCCTGCCACCGCCTGGTGGCGCCGGTGGGCGCGGCCGCGTGCGTCGCGTCAGCCGTACGGGATGCGGGGCGGGATACGGCGCGCCTGACGGTCCGCGCACCGGGATCCCGGAGTCCGTCGCCGGCCGACCGACCCGAGTTGCGGGCACGGCGTGGGGGGAACGTGCGGGACATGTGCCCATTGGCCGGAGCAGGCGCGACGTCCGGCGCCCCCTACTGCCGGTGAACCCGCAGGCGGGGGGTGTGCGGGCGGGCCGTCCCCGGGCGTGGGGCCGGCGGTTCCCGAGGATCGCGGCCCTGGCCTGCGCGTTCCCGTTGTGGGACGGTGAGTGGACATCAGCCTGGTTTGGTACACGTTCCGCGCCGTCCTCCCGGCCGCCCCGCGGCCGGCGGAAAGGTACGGGCCACTTACTGGACTCCGCGTGCGCAGGTATGCGCGCGGATGGCGGCAGTCGACCCCGACAGATGCCGCGATGGGCTCCGGCTCCCCGAAGGAGCAGGAACCATGACCACTGCCCTGACCGTGGCACCCGAGCGTCACGCCGATCGCCTCACCCTCAGCCTGACCGGCGAGATGGACATCGACAACTGCTCGCGCGTCAACGAAGCACTCGACCTCGACGGCTGCACGTCCGTCGTCCTGGATCTGGCCGGACTGACCTTCATGGACTCCTCCGGCGTCAACCTCGTCCTCCGTCTGCGGCACCGGCTCGCGCCCGAGGGCGTCCACCTGGCCCTCCACGGCGTCCAGGGCCAACCGCGCCGCGTCGTGACCCTCGTCGGCCTGCAGGACGTCGTCGAGGTCGACCCCCCGCCCCTGCCCGCTCCCACCGCGACGCGCTAGACCTCCCTCCGGCTGCCGCGATCCCAGGGCCGGGGCGTGCGCTCTCCAGGACCGGGCAGCCGTCCGTGTACGGATCATCGGCCGTGTACCCGGCCGTCCGCGAGCACGTGCCCGGCGGGCACACGCCGGACGACAAGGAGATCCAGGAGCACGCGGAGATGGAGCGCGACCTCGAGAAACGGGAGAACGCCGAGGTCGGCAGCCCCCGCTTCGACCACCTCACGCGGAAGCCGATCGCCGATGTCACCGAGCACGTGCGGGAGGAGGAGCAGCGGTTGTTCCCCGCCCTCGCGCAGGCGTGCACCCCCGATGGGCTGTTCGCGCTCGGTGAGAAGGTCCGCCGGGCCGAGCATGTCGCGCCGGCGCGTCCGCACCCGCGCGCTCCGGACACTGCTCCGGCCGACAGAATCCTGGACCCCGGCCTCGGCCTCGTGGACCGCGTCCGCGACTTCGTCACCGGTCGCGGGCGGTCCTGAGGCGCGGAGCCGCTGCCCGGGGCCACCGCCGATGACGTTCACCCGATCGGCGTACGCGGAGGTGCCCCCGGGCGGGACGGACCGGATCGTGTGGAGAGGCTTCCGCCACGTGTGACCGGTATCCGCCCGACGGGAGGAGATCGAATGACACGCCCTTCCCCGTTCCCCGGCGACCACGCTCCCGTCGCGCCGGGCGCCGATGGTCTCGCCCCTCCCCGTCCGCGGACGGTCCGCCCGTGACCAGCCGCTTCGGCCCGTGGAACACCCAGGGACCGCCGCTCCCCTGTCCGGGGCCGTGGCTGTTCCCCGGGGTCGTGCCCGCGGAACCGCCCATGGGCTTCCCGCAGGCGGTGCTCTTCGACCGTGACGGCACGCTCGTCGTGGACGTTCCCTACAACGGCGACCCGGCCCGGGTGGTCCCCATGCCGTCCGCCCGGGAGGCCGTGGAGGCCGTACGCGCCCAGGGGATACCGGTGGGCGTGGTGAGCGACCAGTCCGGGGTGGGGCGCGGCGTGCTGACGTGGCGTCAGGTCGTCGCGGTGCAGCGGCGGGTGGAGGATCTGCTCGGACCGTTCGCGCTGTGGGCGGTCTGCCCGCACTGGGACGAGGTCTGCGACTGCCGCAAGCCCGCGCCGGGTCTGGTGCTCGCCGCATGCGACTGGCTCGGCGTGGCCCCCACGCAGGCCGCGGTCATCGGCGACATCGGCGCCGACACCGCCGCCGCCCGCGCCGCCGGCGCGAGCGCGGTGCTGGTCCCCACCCCGGTCACCCTGCCCGAGGAGGTCCGGGAGGCCGAGGTCCTCGCCTCCGACCTGCTGGAGGCGGTTCGCCTGGTGCTGCCGGAGCCCGCGCGGTGAGCCCGTCCGGACACCACGGGCCCGAACGCTTCCCGCACGACCGGGGGCGCCCGACGACGGGAGGTGCGCCGATGAGCCGCCGCAGCACAGCCGACTCCATGGCGATCGCGCTCGTCTCCGAGCACGCGAGCCCCCTGACACCGCCGGGCGGACCGGACGGCGACGGACCCCATGTCCACGTCGTGCGGCTGGCCGTCGCGCTGGCCGAACGGGGCCACCGGGTGACCGTCCACATCCGGCGCGACGCACCCGGTCTGCCGGACGTGGTACCGCTGTGCGAAGGCGTGGAGGTCCACCACGTGGCCGCCGGGCCGGCGTGCCCACTGACGGACGAGGAACTGCTGCCCCACATGCCGGAGTTCGGGCGGCACCTGACGCGGGTCTGGCGCATCCGGCAACCGGACATCGTGCACACGCACTTCTGGATGACGGGTCTGGCCTCCCTGCGTGCCGCCGGTCTCCTGGGGATTCCGCTGGTGCACACCTTCCACGTACTCGGCACGGTCACCCGGCGGTACGAGGCGACGTTCGGCGGCCGTCCGGCCGACCGCGTCGTCCGGGAGACCGAAGTGGCCCTGGCCTGCGACCGGGTGATCGCCGTCTGCCGTGACGAGGTCGGGGAACTGGCGCTGATGGGCGTTCCGGCACACAAGATCAGCGTCGTCCCCCGGGGCGTGGACACCGAGCGGTTCACCCCGCTCGGCCTCGCCGCGCAGCGCGGCCCGGCACCGTACCGGCTGCTCCAGGTGGGCGCGATGGCACCGCGCAAGGGCATCGCGGTCTCGGTCGCCGCGCTGACCCGGCTGCCCGACACGGAACTCGTCGTCGTGGGCGGTCCGGCGGCGAGCCGCCTCGGGGACGACCCGGAAGTGCGCCGACTGCTCGACCTCGCGCGGGACATGGGAGTCGCCGACCGCGTCCGGTTCACCGGAGCGGTGCCCGGTGCCGCGGTGGCACCGCTGATCCGCAGCGCGGACGTCGTGGTGGCTCCCGCCGACTACGAGCCGTTCGGCAGTGTGCCGTTGGAGGCCATGGCCTGCGGCAGGCCCGTGGTGGCCAGCGCGGTGGGCGGGCACCTGGACACGGTGGCCGACCCCGGTACGGGGCGCCTGGTCGCGCCGCACTCCCACGCCGCCCTCGCCCACGCGGTCGGCGGGCTGCTCGCCGCCCCCGGCACCCGCAGGGTCTGCGGGATCAACGGGCGCCGCCGCGCGCTGACCCGCTTCGCCTGGCCCCGCGTGGCGGCGATGACCGAGCAGGTCTACCAGGGCGTCCTGGTCCCCGACGAGGTGGCACTGGCCGTGACCCTCGTCTGAACGGCGGGGACCGGCACCACCGGTCCCCGCACGGACAGAGCGGGCGCTCTGTCCGTGGGGGGCCGCCACTCGGCAGCGGACCGATCCACCTCGCCTCGCAGGCGGCCGAGTTCGGGAACCCCGGCGTCCGCACCCGCCTCGACCGCTACCTGCACGGCTCTAAGGGCCGCGGCGCCAGGAACCGAGCCAAGGACATGAAGCTGCTGCGGGACGCCGTCGGTGGCGCCTGATCCCCGGGCACCGGGCGCGCGGTCAGGCGTCCTGAGCCGCGAAGCCGGTGCGCCATGTCGCGTACTCCGGCCGCCACCCACGGGCGCGGGCCAGCCGGTTGGAGGCGCCCCGCGCCCAGCCCTCCCGCCCGGAACCGGCCTTCGGCGCGGGCACGCCGAGGGCGGTGGCCAGGACCGGCAGCCACTCGCGGGCCTGCGCGGGCTCGTCGTCCACGATGTTGACCGGCCCGGCCGGCCATCCGAGAGCGGCGACGGCGGCCCGCGCGGCATCGGCGACGTGGAGGAACGAACTCACCGACAGATCGGCCTCGATGCTCCCCAGGAACCGCGCGGACGGGTCGCCGGACAGGGCCGCGGCGACGGCGCCTCCCGGCGCGTACCAGGTACCGGGGCCGTACAGGACGCCGTACCGCAGCACTACCGCCGTGTCCATCTCGGCCGCCGTGTCCTCCAGTGCCCGCAGCCCGTCGACCAGCGCTCCGCGCGGCTGCGCCGCCCCGATGTCGAGCGGCACGGACTCGTCGACCGGTCCCTCTCCGGGCTCGTAGGCCCAGGAGATCGACTGGGCCACCATCCTCGTGACGCCCGCGGCCCTGGCCGCGTCCACCAGATGGCGCGTGCCCTCCCGGCGGAGCCGATTGGTCGCCTCCCCGTCCGCGCCGGACAGGTCGGTGAGCTGATGGACCACCACGTCGGGTGCGGCCGCCGAGACGACCTCCATCAGGCCGTCCCGGTCGAACACATCGGCCCGAACGGCCGACGCGCCTTGGCGCCGTACGCGCTCGGCTCCTTCCGGCGTGCGGGAGATCCCGGTGACCTGGTGCCCCGCGTCCAGCAGCAGCGGTACGAGCAGCCGGCCCACCGCGCCGGTGGCACCCGCGACGAAGACATGCATGGCGGATCAGTCCTTCGCGCGTCGAGGGAGTCCGCCTTGTGACGGACAGGGGCGAGGGTAGCAGGACATGGTACAAACCTCTCCAAACTGGTCTTAATGACGCTACGGACACGCGACCGTGCCGGCCGCGTGGCGCGGCCTGTTGTCACTGCCGGACGAGCGGGTCGTGCGGCACCTCGGCCGCGAGCGTCTCTGACGGGGTCCCCGCCGGGCCGGGCGGGCCGGCCGGCCGGCGCGTGCGGAGCCGCCGGACGAACAGGCGGTGGACCCGGGCCCCGAGTGCCGCTCCGAGCACCGGCGCCACCAGGTAGATCCACAGATCGGTGGTCTGCCCGGAGAGTGCGGCGGGGCCGAACTGGCGGGCGGGGTTGATCGAGCCCCCGCTGCGGGGACCGAGCAGGGCGATCACCAGCGCGACGGACAGTCCGATGGCACAGGGCACCGCGCGGACACGGCTGGGACGGGCCATGAAGAATCCGACGACGAGGATCAGGACGGCCATGCTGCCCGCCTCGGCGAGGAAGACCTCCGCCGGGTGCCACGCCGGGGCGGGCCTGATCGCGGCGTGGGCGACCGAGGGGAACGACACCGCACGCCCCCAGACCAGGCGCGCGAGGCCGGTCCCCACCGCGGAGCCGGCGAGCTGGGCGAGCGCGTAGGGCAGGACGCCGCGCCCGGGGAACGCGTCCATCAACCACAGCGCGACCGTCACCGCCGGATTGGTGTGTCCCCCGCTGCGCCGGCCGGGCGGGCTGAGGATCAGTCCGGTGAGGATGATCCCGCTGACGGCGCCGATCACGGCGAGCGCGACGTCCAGGTCGGCGATGTACAGGGCCGAGCCCGGATCGCGCAGCCACCGGACGACGGTCACCGCGAGGAACAGCAGGGCGGTGGTGAGCGCGAACTCGTCGGCGGCCCGCGCCAGGGGCAGCCGGCGGGGCGGGACACAGGCAGTGGTCGGTGTGGTCGGTGTGGTCGGTGTGGTCGGTGTGGTCGGTGTGGTCGGTGTGGTCACCATGGTCTCCTGGGGTCGGCCGGGCGGAGGGGGCCGGTCGCCGTCCCCGCCTCCGCCCGGATCACCGGGTCTCAGACGCCGGGCGTGTAGTGACCGGGGACCAGCCGGGTGGAGACCCCGAAGCGGTTCCACGCGTTGATCGTGGTGATCGCGACGATGAGGCGCGCCAGCTCGGTCTCGTCGAAGGCGTTCGCGGCCCTGGCGTACACCTCGTCCGGGACGGACCCGTCGGTGAGCACGGTGATCGCCTCGGTCAGCTCGAGCGCGGCGACCTCCTTCGCCGTGTAGAAGTGCTTCGACTCCCTCCACGCGTCGAGCTGGATGACGCGCTCCGCCGACTCGCCGGCCGCGAGCGCGTCCTTGCTGTGCATGTCCAGGCAGAAGGCGCAGTGGTTGACCTGGGACGCGCGGATCTTGACCAGGTTGAGCAGGGCCGGCTCGACGCCCTGCCGCGCGGCGGTGTCGAGACGGATCATGGCCTTGTAGGCCTCGGGGGCCAGCTTCGCCCAGTCCATGCGGGGTGCGTGCTCGGGAAGACGTGCGTCGGTCGTGTGTGCGTCGGTCGTTGTCATACCTGCCACGCTACGTACGCAGTGGTACTGGAGTACGGTCCATTTCCATGACGGATCACCGGACCAATTCCATGGCCGAGACGCCTTCCGCGGTCGGTGCGGACCTGCACCTGGAGCTGCGCGGACCCGGACTGCGCGCCGGGCTGGCGGACGCTCTGCGGGAGGCCGTCCGCACGGGGCGGCTGGCGCCCGGAAGCCGGTTGCCGGCATCGCGCTCGCTCGCCGCGGACCTCGGCGTCTCCCGCAACACGGTGACCGAGGCGTACGCCGAGCTGGTCGCCGAGGGCTGGCTGACCGCCCGGCAGGGCTCCGGGACCCGGGTGGCCGACCGGCCCGAGCAGCCCCCCGCCGCCGGCGCGACGCCGAGCCGGGCCCGACCACGTGCCCGTCCCCGGTACGGCCTGCTGCCCGGGGCCCCGAACCTGGCGGACTTTCCCCGTGCGCAGTGGCTCGCCGCGGCCCGCCGTGCGCTGTCCGCGGCGCCCTACGACGCCCTCGGCTACGGCGACGCCCGCGGCCGGGTGGAGCTGCGGACCGCCCTGGCGGACTATCTGGCGCGGGCCCGCGGCGTGTACGCCGAGCCGGAGCGAATCGTCATCTGTTCCGGCTTCCATCACGGCCTGATGCTGATGGCGCGGGCGCTCCGGACCCGAGGGGTGTCGGCGGTGGCCGTCGAGGCGTACGGTCTCGACCTCTATCGCGATCTGCTGACCGACGCCGGACTGCGCACCCCGCCGCTGTGCGTCGACGAACACGGCGCGCGCACGGACGACTTGGCGGGCCTGCGCGGCGTCGGCGCGGTGCTGATGACACCGGCGCACCAGTACCCGACGGGAGTCGCCCTGCGCCCGGACCGGCGCACGGCGGCCGTCGACTGGGCGCGGGCCACCGGCGGGCTGATCCTGGAGGACGACTACGACGGGGAGTTCCGGTACGACCGTCAGCCGGTCGGCGCCCTCCAGGGCCTCGATCCCGAGCGGGTCGTGTACTTCGGCTCGGCGAGCAAGTCCCTGGCGCCGGGGGTGCGGATCGGCTGGATGGTGCTGCCGGCGGGGCTGGTCCCGGAGATCGTCACGGCCAAGGGGTACGGCGACTACATGTCGAGCGCGCTGGAGCAGCTGACGTTCGCCGAGTTCATCTCCTCGGGCGCCTACGACCGCCATGTGCGCGCCATGCGGCTGCTCTACCGGCGCCGTCGCGACCAGTTGGTCGCGGCGCTGGCGCGCAGGGCCCCGGCCGTCCGCGTGACGGGCATGGCCGCCGGGTTGCAGGCGGTCCTCGAACTCCCTCGCGGGACGGAGCGTCCGGTCGTCCAGGCCGCGGCGCGGCAGGGCCTGGCGGTCAGCGGGCTGACGGAGTTCCGCTACGAGGTCGCCGATTCGCCGGTGCGGTCGCCCGCGCGGGACGGACTGGTCGTCAACTACGCGGCGCCTCCGGAGAGCGCGTGGGCGGGTGCGCTGGACGCGCTCTGCGCGGTGCTGCCTCAGAGATGATCTGATCCGGCCGGGCAGGCCGTCGACCGCGACACGGGCTGCTGAGCGGCTGTGCCGGACGAGCCGTGGGAGCGTCGTGGCGCCCCTGGGCCGCGGATGGCAGCGGCTGCCCCGGGAGGCCTCGACCGGCCCCGTTGCGCACGTCGGTGAACATCCTGGTTCTGGGAAGGGCCTGACAGGTCCGGATCCTGGCGCCACGTCACAGCCGCGAGCCGTTGCGGGCAGGGCGCGCCCCGGACGCCCGCCGGCCGGCTCGGGACGGGGTCGTCGCCGACGCCCGGGGGCAGCCCCGCCCGCCCCGGGCCGGCGGACGTCCGCGCCGCGCCTGGCCTGGTTGCGAAATGCCTTCGATTCCGCCGTTCCCGTTCCGCGGGGACCCCGGGGTGGGCACGCTGAAGTGGTCCGGGGTCCAAACCGGGTTCGGCGTCGGGACGGGGGCGCGATGACGCGGAAGTGGTGTGTCTTCCTGGGAGGGTTCGGCATCGCCGTGCTCGCGGCGTTGACCGGCTGCTCCCCGCTGGGCGTCGGGGTCACGGGCATCACGGTGGCCGAGGACGGGACGCCGGTCGGGGTGATGCTCGTCTGCCACGATCACATCGACGGCGCTTCGCTCTACGACGTGGACGCCGACGAAGCGGACGAAATCGGCTCATGGAGCCGTCGCAAGCCGGCCACGGGATTCAGCGTCTGGTCACTGAGGACCGGCGGCAGGGGCTGGCGGGCCGGCACGCCCCTGGCCGCCCTCGACCCGCACCACACGTACACCCTGCGCGGGTGGACCGACAACCACTCCGCGATGACGTTCGAGGTGACCTTCACCGCGGCGCAGCTCGCACGCCTCGAACCCGGCCAGGTCCGCTACCTGAAAGGCGAGGGGCCGGGTACCGGCCGGGACGGCTACGCGACCGTGTCGATGGACGCCTTCCGTGCGGACGCGTGCCGTGACGTGTGACGGGACCGACGCGCACCCTCCTCGACCGGTATGCGGGCTCCGCGTCCACCGGCGTGGGCCGGCAGGTCACGCCACGGCCCGGAGCCCGGCGCCGAGGCGTTCCAGGTGGGCGAGCGCGCCGGCGGCGTCGTCGGTGAGCAGGACCAGCTCGGCCAGGGGCATCGGCAGGAACCCCTCCTCCTCCATCCGCCGCAGCTGGAGGGTCAGCCCGTCGTAGAAGCCGCCCGTGTTCAGCAGGACCACCGGCTTGCCGTGCAGTCCGTGCTTCCTCAGCTCCAGGACCTCGGACACCTCGTCCAGCGTTCCCAGGCCGCCGGGCAGCACCACCACCGCGTCCGACCGGGCGAGCAGCAGCGCCTTCCGTTCGGCGAGATCCGCGGCGATCACCATCTCGTCGGCGTCCTTCCTGGCCCACGGGCGGAGGAGGCCGACCGAGATCCCGACGAGCCGGCCCCCGGACTCGCGCACCGCGTCGGCGACGGCCTTCATCAGCCCGGTGTCGGACCCTCCCCACACCAGCGTGTGGCCGCCCCTGCCGAGCAGTTCAGCGAACTCACGGGCCGGCCGGGTCCATCGCTCGTCGAGGTCGGCGGCGGACAGGAAGACACAGATGTTCAGGGCGGGGGGAACGGTCGACGTCATGGTGCCGACCGTACGGGCGCGGCGGCGCGCCGATGCGGTCCATTTCCGCGACGGAGGACCGGACCAATTCGCCCACCCCGGAACGGCGGGGCCCCTCGGGCAGGTCGGGTGACCTGCCCGAGGGGCCCGGTGCCGCGGGACGACCGCGTCAGTGGCCGGACTTCCTGACGTGCAGGGCGACCGGGATCGGCGGGACCCAGTACGGCGTGCCGGTGCGCAGGATCACCGACGCCGTCCAGTCGCCCGGAGTCCGGAGGCCGCGGGCGTCGAGCGTGACCGTGAACGTCGCGCTCGCGCCCGGGCGCAGCGTCAGGCGCCCGGGGTTCTCCGACAGCCAGGACACGTCGGTCTCCGTCTGGTCCCAGCCCGGCAGCTGCCGGGCGGTGGCCACCGGGACCGGGAAGCGGCTCTGGTTGCTGCCGCCGACCTGGTACATCCCCGGGGCCCCGCCGCCGCGGTAGAGCGCGGTGGGGGCGTCCGGCAGCCGGGTCCAGGTGTCGGTGCCCGGGTCGTAGGCGTAACCCTCAGGGGTGAGGACGCGGTTGACGCCGACCCGCTTGAAGCCGCCGGAGACCAGGAGCCGTCCGTTGGCCGCGGCGTACGACGCGGTCGCCAGGCCCGTGGGCATGGCGGCGACGGGCTGCCAGCTGTCGGAGGCGGGGTCGTAGACGTAGGCGTCGCCCGTCTCGACGTACTCGTGGATGCCTCCGGCGCAGTACAGCTTGCCGTTGATCGCGCCGCACGACTCCCAGCTGACGGTCCGCGGGTAGTCGGCCGCCCGGGACCACGTGCCGGTGGCCGGGTCCAGCACGGACACGGTGCTGGAGCAGTCGGTGTCGGTGCATCCGCCGACGACGTAGAGGCGGCCGCCGAGCACGGCCCCCGCGGCGCCGTAGCGGCCCTCGGGAATGTCCGGGCCCTTCGACCACGTGTTCCGCGCCGCGTCGTAGACCTGGGTGGTCGCGCTGACCTGCTCGCCGGGTCCCCAGCCGCCCACGGTCCACAGGCGGTCGCCGATGAAGCCGTGCGCGGTGGCCTGGCGGGGTTCGGGCGCGCTCGCGCCGCGGTTCCAGGTGCCCGCCGCGGGGTCGAGGACGTAGAGGTCGCCGGTCGGGGTGTCGCCGTCACCGGTGCCCAGTGCGGAGTACAGCCGTCCGGCGTGGCTCTCCACCGCGTTGTCCATCACCGCGACCGGCAGGTCCGGCAGGGAGCGCCAGCCGGTGCCGGGAGCGGCGGAGTCCGGTCCGGTGCCGGTGCGCTCGCCGAGCCGGAGCGTGAGCGGAGCGGTGCCCGTGTTGCGGACGGTGACCTTCCGGGTGACCTTGCCGCCGGGCCTCGTGGTCGCGTCGATGCCCGTGACGTGTGTGGACAGGCGCCCCGCCTTCAGCGCGAACGAGGCCTGCGACGTCCGGTCGGCGGGAACCGCGACCGTACGGGAGGCCGTGCTGTAGGAGGGCTTGCCGGCGGCCACCTTGTGGTTGCCGTTGCCGGGGACGAACAGGCGGTACAGGCCGTCGCCGACCCGCGGGTCGCCCGCGGTGGCCAGGGTGGGAGCCACCGGGCCGTCGCCGGAACCGGACCGCACCTGGGCGCCGATCAGCCCGCGCCGGGTGTTGGCGTCGGTGACGAGACCGGTGAGCATCCCGCCCCGGACCGGGGTCAGGACGCGCTCGGCGACCGTCACGTCGTCGACGGCCCACAGCTGGCCGGGACCGGTGAAGTGGAAGCGCACCTGCACCGCGCGCTCGCCGGCCCACTCGGTCAGCGGGATCTCCACCCGTCCGCTGCCCCACCCCTGGTCCTGGTGCCACACCGTGGTCCAGTTCCTGCCGCCGTCGGCGGTGACCTCGACGTCACCGCTCTGCTCGGCGGAACCCTCGTAGTCGGTGCTGAAGGCCAGTTCCGGGTCGCCGGCGCGGCCGAAGTCCCAGACCGGGCCGGTCAGTACGGTGTCCATGGCCACGTCCCAGCCGGCGTGGTCGTTGTCCGCGACGGCGAACCCTCCCGAGCCGCCGGTGGTGTTGCCCCGGCCGCCCGGGTCGTCGAACGACCAGCCGTGCCCGGTGCCCGCGAGGTCGGTCACGCTCCAGCCCTTGGGCGCGCCGGACGTGGAGTCGAAAGGCTCGGTGCCCAGGGTGTCCACACGCAGCCGGTACGCCGGATTGCCGGTGGCCCAGGTGTCGGCGGGCAGCCCCAGCCCCATCTTCAGGTCCGTCCGGCGCACGTCCACCGTGCGGGTCAGGGACAGGTAGTCGGGGTCGTCGCCGACCACGTGCAGGGTGTACGTGTGGTTCTCGGGCAGGTCGAGCCGGTAGGCGCCGGTGGCCGCGTCGGACCACACGGGGGCGCCCGGAACGCCGTCGACGGTGATCTTCGCGTGCAGCGGCCAGCCGTGCCCGGAGGCGTCGGTCACGGTGCCCGACACACGGTGGGTGGCGAGCTTGCGCAGCGCGAGGTCCCGGGTCGCCGCGGTGCCGTCGGCGACGTCGACCCACGTGGCCGTGCCCGGCGCATAGCCGTAGGCGGTGACGGCGAGTTCGTGGCGGCCGACGGGCAGCGCGAGGGTGTAGTGGCCCGCGCTGTCCGTGGTCGTGGAGAACAGGCCCGTGCTCACCGTCGCCGCGGCGACGGGTGCGTGCGAGGACCGGTCGGTGACGGTGCCGGAGAGCGTGCCGTGCGGCCCCATGCGGAAGGCGTCCAGGCCGTTCGGGGTGCCGAGGCCGGTGGGGCCGTCGTAGCCGGGGCCGGCGGTGCACAGGTAGGCGGGCGCGCAGCGGCCGTTGCCGCCCTCGGTGACGTCGTTCAGGCCGCCCGCGGCGTACGGGTAGACGTTGGGGTGGGTACCGGCGACCGGGGCGCCGGCGTTCGCGTACACACCGGCGATGATCGGGGCTGAGGCGCTGGTACCGCCGGCCACGCCCCAGCCGCCGGAGCCGTAGCTGTCGTACACCGCGACACCCGTGGCGGGGTCGGCCACGGCCGAGACGTCGGCGACGGTGCGCCCGGCGCATCCGGTGTCCTGCTGGAAGGCGGGCTTGGGCTCGTGGAGGGAGCAGCCGGAGCCGGTGCCGCCGCCGTCGTGGTCCCACACCGACTCGGTCCAGCCGCGGGACGTACCGGCGTCCTTGGTGAGTGAAGTGCCGCCGACGGCCGTGACGTACGGGGAGGCCGCGGGGTAGGCGACGCCGTAGCGGGAGTCGCCGGACGAGGCGATCATCGCGACGCCCGGGTGGTCGTAGTGGACGTCCAGGGCGGACTCGGCCGGGTCCTCCGGGTAGAAGGCGTAGTTGGAACCGTAGGAGTTGGAGACGTACTGCGCACCGAGCGCCACGGCCTGGTCCACGGCGGCGCCGAGGTCGTCGCTGGTCGGCGTGTCGGCCTCGACCAGCACGATGCGGGCGTTCGGGGCGATCGCGGAGACCATGTCGAGGTCGAGGGAGATCTCGGTGGCCCAGCCCGGATCGGGGTCGGGGTAGGCGGTGCCGCCGCGCTGGTCGGCCTTGGTGAAGCAGCCGTTGGCGGTGGTGCAGGCGGGCAGGCCGTACTGGGCGCGGTAGACGGCCAGGTCGGCCTCGGCGCTGGGGTTGTCGTAGGCGTCGACGATGGCGATCGTGCGTCCCGCGCCGCCGTTCGCGGGCAGGGCGTAGGCGCTGAGCAGATCGGCCGGCCCGAAGCCGGCGGGGGCCTGTCCGGCCGTCCGGAACCCCTTCCGCGCCGGGACGTCGGTGCGCCGCAGGCCGAAACAGGTGAATTCATGGGGTTTTGCCGGTCCGCAGAGCGGCTCGACATGGCCCGGCTGGGTACGGGCGGACGCCTTCGGGGCCGGAAGGGCGGTGTCCGCGGCGGCCGCCGGAGCCGGTCCCGCGGCGCCCAGCGCAGTGAGCGCGGCGAGCACCGCCACGCCCGCCGTCCCCGCGCGGAGGGGCGACCGTCTCCCCCGTCGTGGCGCAATCCAGTTCAATATGGACAAATCACAACTCCTGTGAACATCCTGTGCGGCGGCAGACACCGCCCCTGGATCAATGAGTTGCGCGGCGGACCGGAAAAGTTCGCGGAACTCTCGAAGTTTCTTCGGGAATTTCTCTCCGGACGCCGCCGGACCCGCTCAGCCGGGGTCCACCAGCCAGCCCCGCACCTGGCGCCGCGCGTTGTGCAGGCGGGACTTCACCGTGCCCATGGGGATGCCGAGCTGCTCCTCGATCTCCCGGTACTCCATCTGACAGATGTCGCGGTACACCAGCGGCGCGACGAGCTCCGGACTGACGCTCTCCAGGCGCTCCAGCGCCTCCAGCAGGTCGATGCGCGTGCCGGCGATCACGCTCGTCCGGCGCGGATCGGGCGTGTCGGTGTCCGTCGCGGACAGCGACTGCTCACCCCGCCGGCGCTTGAGTTCGCGGTACTTCTGCCGGCAGCAGTTGGCGACCACCGTGTAGAGCCAGGTGTGGAACCGGCTGCGGCCCTCGAAGGTGCCGATCTTTCGGGCGACTTGGAACAGGACGTCCTGTGCCGCCTCCTCGGCGTCCTCCCGGTGCACCAGGAAGCGGCCGCATCGCCGCAGCACCTCCGGCCGGATCCGCCCGAGCAGCAGGTCCAGGGCCGCGGAGTCGCCGGCCGCCGCGCGCGCCGCGAGTTCCTCTGTCCCCTGGTCGGACGTCACGGGGGTCCTCCTCGGGTCGGTGGGCGCCCGGTGCATGATATGCCTATGCCCCCACTTGATCAGATCGGCCGTTATCGGCTTGTGCGGCCGCTCGGAGCAGGGGCGTTCGCGATGGTGTGGCTCGCGCACGACGACACCCTGGAAGCCCCCGTCGCGGTCAAGGTGATGGCGGAGAACTGGGCGTACCGCCTGGATCTGCGCGAGCGCTTCCTCGCCGAGGCCCGGCTGCTGCGCAAGGCCGCCTCCAGCCGCCTGGTGCAGGTCTTCGACATGGGCGAACTTCCCGATGAACGCCCCTATTTCGTGATGGAGTACGCGGACCGGGGCACACTGGAGGATCTGCTGGCCGACGGCCCGCTCCCCCTCCACGACGCGCTGCGGCTGACCGCGGAGGCCGCCCGCGGTGTGGCGGCCCTGCACGAGGCAGGCGTGGTGCACCGGGACATCAAGCCGTCCAACGTCCTGATCGGCACCGCACGGGACGGCACGCAGCGTGTCCTGGTGGCCGATCTGGGTCTGGCCAAGGCGCTCGCCCAGGCGTCGGGCCTGACGATGGTCGCCGGGTCGGCCGGCTACATGGCGCCGGAGCAGGCGACCCCCGGCGGGGGCGTGGACGTGCGGGCCGACGTCTACGGGCTCGGGGCCGTCCTCTACCACCTGCTGACCGGGACGGTGCCCGGCCCTGCGGGGCGGATCACCCGGCCCGACCGGCTCCGCCCGGGCCTGCCGGCCGAGGTGCGGCGGGCGGTGCTGCGCGCTCTGCGGACCGACCGCAGGAAGCGCTGGCCGGACGCCGGGCGCTTCGCGGCCGAACTGGAGGCACTGGCCGCACGTCATGGCCGTCCCGTCGCCGGCGGGGCACTGCGGCGGCTCAGGGAGCGCCGGCGCACTTCGGTGCTCGCGCTGTGCGCCGTGCTGGCGGCAGCGGCGACCGGCGCGGGCCTGCTCGCCACCCGTACCGCTCCGCCGCGGACCCCGGCGACGGTCGCGGTGAGCGACGCCACCGGGCGTATCACGGTGACGGTGCCCGCGTCGTGGAGCCGCGAACTGGTCGGGGGCGGGTGGAGCCCGAAGGCGCTGGGGCTGCCCGGTGCCCAGGAGCCCGGGCTCGTCATCGCCGCGGACGCCTCCCGCTGGCCGGACCTGGAGGCGCGGGTCGACGGCGTCTTCGTCGGACTGAGCGAGCACGGCGACCTCGCCGGCCGCGTCGGCGCCATCCGGCACGACCTCTGCCGCCGCCAGGAGTCCCGCGGTTACCACGGCACCAGGTGGCGCGGCCGGGTCCGGCACTGGACCGGGTGCGGCACCGCCGGGGGGTCGATCGACGAGATCAGCCTGGGTCGTGACGGCGCAGCCCAGCCCCAGGTGTACGTCCAGGTCAGGCAGGACGGTGGTGCCGACATGACCGACACCGTCCTCGGCGGCCTCGACGTCGATTCCTGATCATCACCCGGAAAGACCGTGAACTTCTGCCGGGCCGGTGGCATCCCACTATGAGGAGGGTCGCCCTCCACTCCGAGGCCCGCCGACCGCGCGAGGCGTCGCGGCCGCACCACAGGACGGAAAGAGGAAAAGACGTGGCGAACCAGCACCACGACGTATCCCCGGCGCAGCACCATCGAGGCCGGCCGGCGCTCCCCGGCCGCCGCGCACGCCGGGCCGGTGTCCCCGTCCTCCTGGGCGCGGCCCTCGCGACGGCGATCCTGACCGGTTGCGGGAAGGGCGGCGGCAGCGGCAACGTGAGCGCCCCGCAGACGCTCCCCGGCTCGGCGAGCCCGGCGAGCGGCGATGCGACGGACTCCGCCCCGGCGGACACGTCCTCCGCCGCGGCGCCGGGCACCACCACCTCCACCGCAACCGGCCCCACCGGCACGACCGGTACGACCGGCACGACGGCCACCGCGAACGGCGGCAGCGGCGGCACTGGGGCGACAGCGGCCGGCACCGGCCGCTGCCACACCGCGGACCTGCGCGCCTCCATCGGCCCGAACGACCCGGGCGCGGGCCAGGAGAACTTCCCGGTGGTCCTCACCAACCGGTCCTCCCGCACCTGCACCGTCTACGGGTTCCCGGGCCTGGCGTTCGTCAACGGCGCGGGACAGCAGGTGACGGTGGACCCCGAGCGGAACACCGGCCTGCCGAAGCAGCGGGTCACCCTGGCGCCGGGCGCGAGCGCCTGGTCGCCGATGTCGTTCAGCAACCCGGACATCACCGGGGTGACCACCGTGGTCCCGGCGGCCGTACTCGTCACGCCGCCGGACGAACGCACGTCCCTGCGCGTGCCGTGGAACGGCGGCAAGGTCTCCAACACCGGCAAGGCCTCGGTGCCGCGGCTCGGCCCCCTCCAGGCGGGCACGGGCGCCTGATCCCGCCGGGCCGCGCACGACGGCCCGGCGGCCCCCGTCACTCTCCCCCGGCGCCCTCGACCAGCCGGGCGAGGTGGTCCAGGGCCATCCGCGTACCCGTCTCGTTGTCCTCGCGGGGCACGACGTCGGGGATGCCCTCGTGCACGACGACGACGTCGGTCCCGCCGTCCACCGCGGTGAGCGACGTCGTCATCGTCATCGTGCCGCGCAGTGCGGCGTCGTCGGACTCGAACTCGACGACCTCGACGACCAGTTCGTCCGGGACCAGGCGCGCGAAGTACCCGTGGTAGGTGTCCGTGTGCGCGTCGGACTTCCCCTCGGCCTGTTGCCCGTCGTACACGAGGGACACCCGGAATCGGCCGCCCTCGCGGGCCTCGAAGGCGTGGACGTGACCGCTCATACCGTCCGGGACGCGCCACCGTGCCACCGCCCGCGGGTCGAGGAGCACCCGGTACACGGCGGCGGGGGTCGCCCGCACGCGGCGCGAGACCTGTGTGGAGTACATGCGGGCCACCCTAGAGGCCGGTCCGGCCGGAGCGCGCGTCCCATCGGGGCGAGGGGCGTGCCGGGCCGCTGCCGGCGCACTGGAAGGACAGTGCCAGACACATGAACTTCCGTGCCACGCTCGGCAGGAGCCCGGGGGGACCATGGATGCCGCCACGCGCCTCGGCCGCGTACCGCGTCGCGACTCACGATCGATGGGGTCACCGGAACAGAATCCCTGGTCAGCGAGGAAGAGCCCGGCACCGAACCGACGAACCGTCAGCGAGGCCCTTCGGGAGGCAGACCCCCACCCGTCCCGCTTTCCGGTGCGCCGAAGGCCGTGTTCCGTGCCCGGAAGGCGGCCTTCCGGTCCCGCAGGGCGTCCTTATGCTCTCGGTCGCAAGATCAGCAAGGATCGGGAGGTGCTTCTTCATGTCCATACCCCGCATGCCCGCCGCACGGCGAAAGCGGGTGCGTGCTCGTGTGGCCGGGATGGTGATGGCGGGACTCACGCTGGCCCTGCCCGCCACCGCCGCGACGGCGGCCTCCGCACCGTCCGCGGTCGCCACGGCCACCACGGCCCCGGTCGCGCCGACGGCCGCCGCGGCCGACTGGCCGTACGCGGGAGGCGACCTCGGCGACACCCACAACGCGGCCGCCGAGCGTGCCGTCGGCACGGGCAACGTGGCCGGCCTGAAGCCCAAGTGGACCTTCACCACAGGGGACAGCGTCTCGGCGACGCCGACCGTGGTGGGCGGCTACGTGTACGCGCCGGACTGGGCAGGCAACCTCTACAAGGTGCAGGCGACGACCGGTCAGAAGATCTGGAGCCACCAGATCAGCGAGTACACCGGGATCGCCGGCGACATCTCGCGGCTCAGCCCCGCGTACTGGAAGGGCGAGCTCGTCACGGGCTCGGGCGAGCAGCGCGGCAACAGCACGGACGGCGCGTTCCTCTTCGGTGTCGACGCCCTGACCGGCACCAGGCTCTGGAAGACCCAGGTCGACGCGGACCCGGCCGCCATCGTGACGTCGTCGCCCGTCGTGGCCGACGGTGTCGTCTACGTCGGCGTGTCGTCCAAGGCCGAGAAATTCGCTCCGCCGTACACGTTCCGCGGCAGTGTCGTCGCCCTGGACGCCGTCACCGGCGAGAAGCTGTGGAAGACCTACGTGGTGCCCCAGGGCTACACCGGCGGTGCCGTGTGGGGCAGCAACCCGGTGGTCGACGAGAAGACCGGGCTGGTGTACGTCGGAACCGGCAACAACTACACCGTACCGTCCGGCGTCTGCACCTCCCCCGACGAGACCGACTGCGATCCCGGGGCGGCCGACAACTACCAGGACTCCATCGTCGCCTTCGACCTGCACACCGGCGAGATCGCCTGGGCCACCAAGACCCTGACCGCCGACACCTGGACGGTCGGCCAGCGGTTCGGTGACGACTTCGACTTCGGCTCCGCGCCCAACCTCTTCACCGCCACGGTCAACGGCAAGGCCACCGACCTGCTCGGCATCGGCCAGAAGAGCGGCGTCTACTGGACGCTCGACCCGGCCACCGGAAAGATCGTCTGGGCAACGGCGGTCGGCCCCGGCGGCAACCTCGGCGGCCTCCAGTGGGGCTCGGCGGCCGACGGCAAGCGCATATACGTCGCCAACACCAACACCAATCACCTGTCCGTCACCCTGACGTCCGCGACCGGGGAGAAGTCGACCACCACGGGCGGCTTCTGGGCCGCCCTCGACCCGGCCACCGGAAACATCCTGTGGGAGACCGCGACACCCGGCTCGGCGTCCCCCATGTCCTTCGTGTCCAGCGCGAACGGCGTCGTCTACGGCGGATCCACGAATCCGACCGGCACCAACATGTACGCCCTCGACGCCGCCACCGGCGCCGTCAAGTGGGGCTTCCCCAGCGGGGGCGCGGTCCTCGGCGGCGCGTCGATCGTGGACGGCTCGGTGTACTGGGGCTCCGGCTACCACACCCAGAACATGGGCCCGTTCTTCCCGGCCAAGGGTGACAACAACAAGCTCTACGCGTTCTCCCTGCCGCAGACCCTTCCGCAGACGGTCTACGTCTCGCCGACCGCCGTCGCCTCCGCGGCGGACACCAGTTGCAGCACTCCCGCCTTCAACTCGATCAACACGGCTGTCAAGGCGGTGGCCGCCGGCGGCCGGGTCGTCGTCTGCAACGGCACGTTCCACGAGGACGTCGCGGTCACCAAACCGCTCGCCCTCGAAGCCCGTTCGAACGTCACCATCGACGCCACCGGCCTGATCAACGGCATCGAGATCAGCGCGCCCGACGTCACGGTGACCGGGTTCACGGTGAAGAACGCCGTCGGTGAGGGAATCCTCGTCAACAGTGTGAAGAACGCGACCATCGCGAACACCATCGTCTCGGGCAACAACACCGGCACGGGCCCGAACGCCGTCGCCAACTCCTACGCCCTGTGCCAGGGGACGGCCGGTGAGCCCGGCGACTGCGGCGGAGGCATCCACCTGCTCGGCAGCTCCAACGCCACCGTGCTGGCGAGCACCGTCAGCGGCAATGGCTCCGGGATCGTCATCAGCGACGAGACCGGTCCCGCGTCGGGCAGCACGTTCAGCGGCAACTCCGTGCACGGCAACGCGTCGGGATCAGGCTTCACCCTGGTCTCCCGCAACGGCTCGGCGGCTCCCGGAGGTGTCCGCGCCCCCGGCGCCGCAGGCGTCTTCGGCAACACCATCACCGGCAACAACGTCTTCGACAACGGACTTGAGGCGGGCGGAGGCGGGGTCACCCTCGCGTCGGCCGTGGCCGGCGGCGGGGTCTACGGCAACACCGTGCAGAGCAACGTCATGACCGGCAACGGCTGGGCGGCCGTGACCGTGCACGGCACCGCGTCCGGGCAGGACCTCGGCGGCAACGTCGTCAGCACCAACCAGATCGGCACCAACAACATTGTCGGCGACACCGACACCGGCGCCACCGACGACCTGCGGACCACGGGTCTCCTTGTGAGCACGGTGGACCCGATGTCCGTCCAGATCACCGGAAACACCATCTCCAACAACGTCCTCGGCATCTGGACGCACGGCCCGGTCACGGCGGCCGACGCCGCCGGCGCCAACAACTACAGCAACGTCACCACCCCGGTGTCGGCCCACTAGAACCACCTGGGCCCACCGCGCGCCGCGTCCTGCCGATGACTGATCCGGGCAGGACGCGGCGGGCGTCCGCCCGCGTCCCGGAGCGGGAGGCACCGCTCCTTCGCCCCACTACTGAGCGAACGAACTCGGATTCTCGCCGAACTGGCGCTTGAAGGAGCGGCTGAAGTGACTCACATCGGCGAAGTGCCAGCGAGCCGCCACCGCCGAGACGGTGTACCTCCCGTCCATGGCGACGAGTTCCTCGCGTGCGCGCTCCAAACGGCGGCGTCGCACATAGGCCATCAGGGATTCGTCCGCCTCGGTGAACGCCCGGTGCAATGTGCGCACGGAGACGGACAGGGTCCTCGCTATCTCGGCGGGAGACAGGTGAGGGTCCAGAAGGCGGGCTTCGACGCAGTCGCGGGCAGCCGCGCGGAGCGAGGGCCGGAAGGCCGAGTCGGCGGAAACCCCACGGGCCATGATGGCGCCGGCCAGCAATTGCAGTACGGACTGCTGGGCGGCCCGGACGCCCGCCGGACTCAAGTCACCCCGGGTCCGGCGGATCAGATGCAGCTGCCCCGTCAGCAGCCGCGCCTCGGGGGCGTTCTGGGAGATGAGCGTGAGTGACGGCAACTGATCGAGCCCGGTGTCGGCCAGTGCTTCGGACGGCAGCAGCAGCACGCGCGCCCGTGAACCGGGCCGGTAGGCGAACTCCCGGGGGACCTGCGCGTCCCGTACGCACAGCGTGCCCGGTGGGACGTGAACGGTACGGCCCGCCTCGGTCAGGCTCAGTCCGCCGCTGTTCATGATGTGAACCACCGTGCGGCGCTCCGTGGCTCGTTTCATTCCTATGACGCCTTCCACAGCGTCGCCGTATTGTTCGCTGACCGCGATATCTCCGATCGCGGAGGATTCCACCCAGCACCGGTAATGGCCTGTCGTGTACTGCTTGGGGACTCGCAACGAGTGCACATGCCAAGGTCGGGCGTCGTTCAGGATCCGCCAGCGCTGTCTCAGCAATTCGTCGCGCCGCGCATCCGTCAGGGCGACCTCGATGCGCATTCGAGGTGAACTGGAATGAGACGGCGGGTCGACGCACGAGGTGCCTGACATATTCACGTCGAAATTCTATCCGACCGCCTGTCCGCGATGACGAACCGGGAAGACAGCGGCGTCCACGCCCCTGTCATCCCGTGCCTCGAATTACGGACGACGAACTGTTCACGCCTCGTGGAGGCTGTTTTCGGACAGCCTCCCCGCGCAGCGGGCGGCTGCGGCACGTTCGGCCGCGACACGGGGCAGACGCCGGTGTCCGGTCGAATTCGGTGCCCCGAAGCGGCTGACCCGCGGGCGCACGGTCCTTCGCTCGCCGGCCCGCGCGGCTCCCCGCCCTCACTCGCCCGGCCGCTCCCCGGTCGCGGCGGGGCCCGGCGTGCCGCAATGTGCCGTACGGCCTCGCACCGCACCCTGGAGGGATCGCACATGAAGATCGGCATCGGGCTGCCCAACCACGTGCGCGACGTGCCGCCCGACCTGGTGCCCGCCTGGGCCGCGCGTGCCGAGCAGGCGGGCTTCGCCTCCCTCGGATCGGTGGGCCGGATCAGCTATCCGGGCGTCATGGACACCGTCGCCCTGGCCGCGGCCGCCGGGGCGACCGGCACGATCGAGCTCATCAGCACCATCCTGATCGGTCCGGTCTGGCCCCCGGACCTGCTGGCCAAGGAGGTCGCCGGCATCGACGGCGTCTCGGGCGGCAGGTTCACGCTCGGGCTCGGCCTCGGCGGCCGGCTCGACGACTTCCTCGCCGAGGGCCCCGGCGCGCACGGCCGGGCCGCGCGCATGGAGCGCGACATCGAGGAGTACCGCAGGATCTGGCGCGGCGGGACGCCACCGGGGGCCGCCAACCCCCTCGTGCCCGCAGGCACGCGCGGGGACATCCCGGTCCTGCTCGGCGGCCTCACCCCGAAGGCGTACCGGCGGGCCGCACTGATCGCCGACGGCTTCATCGGCGCCTCGATGGCGCCCGCGGTGGTGGCCCCCGCGTTCGAGGCGGTCAGGAAGGCCTGGCGGGAGGCCGGCCGCGCGGGCTCGCCCCGGCTCGTGGCCCTCGCGTACTTCGTACTCGGGGACCCGGAGGCGGGACGCGCCCATGTGCGGGACTACTACCGGTCCGGGGGCGAGGAGATGGCCTCGGCGATCACCGCGGGCGTCAGTTGCGGGGCCGACGCGGTCAGGGCGGCTGTGCGGGCCTTCGCCGACATCGGCGCTGACGAGCTGGTCCTCAACCCCACCGTGGCCGATCCGGACGAGATCGCGCGCCTCGCGGACTCCGTGCTCTGAACGGCCGGGGCCCCCGCGCACCGGGGCCCGCTGCAGGGCGGACCCCGGTGGGCGGCGGTCAGCCGATCTGGTCGTTGTCCTTCTGGGCGCCCCAGCCGTGCCAGCGGTCGATCTCGACCAGGGCGCTGTACCGCAGGCGGTCCCGGATCGGGTAGGGCTTGCCCAGGTACTGCCGGGCCAGCCGGTCGATGTCGGCCAGGTCCTTGTCCTCCAGCAACTCGGCGACGCGGCCGATGATCGTGACGTGGGTGTACCAGTCGTCCTTGTCCAGCACGGTCAGCGTGACGCGGGGATCGTTGCGGAGGTGGTCGAGCCGCTTGCGGCCCTCGTCCATGTTGAGCAGGATCCGGCCCTCGTCCCACAGGTACCAGGTGGCGGTGGACACCGGCTGGCCGTCGGCACGCAGCGTCGCGAGCACCGCCGGATTGGGCTTCCTCAGCAGGGCGATCGCGGCTTCGGGAAGCGGTGGCTTGGACACGGGGGGCTCCTCTTCGGTGATGCGCCGGTCTGTCCGCCCACCGTGCCACACGCCGGGCCGCCGCACCGCTCGGCAGCCGCTGTGTCGCACCGGGCGGGCGCGCACCCGCGGCGCCGGCCCGTCCACGGCGGTCAGCCGGCCGTCCAGCCCTCGTCCAGGCAGGCCTTGGCGAAGGCGTCGGCGCCCATCTGCCACGTCTGCGCGTCGTTGGTGGCGCCCTGGACGAGGGTGCCGGACATGTTCCGGACCGACTCGACCGCGGACGTCTTCGCGGCCTCGCGCACCCGTGCGGCCAGCTTCGACCGGGCGTCGACCGTCCCGGTCTCCTTGTAGCCGTGCGCGAACAGGTCGCAGGCCCGCTGGCCGGGCCCGTCCAGGCGGTGCGGGGGGTCGGCGGTGTCGTCGCCGCACGCGGGGACGGCAAGGAGTGCGGCGGCGGCCAGGACGGTGGCCGCAGTGCGTGTACGCATTCGGGCATGATGACGCCAGAAAGGCGCGGGCCGTCGGATGTGCGTGTTCCGCGACGCGTCGGAGCGCCGTGCGGCGCGGTGCACCGCCGTGGGCCCGTCGGGGTGCCGTCCTCCCGGGGCGGACATAAGGTCCGAATGTGAGTCATGGCCGGTGCGAGGGGTGCGGCGCCTCAGGACCGGACTCCGCTTCGCGGGGCCGCCGGTGCTGCCGCGCCGCGCCTCCGCACGCGGCGCCCCGGGTACGGCTGATGCCCCTGCCCGCCGCCGGGAGCGGGTGACGACGTGGAGGCCGCGCATGGCTGCGGGGAGTCCGCGGATCGCGGCCCGGACGCGGTCGTCCCCGACTTGATCGCGGTCGTACGGGAGGCCCGGGCGTCCGTGGGCGCGGTGTACCTGCTCGAGCAGGGTGAGTGCGTGCTGCGCCTGGCGGCGCTCACCGGGCTGTCCTGGCGGATCGCGGCGCCGTGGGCGAGGGTCGCGCTGACGGACCGTGCCCCGGTGGCCGACGCCGTGCGCGAGCGGCGCGGGGTGTGGCTGGGCAGCCCGGAGGAACTGGCACGTCATTACCCGAGGCTCGCGCTGATCCTGCCGCACCGCTTCCTGCTCGCGGCCGCCCCGATCGCCTCCGGCGCCACCGCGTGGGGCGGGCTGGTCCTCCAGTGGCCCGGCACCCACCCGCCGCGGTTGAGCGCGCACGAGACCGAGGCGATGCACCGCGCCTGCGACTCCCTGACCGCGCTGCTGCGCCACGCCGCCGCGGACGGCCACCCGGTACGGGCCGGGGCCCGGCCGCGGCTGCTGCCGCCCCCGCGGCCGCGGACGGTCTGGCCCGCCGAGGCGCAGGCCGCGGCCGACTTCGCCGAGCGGCTGCCCGGCGGCTGCTGCACGCTGGACGTGGACGGGCGCATCGCCTTCGTCACCACAGCCGCCGCCGAACTGCTCGGCGCCGGCGTCCCCGAACTGCTGGGCGCCCGGCTCTGGCAGGCGCTGCCGTGGCTGGACGCCGCGGCGGTCGAGGGCCACTACCGCGGCGCGCTGATCAGCCGGCAGGCCACGTCCTTCACGGCGCTGCGCCCACCGGACCGGTGGCTGGCCTTCCACCTGTACGCGGACGGCTGGGGCGTCAGCGTCCGGATCGTGCCCGCCGACGACGCCGCGGACCCGTCCGGCGTGCTGCGGCCCGCGCCCCCGGCCGAGCCCGGACGGGGCACCGGGCTCTACCAGTTGATGCACCTGGCCGCCACGCTGACCGAGGCCGTCGGGGTGCAGGACGTGGTGGAGCAGACCGCCGACCAGTTGCTGCCCGCCCTGGGGGCGCAGGCGCTCGCGCTGATGACCGCGGAGGAGGGCAGGCTCCGGATCATGGGCTACCGCGGCTACCCCGCCGAGTTGATGGACCGCTTCGACGGCGCGCCGCTGGCCTCGTCCACGCCCGCCGCGCGGGTCCTGGCCACCGGCATCGCCTCCTTCTTCGCCGACTGGGCGGAGCTGAAGCAGGCACACCCGCCGGCGGACATCGACGACCGCATGAGCGCATGGGCCTTCCTGCCGCTGATCACGTCCGGCCGCCCCGTGGGCTCGCTGGTGCTCGGCTACGACCGGCCCCGTCCCTTCACCGTGGAGGAGCGGACCCTGCTGACCTCGGTGGCCGGCCTGGTCGCCCAGGCGCTGGACCGCGCACGCCTCTACGACTCCAAGGACCGCCTCGCCCACGCCCTGCAGGCCGGGCTGCTGCCTCAGGTACTGCCCCGGATCGCGGGGCTGGACATCGCCGCGCGCTATCTGCCGGCCGGGCGCGGCATGGGGATCGGCGGCGACTTCTACGACCTCATCCGCCTGGAGGGCCACTGCGCCGCCGCGGCGATCGGCGACGTCCAGGGCCACAACGTGAACGCCGCGGTGCTGATGGGGCAGGTCCGCACCGCCGTCCACGCCACGGCGGGGGCGCCGCCCGGCGAGGTCCTGGCCCGCACCAACCGGGTCCTGACCGATCTGGACTCCGGACTGTTCACCAGTTGCCTGTACGTCCACCTGGACCTGGTCCGGCACCGGGCGCGCCTGGCGACGGCGGGCCACCTGCCCCCGCTGCTGCGCCACCCCTGCGGCCGGACCGAGGTGCTCGACCTGCCGCCGGGACTGCTGCTCGGCATCGACCCGGCGGCCGAATACCCGTCCACCGAGATCCCGTTGCCGCCCGGGGCGGTGCTGGCGCTGTACACCGACGGCCTGGTGGAGTCGCCCGGCGTGGACCTCGGGCAGGCCATCGCCGCGCTCGGCGACCGGCTGGCGGACGCGGGGGACGCCGCCGGCCGGGGCATCGAGCTCCTCGCGGACACGCTCGTCCGGCGGGCGGAGCAGTCCACCGCCCGCAGTGACGACGTCGCCCTGCTGCTCATCCACCCGCACCGGGACGGCTGAACGGCGGTGCCACGGAGCCCGGTGTCCCGGCGCCGGGGCGCTGCCCGGGTCCTGCCGGCTCTCCCGGACGGCGCGGTCAGCCGCCGTGCCGTCCGGCCGGCACGGCGCCGCGGCGGCGGCGGGCGACCAGCGAGTCCAGGATCTCGCCGGCCCGAACGGCCGTGGTGGACAGCAGGGTCGAGGCCAGCCCGTGCGTGTGCTCGGTGCCGCCCTGCAGGTAGATCCCCGCGGTGACCTCGGGCGCGACCTCGACGCGGTGGTCCCGGCCGACCCGGACGGCGTCGCCGTCGTCGCGCAGGCAGATCTTCGCCGACTCGCCGAGGAGGACGGAGATGTCCTTGGACCGGTAGCCGGTGGCGTGGACGAGGATGTCGGCAGGCAGGGTGCTGCGCTCCCCCGTCGGCAGGAACTCCACGCTGATGTCGAGGCGGTCGTCGAGCACGTCGACCGCGCGGATGCGGGAGACGTTCAGGAAGCGGAGCCGTTCGCGGCCCTGGACCTTCTCGCGGTAGGAGGTCGCGTACAGGGCCTCGATGAGGTCCATGTCGACCACCGAGTAGTTGGTACTGCGGTGGTAGTCGAAGAGCGACTGCTTCACCTCGGAGGGGGCGTCGTAGTAGACGTCGACCGCCTCGGGGTCGAAGATCCGGTTGGCGAAGGGGCTGTCGTCGGCGGGCGTGTAACCGTACTTGGCGAAGACCGCGCAGACCTCCGCGTCGGGGAAGGTGCGGTGCAGGTAGTCGACCGCCTCGGCGGCGCTCTGGCCGGCGCCGAGGACGACGGCGCGTCGCACCGGCTCCCCGCTCGCGGCGAGTCCGGCGACGCGGGGCAGCAACTGGCTGTTGTGCCAGATCCGCTCGGACAGCTCGGTTCCCGGGGGCAGGTGCGGTTCGAGGCCGACGGCCACGCTGATGTTGCGGGCCCGGTGGATGACGGTGCGCCCGGGTTCCCGGGGGTCCTGGCACACCACGTCGAGGTGGTCGATCCCGCCGTCGTCACCGCGGACCGGCGTGATCGACAGCACCTCGGAGGAGTAGTCGACCAGGTGGGCCAGGCGTGCGGCGGCCCACTCGAAGTACTCGTGGAACTCCACCCGGAGCGGGAAGAGCGTCTTCTGGTTCAGGAAGTCGACCAGCCTGCCCTGCTCGCGCAGGTAGCACAGGAAGCTGAAGTCACTCGTCGGGTTCCGCATGGTGACCAGGTCCTTGAGGAAGGACACCTGCATCGTCGCGTCGTCGATCAGCATGCCGCGGTGCCATCCGAAGCGGGGCTGCCGTTCCAGGAAGCCGGCCTCGATCCGCTCGGAAGCGGGACGTTGGGCGTTGTACTCCTCGATGGCTATGGCCAGAGCCAGATTTGACGGCCCGAAACCGATTCCCAGGACGTCGTGGATGATGTCCGGCTCACTGCGCGGTGGTGTCACCGTTGCATCGCCTCCCTCAGCGCGCCACATAATAGATAAGGTAAGGCTAACCTTGCAATATTGCTCCGTCGAAGGGGAGACACATGCGGGTCGTCATGTTCGGCTATCAGACCTGGGGACACCGGACGCTGCAGGCCTTGCTGGAGTCGGATCACGAGGTCGTCCTCGTCGTGACCCACCCCAGGAGCGAGCACGCGTACGAGAAGATCTGGGACGACTCGGTGGCCGAACTGGCCGAGAAGCACGGCGTGCCCGTGCTGCTCCGCAACCGTCCGGACGACCCCGAACTGCTGGAGGCGGTCCGGGCCGCGGCGCCGGACATCATCGTCGCCAACAACTGGCGCACCTGGCTGCCGCCGGAGATCTTCGACCTGCCGCCGCACGGCACGCTCAACGTGCACGACTCGCTGCTCCCCGCCTACGCGGGCTTCTCCCCGATCATCTGGGCGCTCATCAACGGCGAGGACCGCGTCGGCGTCACCGCGCACCGGATGGACGCCGAACTGGACGCCGGCGACATCCTGTTGCAGCGCTCGACACCGGTGGGCCCGCGGGACACCGCCACCGACCTCTTCCACCGCACCGTGGACATGATCTCCCCGCTCGTGCGCGAGTCCCTGGACCTGATAGCGTCCGGCACCGCCCAGTGGCAGCCGCAGGACCGCTCCCGCGCGAGCTTCTTCCACAAGCGGTCGGTCGAGGACGGCCGGATCGACTGGAACTGGCCGGCCGAGGACCTGGAACGCCTGGTACGGGCCCAGTCGGACCCGTACCCGAACGCCTTCACGTACCACCGCGGCGAGCGCATCAGGATCGTGTCCGCGGCCGTCTCCCGGGCCCGCTACGGCGGGACGCCCGGCCGTGTCTTCATCCGGGAGGGTGACGGGGTCGTGGTCGTCGCCGGCGCGGACGCGCGCGGCGGGCACCGCCCGGGACTGCTGGTCCGCACGGTCCGCACCGACGACGGGACCGAACACCCGGCCGGCGACTGGTTCCGCTCCATGGGCGGCTACCTGACGTCCCGTCCGTGACGACGGCTCTCGCGGGCCCCGGTCCGCACGCGGGGCTCCGCGGCCTCCGGGGGCGCACGGTCGTCGTGAAGGTCGGCGGCAACGCCATGGGCGAGGACACCCCGCTGCGCACCGTCGCGCAGGACGTCGTCCGCCTGCGGCGGACCGGGGTGCGGGTCGTGGTGGTGCACGGCGGCGGGCCGCAGATCAGCGCCCAACTGGACCTGGCGGGCATCGAGGCACGCTTCGTGGGCGGGCTGCGGGTCACCACCCCCGAGGTCCTGGACGTCGTGCGGATGGTCCTGGCCGGAAAGGTGCAGCGCGACCTCGTCGGGCTGCTCAACGAGCACGGCCCGTACGCGGTCGGTCTCACCGGCGAGGACGCGCACACGCTGACCGCGGTGCGGCGCTACGCGGACGTCGACGGCGAGAACGTCGACATCGGCCTGGTCGGCGAGGTGACGGAGGTCAACACGGCGGCCGTGGACGTGCTCCTGGACCACGGCCACATCCCCGTGGTGTCCTCGCTCGGCAGGGGCGCGGACGGCCAGGTCTACAACGTCAACGCGGACGCGGCGGCCGGGGCGCTGGCCGCCGCGCTCGACGCCGAGGCCCTGGTCGTCCTCACGGACGTGCCGGGGCTGTACGCGGACTGGCCGCGGCGGGAACGGGTCCTGGACCGGCTCACCGCGGCCGAGTTGGAGTCGATGCTGCCCGCGCTCGGCGGCGGCATGGTGCCGAAGATGGAGAGCTGCCTGCGGGCGGTGCGGGCGGGCGTCCGCTCCGCCCGGGTCCTGGACGGCCGCGCCCCGCACGCCCTGCTGCGGGCGCTGGTCGGCGACCGCGGGACCGGCGGGACGACCGTCCTGCCGGACCAGGGCCCGCCGTCACCTTCCCTGGGAGGTGCCCCCACCCCGCGGCGCCCGGCACGGCACTCCGCCTGGCGATCCACCGCGCCTGGGGACACCTCCCGGCGGCAGCCGGGGGAACCGCGGGGCCGGCCCTCCGGGCGGCCGGCGCCCATGTGACGACCGGGCCGAGCACGCTGACCTCACGGCTGCGCCGGGGCGGCCGGACCGCGGTCGACCGCGACCGTCCGCCCCGGCGGCTGCCCTTCCGGATGCGGCACCGGCCGCCGGGCGGAGGCGCCGTCGGCGAGCCACTCGGGCACCGATGCCGACCGCCGGTCAGCCGGCCGGCCTCTGCGATCCCGTCGCCCTCGTCTCCCGGCTCGGGGAGGATGCGACCTCCCTCGGCGGCGAACCGGGCCGGGCCGGCCTCGACGACCACCAGGAGGTGGGACTCGGGAACGTCCTCGGCCGGCTGGGTCACTTCCGTGTCCGCGTGGCTGCCCGTGCGGTCGCCTCGATCAGCAGGGGATGCGAGGGAGCCGCGTCCGTGAAGACGCCGTCCTCCGGCTCTTCGGCGAACGTCACGTGCACGAAGGAGGTCGGCGCCCCCGGTGATCGACGAGTGGGGACGCGTGCTCTCCGCTGCCTGCCGACTCGGCTTCTGCCGGGCCGGGACCGTTTCTGCGGGGCGACCACGTCGCAGGCAGGCATGGACGGCTCCGAACCCGGCGCGAACCCCGTAGCCGCACCGTCGGTCGCCGGGTCACTCCGCGGCGACGCGGACCGCGTCGTGGTGCCTTCCCATGGGGATCACCAGCGGGGTCCCGCTCACCGGGTCGGTCGTGATCCGGCAGCGCAGGTCGAAGACGTCCTCGACCGTGGCGGCGGTGACCACCTCGGCCGGCGGCCCCTCGGCGGCGATCCGCCCGGACTTCATGGCGATGACGTGGTCGGCGTACCGGCAGGCCTGGTTGAGGTCGTGCAGGACCATGACCACGGTGCGGCCCTCACGGCGGTTGAGGTCCGTGATGAGGTCGAGGACGTCGATCTGGTGGGCCAGGTCGAGGTAGGTGGTGGGCTCGTCCAGGAGCAGCACGGGGGTCCCCTGGGCAACGGCCATGGCGATCCAGGCGCGCTGGCGCTGGCCGCCGGACAGCTCGTCGACCGCACGGTCGGCCAGGTCGGCCATGCGGGTCGCCGCCAGGGCCTCGTGGACGGCGAGTTCGTCCGCCTTCGACCACTGCCGCCACCAGTTCTGGTGGGGTGAACGGCCGCGGCTGACCAGGTCGAAGACGGTCAGCCCCTCGGGCGCGACCGGAGTCTGCGGCAGGATGCCGAGGCGCTGGGCCAGTTCGCGGGTGGGCAGCGAGCGCAGCGCGCGGCCGTCGAGTTCCACGGTGCCCTGGCGGGGGGCCAGCAGGCGTGCCAGGGCACGCAGCAGGGTGGACTTGCCGCAGGCGTTGGCCCCGACGATCGCGGTGATGCGGCCGGAGGGTACGACGAGGTCGAGGTCCTCGACGACGAGCCGCTGATCGTAGGCCAGGTGCAGCCCGCGGGCCCGCAGTTCGGGCTGCGCGGCCGGGGCCGGGGCGGAGTCGGTGGTCGCCATGTGTTCAGCCTCCTGAGCCCGCGCGGTTGGCGCGGATGAGCAGCCAGAGCAGGACCGGCGCGCCGATGACGCCGGTGACGATCCCGACCGGGAGTTCCGTGCCGGGGATCGCTTCACGCGCGATGAGGTCGGAGCCCAGCACGACCAGGGCTCCGGTCAGCCCGGAGGCGACCAGGGGCGGCCACGCCGTGCCGGCCATCCGCTGGGCGATCTGCGGGGCGGCCAGCGCGACGAACGCGACCGGGCCCGCCGCGGCGGTGCCGAAGGCGATCAGCCCGACGCCGACGAGCAGCAGGGCGAGCCGCACCGGCTGCACGGGGGTGCCGAGTCCCGCGGCGACGTCGTCGCCGAGTTGGAGGGTGCGCATCCAGCGGCCCATGCCGAGGGCGAGCGGCACGAGGACGGCCGTCGCGACGGCGAGCAGGTCGACCTGGTCCCACGTGCGGCCGTTGAGGTTGCCGACCAGCCAGCCGAGGGCGGCCTGGGCCTCGAACCGCTCGCCGCGGGCGACGAGGTAGTCGGTGGCACTGGTGCAGATCCAGGAGACGCCGATGCCGACGAGGATGATGCGGTACCCGGTGGCACCGCCCTTCCAGGCCAGCGCGTACACCAGCAGCGCGGTCACCAGCGCGCCCAGCAGACCGAGGCCCTGCGTGCCGAGCCCGCCGTCCCAGCCGAGCACGATGCCGGCCACCACGGCGGTGCCGGCCCCCTCGGTGAGGCCGATCATGTCGGGGCTGGCCAGCGGATTGCGGGTCATGGTCTGGTACAGCGCACCGGAGATGCCGAAGGCGATGCCGACGAGCAGCCCGGTCAGCGCGCGCGGCAGCCGCAACTCCCGGACGACCAGGACCGTTCCGGGGTCGCCGGCGCCGGTGAGGGCCTCGACGACGTCGCCGAGCCCGATCGGGTAGTCACCGAGGGAAACCCCCCAGCAGAAGAGCAGGAACACCGCGACGGCCAGGGCGGCGCACAGGACGACGAGCCGGGGCCGCAGCACGCCGGAGACCGGCGGGGCCGTGAGCCGGTAGGGCCTGCGGCCCCGGAGGAGGGCGAGGGCGGTCACGTTCAGACCTCCGCGAGTTTGCGCCGGCGGACCAGGGCGATGAAGAACGGGCCGCCGATGAAGGCGACGAGCACCCCGGCCTGGATCTCGGTGGGCCGTGCCACGACCCGGCCGAGGATGTCGGCGGTGAGCAGCAGGACCGGCGCGAGCGCGGCCGAAAGCGGCAGCAGCCAGCGGTGGTCGGGGCCGACGCCCGCGTACTGGGCGAGCACCCGGGCGACATGCGGCACCACCAGGCCGAGGAAGACCACTGGGCCGATCACCGCGACCGCGGCGCCGGTCAGCAGCATGACGGCGGTGAGGCCCTGAAGTCTCACCAGGCCGAGCCTGCGGCCGAGGGAGGCCGCGACGTCGTCGCCGAGCGCCAGGCTGTTGAGCGCGGGGGCGGCGGCGAGCGCGAGCACCGCCCCGATCACCAGGAACGGCACGATGGCACGGACGACGCCCCCGTCCTGGTCGGCGAGGGTGCCGGCGGACCAGAAGCGGTAGCGGTCCAGGGCGTCGGGGTCGGTGAGGACGATCGCGTTGGTGAGCGAGAACAGCAGGAAGGTGACGGCCACTCCGGCCAGGGCCAGCTTCACCGGGGTCGCGCCGGACCGTCCCGTCCTGCCGAGCAGGAAGACCAGGACACTGGTGGCGAGGGCGCCCGCGAAGGCGAACCAGATGTGGCCGTACAGCGATCCGGCGCCGAACAGGGCGATGGCGACGACGATCCCGAAGGACGCGCCGGCGCTGACGCCGAGGATTCCGGGGTCGGCGAGCGGGTTGCGGGTGAGGGCCTGCATGAGCGCGCCGGACAGGCCGAGCGCGGCGCCCGCGGTCAGGCCGAGAACGGTGCGCGGGACGCGGACCGTCCAGACGATGTTGTCGACAAGCCGGCTCGGGGGGTGGCCGAACAGTGACCGGACCACCTGGTCCGGCGGGATGTCCACGGCCCCGAGTCCGATCGACAGCAGGCACAGCCCGGTCAGTACGGCGACGAGCAGGACGACGAGCAGGACGGGACGCAGTCCTCTGCGCGCGGTCACCGGCCAGGCTCCACAGCCACCATCCTTAGGTTAGGCAGGCCTTAACTGTACCCCTGCGAGCTGTGCGGATCCCGCCATACGGTGGGGCTATCAAGTTAGGTAATGCTTACCTTAATATGGCGACCGGTCACGACTCGGCCGAGTCGGTTCCGCAGGTAAGGGGAGGCACGGGCAGCTGTGTCGGGTAACGAAGAACTGACGGCGACGGCAAGGGAATTCTGGCGGGGGAGGCTGGTTCCGCTCGCACAGGAGACCGTTCTCCCCGTCGATGTCCCGTATCCGCAGCGGCCCTGCGGCCCCGCCCTGGTCCGCTCCCGCGCCCTGCCCGGCCCCGTACCGGGCGAGGCGGCACTGCTCGCCGCGTACGCCGCTCTCCTGCACCACTACGGCAGCGGCGCCGGGGATGTCGTCCTCGCCCACGACGGGCTGCCGCTGCGTGTCGCCGTCACCGCCGACACCACCTTCGCCGGGCTCACCGCCCAGGTCGCCGGCGCCGTGGAACAGGGCCGCGCCCACCGGGCGCCCGTCCCCGCCCTCGCCGGCGAACTGGGTGCCCCGGCGACCCGCGGCGGCGGCCGGATCTGCAACACCGGCTTCGCCGCGGGCGGCTGGGCCGGCGGCCCGCTCGACCTGGAACTGCGCGTCACGCCCGGCGAGGTCCACGCCGTGTACCGGCCCGACCTCTTCGGGGCCGCCACCGTCGACCGGATCCTCGGCCACTACACGACGCTGCTCGCGGACGCCGGCGCGCACCCGGACCGCGCGGTCGGAGAGCTGGAGCTGCTGGACGAGGCCGAGCGCCACCGCGTCCTGCACGAGTGGAACGCCACCGCCCACGACGTGCCGCTCGCGACCTGGCCGGCGATGTTCGCCGAGCAGGTCCGCGCCCGTCCCGACGAGACCGCCCTGGTCTTCGAGGACGTCCGGCTGACCTACGCCGAACTCGACGCGCGCGCCAACCGCCTGGCCCACGCCCTGATCGCCCGGGGCGCCGGGCCCGAGGCCGTGGTGGCGCTGGCCGTGCCGCGCTCGGCGGAGCTGATCGTCGCCGAGGTGGCGGTGCTCAAGGCGGGGGCCGCCTACCTGCCGGTCGACACCGACTACCCCGCCGACCGCGTCGCCTACATGCTCGCCGACGCCGCGCCGGTCTGCCTCGTCACCACCTCCGAGGTGGCCGGTGAACTGCCCGACGGGGTACCCGCACTGGTGCTGGACGACCCGGCCACCGAGGCCGAACTCGACGCCCTGCCCACGACCGGCCCCGACCTCGGCGGGCGGCTGACCGTCGCGAGCGCGGCGTACGTCATCTACACCTCCGGCTCCACGGGCCGCCCCAAGGGCGTCGTGCTCTCGCACGCGGGCGTCGCCAAGCTCGTCGCCACTCAGAGCGAGCGCTTCGGCATCGGCCCGCACAGCCGGGTGCTGCAGTTCGCCTCCCCCAGCTTCGACGTGGCCTTCTGGGACCTGTGCCTCGGCCTGCTCTCCGGCGGGCGGTTGGTCGTCGTACCGTCGCACCGGCGCGTGCCGGGCGCGCCACTGGCCGACTACGCGAACGCCCACGGCATCACCTTCATGATCCTGCCGCCGGCGCTGCTCGCGGCCATGCCGGAGGACGTGCGCCTCCCGGCGGAGGCGACGCTGCTCGCCGGCACCGAGCGGGTCTCGCCGGAGCTGGTCGGCCGCTACGCGCGCGGCCGGATGATGTTCAACGCCTACGGCCCGACGGAGGCGACCACCAACTCCACGCTGGGGCTGTGCGACCCGGACACCCCGCCCGGCACCATCGTGCCCATCGGCGTGCCCGACCCGGGCACCCGGGCGTACGTGCTCGACGGCCGGCTGCGGCCCGTTCCGGCAGGTGTCGCGGGAGAGCTCTACCTCGGCGGCGCCGGACTCGCCCGCGGATACCTCGGACGTCCCGACCTGACGGCGGAGCGCTTCGTCGCCGACCCCTTCGGCGAGCCGGGCGAACGGCTCTACCGCACCGGTGACCTGGTGCGCTGGAAGGCCGACGGGCGGCTGGAGTTCCTCGGCCGCGTCGACAGCCAGGTCAAGATCCGCGGTTTCCGCATCGAGCCGGGCGAGATCGAGTCCGTGCTGCGCTCCCACCCCGCCGTCGCACAGGCCGCCGTCGTCGTCCGCGAGGACCGGCCCGGCGACCGGCGCCTGGCCGCCTACGTCGTGCCCTCGCTCGACGGCGACGCCGAGGTCGCGGAGTGGAAGGACCTGCACGAACTGCTCTACGCCGCCGCGGGCTCCGAGGGCTTCCAGGAGAACTTCGCGGGCTGGAACAGCATGTACGACGGACTGCCGATCCCTCTCGCCGACATGCGCGAGTGGCGTGCGGCCACCGTCGAGCGGATCGCCGCGCTCGAGCCGCGCCGGGTCCTGGAGATCGGCGTCGGCAGCGGCCTGCTGCTGTCCCGGCTGGCACCGGACTGCGAGGCGTACTGGGGCACCGACGTCTCCGAGGAGGCCGTCGCCGCCCTGCGCGAGCAGATCCACGGCGTGCCGGGGCTCGCCGGGCGCGTCGAGCTGTCGGCGCGCCCGGCGCACGACACCGCCGGGCTGCCCGAGGGGTGGTTCGACACCGTCGTCATCAACTCGGTCGCCCAGTACTTCCCGGGCGCGGACTACCTGGAGGACGTGCTCCGCAAGGCCGCGACACTGCTCGCGCCCGGCGGCGCCCTCTTCCTGGGCGACGTCCGCAACCTGCGGCTGCTGCGCACGCTGCGTGCCGCGGTGGAGAGCCGGCGCGGTCCCGGCGACGGGACCGCCGGCTCCGACTCCGGCTCCGACTCCGGCTCCGGCTCCGGCTCCGGCGACAAGGAGGCGCTGCGCGCGGCCGTGGACCGGTCGGTGGCGTGGGAGGGCGAACTCCTCGTCGACCCGGACTGGTTCGCGGGCCTCGACGGCTTCGCCGCCGACGTGCGGATCAAGCGGGGCACCCACCACAACGAGCTGACCCGCTACCGCTACGACGTCGTGCTCCGCCCGGCCGGCACCACGGCGGACCCGGACGCGGGTGTCGAGATCGCGTGGGCCGCGCTCGGCACGCTCGACGCGCTGGACGGCCGGCTCGCCGCGCGTCCGGAGCGGCTGCGGGTCACCTCGGTGCCCAACGCCCGGCTGGCCGAGGACCTCGACGCGCTCGCCGTCCTGGAGGACAGCAGCCGCCCCGGCGCCGACGGTGCCGAGGGGGTCGATCCCGAGTCGCTGCACGAACTCGCCGCGCGGCACGGCCTGTCGGCGGCCCTCACCTGGTCCGGCGACGCCGACGACGGCAGCCTCGACGCCGTCTTCACCTCCGGTGACGCGTCCCCGGGGCCGCTCTACCGGCCCGGCGGCGGCCGGCCGGCCGCGAACCGCCCGGCTCCGTTCCGCGACGTCTCCGCGCTGATGCGGACGCTGCGCGCGCACGCCGCCGAGTTCCTGCCGGAGTACATGGTCCCCGCGGCCCTCGTACCGCTCGACCGGCTCCCGGTGACGCCGAGCGGCAAGCTCGACGGCGCCGCCCTGCCGGTGCCCGACTACGCCGCGCTCAGCTCGGGCCGTGCCCCGCGCGACGCCCGCGAGGAACTGCTGTGCGCCCTGTACGCACAGGCCCTCGGCGTGCGCGCGGTCACCGTCGACGACGACTTCTTCGCCCTGGGCGGCGACAGCATCGTGGCGATCCGGTTGCTCGTGCTGGCCCGTGGCGCGGGCCTGCGGCTCACTTCCCGGGACGTGTTCCGGCACCGTACGGTGGCCGAGCTCGCGCCGGTCGCTCAGGACACCGACCGGGACGGCGTCGAGCAGGACGCTCCTCTGGTGGAGCCGACGGGGGCCGAACTCGCCGCCCTGCGCGGCGGCCTGCGGACCGCGGTCGAGGAGGTGCTGCCGCTCGGCCCGCTGCAGGAGGGCTTCTTCTTCCACGCGCTCGCCGACGGCGCCGATCACGACGCCTACGTCGTCCAGCAGGCCGTCGAGCTGTCCGGGCCCGTCGACGGCCCGGCACTGCGCCGCGCCATGGAGCGGCTGCTGGAGCGGCACGCGCCGCTGCGGGCCTGCTTCCGGCAGCTCGGCGACGGGCGCCCGGTCCAGGTCGTCGTCCAGGACCCCGCACTGCCGTGGCGCGAGGTGGACCTGTCCGCGCAGGAGGAAGGCGTGCGCCGGGGCCTCGCGGACGCCGTCGCCGCCGACGAGCGGGGCCGCCCCTTCGACCTCGGCCGGCCGCCGCTGCTGCGCTGCGCGCTGGTCCGGCTCGAAGAGGGCCGCAGCCGACTGCTGCTGACGTTCCATCACATCGTCGCGGACGGCTGGTCGCTGCCGGTGCTGCACCGCGAGCTCATGGCCCTGTACGCGCCCGATCCCGCCCCGCTCCCCGAGGTCCCCGCCTACCGGACCTACCTGCGCCGCATCGCCGCCGCGGACCGGGACGCCGCCCGCGCCGCGTGGCGCTCGGCCCTGGCCGGTCTGGACGGGCCGACGCGCCTGGTGGACGTGCCCGCCGACGGCGGTGCGATCGATCCCGCGCAGATCCGGGTGGAACTGTCCGAGCGGGTCACCGCCCGCCTCTCCGCCCGCGCGCGCGAACTCGGGGTCACCCTGGGCACCGTCCTTCAGGGCGCCTGGGGCCTGCTGCTGGGCCGGCTGACCGGGCAGCAGGACGTCGTCTTCGGCACCACCGTCTCGGGACGCGACGTCGCCGTCGACGGGATCGACTCCATGGTCGGCCTGTTCATCAACACCCTGCCGACCCGGCTGGCCTGGGACCCGTCCGTGAGCCTCGGCGCGCTGCTGCGCCGTCTGCAGGGCGAACAGAGCACCCTGCTGGACCACCAGCACCTGGGGCTCGCCGAGATCCAGCGGGCCGCGGGGGTCCCGGGCGGCGGCGAACTCTTCGACACGCTCGTCGTGTTCGAGAACTACCCGGCCGGGGCCGGGCCGGCCGACCCCTCGGGCACGGTGCGTGTCACCGGCCACGCCTTCCACGACACCGTCCACTATCCGCTCGCGCTCATCGTGAAGCCGGGCCGCCGTATGGACCTGCGGCTCAAGCACCACGCGCGGCGCATCGACGCGGACGCCGTGCGGGCCGTCGCCGACCGGCTCACCCTGCTGCTGGAGGCCATCGCCGACGGCCCCGGACGCCCCGTGGGCTCCGTCGACCTGCTCACCCCGCGCGAGCGGGACGCCGCCCGTCTCGAAGGCGACGCCCACGAGGTCCCCGCCACCACGCTGCCCGCCGTCATCGCGGCGCAGGCCGCCCGCACCCCCGGCGCCACCGCCGTCGTGCACGACGCGACGACCCTGACGTACGCCGAACTCGACGCGCGCGCCGAGACGCTGGCCGCCCGGCTGCGCGCACGGGGCGCCGGGCCGGAGCGCTTCGTCGCCGTCGCCGTCCCGCGTTCCGCGGAGCTGATGGTCGCGCTGCTCGGCGTCCTGAAGTCCGGCGCCGCCTATCTGCCCGTCGACCTGGACTACCCGGCCGGGCGCGTCGCCCACATGCTCGCCGATTCCGGCGCCACCACCGTCGTCACCACGGCGGCCGACGCCCCGCGGCTGCCCGCCGTGGAGGGCCTGACGCCGCTGCTGGTCGACGCCCCTGCCGAAGCCGTCCCGGGGCTCGGTGCGGACGCGAAGGCCCGGCCCGACGACCCGGCGTACCTGATCTACACCTCCGGCTCCACCGGCCGGCCCAAGGGCGTCGTCGTCACCCACCGGGCGATCGTCAACCGCCTGGCCTGGATGCAGGGCGAGTACGGCCTGACGGCCGACGACCGCGTCCTGCAGAAGACCCCGTCCAGCTTCGACGTCAGCGTGTGGGAGTTCTTCTGGCCGCTGTGCGAGGGCGCCGCAGTGGTCCTCGCCCGTCCGGACGGCCACCGCGACCCGGCCTACCTCGCGCGGCTCGTCCGCGAACAGGGCGTCACCACCGTGCACTTCGTGCCGTCCATGCTGGAGGCGTTCCTGAGCGTGCCGGAGGTGACCGGCGACCCGTCGTGGGCGGGGACCCTGCGCCGCGCCCTCAGCAGCGGCGAGGCCCTGCCCGGCGCGGCCGCCGCGCGCTGGCAGGCGCTCACCGGTGTGCCGCTGCACAACCTCTACGGGCCCACCGAGGCCGCCGTCGACGTGACGCACCACCTCTTCGACGGCTCCCCCGGCACCACCGTGCCCATCGGGCGGCCGGTGTGGAACACGGGACTTCGCGTGCTGGACGCCGGTCTGCGCCCCGTACCGGACGGCGTTCCGGGTGAGCTGTACCTCACCGGAGTGCAGCTCGCCCGCGGCTACCACGGCCGGGGCGCGCTGACCGCCGAGCGGTTCGTGGCCGATCCGTACGGCGCCCCCGGCGAGCGCATGTACCGCACCGGCGACCTCGTGCGCCGCCGCGCGGATCACGTGGTGGAGTACCTGGGCCGCACCGACCGTCAGGTCAAGCTGCGCGGCAACCGCATCGAGCCCGGCGAGACCGAGGCCGCCCTCGTGCGGCTGCCGGGCATCGCCCAGGCCGCGGTGACGGTGCGCGAGCAGCGCCTCGTGGCGTACGTGGTGCCCGCGGGCGGCAGCGGCCGCCCGGACACCGCCGCCGTACGCGCCGCCCTGGCCGCGACGCTGCCCGCGCCCCTGGTCCCCGACGCCTACGTGGTGCTGGACGCGCTGCCCCTGACCCCCAGCGGCAAGCTCGACCGGGCCGCGCTGCCCGCGCCCGAGGTGGAGCGTGCCGCCGCTCGCGCCCCGCGCACCCACCGGGAGCGGACGCTGACCGAGGTCTTCGCGGCCGTGCTGGGCCTGGAGGACGCCGGTCCTGACGACGACTTCTTCCTCCTCGGAGGCGACAGCATCAGCTCGATCGGCGTGGCCGGCCGCGCCCGCGCGGCCGGCCTGGAGCTGAGCCCGCGCGACGTGTTCGAGCACCGCACCCCCGCGGCGCTCGCGCTGGCCGCCCGCACCGGAGCCGTGGCCGCGGAGCGCACCGGGCCCGCCCGCCCCGAGCTGACGCCCGAGGAGACCGCGCGCCTGCACGGGCTCGCCGGCGGGGCGCCGGCCGAGATCTGGCCGCTCGCGCCGTTGCAGGAAGGCCTGTTCTTCCACTCCGCGTACGACGACGGCGCCCTGGACGTCTACACCGTCCACGAGTCCTTCGACTTCGACGAGCGCCTGGACGAGGACCGGCTGCGCGCCGCGGCCCGCACGCTGCTCGCCCGCAACCCCGGGCTGCGCGCCGGGTTCACCAGCGACGGGCTGCGCCAGCCGGTGCAGTTCATCGTGGAGGCGCCCGAGGTGCCGTTGGAGACGGTGGACCTGTCCGTGCTGCCGGAGGCCGAGCAGGAGACGCGGCTGCGCGCGCTCATGGACGCGGAGCGGACCCGCCGCTTCGACCTG
This sequence comes from Streptomyces sp. NPDC088354, assembly GCF_044753585.1. NCBI lineage: Bacteria > Bacillati > Actinomycetota > Actinomycetes > Kitasatosporales > Streptomycetaceae > Streptomyces > Streptomyces sp. NPDC088354. The sequence continues at coordinate 200,276 of NZ_JBIVNJ010000007.1, read as the reverse complement.
TCGGCACCGCCCCTGTTCCGCATGCTGCTCGTCCGCCGGGGCGCGGAACGCGGCGACCGCCTCGTCATCGGCCGTCACCTCATCCTGTGGGACGGCTGGTCGGCGTGGCTCTTCCTCGACCAGCTCTTCGCCCTGTACGCGACGGGCGGCGACGACGCCGGCCTGCCGCGCCCCGGCTCCTACGGCGACTACCTCGCCTGGCTGGGCACCCAGGACGACGCGGCGGCCACCGCCGCCTGGCGCGCCGCCCTGGCGGGGCTGGACGAGCCCACTTTGCTGGCCCCGGCCGTCGCCGACGCGGGACTCGAACCCGTCATCCCCGAGCAACTCGACGCGCTGCTCCCGGCGGAAGTCGGCGACGCGCTGCGCGAGCGGGCCCGGGCGCACGGCCTGACCCTCAACACGGTGCTCAACGCCGCCTGGGGGCTGACCCTGGCCTCCGCGACCGGCCGCACCGACGTGGTGTTCGGCACCACCGTCGCGGGCCGGCCGGCCGAAGTGCCGGACGTGGAGAACGTCATCGGCATGTTCCTCAACACCGTGCCCGCCCGCATCGCCCTCGACCCGGCGGAGCCGGTCCTCGACCTGCTGCGGCGCATCCAGCGCGAACGCCTGGAACTGATGCCGTACGAGTACCTGGGCCTCGGTGTGCTCCAGTCCGGGACCGGGCACCGCCGGCTGTTCGACACGCTCTTCGTGCTGCGCAACAACGACACCGAGGAACGCCTGGAACGGCTGCGCACCGAGCACGGCGCCACCGCCGTCGCCAACGTGGACGCCACCCACTACCCCGTCAACCTCGTCGTCACCCCGGGGCAGCGCGTGCTCGTCACCCTCGCGCACCGGCCCGACGTCGTCCCGCACGCGGCCGCCCGCGCGCTGCTGGACCGCTTCGCCGTGCTGCTGGAGCGCATGGCCGAGGACCTGTCCGCGCCCGTCGGCCGGCTCGATCCGCTGCTGCCCGCCGAACACGCCGCGCTGGAGCAGGAGTGGGCCGGCAGCCGGGTGCCGGAGCCCACCGAGACGATCGCCGACCTGCTCGCCGCGCAGGCCGCCCGCACCCCGGACACCACCGCGCTGGTCTTCGGCGACCGCAAGCTCGGCTACGCCGAGCTGGACGCCGCCGTGAACCGCACGGCGCGCCTGCTGCTCGCCCGCGGCGCGGGGCCGGAGAAGGTCGTGGCGCTGGGTCTGCCGCGCTCCCTGGACATGGTCGTGGCCCTGTTCGCGGTGCTGCGCACCGGTGCCGCCTACCTGCCGCTGGAGCTGGACCACCCGGCCGACCGGCTGTCCCTGATGCTGGAGGACGCCCGGCCGCTCCTGCTGCTCAGCAACGCCGCGGTCTCGGCCACCCTGGACGCGGACACCCCGCGGGTGCTCCTCGACGACCCCGCCGTCGCCGCGGAACTGGCGGAGCTGTCCGACGCCCCGGTGACCGTGCGCTTCAGCCTGGAGCACCCCGCGTACGTCATCTACACCTCGGGCTCCACCGGCCGCCCCAAGGGCGTCGTCACCCCTTACCGGGGCCTGACGAACATGCAGCTCAACCATCAGAGGGAGATCTTCGCACCGGCGATCGCGTCGGCGGGCGGGCGGCGGCTGCGCGTCGCGCACACCGTCTCCTTCGCCTTCGACATGTCGTGGGAGGAGCTGCTGTGGCTGGTCGAGGGTCATGAAGTGCACATCTGCGACGAGGAGTTGCGGCGTGATGCGCACGCCCTGACCGCCTACTGCGAGCGGCACCGCATCGACGTCGTCAACGTCACCCCGACCTACGCCCGCCTCCTCATCGAGGAGGGGCTGCTGGAAGGGCACGTGCCGCCGCTGGTGCTGCTCGGCGGCGAGGCCGTCCCCGAGACGGTCTGGACGCGACTGCGCGACACCGACGGGAGTCACGGCTACAACCTGTACGGCCCGACCGAGTACACCATCAACACCCTCGGCGGCGGCACCCAGGCCAGTGCCACGCCCACCGTCGGCCGCCCCATCCGCGGTACCCGCGCGCACATCCTCGACGCCTGGCTGCGCCCGGTGCCCGACGGCGTGCCCGGCGAGCTGTACATCGCGGGTGTCGGCCTGGCCCGCGGCTACCTGGACCGGCCGGGCCTGACCGCCGAGCGGTTCGTGGCCGACCCCTTCGGCGAACCCGGCGAGCGGATGTACCGCACCGGTGACCTGGTGCGGCGTGACCCGGGGGGGAACCTCGATTTCCTCGGGCGCACCGACGACCAGGTCAAGATCCGCGGCTACCGCGTCGAGCCGGGCGAGGTCGAGACCGCCCTCAGCCGCCACCCGCGCGTCGCGCAGGCCGCCGTCGTCGTCCGCGACGACCGGCTCGTCGGCTACGTCGTCCCCGCCCCCGCCGGCGCCGCCGAGCGGGAGTCCACCGAGCGCGCCCAGGTCGGCGAGTGGCAGGAGATCTACTCCGACGAGTACGAGGAGATCTCCACCGCCGTCTTCACCGAGGAGTACGCGGGCTGGGACAGCTCCTACGACGGGCGGCCCATCCCCTTCGAGGACATGCACGAGTGGCGCGAGGCCACCCTCGCCCGCATCCGCGAACTGCGGCCCCGCCGGATCCTGGAGATCGGCGTCGGCTCCGGCCTGCTGCTGTCCCGGCTGGCTCCGGACGCCGAGGCGTACTGGGCCACCGACTTCGCGGCCCCCGTCATCCGCAAGATCGGCGAGGAGCTGCGACGGGACCCTGAGCTGGCGGCCAGGGTGGAGCTGCGCTGCCGGCCCGCCGACGACCTGGAGGGGCTGCCCACCGGGTACTTCGACACCGTCGTCATCAACTCGGTGATCCAGTACTTCCCGAGCGCGGCCTACCTGGAGTCGGTCGTGCGCGGCGCCATGGAGCTGCTCGTCCCCGGCGGCGCGCTCTTCGTCGGCGACGTCCGCAACCTGCGGCTCGCCCGCACCTTCCACGCCGAGATCCAGCACGCCCGCGGCACGGCCGGAGCGCAGTTCGAGCGGGCCGTGGACCGCGCCCTGCGGCTGGAGAAGGAACTCCTGGTCGACCCCGACTTCTTCGCCGGGCTGGGCTACGGGCTCGACCTGCGCACCAAGCGCGGCCTGCACCACAACGAGCTGACCCGGCACCGCTACGACGCCGTGCTGTACCGGGGCGAGCCCGCGGTGCGGCTGGGCGACGAGCCGCGTACGGTGTGGTCGCGGGACCTCGCCGAGCGCCTGCGTGAGCAGCGCCCCGAGCGGCTGCGCGTCACCGCGATCCCGGACGGCCGTGTCACGCCGGGCGGCGTGGACCCCGAGACCCTGCACGACCTGGGCGCAGGGCTCGGCTACCGCGTGCTCACCACGTGGGCGGCGGAGGCGGGCACCTATGAGGCCGTGTTCGTCCCCGGCGACACCACCGGCACCACCGCCGGGCTGTACCGGCCGGGCGGCGGCGCCGCCCCCTACGCCAACGACCCGGCGGCGGGCCGCGACACGAGCGCCCTGGTGCGGGTGCTGCGCGAGGACCTGAAGCGCGAACTGCCCGAGTACATGGTCCCGGCGGCCTTCGTCACCCTCGACCGGCTGCCGATGAACGCCAACGGCAAGCTGGACGTGCGGGCGCTGCCCGACGCCGAACCGGCCGTGGCCCTGGGTGGCGGACGCGGTCCGCGCACCCTGCACGAAGAGGTGCTGTGCCGGCTCTTCGCCGAGGTGCTGAGCCTGCCGTCGGTGGGCGCCGAGGACAACTTCTTCCACCTCGGCGGCCATTCGCTGCTGGCCACCCGCCTGGTGAGCCGGGCCCGCACGGAGCTCGGCGCCGAACTGGCCATCCGCGACCTCTTCGAGGCCCCCACGCCCGCGCAGCTCGCGGGCCGGGCGGACGCGGGCCGGCCCACGCGCCCCGCGCTCGCCGCGGCGCCCCGGCGCCCCGAGCGCGTCCCGCTGTCCGCCGCGCAGCGCCGCCTCTGGCTGGTGGAACGCCTCACCGGCGGCGGTGCCGCGTACAACTTCCCGCTCGTCTTCCGGCTGCGCGGCGCCCTGGACACGGACGCGCTGCGGCACGCCCTGCACGACGTGGCGGCGCGGCACGAGGTGCTGCGCACGCTCGTCGGTGAGCAGGGGGGCGAGCCGTACCAGCGGATCGTGCCCGCGGACGAGGCCCTGCCCGGGTTCTCGGTCACCGGATGCGCCGGGTCCGACCTCCCCGGGCTGATCGAGGCGGCCCAACGCCGCCCCTTCGACCTGGGGACGGAACTGCCGCTGCGCTGCGAGGTGTTCCGGGTCGGCGCCGACGACCACGTGGTGGCCGTCGTACTGCACCACATCACCACCGACGAATGGTCCGACCGCCCCTTCATGGCGGACCTCACCGCCGCCTACACCGCCCGCGCCGCCGGCTCCGCCCCGGCCTGGCAGCCGCTGCCCGTCCAGTACGCGGACTACACCCTCTGGCAGGAGCGCCTGCTCGGCACCGTCGGCGACACGCAGCTCGGCTACTGGACGGAGCGACTGCGCGACCTGCCCGAGGAGCTGGCGCTGCCGCTCGACCGGCCGCGTCCTGCCGCGCCCACCGGCGCCGGCGCGATCGTGCGCCGCGAGGTGCCCGCCGACCTCGGCCGGGAGCTGCGGGAGCTGTCCGCCGCCACGGGCACCAGCATGTTCATGCTCTTCCAGGCCGCCACCGCCGCGCTGCTGCACCGGCTCGGCGCGGGCGAGGACATCCCGCTCGGCGCGCCCATCGCGGGCCGCACCGACAGCGGTCTCGACGACCTCGTCGGCTTCTTCGTCAACACGCTCGTCCTGCGTACGGAACTGTCCGGCGACGACCTGACATTCCGTCAGTTGCTTGTCCGGGTGCGCGAGTCCGCCCTGGAGGCCTTCGAGCACCAGGACGTGCCCTTCGACCGGGTCGTGGAAGCGGTGAACCCCCCGCGCGCGGCGGGCCGCAACCCGCTGTTCCAGGTGATGCTGGGCTACCACCACCGGCCGGACGGCGACCCCGACGTCTTCGGGCTGCCCACCGAGTGGTTCGACATGGACACCGGCACCGCCAAGTTCGACCTCGACTTCACCTTCGTCGACCACGGCGAGGCGCACCCGCTGGCGCTGCTGCTGGAGTACGCCTCCGACCTGGCCGACGAGGACACCGCCGCGCTGCTCGTCGAGCGGCTGGTGATGCTGCTGCGGCAGGCCGCCGCCCACCCCGACCTCCCGCTGGCCGAGTTCGACCTGCTGACGTCCGGCGAGCGCGAGGCCGCCGCCGGCGTCTGGAACGACACCGCGCACCCCGCCGAGACCCGTGCCGTCCCCGAGATCCTCGCCGACACCGTCCGGGCCCACCCGCGGCGGACGGCGCTGGTCACCGCCGAGGGCGCCCTGACCTTCGCCGAACTGGGCGCCCGCGTCGACACCATCGCCGCCCTGCTGCGCGGACACGGCGCGGCCGAGGGCACCGTCGTCGGCCTCGCGCTGCCGCGGCACGCCATGGTTCCCGCGATCCTCGGCGTGCTCGCCTGCGGCGCCGCCTACCTGCCGCTCGACCCCGCCCTGCCCGCCGACCGGCTGGAGTTCATGCTCCGCGACGCAGGCCCGGTCTGCCTGCTGACCACCGCCGATCGCGCCGAACGCCTCCCGGCCGCGCCGGGCGTGGCGCGGCTGCCGCTCGACGGGCCGCTGCCCGAGGCCGAGTTCGTCCGCCCGGCGGCCGGGTACCCGGCGCTGGGCGCCGCGTACACGATCTACACCTCCGGCTCCACCGGCACCCCCAAGGGCGTCGTCGGCACCCACCGGGGCCTGTCCAACCTCTACGGCGCACACCTGCGCGACATGATCGAACCGGCGGTCCGGGCCACCGGCCACGAGGTCCTGAAGGCCGCGCACACCGCCTCGTTCAGCTTCGACGCCTCCTGGGACCCGCTGCTGTGGCTCCTCGCGGGCCATGAGCTGCACGTCGTGGACGAGACGACGATGACGGACCCGGTCGCGCTGCTCGCGCACCTGGCGGAGACGGGCGCCGACTACGTCGACCTGACCCCGACCTACCTGGGCGAGCTGACCCACCACGGCTTCCTCGCCCCGGGCAGCTACGCGCCCGCCGTCCTCGCCGTCGGCGGAGAGGCCACCCCGCCCGCCCTGTGGCAGCGGCTGTCCGGGCTCCCCGGCACCCAGGTGCACGACCTGTACGGGCCCACCGAATCCTCGGTCGACGCCTACGGACGCCACAGCGGGGCCCCGGAGTGGGCGGCGCCGCTGGACAACACCCGCGCGTACGTCCTCGACGAGCGGCTGCGCCCGGTACCGGTCGGCGTGCCCGGCGAGCTCTACCTCGCCGGCGCGGGCCTCGCCCGCGGCTACCTGGGCCGCCCGGACCTGACGGCCGAGCGGTTCGTCGCCGACCCCTTCGGGGCGCCGGGCGAGCGCATGTACCGCACGGGCGACCTGGCCCGTCGCCGGTGGGGGTCCCCCCGGCCGGAGGCTGGGGGAGGCTCGCTGGAGTACCTGGGCCGCGCCGACGACCAGGTCAAGATCCGCGGCTTCCGTGTGGAGCCCGGCGAGATCGAGTCCGTCCTCACCGCGGACCCGCGCGTCTCGGCGGCCGCCGTCGTCGTCCGCGAGGACGCACCCGGCGTGCCGCGCCTCGTCGGGTACGTCGTCCCCGCCCCGGGACAGGACACCGACCCGGCCGCGCTGCGTGCCCGCGTCGCCGCCGCGTTGCCCGAGCCCATGGTGCCCGCGGCGTTCGTCGAGCTCGCGGCCCTGCCGCGCACCGCCAACGGCAAGCTGGACCGGGCCGCGCTGCCCGCGCCCGACCTGTCCGCGGCCGTGGGCGGGCGACCGCCCCGCACCCCGCGCGAAGAGGTGCTGTGCGAGCAGTTCGCCGCCGTGCTCGGACTGGGACGGGTGGGCGTCGACGACGACTTCTTCGTCCTCGGCGGCCACTCGCTGCTCGCGATGCGCCTGATCAGCCGCATCCGTGCGGTGTTGGGCGCCGAGGTGTCGCTGCGCGCCGTCTTCGACGCGCCGACCGTCGCCGGGCTCGCGGGCCTGCTCGACGGACCGCGCGCCGCGGACCGTCCGGCGCTGACCGCCGGCCGTGCCGTCCCGGAGCGGCTGCCGCTGTCCTCGGCCCAGCGGCGGCTCTGGCTGCTGCACCAGGTGGACTCCGCCGACCCCTCCTACAACCTCCCGGCCGCCTGGCGCCTCACCGGCGCCCTGGACCGTGCCGCGCTGGAGGCGGCACTGAACGACGTCGTCACCCGCCACACCACCCTGCGCACGGTCTTCCCGGCCGTGGACGGCGTGCCGTACCAGCACGTGCTGGAGCCGGAGCGGGCGCGCGTGACGCTCGGCACCGCCGCCCAGGACGAACTGCCCGGGATCGCCGCCCTCCCGTTCGACCTGGAGCGCGAACTCCCGCTGCGCGCCGCCCTGTCCGCGACCGGTCCTGACGAGCATGTGCTGCTGCTCGTGCTCCACCACGTCGCGACCGACGAGTGGTCGGACCGGGCCCTGCTCGCCGACCTCGGGACCGCCTACGCGGCGCGCGCCGCCGGCCGTGCCCCCGACTGGGCGCCGCTGCCGGTCGGGTACGCCGACTACACCCTGTGGCAGCGGGAGCTCCTGGAGCACTCCGGCGACGACCTTCTCGCGTACTGGACCGAGACCCTGCGCGGCCTCCCCGAGGAGCTGGCGCTGCCCACCGACCGGCCACGTCCGCAGGAGTCCTCGCACGCCGGCGGCACCGTCGGCTTCACGATCAGGCCCGAGCTGGAACGGTCACTGCGCGCGCTGGCCCGCCGCGAGGGCGCCAGCATGTTCATGGTCTCCCAGGCCGCCGTCGCCGCCCTGCTGCACCGGCTCGGCGCGGGCGAGGACATCCCGCTCGGCGCGCCCGTCTCCGGCCGCGCGGACGAGCGGCTGGAGGACCTGGTCGGCTTCTTCGTCAACTCCCTTGTGCTGCGCACCGATCTGTCCGGCGACCCGGACTTCGCGGAGCTGCTGCGCCGGGTCAGGGAGACCGACCTGGCCGCGTACGAGCACCAGGACCTGCCCTTCGAGCGACTGGTGGAGGCCCTCAACCCGGCCCGCTCCCTCGCCCGGCACCCGCTCTTCCAGGTCATGGTCGTCCACCTCGCCGAGCGCGGCGGCACGCCCGTGCTGCCGGGCCTCACGGTCCGCCGGGAGCCGGCCGGCCAGGACACCGCCAAGTTCGACCTCAGCTTCGACTTCGTCGAGCAGGGCGAGGGCAACGGCATCCAGGGCTGGATCGAGTACAGCGCCGACCTCTTCGACCGTCCGACCGCCGAGCGGCTGGCCCGGCGCATGGAACGGCTGCTGGAGCAGGTCGCGGCCGAGCCCGGGCGGCCTGTCGGCCGCATCGACGTCCTGGACGGGGAGGAACGCGGCCGGGTGCTGGAGGAGTGGAACGCCACCGGGCGCGCCGTGCCGGAGCCCACCCTCCCCGAGCTGTTCCGCGCCCAGGCCGCGGCCACCCCGTCCGCGACCGCGCTGCTGTTCGAGGACACCGCGGTGGGCTACGCGGAGCTGGACGCGCGCGTCGAACGCCTGGCCCACGCCCTCGCGGGCGCAGGCGTGGGACCGGAGTCGACGGTCGCCGTCGCACTGCCGCGTTCGGCCGCCCTCGTCGTCACCCTGCTCGCGGTGCACCGCGCGGGCGGCGCCTACCTGCCGCTCGACACCGACTACCCGGCGGAGCGGCTGGCGTTCATGCTGTCCGACGCCCGCCCGGTGTGCGTGGTGACGGCGGACGGCGTGGCCCTGCCGGACACCGACGCGCCGCGCCTGCTGGTCGACGCCGACGGCACCCCCGCGCCGCAGGCCGCCACCGGCCCGCTGCCGCGGGCCTACGACCCGCGCCGGCCGGCGTACGTCATCTACACCTCCGGCTCGACCGGCCGTCCCAAGGGCGTCGTCGTGCCGCAGGAGGGCATCGTCAACCGACTGCTGTGGATGCAGGACGCGTACGGCCTCACCCCGGACGACCGCGTGCTGCAGAAGACGCCGTCGAGCTTCGACGTCTCCGTCTGGGAGTTCTTCTGGCCGCTGATCACCGGCGCGGCACTCGTCGTGGCCCGGCCCGAGGGCCACAAGGACCCGGCGTACCTGGCCGGCCTGATCCGGCGGCGCGGCGTCACGACGGCGCACTTCGTGCCGTCCATGCTGCGGGCCTTCCTCGACGAGCCCGCCGCGGCGGCCTGCACCGCCCTGCGCCGCGTGCTGTGCAGCGGCGAGGCACTGCCCGCCCCGCTCGCGGCCCGCTTCCACGAGGTGCTGGGCGCGGCCGGGTTGCACAACCTCTACGGCCCCACGGAGGCGTCGGTGGACGTCACGGCCCACGAGGTTCCCGCCGGCGCGGAAGCCGTGCCGATCGGCCGGCCGGTGTGGAACACCCGTACCTACGTGCTGGACGCGGCGTTGCGCCCGGTGCCGCCCGGCGTGCCCGGGGAGCTCCACCTCGCCGGCGTCCAGTTGGCGCGCGGCTACCTCGGCCGGGCCGGGCTGACCGCGGAGCGGTTCGTCGCCGACCCGTTCGGTCCGAGGGGGAGCCGCATGTACCGCACGGGCGACCTGGCCCGCTGGACGGGCGGCGGGGAGCTGCAGTACCTGGGCCGCGTCGACGACCAGGTCAAGCTGCGCGGCTTCCGCGTCGAACCCGGCGAGATCGAGAACGTGCTGGCCCGGCATCCCGGGGTCGCCTCCGCCACCGTCCTGCTGCGCGACGAGCGCCTGGTGGCGTACGTCGTCCCCGCCCACGTCCCGGGACGGGAGGCGGACACGGCGGCCCTGCGCGCCCACGCGGCCGGCGCGCTGCCCGAGCACATGGTGCCCACCGCCTTCGTGGTCCTGGACGCCCTGCCGCTCACGCCCAACGGCAAGCTGGACCGGGCGGCGCTGCCCGCCCCGGACTTCGCCGCCGAGGTCACCGCGACCGCGCCGCGCACCCCGCGCGAGGCACGGATGTGCGACCTCGTCGCCGCCGTCCTCGGTCTCGAACGGGTCGGTCCCGACGACGACTTCTTCCGGCTGGGCGGCGACAGCATCATCGCGATGCAGCTCGTCGTCCGGGTCCGCGCCGCGGGCCTGACGATCACCCCGCGCGACGTCTTCCGGCACAGGACACCGGCCGGTCTGGCCGCCGCCGCAGTGGACACCGTCCGCCAGGACACGGAAGAGGACGCCGCGCTGCTGCCGGATCTCACCCACGCCGAGCGCGCCGAACTGGCGGGCACCGGCGCGGCGGAACCGCTGCCGCTCACCCCGCTCCAGGCCGGACTGCTCTTCCACGCCTCCTTCGACAGCGGCGACCAGGGCCCCGACGTCTACACCGTCCAGGTGTCGTACGACCTCGAGGGCACCGTCGACGCCGAGCGGCTGCGTGCCGCCGGACAGACGCTGCTCGACCGGCACGAGAGCCTGCGCGCGGGCTTCCGCTACCTCTCCTCGGGCCGTCCCGTGGCCGTGGCGCCGCGCTCGGTGCCGCTGCCGTGGCGCCAGGTGAACGTGCCGGACGGGGACGCGGAGTGGGAGCGCCTGCTGCTCCAGGAGCGGCGCCGCTTCGACCCGGCGGAACCGCCGCTGCTGCGCATGCTGCTGGCCCGGACGCACGACGGCCGCCACCGCCTGGTGCTCTCGCACCAGCACCTGCTGCTGGACGGCTGGTCGGTGCCCCGCATGATGGCGGAGCTGACCGCCCTCTACGACGGGACCGCCCCGCCCGCCCCCGCCCCCTACCGCGACTACCTGCGCTGGCTGTCCCGGCAGGACACAGCGGCCTCCGCCGCCGCCTGGGCCGTGGCCCTGGACGGGCTGGAGGAGCCCACCCACCTGGTGCCCGCCGACGCCAACCGGACGCCGGTCGTGCCCCGCACCCACACCGTCGAGGCCGACCAGCGGCTGACGGAGGCGCTCGGCACGCTCGCCCGCCGCCGCGGCCTGACCGTGAACACCCTGGTGCAGGCCGCCTGGGCGATCGTGCTGTCCCGGCTGACCGGACGCGACGACGTGGTGTTCGGCGCGACGGTGGCCGGCCGGCCGCCGGAGCTGGACGGCGTGGAGTCGATGATCGGCCTGTTCATCAACACCGTGCCGGTCCGTGTCCGGCTGCGCCCGCAGGAGCCGGTCGGCGCCCTCCTGGACCGCCTGCAGGACGAGCAGTCGCGGCTCCTCCCCCACCAGCACCTGGGGCTTGCCGACATCCAGCGCGACGCCGGGCTCGGCGACCTCTTCGACACGCTGATGGTCTTCGAGTCCTACCCGGTCGCGAACGAGCCGGCGGACATCGACCCGGCGGCCCTGCGCCTGTCGGTCCGCGACCACGAGGACTCGACGCACTACCCGTTCGCCTGGGCGGTCGAACCGGAGGCACGTCTGCGCCTGACGGCCGAGTTCCGTCCCGACCTGTTCGCCCCGGCCGCGGCCGGGCGGATCGCGTCGGCCATGGTCACCGTCCTGGAGGCGATGGCCGGCGACCCGGACACCGCCGTCGGACGCCTCGACATCATCGGCGACGCCGACCGGCGCCTGCTGCTGGAGACCTGGAACGACACGGACCTGTTCGCGCAGGCGGCGGGCGCCACCGTCCCCGCCCTGTTCGCCGCACAGGCCGGGGAGTCCCCGGACGCGGTCGCCGTCACCGACACGACCGTGACGTGGACCTTCGCCGAACTCGCCGCCCGCACCGACCGGCTGGCCCGCGTCCTGGCCGGCGCGGGCGCGGGACCCGAGGAAATCGTGGCGCTGGCGCTCCCGCGCACCGCCGACCACATCGCGTCCATCCTGGCCGTGATGACGGCGGGCGCCGCCTATCTGCCCGTCGACCCCGACCTGCCCGCCGACCGCGTGCTCGCCATGCTGGCCGATGCCCGTCCTCGGCTGATCCTCACCACGCGGGAACTCGCCGCGTCCCTGCCGGACACCGACGTCCCGGTGCTGTACGTGGACGCCCTCGACGGGCTGCCGGAGGCGGCGCCGCAGGCCCCGGCAGCCGGCCACCCGGCGTACGTCATCTACACCTCGGGCTCGACGGGCCGCCCCAAGGGCGTCGTCGTCACCCAGCGCAGTCTGGCCAACCTCTTCCACAGCCACCGCCACGACCTCCACGACCGGGCGAAGGCACTGACCGGCCGCCGCCACCTGCGGGTCGGCCACGCCTGGTCCTTCTCCTTCGACGCCTCCTGGCAGCCGCAGCTGTGGCTGCTCGACGGGCACGCGCTGCACATCGTCGACGACGAGACGCGCCGCGACGCCGAGCTCCTCGCCACCCTGATCCGCGACGAGGGCCTGGACTTCATCGAGGTGACCCCGTCGCTGCTGGCGCAGATGGCCGACGCGGGCCTGATCCGCGACGACCAGTGCCCGCTGTCGGTCGTGGGCGTCGGCGGCGAGGCCGTGCCGGACGCCCTCTGGTCGCGCCTGGCCGCGCTGGAGGCGACGGAGGCGTTCAACCTCTACGGGCCCACCGAGGCCACCGTCGACGCCCTCGTCGGCCGGGTGGCGGACAGCGACCGCCCGGTCGTCGGCCGCGCCGTGCACAACACGCGGGCGTACGTCCTGGACGCCTCGCTGCGCCTGGTGCCGCCCGGCGTCACCGGCGAGCTGTACCTGTCCGGCGCGGGGCTCGCGCGGGGCTACCTGGGCCGCCCCGACCTGACCGCCGAGCGCTTCGTCGCCGACCCGTACGGTCCGCCCGGCGCCCGGATGTACCGTACGGGCGACCTCGCGCGGTGGACGGAGGAGGGCCGGCTCGCATACGCCGGACGCTCCGACGAGCAGGTCAAGATCCGCGGCTACCGGGTCGAACTCGCGGAGGTCGAGGGCGCGCTGGCCCGACACGAGTCGGTCGCCCAGGTCGTGGTCGCCGCCCGCGAGGACCGCCCGCGCGTCCGGCAGCTCGTCGGCTACGTCGTCCCCGCCGAGGGCCACCACGCCGATCCCGCCGCCCTGCGCGCCCACGTGGCGGCGACGCTGCCCGAGTACATGGTCCCGGCCGCCGTGGTCGTCCTGGACCGGCTGCCGCTGCTGTCCAACGGCAAGCTGAACCGCAAGGCGCTGCCCGCCCCGGACTTCACCACCGGAGCGGGTGGCCGCGAGCCGGCGAACGACACCGAGCGGACCCTGTGCGGGATCGTCGCCGAGGTGCTGGGCCTGCCCGCCGGGGCCGTCGGCACCGACGACGACTTCTTCGCCCTGGGCGGCGACAGCATCGTCGCCATGCAGTTCGTCAGCCGGGCGCGAGCGGCCGGACTGCGGATCACCCCGCGCCAGGTGTTCCAGCTCCGTGACGCGGCCTCGCTCGCCGAAGCCGCGGTCCCGCTCGCGGGCGACGTGTTGATCCGCCCGCACGACGACGGCACCGGCCTGGTCCCGCTCACCCCGATCATGCACGCCCTGCGTGAGCGCGGCGGCCCGATCCGGGGCTACCACCAGGCCGCCCTGCTGCAGACCCCGGCGGACCTGGACGAGAAGGCGCTGCTGGCCGTCCTGCGGGCCGTCGCCGACCGGCACGACATGCTGCGGGCCCGCCTGGAGCGCACACGGACCGGACCGTGCTCCACCGCTGATGCCGGCGAGCAGTGGGCGCTGCGCGTGCCCGCCCCCGGCACCGTGGACGTGGCGTCCTGGCTCGCCCGCGCCGACGTCGCCGGTGCGGACGACGCGGGGCTGCGCGAGGCGATCGCCGCGCACGCGGTCACCGCCCGCGCCGGACTCGACCCGGACACCGGTGACATGGTGCGCGCGGTCTGGTTCGACGCGGGGCCGGGCAGGCCGGGCCGCCTGCTGCTGCTCGTCCACCACCTCGTGGTCGACGGCGTGACCTGGCGCATCCTGCTGCCCGACCTCGCGGCGGCCCGGGAGGCCGTCGCGGCGGGCCGCACCCCAGAGCTGCCGCCGGTGGACATCTCGTTCCGCCGCTGGTCCGAGCTGCTGACCGCCCGCGCCCAGGACCCGTCGCGCGAGGACGAACTGCCCTGGTGGACCTCGGTCCTCGCGGACGGCGCGGGCCTGCCCCTGGCCCGGCCGCTCGACACGGAACGCGACACGGTCGAGAGCACCCGCCACCTGTCCCTGACCCTGCCCGCCGAGATCACCGAACCCCTGCTCGGCCGGGTCCCGGCCGCGTACGGGGCGAGCGTCAACGACGTCCTGCTGACCGCCTTCGCTCAGGCCGTCGCGGAGTGGCGGACCCGCGTGCTGGGCGCGCGGCCCGGCAGCGCGGTCCTGGTCGACCTCGAGGGCCACGGCCGTGAGGAGGAACTGGCCGGCAACGCCGACCTGTCCCGCACCATCGGCTGGTTCACCAGCGTCGTCCCGGTCCGCCTCGACCCGGGCGCGGCCGGACTCGATCCGGAGGAGGCCGTCGGCCGCGTCCGCGAGCACCTGACCGCCCTTCCGGCGTCGGGCGCCGGCCACGGGCTGCTCCGCCACCTCAACCCGGTGACGGGACCCGAGCTGGCCCGACTGGCCGAACCACAGATCGAGTTCAACTACATGGGCCGCTTCGACGTTCCCGAGTCGGCCGACTGGTCGTACGCGCCCGAGGGCGACGCCGCCGACCTCGACGCCGACCCCGGGATGCCCATGTCTCACGCCCTCACCCTCAACGCCCTGACCGAGGACCGCCCCGGCGGCCCCGAGCTGGGCACCCACTGGGCCTACGCCGGCGAACTCCTCACCGAGGAGGCCGTCCGGGATCTGGCACAGACCTGGTTCCGGGCCCTTGAGGCCCTGGTCACACGGAAGGAATCCACCCGATGAGCAGCAACCCCTTCGAGAACCCCGACGGCGTCTACTCCGTCCTGGTCAACGCCGAGGGCCAGCACAGCCTGTGGCCCGACTTCGTCGACGTCCCCGCGGGCTGGACCGTCGCGCACGGCCCGGCCGGCCGCCAGGAGTGCCTGGAGTACGTCGAGACCCACTGGACGGACCTCCGCCCGAAGAGCCTCGTCGAGGGAGCCTGACGCACCGCGCGGGCGGGCCCTTCCCTTGCGTGCCCGCCCGCGCGGTGTTTCGCCCAATTCCTTCGACAGCACGTGGACCGGCCTGACAGGCTGCGCCCATGACCTACGGAATCGAGTCCCACCCCAGCCGGTGAACCCTGAGGAAGGGCGTGCCGCGCCCGCCCTCCCCCTCGCTCTGTACGACCGCGCCCTGAGCCTGTTGCACCAATCCCCCGACGGGCTCCCGCCCCGGCGCGGTCACTCCCTCGCCGAGAGACGGGAACCGGGCGACCCCCAGCTGCCCTGGGACGAGGCGAGGAAGGCCATTCGCGCAGCGCTGGATCCACTGCCGGATGACTCTGCGACCCTGCATCGCCGCTTTGCCCGGCTCGGCGTCCGGGACCGGCACCGCCATCTGGTCCACTCGACGGTCGCGGGCCTGGCCCTGCCGGCCGGCCAGTGGACCGCGGCACGCTCCCTGGGCAGGGCGCTGACCCGGACCGGTACGACCGTGTCGGCCGTCGCCTCCGGAATCGCCCTGCTCGTCCGCCTCGGTGAGCCCGAGGACATCCCGTATCTGTCCACGCTCGGTCTGCTCCGGGAGTTCACCGGCCCTGCCGTCGAAGCCCTGGAAAGGTTGGACCGGCAAGCAGCCGGTGTCGTCTCGCTCGCCGCCCGCCCCCACGACGAGCTACGGCCGCTCGTGCGCGCCCTGTGTGCGCGAGACCAGCGCGCCGTACAGGAAGAGTTGACTGCCTTCCCCGTCTCGTCGGGCCGGGTCGGCGCGGCGGACGCGCGCCGGGTCGTGGAGGCCGTACGGCTGCCGCGACTGCTCGACCGGCATCCCTCCGACACGGCTCTGCTGGCCCGGGCGAGCAGGCTGCTCGTGTGGATGGGACGCTCTCACGACGACCCGACCGACCTCCTCGCCTACCGCGACGCGCCCGAGCTGTACGAAAGGGTCGTCACCCGCGCCGGTCTTCTGCCGCCGAGCCTCGACAACCACGCCGCCTTGCTGTCGCTCGCGCTGGATCTGAGCAGCGGCACCGGCGTCCTGCTCGACTGGCCTCCCGGCCGGCGCACCGCGCTGCTGGAATCGCTCGGGAGGCTGCTCGCCGAACCTCGATGGGCCTCGACCGCGGACATCGCCGGAGGCGACGCGGACGATGGGGTGCGCGCACGGTGGATACGTCGCACCGGACGGCGGCCGTTCGCCCTCCCCGCCACGGCCGGCAGGCTGCACGTCGAGATGGTGGCGGGCGACCCCGCTCACTCGAAGCAGGTGGAGGCCCGCATCCTCATCGACGGACGCCCGATCGTCCCGGCCGTGTTCACCCATGGTCCCGTCAACAGCCCCGACCTCCTCCTGGAGGACGGGCACCTTCGCGCCGGTCCCGAGCCCCGTGAAGTGCAGCTCGCGGAGGCCCGCTGTACCGAGGGGTGCTGCGGCGCGCTGTACGTCACGATCCGGCGGGACGGCGACCAGGTGGTGTGGGAGAACTGGCGTCGGTCGATGTCCGGTTCACGGGAAACCCCGCCCGAGGTGCTTCCCCACCGGTTCGACGCCGCGGCCTACGACGCGGAGATCGCCCGCGCCGAGACCGACCGCTCCTGGTCCTGGCGTGCCCGCGCCGTGGCCCGCCTCATCAAAGCCGGGCTGATCGAGACGCCGGATCTGCTGAGCAGATGGGACGCGAGCCGGGGCTGGATCAGCAGTGGCCTGGAAGATCCGGACGTCACCGTGGTGACCTTCTGGTATGTGCCCGGACTCGCCTCCGGCACCCCGGACGGGGCCGACAGCCCCCTCCAGTTCCGCTGGGACATCCCGGACGACGGCACCCCACCCGAGACCCAGGCCGCCGCTGCACTGCGCCGCCTCGCCGACGAGGACCCGAGAACCTACGGCCGCGTGTGCGGTGGAACCCGCAAGCGCGCCCAAGAACTCGGTTTCCCCTGGCCGCCGCAAGCCGTGGGAGGGCGGCGACGACAACCGCCGGAACCGCGCCCACGGTGACCCCGCCCTGCTGCTTCCACGCCGAAGACCGGCGGGGGAAGCAGCAGGCAGGCTTCCTCCCCTCGATCGTGCTCATCGCCATGGACCGTGTGAACCATGCAAAGCGCACGCGTCAGGGTCGCGAGCATGGATGACGATGCCCTCTTGAAAGAGCAGATCGCCTACTACCGGCCCCACGCGAGCGGGTACGACCGGCCCTGTGCGCAGCGCGAGGATCTGCGCGGGTTACTGGGCTCGGTCGGCGAACTCCCCATCGTGGAAGACGTGTTGGAGCTGGTCTGCGGAACGGGTCAGTGGACCGGGGCGCTGGCCGCCCGGGCGCGCTCGGCGACCGCCGTCGACGTGGCGGAGGAGACGCCGGGTATCGCGCGTGGTCGAGTGGCCTCCCCCAACGTGCGGTTCGTCCAGGCCGACCTGTTCGCCTGGCAGCCGCCGCGCCGCTACGACACCGTGTTCTTCGCCTTCCGGCTGTCACACGTTCCGCCGTCCCGCCTGCCGGGCTTCTGGAGCACCGTCGCCGCCGCACTCGCACCCCACGGCAAAGCGGTCTTCATCGACGTCGGCCCCCGCGGGGCCGAACGCGAGCAGTCCCTCGCTACGCAGCCCACCCCTACGGTTCGCCGCCGGATCGACGACGGCAGCGCGTAGCGCATCGTGAAGGCCTTCCACGACGCGGACGAGCTCACCGGCTCACCGCGCTGGGGTGGTCGGCCGAGGTCCGGCCCGTGGGCGACAGCTTCGTCGTCGGCATCGCGGAGCCGCCGGCAGATCCCGACTGACAGGGTGGGACGGCTGCCGCCCTCACCACATGCCGGGTGCCACGTAGCCTGGCCGTGTGCTCAATCGGCTGGACGTCGGCGTGCTGCCACCGGGTCCCCGGTGGGGCTGCTCGGCTACGGATCCGGGTCGACGGCGAGGACGTCGTGGCGCGGGCCGTCGGCGAAGGAGGGCGCGGTCCGTTCGCCGAGGAGGCGTTGTCCGCCGACAGCCACCGTCCGCTCCGGGCGACTGCCGAGAGGCGCCGGGTGGTGCTGGGGGAACCCGCGTGCACGGGCGGGTGCTGCGGCTACCTGTCGGTCTCTGCACAGCGTCATGGTGGGCTGGTCGGGTGATCCGACTGGCAGGTGCCTGTCGATCAGGTGCGCCGCCGGTGTTCCTCTTCGGCGCCGATCGGTACGACGCCGAGGTGAGGCGTCGCTGACGCCACGTCAGGCACTCGATTCCCCCGCCGAAAACCAGTGGAACGGCGCCGCCGTACGCCGCTACCGTGCTGCCGAACCGAGTCGCCGAGGCAAGGACGTCCCGTTGTACACCGTGTGAGACCTCCCGAGTGCTGATCTGTCGCGCGCCGCACCTGTGCGTCGCGCTGCTTCCTGCTGCGGACTTCTCACACTGAAACCGGTGTACTTCTGTGCTCACCATCTGGGCGGTCGTGCCCACCTGCATGCCCCTCGTCCTCCGCCGTTGCCACACGTGCGCGTCCGAGCGCTTCCGAGCGAACGGCAAGTTCCGGGTCAACGCGAACCACAAGCTGCTCGACGCCTGGCTCCTCGTGCTCTGCACCGCCTGCGGGGACACGGCGAAGCTCTCGATCCTGGAGCGGGTGAACGTGCGCTCCCTCCGGCCCGAGCTGCTGGACCGGCTGCACGACAACGACGCCTCCCTGGCAGCCGAGTTGCTCCAGGATCCCGCCGTGCAGCGCCGTAATCGCATCGCCCTCGACTGGGACGGCGCCTGGCGCCTCGACACCGGCGGATCCGGTCACCTCGACGACGAGGTGATCGACGTCTCGGTCCGCTTCGCGGCGCGGATCCCCGTCCGGCCGGTGCGGCTGATCGCCGAAGGGTTCGGTCTCCCCCGGGCCGAGGTCGAGCGGCTGATCACCGAGGGGAACCTCGTTTCGGCGGTCCGGCTCAGCGGCAGACTCTCCGGCGACTTCACCTTCACGCTCAAGCGCTGAGCCCGCTCAGCCCACCGGGGCCTGTCCGGCGCGTGCGCCGGACAGGCCCCGGTGATACGAGTTCAGGAGGCGGGCTGCTCCACCTTCGTGGCCGGGTCGCCGTCCACCGCGGCCGCGAGCTGCGGCACCAGGCGGTCGAGGACGAAGGGGATGCTGAGCACGGTGGAGAGGGACACGGCGTTGCCGTAGTCGCCGGTCTCCTTCACGAAGACCTCGCGGCCCTGCTGGACCACCTTCAGGTCGGCGTACAGCTTGTCCTGGTGCAGCTTGGTGACGGCCGTGGTGGTGTCGGGCACGATCCAGACGGCGACGCCCTGGTCGAGGAGGTCGGTGCGCTCCTTGCTGATGTTGGCGCCGAACTGGTCGCCGATCACCTTGTCCAGGTCGGCGGGGAGCTTCAGACCGAGGTCGGAAAGCAGGCGGGAGCGGGCGTCCTGGCTGCCGTAGACGAAGGTGCCCTCGTACGGCGTGGCCATCACGGCCGTGGACGTGGCGAAGGCGGGGTTGGCCTTCTTGGCCGCGGCGAACTCGGCCTCGACGCCGTCGACGAGCGTCTTCGCCTCGTCGGGCTTGCCGAGGGCCTTGCCCACGGTCTCGGTCTGCTGCTGCCACGGAATGCCGTAGTCGTTGTACTCCTTGGGCTGGGCCACGACCGGCGCGAACTTCGACAGCGCGTCGTACTGGGCCTTGGTCAGCCCGGAGTACAGCGCGAGGATCAGGTCGGGCTTCAGGGCGGCGATCTTCTCGACCTGCGGCCCGGTACCGGTGTCCTTCAGCACCGTCGGCGCGGCGGCGGAGCCGAGCTTGTCCTGCGCCCAGGGGCCGACGGCCCCCTTGTAGCCGCCGATCCACTCGGTGGTGCCGACGGGCACGGTGCCGAGGGCGAGGACGGCGTCCTGGTCGGTGAGGCCGACGGTGACCACGCGCTCGGGCTCGGCCTTGATCGTGGTGCTGCCGTACTTGTGGGCGATGGTGACGGGGAAGGCGGTGCTCGCCGACGCCTCGGCGGAGCCGGAGGAGCCCGACTTCGGGGAGTCGGAGGCCGAGTCGGCGGAGCCGCAGGCGGCTACCGCGCCGAGGAGCATCAGCACGGAGGCGAGCAGTCCGGCGAACCGGGTGGCTCTGGTGGCGCGGGGCATCGCGTGATCCTTCTGTTCGTTCGGTTCTGACGGGATGGGTCTGTCACGGGTCGGGTCTGTCACGGACGGGTCTGTCGCGGGTCGGCGGAAGCCCGCGGCCGGCTACGGCCGGGCGCTGCTGCGGTTCTCCGCCCACGCCCGCCACAGGGCGGCGTACGGCCCCCCGGCGGCGAGCAGTTCGTCATGGGTGCCGCTCTCGGCGATGCGGCCGTCCTCCATCACCACGACCCGGTCGGCCGAGGCGGCCTGGCTGAGCCGGTGCGCGACGACCAGGGCGGTGCGCCCCTCCAGGGCGCGATCGGCGGCCTCCTCCAGCCGCCCGGCGCCGGCGCTGCCGGCCTCCGCGGTGGCCTCGTCGAGGACGGCGACCGGTGGGTCGGCCAGTACCAGCCGGGCGAGGGCGAGTTGCTGCGAGCGGTCCGCGGTCAGCCGGTGACCGCCCTCACCGACGACCGTGCCGAGGCCTTCGGGAAGCGCCTCCGCCCAGCCGAGGGCTCCGACCCGCCGCAGGGCCTCGCGCAGTTCCTCGTCGGTGGCGTCCGGCCGTGCCAGGCGCAGGTCCTCGGTGAGCGGGCCGGAGAAGACGTGCACCTCCTGCGTGACCAGGGCCACGGCGCCTGCGCCCTCGGCGGGTTCGGTGCCGCCGATGTCGACCCGGCCGGACGACGGCCGGTGGATGCCGGCCACGATCTTGGCCAGGGTGGTCTTGCCCGCGCCACTGGCACCGACGAGGGCGACCTTCTCCTTGGGACGCAGGACCAGGTCCACGCCGCTCAGCACCGGCCGGCCCGGGACGTACGCGTGGCCGACGCCGTCCACCGCGACGGTGGGGACACCCGCGAAGTCCGCGGGCCGTCGCCGCTCCGCGGCCGCGGGCGCCGGCTCGTCGACGACGCCGACCAGCCGGGCGAGGCCCGCGGTGGCCGACTGGGCGTCGTCCAGCAGGACGAGCGCGGTGTTCACCGGGCCGAAGAGGCTGTGGAAGTACAGGGCCGCGGCGGTGGCCGTGCCGATCGACACGGAACCGCCGCGCACCAGCAGGAATCCGGTCACCAGCACGGCGGCGAGCCCGGTGTACTCGGCCACGTGCAGCCGGCTGTAGAAGCGCAGCACCAGCCGCACCCCGCGCAGCGTCAGGTCGACGGCCGCTTGGGAGCGTTCGGTGACGCGCGCGGTGTGCCCGGCCTCGGCCCGGTAGGCGCGCACGGTGGCCGCGCCGCCGATCGTGTCGAGCAACTGCTGCTGCTGGGCGCCGGTGGCGATGCGCTCGTCGGCGTACAGCGGGCCGGCGTTGCGGACGTACCAGCGCGCGGTGTACGCCTGCACGGGCACCGCCAGCAGCGCCGCCGACAGGAACCGCCAGTCCAGCACGGCCAGCGCGGCCAGGGTCAGCACGATCGTCAGGCTGGAACGGACCAGTTCGGGCAGCGCCGTGCGGATCGCGTCGGCCACCCGCGACACGTCGCGCGTGACGCGGGCGGTGAGGTCGCCGGAGCCGGCCCGCTCCAGGCGGTCCAGCGGCAGCGACAGCGCCCGTTCGACGAAGCGTTCCCGCAGTTCGGCCAGCACGGTCTCGCCGAGCCGTGACACCAGCGACATGCCCAAGGCGGTGGCCACGCCCTGCGCCACCGCGACGAGCACCAGCAGGACCACGGGCAGCGTCAGCGCGCCCGCTGGTCTCCGGTCGGTGACCAGGTCGACGATGTACCCCAGCAGCGGCTGCGTCAGCAGGCCCGTCGCCGTGGCCGCCACCATCACCAGGGCCCCGCCCGCGGCCAGTGCCCGGTGCGGGCGCACCAGTTCGCGCAGGGCGGCACGGGTCCTGGCCGGCGTCGCCGTGGGCAGCAGTTCGCGCTCCGCGGATCGCGGTGCCGTCGTCATGCCAGTACCGCCGTCCGGTAGGTCGCGTCGTCGTGCACGAGGTCGCCGTGCGCGCCGTCGGCCGCGACCCGGCCGCCGTCGAGGAGCACGACGCGGTCCGTGACGGACAGCAGCGCGGGGCTGTTGGTGACCACGACCGTCGTGCGGCCGCGGCGGTGCTCGCGCAGCCCGGCGGCGATGCGGGCCTCGGTGACGGCGTCGACGGCCGTCGTGGGGTCGTGGACGACGAGCACCGGCCGTTCGGCGGCGAGAGCGCGGGCGAGGACGACGCGCTGGCGCTGCCCGCCGGAGAGCGAACGGCCGCCTTCGGTGATCTCGGAGGCCGTGCCCTGCGGGAGGGCGCGGGCGACCTCGTCGGCGCAGGCGGCGGCGAGCGCACGCCGGGTGTTCCCGGTGCCGCCGAGGTTGTCGTCGAGGGAGCCCTCGAAGAGGTCGGCGTCGTGGGCCGCGACGAGGACGACGGTGCGCAGCCGGGCCGGGTCGAGGTCCGGCAGGGGCACGCCGTCCAGTTCGACGACGCCGGCTTCGGGGTCCGCGGTGCGGCCGAGGCAGTCGAGCAGTGCCTGGACGGCAGCGGGGTCGGTGCTGGCGACGCCGAGGAGTTCGCCGGGCCGGACGTCGAGGTCGGCCTCGCGGAGCGCGCCGAGGCTGACGCCGCGCAGCCGCAGCCCGCCGCGGACCGGGTCCGCCGGGGCCGCCGTGCCGGTCGGTACGCCGGGCTCGGCGGCCAGCACGGACGCGATGCGCGCCGCGGAGGCCCGGCCCTGGGCGAACTCGGCGTTGACCCAGGCGAACACCTCCAGTGGCCCGAGCAGGAAGAGCGCCAGCCCGACGGCGGAGACGAGCTGACCCAGCGTGATGTCACCGGTCAGGGCGAGCCGTCCGCCGATCAGGGCGACCACCGCGATGAAGACTCCGGTGAGCGTGAGCACCACCCCGCCCTGCCACGCCTCGGCGCGTGCCGCGCGCACCGTGGCGCCCAGCGAGGCGCGGCTGGTGCGCCGGTACCGTTCGACGGCGGCGGCCTGGGCGCCGATGCCCTTGAGCACCCGCAGCCCCGTCACCAGGTCCGCGGCGACTCCGGAGGCGTGCGCGGCCTGTTCCTGTTCGGCCTCGCTGCGCCGCTCCAGGGGCTTGCTGAGCAGGTGTCCGAGCCAGAGCAGCAGCGGTGTGCCGAGCAGGACGACCAGCCCGAGCGGGACCGAGATGCGCAGCAGGGCCACGGCGCTCACGAGGAGTCCGGTGAGCGCCGAGATGCCAGTCATCACGGCCATGTTGACGGCGCCGACCCGCTTGGCGTCCTCGGTCGCGATGTTCGCGAGTTCGCCGGGCAGTTGACCCCGCTCCGCGCCGCCGACGGGGTCGAGGATACGCCGTACGAGGGCGATCCGGAGGTCGTGCGCGGCCTGTTCCGCGGCCCGTTCGCCGGCGCGGGCGCCGAAGCGGAAGCTGAAGGAGAGTCCGACGTACACCACGGCCAGCACGGCCAGCCATGTCAACAGCGCGCCGCCGTCGCCCCCGGCCACGGCCCGGTCGACGACCAGGCCGATGAGGACCGGGACCAGCGCCTCACCGAACTGGTGCCCGGCCCCGAGCAGGGCGCCGGTGGCGACGTCCCGCCCGCGGCTTCTGACTGTCCGCAGCAGGACGTCGCGCCCCGGCGGCACCTTCGTTCGCACTCCGTGCACCCCTCCGGACACCCGGCCGTCCCCCGACCGGCCACCCAACAATGTTAGGTAAGGCTAGTCTAACTACGAGGGTCCGGGTCAAGGGCGGCCGGGGCCCCCGGCGGTACGGGGACCGGTGCGGAACGGTTACGGCACGCGCGCGGTCCACTCCGAGGTACCGAACTTCGTCGCGGCGAGCTCCTCGGCGCGCGCCAGTTCGTCCGCCGTGACCTGACCGGCCGTGAGGCCGTAGCGGGTGCGGAAGGAGTCGACCATGCGGTCGATGACGGCCTGGCGGGGCAGGCCGGTCTGCCGACGCAGTGGATCGACGCGCTTCTTGGCGCTGGCGGTGCCCTTGTCGGAGAGCTTCTCCCGGCCGATGCGCAGCACTTCGAGCATCTTGTCGGCGTCGATGTCGTAGGACATCGTCACGTGGTGCAGCACCGCGCCGGCGCCGCCGTCGGGCCCCACCACGCGCTTCTGCGCGGCGCCGGCGATCTTGCCGGCCTCCGTGGCGATGTCGTTCAGCGGCTGGTACCACGCCTTGATGCCCATGTCGCCCAGCGCCTCCAGCACCCAGTCGTCCAGATAGGCGTAGGAGTCGGCGAAGGACAGCCCCGACACCAGCGACGCGGGCACCGAAAGGGAGTACGTGATGGTGTTGCCCGGTTCCACGAACATCGCGCCGCCGCCCGAGATGCGCCGCACCACGGTGATGCCGTGACGCTCCGCGCCCTCCGGGTCGACCTCGTTGCGCAGCGACTGGAAGCTGCCGATGACGACCGCCGGGGCGCCCCACTCCCAGACGCGCAGCGTCGGCGGACGCCGCCCGGCGGCGACCTCGGCGGTGATGACCTCGTCCAGCGCCATGTGGAGCTCCGGGGACTGAGGGGCCTCCCGGATCAGCTGCCAGTCGTAGTCGGTCCAGTCCGTCGCCTGCGCGACCGCCCGGCGCACCGCGACGGCGATGCCCTCGGCCGTGAGCCCGTACATCACCGTGCCCTCGGGCAGCGCGGCTTCGACGCGCGCCGCGATCCCCGCGGCGTCGGTGCTCACCGGCGTCCCCTCCAGGGCCCGGTCGATCGCCAGGATCGCCTCGTCGGGCTCGAGGAAGAAGTCCCCCGCGACCCGCACGTCCCTCAGGACCCCGTCCCGCTCGTCGAGGTCGACCACCACCAGCTTGCCACCGGGCACCTTGTACTCGCCGTGCATGACGTTCCGCCTTGATCGTCCGTAGTCCGTTGTCACGGTACCGCCCAGGCGGACCGCCCCCCTGCTGACCGGCAACGCGTCCGGCGCCGGGGCGATTCCTGGCCCACCGTGCCCGGTGCCCGTCAAAGACCCGGCTCGGCCCGATCGCCACAGCCAGCCCCTGTCGGAGACCATGTAAGGACAGGAACCCAGGATTCCCGTAGGGGCAAGGTGGAGAATCATGCCCATGGCTCAAGAAGGATCGGCGACAGCGTCCCGGCGCCGATGGACGTCCTCGACGCGCGCTGCCCGAGCCGAGACGTGTTCGTGGACCTGGCGGACAAGTGGGTGCTGCTCATGCTGGTGAGCCTCCGGGAGGGCGGCGACCAGCGCTACAGCGAATTGCAGCGGTCCCTGGGCGGCATCAGCCGGAAGATGCTGTCCCCGACCTTGCGGACCATGGCGCGCGACGGGCTCGTCCTGCGCAGCGTCAACCCCGAGGCGTCTCCGCCGCTGGTCATGTACGGACTGACCTCGCTCGGCAGGGAGATCGCCGAGGAGACGCGGGCACTGTGCACGTGGACCGAGAAGCGGGCCGCCACCGTGAACGAGGCGCGCGCCGCCTACGACCGCCGTCACGCGGTCACCCAGGAGGCCTGAACCCGCGGCGGGCGCCGCGCCCGCGCCGAGAACCCCGCAGAACACCCGAAGATCCCGCGGACCGCGCCGGTCCCCGTCGGCCGAGAGCCGTCCAGCCGCCCACATCAGTGGGCGGCTTCTTTCGCGGACCCGGGCGTCGATCGCCTCCGCGCGCCGAGGTCACCACGCGGCTGAAGCAGGCGCCGCAAGCGCCCGCGGCGCTCTCAGGTCGCCTCTCCCGCACGCGGGATCCGCTGCGGGGCGCGGGCTCCGAGGATGCCGAGGACCTCGTTCAGGGCCGGGCCATGGAGTTCCCGGAAGAACGCCGGGTCGGATCCTGCCCTCCCGGGCCCGGATCCCGGCGAGCGACTCGGCGCACAGCTGAGCCAGGACGCTCGCGAACCGCTCCCTCCGCAGGAGCTTGACGATCTCCTCGTCGAACCATGCACCCGAGTGGGACTCCAGGTCCATGGCGGCGTCGAGCTGGTTTTTCTCGGGGACGTCGGAGTCGTTGAGGACGGCGATCAACCGGACCGCCGCGGTGCCGTCCGGCTGACCTGGTCAACGCAACTCCCCGTTTCCGGGGCGATCCCCCACTCCGCGCCGATGACCGGGCTCAGGCCCGGGCCACCGACTCGCCCGGACTCGAGCCCTGTTCGAGCCAGCCGCGCTCCGCGGCCAGCAGGGCGATCTGGAAGCGGGTCCGGGCGCCGAGAGCCGTGCCGGCCTCGCTGACGTGCTTCTGGACGGTGCGGCGGCTGACGCCCAGCACGCGCGCGATGGCGTCGTCCTTCATTCCGGTGGCCATGAGGTGCAGGATCTCGCGGGTGCGCTCGTCGATGTCCGCCTCCCGCGCCTGACGCGCGAGCGGCCAGTCCTGACGGCTCTCCAGCGACATCGGCACCGCCCGCTCCCACAGGCCCTCGAACAGCGCGACGAGCACCGCGACCAGGGCCGGGGCGTGGATGACGAGCGACCCGGCGGAGGGCTGGTCGCTGTCGACCGGCAGCAGGGCGGTCGTGCGGTCGAAGACCACCAGCTTGACCGGGAGGCCGGAGCTGAGCCGGAGTTCGCCGCCGCCCGCCGTGCCCCGCAGCGCGGTGTCGAGCGACATCTCGTCGGTGAAGCCCTCGGTGTCGTAGACGGAGCGCAGCCGCACGCCGTCGTGGACGGCGGTCTCCCCCGCGGACCGTTCCCGGCCCTCCCCGTAGGCGGTCTCCGTGCCGGTCACGTACGGCGGCTTCGCCAGGTGCAGCACCTCGCGCCGGCTGGCCTTGAGCAGGTGGGCGTAGCGCGCCGCGACCTCCTCGGCCCGTTCCAGGACCTCGACGAGATGCGGCGCGTGCGGGCCCGAGACGGAACGGTAGACCTCGTGGAGCTGCTCCATGTACAACTCCGCCTGGGCGAGTTCGCTGCGCCTGCGGGCGAGCAGCGACCCCAGGGACGAGCGCGGCGGGCCGGCCCGCCAGCGCGTCGGCCGGCCCGCGATGCGGATGACGAGCAGTTCGTCCTCCAGCGTCCGCAGTGCCCGCCCCGCCTCCTCGGCCGGTACGCCGGCGGCCTCCGCCACCGCGTCGGCGTCGGCCGCGGGGTGGCCCACCAGGAACTCCAGGACGCGGCCGCTCAGCGGGTCCAGGCCGGTGCCGGTCCACGGGCCGCCGGAAGTGACATCCATCTGGCCTGCCCATCTGTCGATCGGGAAACGCAGGTTGATCGTACGCCCCGCCGGTTTCCACGGATCGTCCGCCGGTCGTCCACGCGTCGCCCGCCCGTCGCCCACGGTTCGGCACGACGCGCATGTGCGCAACTGCACGAACCCGCTTCCGCGGGAGCTTGTCCGTGCTGACGGAGCACCGCCAAGGTGATCTCCACCCCGCCAGTCCCGACGACGCAGCTGGCCCTGCACACACCCAGAAGGGCGTTGCATGTCCTCACGCTCCAGACGCACCCGGTTGACGGCGCTCGCCGCTGTCCTCCTCACCCTCACCGCGGCCCCGCTCGCCCACGCCGCCCCCGACACCCCGGCGTCCCCACCGGATGCCGCTCCGGCCGCGCACTCCCTGACCCTCGCCGACGGCTCGGTGGTGCACTGGTCCGACGACGGGACGGGAACCCTGACCCGGAAGGACGGCACCACCCGGGCCTTCCCGGTGCCGCAGCCGCAGGGCCGCACCGGGCTCGGCGAGCCGCTCTCCCCGTCCGCCACGGTCCTCCAACGCCGGGCGGACGCGGCCGCGTTGACCCCCTACACCCTGGGGGCCGCTTCCGGGGGTGCCCGCTCGGCGGTCCGGCCGCAGACCATGAACTCCGGTGCCGTCACGCTCCCGGACTCCGTCCGCGACTCGATCGACGGCCTCGGTTCCCGCCGCGGCGCCCGCTCCGCGGCGCCGGCGGCCTCCGGCGGCGTGCCCGCCAACGAGGGGCTGACGACGTCCTTCCAGTCCTACCTCAACTCCGGTGGCGTGAACGTCGTCGGGGCCTTCCAGGACTCCGCGGACCTCCTGCACGCGCTGCCCGGCGCGGGCCAGATCGTCACCAACGTCTCGCTGGGCGACCTGACCGACCAGTCCATGGCGGACGCGGGCGACGAGTACGTGCGCGGCTACGGGCCCACCACCGTGGTCAAGGACGGCCAGCGCTACCTGGACTACCCCTCCCTGCCGCTCATCCCGACCTACACCAGCGACAAGGCGGGCCGGCTCGACCCGACCGGTTCCGTCGAGGGCCAGGACCCCAATCTCGGCGAGGTCCTGCTCGACTTCTCGATGATGGCGCCGCTGCCGCACGACCGGCAGCGCCCGGAGGCCACCGGCAGCGGGGCCACCGACCTGCTGGGCATCGCCCCGGGGGCTCAGTACCGGCTCGTCGTGCCCGAGGAGCCCTCCGCCGAGGGCATCGCGACGGCACTGCGCGCCGCCGCCGCGCAGAAGCCGCGTCCGACCGTGATCACCGCCAGCCTCGGCTTCGGCACCGACGGGTCGATCGGCTTCCCGTCGCGGTGGCTGGAGGACGACCCGGCGATCCGGGACACGCTGCGTTCCATCGTGGACTCGGGCATCGTGGTGGTCGTCTCCTCCAACGACGGCACGCGGCTCGGCCTGCCGGTGTCCGTCGGCCCGGACGGCGGCAGCACCCCGACCGACCTCACGTCGAGCACCCACGCGCAGACGAGCATCGACGACGTCGCCCCGACCACGACCCCGTCGCTGGTGCGTGACACCGGGGTGATCGGCGCGGGCGGCACCACCGTCGACGACACCCTCAGCTCGGACGACGTCCGTACCGCCGTCTACCCGACGACCCGCTACAACGGTTCGGCCGGATACTCGTCGGGCTTCGGCACCCGGATCGACCTGGCCGCACCCGGCGACAACCTGCCCTCGCTGTTCCACACCTCGGACGGGCCGCAGGTGGTGCTCAACGGCGGCACCTCCGCTTCGGCACCGATGATCGCCGCCGCGGCGGCCGACGTCCTGGCGGCGGCGAAGGCCACCGGGCAGACGCTGACCCCGCGCAAGGTGCGTGACCTGCTGGTCGCCACCGGGCGGCCGATCGCCCAGCCCCCGCAGGCGGACCAGGAACTGCACATGGGCACGCAGCTGGACGTGACCGCCGCCGTGGAGAAGGTCCTCGCCAAGCGCCACGACCTCGCCCCGTCGGCGGTGCGCCTGTCCGTCGCGCAGCGCCAGGTCGTGTCCGTCACGCCCGGCGTCTCGTTCGTCGAGGCCACCGACCCGTCCGCCATCGACCTGGCCGGGCCGGCCGGCGGCTGGGACGACGTGCCGACCGGCGAGAACGCGTTCGCCCCGCTCACCTTCGGCCTCGACCTCACCGGTGCGCACAAGGACCTCACGTACCGTCTGCGGGTGGGCGACCACGGCGTGATCCCCTCCTCGGGGCCGAGCCTGCGGGTCCTGCCCAGCGAGCTGCTGGGGGCCGCGGGCCTGCCGCTCGTGTCGTCCGAAGCACGCAGCCTCCAGGTGACGTTCGAGGCGCTCGACGGCGGCAAGGTCGTCGCCTCGGCCGCCCGCAAGCTCACCCTGAGCGCGACCGACGGCACCCACTTCCAGCCGCAGGCACCCACCGCGCCCGGCGTGAGCCCGCTCGGGAAGCCGGTGACCGTGCACTACGACCTGACAGGTCTGCGCGACACCACGGACCCGGAGCTGGTGCTGTCCTCGGTCGGTCACTGGACGCCGTTCACCGCGAGCGACAAGTGGCGTGCCCAGTGGCGCACTCCGCTCACCGGCACGAAGGGCTCGGTGACGATCCCGGCCTCCGCCTTCGCGGCGGGCGGCGCGGGTCTGTACGGCGTCGGTATCACCCTCTACGACGGCCAGGTCTTCGGTGACTTCCGGGCGCTGCGGGTCGGCCCCGGCGCCGATCAGCGGCCGGAAGCACCCCTGCTGAGCCACGGAACGACCGAGAAGGCGCACTCCGTCGAACTCGCCCGCTCCGACGCCAAGCTGACGGTGAACTGGGACGCCTCGGCGACCGACGACGCCGACGGCGCCGCGATCGAGTTCCTGACCCCGGCGCCGACGCTGTACGGCGCGCTCAACACCGCCACGAACCAGAACGGCAGCGGCCGGGACGACAACGGCGTCGACCACGCGTCCACGCTGTTCCGCCCCCTGCCCTCGGTCAAGGGCAAGACGGTGCTGGACCTGAAGGCGCTCGGCCTGCCGACCGGGCTGCAGTACCCGGTCCGGATCATCGCCACCCATGACGGCAAGCCCGTCGGGCAGGCCTCGCCCACCTCGTTCGTCGAGTACCTCGACGGCGAGACGATCTCGGGCACCCTGGAGAACTTCGAGGTCAGCGGCGATACCGCGCTGCTGTCCACGGACGACTTCGTGGACGGGGACGACGGCTGGATCCACCTGCGCGACTCGGCGACGACCGCGTACTCCCTGAGCGACGGCACCCTCGGGACCGTCGTGGCGCACGACACCGGCAAGGGCATGATGTCCGAGGTCGTGGGGGCCGACCAGAAGACGGGCCGCACCCTGATCGGCTACCAGCCCTTCGACGGCGGCACCATCCCGGAGGTCGCCCTGCGGGACACCGCCACCGGCGCCGAGGTGCGGACGACGGTGCTGGACCCGGAGGGCGACTCCACGTCGATCTCCTTCATGGGCGGGGCCGTCGACACGGCCCGGCACCGGGCGGCCGTGGTGACGTACGACGGGGTGTCCGGGGTCGACAGCCTCTGGACGGTCGACATGACCACCGGCCGCGTCTCCGACCCGCTGCCGCTCAACGCCTCCCAGCCGGGGCGGGCGCTGGGCAATGTCACGGTGGACTCCTCGACGGGCATCTTCTTCGTGGCCACCTCCGGCACGATGGGGCCCTGCCTGTCCGGGCGCGTCCCGTACTACGCGGTCTCGGTCGACGTCACCGCGCGTACCGTGTCGCCCCTGGCCACGTTGCCCGCATGCGTCGCCGGTCTGCTGCCGGACGGCAAGGGCGACAAGGTGTACGTCGCCGCCGGGCCCGTCACGCCCAACTACAACAGCGGCGACTTCCCGACCAGCACCTGGCGCTCCGCGTCCCAGTCCACCCTGGCCACCTCGGCGCCCGCCGACCTCGGGACGAGGGGCGTCATGTGGCCGACCCTCGACACGCAGCACGGCGTCGCCCTCGTGGCGCACCTCTACGAGGAAGCCACCACCGGGGACAACAACGCCCTGAGCGAGATCACCGTCCTCGACCCGGACACCGGGAAGGTCCTCGCCCGGCATCCTGTCGCCAATCTCGTCAGCTCCACGATCTCCACGTCCAACTTCGACTTCACCGGCCGCCGCGGCCTGTTCCTCGACCCCGCCCACCGCACCGCGTACCTGGTGAACCCGTGGGCGAACGGTCTGGAGCGGATCACCTACTGACCCCGATCACGTGAAGAGCCCCCGCCGGGTCCGGCGGGGGCTCTTCACGTGCCGGGCCCCATGGGCAGTCCCGCCCACCGCCGCCGGCCACGGGGCCGAGCCGTGGGCTGCGGTTCACGGCGCGATGCGACGAGGTCGCAGCGACGTTCCGGGACGACGGTGAGCACGGCGTCCAGCCGTCCGTGACCGCGCGTTGGTGCGAGAGGCCGAGCGCATGCCCGGTGTGGCGCTGCCGTCGACGTTGCCCGGTCTTCCGCGGGCTCAGAACGGGGGCATCGTTGCCGCTGAACACGATGTGTTCCCCACCCGTCGGCCGACGTCGTGGAGCGCAGACTACGGAGTTCGTTCCGGCGGCCGACTTCCGCTCGTTCGTCGAGGGCCTTGCTTCGGGCGGCTCACGCGGTGACGACTCTGTTCCATGCCCGGGGCACATCAGAGGCGGCGACGCAATTCAGCAGGACGACGAGGGACCGTCCGGTGAATCTTCGCGGAAGTTCCGAAAACGCCCCGCGGAATTGGGCAGGCCGGAATTTCACTCCCTGAAAGCAGGGGCCACGCGGTCCTGAACTGAGGTTATGGTCAGTTGACCATTAAACCAGTTTTGATTGGTGTGTGCTTGTCAATGACCGCGAATCGTCAGGACGCATCTTCCGAAGCCGCGCATGCCGCCATCCTGCTGCAGATGCTCAGCGGTTACTGGGTGACTCAAATCGTTCGTGCCGCCGTCGACCTCTCCCTCCCGGATCATCTGGCCGACGGCCCCCTGAGCGCGGAGGAGATAGCCGAACGGGAATCCAGCGACCCCGCGACCACCTACCGGCTGCTGCGCGCTTGCGCTGCGCTCGGCCTGGTGGCCCACGACGGCGGGCGCCGCTTCTCGGGCACCCCCCTGAGCGGCCTGCTGCGCACCGGCGCGCCGAACACCCTGCGGGAGGTGGCCCTCACCTGGGCGGGGCCCTCTCACTGGCGGGCCTGGGAGCGGTTCCCGGAGGCCGTGCGCAAGGGGGGCACTCAGATCGAAAGCGCGCTGGGCACGGACTTCTTCAGCTACCTCGGCGACAACCCGGCCGAGGCGGAGCTCTTCTCGGTCGCCATGTCCGGCATGTCGGAGCAGTTGAATCGCGACCTCGCCCGGGCGCTCGACACCACCGGCACCAGCGTCGCGGTCGATGTCGGTGGCGGCACCGGAGCGCTCGTGCAGGGGCTGCTGCTGGCGAACCCGGACCTTCGCGGGCAGAGCCTGGACCTGCCGCACGCCTCTGCCGGAGCGCGGGCCTCGGCCGAGAAGCAGGGACTGGCCGACCGGTTCACCGCGGTCACCGGAGACTTCTTCGAGTCCGTCCCGCCGGCCGATCTGTACCTGCTCAAGATGGTCCTGCACGACTGGAACGACGCCGATTGCATCCGCATCCTGCGACATTGCCGCGCCGCCGCACGGCCGGGCGCGCGCGTCGTGGTGGTGGAGAACGTGATCGGGGAGATCGGAGCGCCCGGCTTCGAGCCTCTGGCCGACATGCACATGCTGGCGATGCTGCCGGGCCAGGAACGCGAGCTTCCCGAGTTCGACGCGCTCTTCGCCGCGTCGGGATGGCGGCGCACGGCCGTCACCCCGACAGGATTCCAGTTCAAGATCATCGAGTTGGAGACGATCTAGCACTCGGACCGGACCGGCGTGATCCGATGGAGGGCGGGCCGGCAGCCACACGGCTGCCGGGCCGCCCTTCGGTGTTCCCGCGGTGCAACCGCCCGCACCCGCCGCCCCGTTCGCATGGTTGACGTGGACCCGTCACCCTGTCATGGTCTAGACCTGATAAGGCGCCGTGCCCGGACCGGTCCGGGCACGGCGCCCTCCGCCACAGCTCCCTCCCCCACCGCCACGGCCGCGAGCCGTGTAAGGAGCGATGCCCCGATGTCGTTGTCCACCAGACATGCCAGACGCTTCTCCTTCCGGCGGGCCGCCGTGGGACGTTCCCTGGTCACGGCCGTTCTCACCGCGGTCCTCTCCGCACTGTTCGTGGCCGCACCCCCCGCGCACGCGGCCGACGGCCAGATCTCCGGACTGGCCGGCAAGTGCGTCGACGTGGCGGCCGCCAATAGCGCCAACGGCACGGCCGTACAGCTCTACGACTGCAACGGCACCAACGCGCAACGCTGGTCGAACTCCGGCGACGGCACCCTGCGGGCGCTCGGGAAGTGCCTGGACGTCGTGGACCGCAGCACCGCCGACGGCGCGGCGGTCCAGCTGTGGGACTGCTCCGGCGGCGCCAACCAGCAGTGGGTGGTGACCGCGGCCCACGACATCGTGAACCCCGCGGCCAACAAGTGCCTGGACGTCCGCGAGAACAACTCCGCCAACGGCACCCGGCTGCAGATCTGGACCTGCACCGGCGGCGCCAACCAGAAGTGGAACGCCCCGGCGGGCGGCGGCAACCCGGGCAACCCGTCCGGATTCGTGGTCAGCGAGGGCCAGTTCAACCAGATGTTCCCGAACAGGAACGGCTTCTACACCTACAGCGGCCTGGTCGCGGCCCTGTCGGCCTACCCCGGCTTCGCCAACAGCGGCAGTGACACGGTGAAGAAGCAGGAGGCCGCGGCCTTCCTCGCGAACGTCAATCACGAGACCGGCGGCCTGGTCTACGTGGTGGAGCAGAACACCGCCAACTACTCGCACTACTGCGACTGGGGCCAGCCCTACGGCTGCCCGGCCGGCCAGTCCGCGTACTACGGCCGCGGCCCGATCCAGCTCAGCTGGAACTTCAACTACAAGGCCGCGGGCGACGCCCTCGGCATCGACCTGCTGGGCAACCCCTGGCGCGTCGAGCAGGATTCGGCCGTCGCCTGGAAGACCGGCCTGTGGTACTGGAACACGCAGAGCGGCCCGGGCACCATGACGCCGCACAACGCGATGGTCAACCAGGCGGGCTTCGGCCAGACGATCCGCTCCATCAACGGCTCCCTGGAGTGCGACGGCCGCAATCCTGCACAGGTGCAGAGCCGGGTGAGCGCCTACCAGCAGTTCACGGGGATCCTCGGGGTCAGCCCGGGGAACAACCTCTACTGCTGAGCGACGCCGTAGCCTTCCGCCCGTGGGCGGCCCGGTGGATCCGGGCCGCCCACGGGCGCAGTCATGCGGCCGCAGTCATACGGCGGAGGGCCGGCCCAGTGCCGGCCCGAGGCGGGTGGCGATGTCGGTGAGGATCTGGACGTAGTCCTCGTGCTCGAAATGGAACGGCAGGGCGAACGCCACCTCGTCCACCTCGCGGAAGGCGGCGTGCGCCGTCAGCCGCTCGGCGATCTCGTCGGAGCTGCCCACCAGGTCCGGGGCGAACATCAGGCGCGCCGGCCCCTGCGGCGCGGCCGTGCGCGGCAACCGCGCCGCGGCGTAGGCGGCGTACTTGGCCCGCTGCTCCGGCGTCGCGCTGTCGGTGGGCACCACGACGAGTCCCTGCGAGACGCGGGCGTTCTCGCCGTCGGGGTGACGGTCCCGGAAGGCGCGGATGTGCGAGAGCTGGACCGCCGCGAAGTCCGCCGACGCCCCCGGCCCCTCGGCCTTCACCACGCTGCTGGTCAGGAAGTTCATGCCGTGCTCACCGGCCCACTGGGCCGACCGCAGGCTCCCGCCGCCGTACCACATACGCCGCCCCAGCCCCGGGGAGTGCGGCTGGACGCGGTCGGAGAAGACCTCGATGCCCTCGACACCGCTGAAGTCGGTGGCCGGCTTGCCGCGGACGAAGTCCAGCAGGCGCTCCACGCGGGTGTAGCCGAAGTCCTCCTGGTCGGCCGTGTCGGGGTACAGCGCGTTCTTGACCTCGTCGTAGTGCATCGGCGGTCCCACGCTGACGCCCGGGTTGAGACGGCCGCCGGACAGCAGGTCCACCGTCGCCAGGTCCTCGGCCAGCCGCAGCGGGTTCTCCCAGCCGAGCGGGATGACGGCGGTGCCCAGTTCGATGCGGCTGGTCCGCTGGGAGGCCGCCGCGAGGACGGCGACGGGAGAGGAGATGCCGTACTGGAGGTGGCGGTGGCGCACCCAGGCGCTGTCGAAGCCCAGTCGCTCCCCCAGCTCGATGATCTCCAGCGTGGACTGGTGGCCGCGACGAGGATCGGCCTCGTCGAACAGCCCGATGGTCAGGAAGCCCAGCTTGCGCAGCGGCCTCGACGTCGACGACACGGCGTATCCTCCCTCGTCAGCGGCGCCCGCGGCGCCCGTGCCCGCGGTCCCGCGATTGTCCCAGGCGCCCGGCGCGCACCGGCGGTCACCCCAGTGCGGACGACGGCACGACCGCGAACTCTGCGGGCCCGACGGTGAGTACCCCGTCCGTCAGCGGTGTGCAGCGGACACCGCCCTTGCCGCGCAGGGCGCGTTGCGCGCCCGGGCCGATGACGGCGTCCATCCACGCGCACGGCCGGGCGGGGCGCCGTACGGCCAGCAGGACCGGTCCGTCGCCGGTGTCGAGCGAGACGGTCTCGCCGACGAGAGCGTCGATGTCGACACCGCGCAGCAGGACGTTGCGGCGCGCGTGGCGCAGGTCGACGTCCGGGTCGACGTCCGACGGGAGGTTCTCCGCGGCCATGAGTGTGACCGCGGCATCGCGGTGTGCGGGCCTCGCGAAGTAGCGGTCCCCCACGAGGCCGAGATTCGCCCGCACCTCGGCGCGCAGCACGAGTTCGCCGTCGTGCGCCGGGGACGGCCCGTCGGACGGCCGCCCCATGTACCGGTGCACGGGCGAGACCAGGAGCTGGACGACTTCCACCGCGGGCATGATGGCCACCAGCCTACGGCCCGCCGGGCGCGGAGGGGGCGGCAATTGGTACAGACCTTGACGCGAGCACGCCACAGCCTTACCGTCTCGACCCAACCTGGCGTTCACGTTCACATACGTCGTTCAGATACGCGAACGCCCCGAGCTCGTAGGAGGTCCCCCCATGCGCGTGCGTACGCTCCTCGCCTCCCTGGCCGTCGCGACCGTCGCCCTCGGCAGCGGCCCCGCCTTCGCCGCCGACCCCGACGTCGCCCCCGGCGGCAACTTCGACCTCTCGGTCTGGCAGCTCCAGGAGCCGGTCGGCTCCCCGGGCTCGCCGACCACCATCTCCTCGTCCCGGCTCCAGGGGGCGAACGGCTACCAGGACTCGTACTTCTACACCGACACCCGCGACGGCGCGATGACCTTCTGGGCGCCGGAGAAGGGCGTCACCACGCCCAACTCCAACTACGCCCGCTCCGAACTGCGCGAGATGAACCGCAGCGGCAGCGCCGCGGACTGGCCGCTCAGCGGCACCCACCGCATGAACGCCACGCTGCGCGTGGTCTCGGTGACCTCCAACGTCTGCGTCGGTCAGATCCACCTCGGGTCGGGCGGCTCGTCCACCAAGCCGCTGCTGGAGCTCTACTACCGCTCCAGCGGCGACATCGTGCTGGGCACCGAGAACTCACCCTCCGGCGGCCAGACGCTGCACACCGTCGGCCATGTGTCCGTCGGCAAGACATGGACGTACACCATCGGCGTCTCCGGCGGCCACACGATCGACCTGACCGTCAACGGGAGCACCACGCACTACGCGATCCCGTCGTCCTTCAACCCGTACAAGCAGTACTTCAAGGCCGGCTCGTACAACCAGTCGTCCTCGGACAGCACCACCAGGGGCGCCCGCGTCGCCTTCTACGGCCTCACGGTCTCGCACAGCTGAGTTCCCGCTCCCGCTGCGGGCGCCGCGCCCGCGGCGGGGCCGGTCACGTCCCCGCGCAGCGCTCGCGCAGGACCGATACCCCGTCGCCCGTCAGGTCGTCGCAGTACGCCGCGCGGCCGGTCATGGCCATCACGAGGGAGAGCGTCGGGCCGGACACCAGGGCCCCGGAACCGCTGGTGAAGGGTCCGTCGTCCGCGACGAGCCGCAGGCCGCCGATACGGCCCTTGGCGAGCACCACCATGTCCGAGCGCTGGTAGTAACCGGCGACGTGGGTGAGCGTCCCGATCGGGTGGTCGCGGCGCAGCCCCAGGGGGCGCCGGATGTCCTCCCCGTGCACGATCACCTCGCCGAGCAGGGCCACGACGGGCAGCGGGGGCTTGGTCCTGCTAAGCACCGCCCGCCGGAACCGCTCCAGTGTCTCGGCCGGCGTCGCGCCCAGGTGCTCCGCGAGCCGCATGGCCACCATCCGGTCGAAGTCGAAGCGGCAGCGGATCACCCCGGACATCCACCGCGCGGGCGAGAGCCGCGCCGAGGCGGTGATGTGCGCCAGCACCTCGCGCACCGTCAGCCCGTCGCACAGGGAAGGAGTCGCCCACCCCTCGTCGTCCAGTCCCGCCAGATCGGCCGCCAGCGCAACCCGCTCCGCCTCGACCAGGGGCCACAGCCCGGCGCCGCCCTTCGCCCGGTCCACGATCACGTCCTCGTCGGTCATCGTTCGCAGGTCTCCTGTCGGCCCGTGGCTCGCCGTGACCGGTCGGACGCCGATCCCCGTACGAGCGGACCGCAGGCCCGGGTCGAACCCATCGCGTCGCGGAGCACGATACGACGCGAGGCCCGTCGGTCGCCACACGGGCAGGCGGCCTGCCCACCCGCCGCTCGGGCCGAGGTCCGCGTGGTGCTGGTCGGCCGCGGCATTCCGTCCTTTCCCCGGCGCGAACGCCGGGTGGAGCTCTTTTCGTTCGCCCGCTGGGGTGAACGCCGCGCACGCTGCCCTCGGGGGCACCGGGGGAGGCGGTGCCGCCTCCCCCGCGGACGTGCGGCGTGAACCGTTCCGGCGTCAGGCGGCCAGCCGGTCAGCCGGTCAGCGCCGCGAGCTCCGCGTTGGCGCGCTCGGTGACAAGGGCGAGGACGCGGCCCGCGGCGGCCAGGTCCTCGGCGGGTATGCCGCCCCATATACGGGCGGAGACGGGTGCGGTCTCCGCGCCGACGATGGCGAACAGCTCGCGTCCCGCGTCCGTGGGGCGAAGGTGCGCACCGTCGGAACCGAGCAGCCCCTTGGCCAGCAGCTCGTCGAGCGTGGCGCGGACGTCGGCCGGATCCGCTTTCAGGGACTGCTGGACCTGGGCGGTGAGTTCGTCCGGCGTCTGCGCGACGTCGGAGGCGACGGCGGCGCGCAGGGCGACCTGCTGTTGGAACGTGACGCCGTGCCGGGCGAGCACGTGCTCCAGGACGCCGCGGGCGGCGTAGTGGGCCAGGGCGAGGCGACGGGCGTCGGCGACGGGCGTGGTGGATGCGGCGGTGGTCATGGTGGTGTCCCCTTGATTGCTCTCGTCGTTCGGTACGGATGGAGCCGGAGGTGCGTCGAGCAGGGTCGTCAACTCCTCGGCGAGCGCGCGCGTCCGCCGGGCGGCGAGGCCGGCGAGCGGCTCCAGCGACTGCTGAAGCGGCCCCTCGACCCCCGCGACGGCCTGCCCCGTGCCGGCCGGCTCCAGGGCACGCGCCGGCTGCGAGACGTACAGCCCGGCGGAGCCGCCGCGCCGTCGACCGCGACCCGCCACGTGTCGGCGAGCCGCCCTACCAGGAAGCCGGGCGTGGGGCCCGGTGACACCTTGCCCATGCCGAATAGAGTACATGGAAACTATGTCCACGGATACTATTTCCGGGGCGGACGCCGCGCCGCCCGGCCCCTCGCTCCGTCAGGCCGGAGCCCGCCCAACCGGTCGCCCCTGCCGGACCGTTCGCGTCGCGGGCCGGCACCCGGTCACTTCGGCAGCGCGCCGACGTCGGCCGTCATCCAGATCAGGCGCTCGCCGTTGTGCTCGAAGTCGTGCCGGGTGACCATGCCCATCCGCTGGTAGAAGCCCTCGGCACGGGGCTCCGCGCCGACGCCGAGCAGGTGCGCGCCGAGCGCGACGGCGCGCCGGACCAGGTCGTCCCAGAGCAGGCGCCCGACGCCGGTGCCGATGCAGGGGCGGTCGACGAAGAACAGCCCGATCCCGAGGTAGTCCGCGTGCTCGTTGAGCGTGTAGAAGCCCACGGGCACGCCGCCCCTCTCGGCGACCGTGGCATGCCGGGACGTGATGTCCGCCGCCGTGAGCTCCGGCGTCACGGCGGGTACGTCCTCCGCGCGGCCCCCGGTCCAGTGCGACTTCGACCGCAGCACCAACGCGTCGAGCGACGGGAGTTCCTCCGGCCGGGCCGGGCGGATGGAGACACCTTCCATGCCACGAGGGTGGCACTCACAGGTCGTGACGTCACCCCGGCGCAGCCCGCGCCAACGTCCGCGGATCGCGGGAATCTCGGGCTGCGCGAACGTAGCGGATTGACAGGTTCACACAGTAGAACGTTCACGCAACGCATGACTTGCTGCGCTCAAGGGCAATCGGGGCACTTCAGCTGCCCGCGATGCCCGGTCGGCGCCCCCGAGGAGGCGGACAGATGACCCTTGGTGAGTCGTCCACGCCGAGAGAGCGCTCTCTCAGCCCAGGAAGCACGTCCCGCCCAGCACCGTCCTCGTGCGAGGCCGGAAACCTTCCCACTTACTCAGCTCCGCGCCCAGCGGAAAGGACAATCCCTATGCCGACCCTGCCTCCTGGCACTGCGGGGCACCCGTCCGAGCGCCGCACCCGCCGCAGATTCGGCCGGGTCCTCGCGCTCGGCGTCATCTTGGCGACGTGTGTCATGACGACCGGAACGGCGGCCATCGCCGACTCGCCGGACCCCGGCACGACCGGCCTCGGCACGACAGGACTCGGGGCCGACGTCACCGTCTTCGATCCGAGCATGCCGGTCGCCGACATCCAGGCGACCCTCGACGCCGCGAACGCCGCCCAGGTCGACAACGAGATGGGCACGACGCGCCACGCCTACCTCTTCAAGCCCGGAACGTACGGCACCGCGCAGCACCCGCTCCAGGTCAAGGTCGGCTACTACACCGAGATCGCCGGCCTGGGCGCCTCACCCACCGATGTCGTCATCAACGGCAAGGTCGAGGTCTACAACCGCTGCCTGGAGGGCGGCGGGACGAGCAACTGCCTGGCGCTGGTGAACTTCTGGCGGACCCTGTCCAATCTTTCCATCAAGATCAACGCGACCGGCCAGGGCGGCTGCCAGGCATCGGCCGACTTCTGGGCCGTCTCCCAGGCCGTGTCCATGCGACGTCTGGACATCAGCGGCGGCAACCTCTCGCTGATGGACTACTGCAGCGCCGGTCCGCAGTACGCCAGCGGCGGCTTCATCGCCGATTCCAAGTTGCCTTCCGTCACCAGCGGGTCGCAGCAGCAGTGGCTCACCCGCAACTCCGAGGTCGCCGGCTGGTCCAACGGCGTGTGGAACCAGGTCTTCTCGGGTGTCGTCGGCGCCCCGGCGGAAACCGGCTTCCCGAACCCGCCCTACACCACGCTCGACACCACTCCGGTGAGCCGCGAGAAGCCGTACCTGTTCGTCGGCCCGGACGGGACGTACAACGTCCGCGTGCCGTCCGCCCAGAAGAACAGCCGGGGCGTCTCATGGGCCGACGGCATCACTCCGGGTCGCACCATACCGATCGGCGACTTCTTCGTCGCGACCCCGTCGGACTCGGTGCACGACATGAACAAGGCGCTGTCACAGGGCAAGAACCTGCTGCTCACCCCCGGCGTGTACGACATCGCGTCGACCATCCGGATCAAGCGCGCCGACACGGTGGTGCTCGGTATCGGACACGCGACGCTCACCGCCGTGGGCGGCTCGACCCCGATCGAGGTCTCCGACGTCCCCGGTACCGTCATCGCCGGTGTCACCATCGACGCGGGCCCGAAGGAGTCTCCGGTCCTGCTGCAGGTGGGCAAGAAGCCCGGCAACAACCACAAGAGCTCGCCGGACGACCCGACGACCCTGTCCGACGTGTACTTCCGCGTCGGCGGACCGCACGTCGGCAAGGCCGACGTCGCGCTCCAGGTCAACAGCGACGACGTGATCATCGATCACACCTGGGTGTGGCGGGCCGACCACGGAGTGGACGGCCTGACCGACACCGAGCGCTGGAACACCAACACCGGCCGCAACGGCGTCGTCGTCAACGGTGACCACGTGACCGCGACGGGCCTTTTCGTGGAGCACTTCCAGCAGTACAACACCGTGTGGAACGGCGACGACGGTACGACGATCCTCTACCAGAACGAGTTGCCGTACGACCCGCCGACGCAGGCCGACTGGATGAACGGCCCGGTCAAGGGCTGGGCGGCCTACAAGGTCGACGACGACGTGAAGACGCACCGCCTCTACGGCGGCGGCGCCTACGTGTTCAACCAGAACAACCCGGCCATCCACACCGAGAACGGCTTCGAGGTCCCCCTGTCCCCCGGGGTCAGGCTGCACCACATCATGACCGTCAACCTCGGGGCCGGAACGCTCGACCACGTCGTCAACGGCGTGGGCGGTCCGGCGGACACGACGAGAATCGGTTCGCCGGTGTTCCTGGCGGACTATCCGGCCCCGTAGCGCACGGCGGCACGTGAGCACAGCGGCACGGCGACTGCCCGGTCCGGTGTCACCGGACCGGGCAGTCCCCTTGTGCGCTCACGTCCCGCACGGGACGGATGACGACGCTTCGGTGCGGAGCTGGGCGATGCCCATGTCGAGCGCGGCTTCGAGGTGCGTCAGCGAACCCGTCGCCATGAGAATGGAGACCCCGCCCTGGATACCGGCGAGCAGAGCGGCTCCGGCCCTGCCGGCGTCCAGCGAGGCCGGGATCTCGCCCTGCTCCTGCATGCTGCGGATGCCGGCGGTGATGTCGGACTCCCACGCCGCCAGCAGTTCCCGGGTCACGGCCTGGGCGCCTGGGGTGGTGCGGCTGAGCTCGGACGTGAGCACGCCCAGCGGGCAGCGCGGCCCCTGCTCGCGGTAGCGGTCGACGACGGCCTCGCGCCACCGCTCCCACGCCTGCCACGAATTGAGCTCGCCCAGGTAGGGCTGCTGGTCGGACAGCACCCGCGCCGCCTCGTGGGACGCCACCGCGAGCAGCAACTCCTCCCTGCCGCCGGGGAAGTAGTGGAAGAGCTGGCTCTTGCTCGTCGCGGTGTGGCCGCGGATGTCGTCCAGGGTGGTCTCGCCCGGGCCCCGCTCACGGATCACCGTCGCCGCGCCCTCGATGATCCGCTGGCGGGTGGCGGCCCCCTTGGCCGTGAGTCGCGAGGTCATGCCGACATTCTCCGCCCCGGTTTCCGGACACGCCAGTCCGGTTCCTGGCCCGGGATCACTGCCCGGGCAGCGGCCGTACCGGGTGCTTGCTCATGATGGACACGCGGTTGAACGCGTTGATGGTGATGGCCACCCAGATCACCGCGGAGATCTCGTCGTCGGACAGGACCTCGCGGGCCCCGGCGTAGGCCTCGTCCGCGGCGGCGGTGTCCGCCGGGGTGGTGGTCGCCTCGGCCAGCGCGAGCGCGGCACGCTCGCGCGGGGTGAAGACCTCGGTGTCCCGCCAGGCGGGCAGCACTCCCAGCCGCTGCGGGTCCTCTCCGGCGCGCAGTGCGGCCCTGGTGTGGACGTGCAGGCAGTAGGCGCAGGCGTTGATCTGGGAGACGCGCAGGTTGACCAGTTCCACGAGCACGCGGTCGAGCCCGGCGTCCGCCGCCGCGCCCCGGATCGTCTCCGCGGCGTCGCGCATGGCCCCGTAGGACTGCGGGGTCTGCTTGTCGATGAATATCCGCCGGCTCGTGGTGGCCTGCGTCACCTCGCTCACCTGGGCTCCTTCGGCATGCCGTGTGCGTTGTCCCCTACGATCGAGGATGATAGTTGAACATGGAACATAACGCTGAGAGGGGCGTCACACGATGAGCACCACCGAGGTCGACCCCACCGAGCCGCACGGAGAATCCGGCGCGGAGGGGAACGGCCGGCGCACGTCGCCGGTCGACGTCTTCACCCCCAGGGACGTCCCCCTCGGCGGCCCGCGCGCGATGACCGTCCGCCGTACCCTCCCGCAGCGGGCGCGGTCCCTGATCGGTGCCTGGTGCTTCGCCGACCACTACGGCCCCGACGACGTCGCCGACAGCGGCGGGATGGACGTGGCGCCGCACCCCCACACCGGGCTGCAGACGGTGAGCTGGCTCTTCACCGGCGAGATCGAGCACCGCGACAGCCTGGGCACCCTGGCCTACGTGCGCCCGGGCGAGCTCAACCTGATGACCGGCGGGCACGGGATCTGCCACTCCGAGGTCTCCACCCCCGGGACGACCGTCCTGCACGGCGTCCAGCTGTGGGTGGCGCTGCCCGAGGCCCACCGGAACGCGCCCAGCGCCTTCCAGCACCACGTCCCGCGTCCCGTCGCCCTCGACGGCGGCGAGGTACGGGTCTTCCTCGGTTCCCTGGCCGGCGACACCTCGCCCGTGCCCACCCACACCCCGCTGCTCGGCGCCGAACTCACGCTCCGGCCGCACGCGACCGTCACCCTCGCGATCGACCCCGCCTTCGAGCACGGCCTGCTCGTGGACACCGGCGAGGTACGGATGGCCGGGACGGCGCTGCGCCACGCCGAACTCGGTTACCTGGAGCCCGGGAACGCCACGCTGACGGTCACCAACACCACTGACGCCCCGGCCCGGACGGTCCTGCTCGGCGGGACGCCGTTCGGCGAGCAGATCGTGATGTGGTGGAACTTCATCGGCCGTTCCCACGAGGACATCGTCCAGGCCCGTGCGGCCTGGCAGAGCGCGACCAGCCGTTTCGGCGCCGTCGAGGGCTACCCCGGGGAGCGCCTCCCGGCCCCCGAGCTCCCCAACGCCACCCTCGCCCCGCGCGGCAACCCGACCCGCCCGCACCGCGCCTGATCCGCCGTCGCGCGACGCCGGCCGCCGGCGGCAGGTGCGGGGGCCTCAGGCGGTGGCCTCGTCGAGGAGCTCCAGCACGTGCCGGTACGGGCGGCCGGTCGCCCGGCTCATGCCCATCTCGCAGGTGCGGTTGCAGGAGGCGTACGCGTCGTACGTGCCCGCGGTGATCTCGGCGGCCTGGGCGGCGGTCGCCGACGCGGTGATCTCCGGGTGGAGCAGACCGCGGTCGCCCGCGAAGGCGCAGCAGCCCCAGTTGTCCGGCACGGTGACCTCTTCGCTCACGGCCGCCGCGACGGTGCGCAGGGCGCCGTCGATGCCCAGATGTGCGGTGGAGCAGGTCGGGTGCAGGGCGAGGGTGCCCAGGCGCCGGGGCTCGGGCAGGGCGGGGAGCAGGTGCTCGGCGGTGAAGGCCACGCTGTCCACGAAGCGCAGCGCGGCGAAGCGGGCGCGGTCCGACTCCGGCAGGGCGCCGGGCAGTTGCTCCAGGCCGTGAGTGCAGGAGGAGGCGTCGCTGACCACGGGCAGCCGGCCGTGGTCGCTGGCCTCCCAGAGCACGTCCAGGGTGCGGGCGGCCATGGTGCGGTGCCCGTCGGTGTAGCCCTTGGACTGCCAGGGGGTGCCGCAGCACAGGCCGGCCAGCCGGTCGGGGACGGTCACGGCGACGCCCGCGCGCTCGCACAACCGCAGGAAGGCGGCGGCCGATCCCGGCGACCCGTCGGAGGCACCCTCCGGGGCGAAGACGCTGCCGATGCAGGCGGCGAAGAACACCGCACGGGCGTCTTCGGGCCGCCGTGCCGCGGGGCGGGCCGGTCCGCCCCGCGGGATGTCGTCGGCCCAGGTGGGGACGAGTTCCGCCGCGCCGAGTCGCCGGATCGCGCCGGTGGCGGCGCGCAGGGCCGGGGCCGGCAGGACGTGCGCGGTGTTCAGCGCCGCCCGTACGCCCTTGACCGCGATTCCCCAGTGC
Source organism: Streptomyces sp. NPDC088354 (assembly GCF_044753585.1). Lineage (NCBI taxonomy): Bacteria > Bacillati > Actinomycetota > Actinomycetes > Kitasatosporales > Streptomycetaceae > Streptomyces > Streptomyces sp. NPDC088354. The sequence goes on along the minus strand of NZ_JBIVNJ010000007.1, from coordinate 155,302 downwards.
CGGGCCGTGGCCTCCCCGGCCCGCTGCGCCGTGGGGCTGTGGCGTTCGGCGCGCAGGCGCTTCATGACCGCGCCGGTGTCGATGGTCACGGGGCACGCCGTGACGCAGAGGCTGTCGGCGGCGCAGCTGTCGACGGCCGCGTAGCCGTAGTCGGCCTCCAGGGCGCGACGGCGTTCCTCGTCACCGGCGGCGGTGGCGAGCGCGATCTCCCGGCTCAGCGCGATGCGTTGGCGCGGCGTCGTGGTCGCGTCGGCGGTCGGGCAGACGGGCTCGCAGTAGCCGCACTCCACACAGGCGTCCACGGCGGGGTCGACCTGCGGGACGCTCTTGAGGTTGCGCAGGTGCGCGGCCGCGTCGTCCTCCAGGAGCACGCCCGGGTTGAGCACGTGGTGCGGGTCGCACAGCCTCTTGAGTTCGCGCATGACGTCGTAGAGTTCGTCGCCGTACTGGCGGCGGACGAAGGGGGCCATGGCGCGGCCGGTGCCGTGCTCGGCCTTCAGGGTGCCGCCGGCGTCCAGGACCAGGTCGACCATGGCGTCGGTGAACCGGGCGTAGCGCTCGACCTCCGGGGCCGAGTCGAAGTCCTGGGTGAGCATGAAGTGCAGGTTGCCGTCGCGCGCGTGGCCGAAGATCACCGCGTCCTGGTAGCCGTGCCGGTCGAACAGGCCGATCAGGCCCTCGCAGGTGCCGGTCAGCCGCTCCATGGGCACCGCGATGTCCTCCAGCAGCGCCGTGGTGCCCGGGCGGCGCGCGCCGGCGACGGCGGTGTAGAGGCCCTTGCGCAGGTGCCAGAGCCGGGCCCGTACCCGCGCGTCGCGCACCAGCGAGGTCCCGGTGACGGCGGGCAGCCGGTCCAGGACCGGCTGCGCGGCAGCGACCCGTTCCTCCAGCAGTTCGGCGCCGTCCTCGGCGAACTCGACCAGCAGGGCGGCGTGGTGTTCCACGCGCAGTCCGCGCAGTTCGTCCACCGGGTCCGGGGCCTGCTGGGCCACGCGCAGCGACGCCGCGTCGAGGAGTTCCGCGGTGCGGGCGCCGACGGCCAGCAGGGCGGGCAGGGCGTCGGTGGCCTCGGCGAGGCCTGGCAGCACGAGCAGGCCGGTGGCGGTGTGCGGCAGGAGCGGGACGGTGCGGAAGACGGCCTCGCCGACGAAGCCGAGGGTGCCCTCGCTGCCGATCATGAGGTGGGCGAGGATGTCGGCCGGGCCGGAGTGGTCGAGGAACGAGTTGAGCCCGTAGCCCATGGTGTTCTTCATCGCGAACAGCCGCTCGATCGTGGCGCGCGATCCGGCCGAGGCGCGGACCCGGTCGCGCAACCGGAGCAGCCCCGCGTGGAGTTCGGGCTCGCGGGCGCGCAGCGCCGCGTCCGCGTCGGGGGCCGCGGTGTCGACGACGGTGCCGGACGGCAGCACGAACTGCAGGGACTCCATGGTGCGGTAGGCGTTGTCCTGCGTACCGCAGTTCATGCCGCTGGAGTTGTTGGCGACGAGTCCGCCGATGGTGCACGCGCTCTCGCTGGCCGGGTCGGGGCCGAGCCGGTGCCCGTACCGGGCGAGCCGCGCATTGGCCTGACGTACCGTCAGTCCAGGCTGCAGCCGGATGCGCCGCCCCTCGTCCAGCACCTCGGCGGCACGCCAGTGGCTGCGGACGTCCACCAGGATCCCGTCGCCGCCCGCCTGTCCCGCCAGGCTGGTGCCGCCCGAGCGCAGGGTCAGCGGCAGGCCCGCCGCCCGCGCCCCGGCCATCAGTGCGCCCACCTCTGCGGCGGACGCCGCCCGGACGACGGCCTGCGGGGTGAACAGGTACGGCGACGCATCGTGGGCGGCCGCGACCCTGCGGGGCACGTCGGTGGTGACCCTGGCAGGGTCGCTCACACACGAGGCCAGGAGCCCGGCCAGGTCGGGGGCCCGGTCCTCGGCGGGCGACGCGGTGGGGGATGTGGCGGCGGAGCGGCTCATGGGTCTCGGTCCTCGGGTCCTCGGGTACTGCGACGGACGCGGTGGGTGCGCGGCGGGGCGGTCAGCCGGCGGGGCCGGTGATGCGCAGCAGGCGGGGCACGCGTTCGGCGGGTTCGGGCAGGCGCAGCGGCGACAGCCCGGGGGTGATGCTGCCGAGCAGGGTGGCACGGCGGGCGCCGGTGCCCGAGGGCAGCGCGCCGGGCAGGCCGTGGACGGTGAGGAAGCCCAGCACAGCGAAGGCCAGGGCCTCCTTGGCGTCCGAGGGCAGCCCCAGGTCGTCGCTGGGGCGCAGGGGCACGCCCGGAAGCTCCTCGCCGATCATGCCTGTCAGCACCGGGTTGCGGACGCCCCCGCCCGAGACGACGAGTTCGGTGACTCCGTGGGCGCGGCAGGCGTCGGCCACGGTGACGGCGGTGAGACGGGTCAGGGTGGCCAGCACGTCGTCCGGGCCCGGGCCGGGCGCGGGCAGCGCGTCCAGGGCCCGCAGAAGGTAGGGCAGGTGGAAGAGCTCCTTGCCGGTGCTCTTCGGGGCGGGCCTGCGATAGTAGGGGTCGTCGAGGAGCAGCGAGAGCAGCTCGGGGACGGTACGGCCGGCCGCGGCCCTGCGCCCGTCCTCGTCGTACGCGGCCGCCCCGCCGGTGAAGTGCCGCACCGCGGCGTCCAGCAGGGCGTTGGCGGGGCCGGTGTCGAAGGCCAGCGGCTCGGCTCCGGGAGCGACGACGGTGACATTGGCGATGCCGCCGAGGTTCAGCGCCGCGGGCGTGCCGGGCAGGGCGCGCAGCAGCAGGGCGTCGGTCATGCCGACCAGCGGGGCGCCCTGGCCGCCCGCGGCGACGTCCCGGCTGCGCAGGTCGGAGACGACGGGCAGGCCGGTGGCCTCGGCGATCCAGGCGGGCTGGCCGAGCTGGAGCGTGCCGCGGACAGTGCCGTCCTCCACCCAGTGGTGCATGGTCTGGCCGTGCGAGACCACGAGGTCGGCGGCGCCGTCGCACAGTTCGCGCAGGGCGCGTCCCGCCGCCCCGGCGAAGGCCTGGCCGATGCCGGTGTCCAGGGCGCAGATGTCCTGCGTCGTCGTGGCCGCCGGGGGCAGCGTGGCGGCGATGAGGTCCCGCAGGTCGTCGGGGTAGGGCACCGAGAGGTGGCCGAGCGGCCGCAGGACCAGGGTGTCGCCGTCCAGGGTGAGGTCGGCGGCGGCCGCCTCGATGGCGTCGTAGGAGGTGCCTGACATGAGGCCGATCACACGCACGACGCCTCCTGACGTAGGTGCCGCGGGTGCCGCGGGCCGGGCCGGTTCGGCATGACTTCTCCCTTGTCCCTTCGCTGGTGCTGAACGGGGGCGTGCGGGGCCGCCGGGACGGGCGGCCCCGCACTTCACGGCAGGGGCGTCGTCACTCCCGGCCGGCGGCCGCCGCGACGCGGTCCGGGCCGGAGCCCGGCTCGGCGTCGCCCGCGGGGACCGCGGCGGTCTCGGGGGCCCGGTGGAACAGGCTCATCACGCCGCCGACGACCAGGGTGACCACCACGCCGATGGGCACCAGCCACTGGGCGGCGATCGCCGTCGGCACGGTGGCGCCGGCCACGGTGACGTCGATCTTCACACCGCGCACGATGTACGTCATCACACCCACCGTCACCAGGAACGCCACGATGGAGTCGATCTCGTTGGCGCGCCGGATGAGCCGTCCGAGCAGGAACGCGCCGAGCAGGGCACCGTAGGTGTAGCCCGCGATGGTCAGACCGGTCAGATAGACATTGCCCGTGTTCGCGCTGAAGGCGCAGGCGAAGACGGCCATGAGCACCGCCCACACCAGGGTCATCACCCGGGCGAGCTTGAGCAGGTTCTCCTCGGAGGGCGAGCTGCGGAAGAAGCTGTGGATGATGTCCGACACCGTCGAGTTCGACATCGAGTTCAGCGCCGAGGACAGCGAGCCCATCGCGGCGCCGAGGATGCCGGCCACCAGCAGGCCCGAGATCACCACGGGCAGGCCGTGCAGGATGAAGTTCGGGTAGAGGTTGTCGGAGCTGGCCAGACCCAGGTCCGCGAAGCCCTTGCCCTTGTTGTACGACCACAGGAGCGCGCCGACCAGGGAGAAGGCCGCGAACTGCACGGTGACGAAGACGCCGGAGGCGATCATGGCCTTCTGGCCGTCGCGCAGCGTGCGGGTGGTCAGGATGCGCTGGACGATCAGCTGGTCGGAGCCGTGGCTGGCCATCGCGAAGATCGCGCCGCCGATGATCGCGGTCGGCAGGGCGAACGGGCTGGTGAGGATGTGCGCGAAGTCGAAGTTGGTGTCGAAGAGCTTGAAGTGGCCCGAGTGCAGGGCGCTGGAGAAGCCGGCGCCGCCGACGTGGCCGGAGAGCACGGCGATGGCGAGGATCGCGCCGCCCAGGTACAGGCCCATCTGGATGGCGTCGGTCCAGATGACCGCCTTGATGCCGCCGAGGTAGGTGTAGACCACGGTGATCACCGTGAGCACGATGATGATGACGCGGTAGCCGGCGTGCACACCGAACTCGTCGAGCAGCAGCTTGATCGGGATCGCCGAGGCGAACAGCCGGACGCCCTCGGCCAGGAGCCGGGTGAAGACGAACGTCACCGAGGCCAGGCCCTGGAGTTTCAGCCCGAATCTGCTGCCCAGGTACTGGTAGGCGCTGACGAATCCACCGCGCTTGTACAGCGGGATCAGCACGGTGGCCACGATGACGCGGCCGATCACGTAGCCGAGGGCGAGTTCGACGTTGCCGAAGCCCTGGCCGCTGTAGGCACCGCCGGGCACGCTGATGACGGTGAGCACGCTGGTCTCGGTCGCCACGACGGAGAACGAGACCGCCCACCACGGCATGTGGCCTTCGCCGACGAAGTAGTCCTTCGCCGTTTTCTGCCGTCCGGCCTTGCGCAGTCCGATCACCGCGATCGCGATCAGATAGACGACGACCACCACGAGGTCGAGTTGGCGCACGCTCACTCCTGAATAACGGCCGGCGAGGTCACCGGCGGGGTGGGGACAGTGGGGAGGGCCGTCGTCCGCCGCAGGCGGGCGACGTGGGGTTCGTGCGGTGCCGAGGCGTCGAGCGCCAGCAGGCGTGCGCCGTCCAGCGGGTCCCCGAGCGGGGGGCGCAGGTGGAGCGGGCGCGGGGAACCGGTGAGTGCCGCGGTGAGCGGTCCGGTGAGCGGTTCGCCGAGACCGGTCAGTCCGCCGGTGACGGTGACCGGGAGGGCGTCGCCGCCGGCGATGCGGCGGGCGGCCGTGAGCGCGGCCTCGCCGAGAGCGGCGGCTGCGTCACGGACGATCGTGGTGGCGATGTCGTCGCCCGCGGCGGCGGCGCGGGCCACCTGCGGGGCGAAGGACGCCGCGGTGCGGGCGGGATTCCCGTCCCGGCCCAGGGCCGCGGGCAGCCGGTCGGGGTCGCCGAAGCGCTCGGCGGCCGCGGCCAGGAGCGCGGTGTGCGGTCCACGGCCGTCGTGGGCGCGGAGCGCGGCCCGCAGGCCCGCGGCGCCGATCCAGGCGCCGCTGCCCTCGTCACCCAGCCAGGGTCCCCAGCCGTCGACGCGGGCGTACGAGCCGTCGTCCCCGATGCCGATGGCGACGGAACCGGTGCCGATCGCCAGCACCACGCCGGTGCGGCCACCCAGGGCGCCCGCGTGAGCGGTGACGGCGTCGCTGGTGACGGCCACTTCGTCGGCGGGCAGGTCCTCGATGAGCAGTGCGGCCAGGGCGCGGGCCGCCTCCGGGGCGGTCGCCGCCCCGGCCGCGCCCACACAGACCGCGTCCAGCCGGCCGCCGTGCCCGCCCTGGAGGCGCGGGAGCAGCGGGAGGACGGCCGCACGGACGGCGGCACGGGCCGCGGCCACGCCGTTGTCGGCGGCGAGCCCGGGGGCCCCGGGCACCTCGTGGACGTCGTGGGCGAGTCCGGCGTCTGCGGTGCCGCCGGTCCACAGCACGGCACGGCAGCCGGTCTTGCCCAGGTCCACCGCCACTGCTGCTGTCATTCGGCACGCCTTCGTGTCTGCAGGGATCCGACGCGTCGGGCGGTCACGGGACAGCCGGAAGGCCGGGTGACCGGCGCGGATCGCGGTGCAGCGAGTATCGGAAGGCCGACCTCCGTATGTCAATAAGTAACTTCGCGTAATGCGATTCGTAAATTTTTGACGCACCCCAGATGGGTGGTTAATGTGTCGCCCACCCCACCAGGAGGGACCCCGGCCCATGGCCCGCCAGGAACCACCCCGCACACCGGCACAGTCCACGGACGATGCCGCCGGCGGCACCTTGGCGCGCATCCGCGCGGCGCTGCCGTCCCTGGCACCTTCGGAACGCCGGGTGGCCGACGCCGTCCTGGCCGATCCGGGCCAGGCGTCCGAGCTGTCCATCAGCGCCCTGGGCGAGCGGGCCGACACCTCGGTCGCCACGGTGATGCGGTTCTGCCGGGCGATAGGGATCACCAACTACCCGCAGCTGCGCCTGGCGCTCGCCGCGGCCGCTGCCCGCGAGCACGCGCTCGGCGGCGAGCGTCCGGCCCCGGGCACCGACATCAGCGCCACCGACACGCTCGACCAGATCGTCAGCAAGATCGTCTACAACGAGGTCCGCGCCCTGGAGGACTCCGGGGCCGAGCTCGACATCGCGGCCCTGGGCCGCGCGGTCGACGCCGTCGCGGGCGCCCGGCGGATCGACATCTTCGGCATCGGTGCCAGCGCCTTCGTCGGCCAGGACCTGCACCAGAAGCTGCACCGCATCGGTCACATGGCCTTCATCTGGACCGACCGGCACGCCGCCCTCACGGCGGCGGCCCTGCTCGGACCCGGGGACGTGGCCCTGGCCATCTCCCACTCCGGGGAGACCGAGGACACCGTCGAACCCCTCCAGGCCGCCGCCGAACGCGGCGCCACCACCATCGCCCTCACCAACGTCGCGCGCTCTACCCTGGCGGAGAGCGCGGAACTCGTGCTGACGACCTGCGCCCGGGAGACCCCCTTCCGGTCCGGTGCGACCGTCAGCCGGATCGCCCAACTCGCCCTCATCGACTGCCTGTTCGTCGGCGTGGCCCAGCGTTCCTACGACGCCACGACCGCCGCGCTGCAGAAGACCTACGGGGCTGTCCAGCGCCGCAAACGCCCCCAGCCGCCGCGCCGCCCTCCGGCCGCCGACTGACCGCAGGCCATCCCCGAGCACCACCATGAGCACCGCCCCTGAAAGGACGACCGCGCCGTGGACCTCACCGCACTCGGCACTCTCGGCACTCTCGGCACCGAGATTCGCAACGACCGGACCGCCGAACTGGACCGCATGCCGGTCTCCGAACTGCTCTCGGTCATGAACGCCGAGGACCAGACCGTCGCCCTCGCGGTACGCGACGCGCTCCCGCAGATCGGTGACGCCGTCGAGGCGATCACGGAGTCGCTGCGCCGGGGCGGCCGGCTGATCTACCTCGGCGCCGGCACCAGCGGCCGCATCGGCCTGCTCGACGCCGTCGAGTGCCCGCCCACCTTCGGGACCCCGCCCGAGCAGGTCGTGGGTCTGCTCGCCGGCGGCCCGGGAGCCTTCATCGTGGCCGTCGAAGGCGCCGAGGACGAGCCCGCGCGGGCGGTCGCCGACCTCGACGGGATCGGCGTGAACGAGCGGGACACGGTCGTCGGCCTCGCCGCGAGCGGCCGCACCCCCTACGTCGTCGGCGGCCTGCAGCGCGCCGCGGCCGCGGGCGCCGTCACGGTGTCGGTGGCCTGCAACCGCGACGCCCTCGTCAGCCGCTACGCCGACATCCCCATCGAGGTCGTCACCGGCCCCGAGGTCCTCACCGGCTCGACCCGCCTCAAGGGCGGCACCGCCGAGAAGATGGTCTGCAACATGCTCTCGACCGCCTCGATGGTGCGTCTGGGCAAGGTCTACGGGAACCTGATGGTCGACATGCGGGCGACCAACGACAAGCTCGTGGACCGGGCCCGCCGCATGGTCTCCCAGGCCACCGGCGCCGACACGGACACCGCCGCCCAGGCCCTCGACGCGGCGGGCGGCCACGCCAAGACCGCCATCGTCATGCTCCTCGCCGGCTTCACCGCCGAGGAGGCCGCCGAGCGTCTCGCCCGGGCCCAGGGCGACACGCGGACGGCCGTCGCCCGCTCCTGACCCACCTGACACGCCAGGAGCGGCGCACCGTGCGGGCCCCCGGAGAACCGGGGGCCCGCACGGTCGGCACGACCGACCAGCAGATCGCCCGTGACCGGCGTTGGGCGGGACGGCGGCGCGGACGGCGGAATGTGGGGACCCCATGAAGGTCACCCCTGCCCCCGGCCTGACGGTGGATCCATGAGCCCTCGGTGGCGCATGATGGGCGGGCCCGTCCCATCGGAAGACAGGTGGCGCGTCCCGATGAAACGCAAGACCGCAATCCTCCTCGCGGGTCTGGCCTCCGTGGGCGGCGCCGTCGGCGCGGGGCTGCTGCACAACCGCCGGTCCGATCAACGGGAACACCTCCATGTCACGGTCTTCGGCGAGCCGGGCTACAGGGGCCGGAACCAGACGCTGACCTGGACCGGCGGCAAACGCGAGGTCGTCCCGCTCACCCGGGTGCGACTGCCGCGCATCGGCTCGATCAGGCTGGAACGGCTCGTGTACCACTTCCGGCCCGATGTCCGGCTGCCCAACCCGTACATCCTGTGGCACGCCCTCACCGATCGCCCGGACCCGGGGGACCCCGAGAGCGGCCTGCCCAGCTTCATCGCCGTGCACCAGCTCGCCGGCATGTTCTCGTTGGGCATGTGGGAGCCGGTCCGCGAGTCCGAGGCGCGGTCGGGAGTGCGGCTCTGGGCCGGGCGCCCCGGCCGTCCGCCGGCCGCGCACACCGACGCGGACCCTTCCGGTGCCCGGCCCTGGCACGACGTCCTGGCCGACACCCCCGACCTCGGCTCCTGGAGCACCCGCACCCGCTGGCTCGAACTCGGCTACCACGACAGCGGTCCTCAGCCCAGCGCCTTGTCCAGGGCCTCCAGCCCGTCGCGGTAGATGCCGGTGAACAGCGCCACCACCTCGTCGTCGCTCGCTCCCTCGGCGACGAAGCGGCCCGACCACTGGACCTCGGCGATGTCGTCGTTGCCGCTGACGGCGTGGACGCGCAGGGTGGAAAGGTAGTCCACGACCGGGAACGGTGCCTGAAGGATGGCGTAACTGTACTGGCGCTCGTCCTCGTTGAACGCGATGAGGCGTTCGACGATGACCTCGCCGTTGGGGTTGGCCAGCCGCCGGGTGCGGCCGCCCTCCTCCAGGGTGCTGCTCGGGATGTAGGGCAGCCAGTCGGGCAACGAACCGAAGCCGCCCACCAGTTGCCACACGCGGTCCGGCGAGGCCGGGACGATCCTGCTCACCGAGGTCGAAGCCATGAGGTACCTCCGGGCTCTGGTCGGAAGGGGGTTGGCGGACTGCGGGGTCTACGCCCCGCCCGGCAGTGGCGCCAGGGGGCTGACCAGGCCGGAGGCACGCAGGGCGGACCAGAAGTCCGCGGGGACGTCCTCGTGGAACGCGGCGCGGTCCTCGACGGTGTGACGGGGCTTGGTCGCGCCGGGGATCACCGCGGCGGAGACGGGATGGGCGAGGGAGAAGTGCAGGGCCGCGGCCTTGATGCTCACGCCGTGCTCGTCGGTGAGCTGCTTGAGCCGCCGGACCTTCTCCACGATCTCGGGCGGCGCCTCCACGTACTCGAAGTGGCTGCCGCCGGCGAGGATGCCGGAGCTGTAGGGGCCTCCGACGACCATCCCCACGCCCTGTTCCTCGGCCATGGGCAGCAGCCGCTGCAGCGCGTGCGCGTGGTCGAGCAGCGAGTACCGGCCGGCCAGCAGGAACCCGTCCGGCTGCGGCTCCTCGAGCGCGAGGGTGAGCTCGATGGGCTCGGTGCGATTGACGCCCAGCCCCCAGGCCTTGATGACGCCCTCGTCACGCAGCCGGGTCAGCACCCGGAAGGCGCCCGTGCGGGCCTCTTCGAACTTCTGCAGCCATACGTCACCGTGGAAGTCCTGGGCGATGTCGTGCACCCAGACGATGTCCAGGCGGTCGGTCCGCAGCCGTTTCAGGCTGCCCTCGATCGAGCGCTCGGTGGCGTCGGCCGTCCACTCGTGGACCATCTTGTTCGGGCGGCCGAACTCGAAGAGGTTGCCCTTCTCGCCCAGGTCCCGTGCGGCGGGATCCTCCGTCTCGTCGAGGATGACACGTCCCACTTTGGTGCTCAGCACGTACTCGTCACGCGGGCGCCCGGACAGTGCCTCACCGAGGCGTATCTCCGCCAGGCCGGAGCCGTAGAAGGGCGCGGTGTCGAAGTAGCGCGTGCCGTCCTCCCAGGCGGCGTCGACCGTCGCCGCGGCCTCTTCGTCGGGAACAGCCCGGAACATGTTCCCGAGCGGCGCACTGCCGAATCCGATGCGCGCCGGGAGGATGTGATCGAGTTTCATGACGTGTCCCTTCACGATGGCCACTTCGTCCCCGCCGGGCGAACCACGGGAGCCTGCGTCGGCCGGAGGGGGTCAGGGAAAGATCGTGGGCGTCAGGCCGCCGTCCACGCTCAGTGCCGCACCGGTCGTCGCCGAGGCCTGGTCGGACACCACATACGCGACCAGGCTGGCCACTTCCTCCGGCCGTATCAGACGCTTCAGGAGCGACGTCGCGGCGCGTCCCGAGGCCACGTACCGGCGTTCTCGCTCGTCGTCGGCCAGGTCCGGGTACAGCCGGGACAGCATGGATTCCACGCCCTTGGTGAGGGTCGGCCCCGGCAGCACGCAGTTGACGGTGACGCCCGTGCCGGCGACCTCCTGGGCCGTTCCCCGTGACAGCGCCAACTGCGCTGATTTCGTGACCCCGTAGTGCACCATGTCCGTCGGCGTCTGGATTCCGGCCTCACTGCTCACGAAGACGACCCGCCCCCAGCCGCGGGAGACCATGCGCGGTGTGTAGTGCCGTGACAGGCGTACCCCCGAAAGCACGTTGACCTCGTAGAACCGGAGCCACTCGTCGTCGGGGATCTCGAAGACCGGCTGGGTGCGGAACACCCCCGCGCTGTTGACCAGGATGTCGACGTCCGGCAGTTGCTCCACGAGGGCCGCGGTCCCGCCGGCGTCGCCGACATCGGCGGCGATGCCGCGCACTCCCAACTCCTCGGCCACTTCGGCCACTCGCTCCGGACTGCGCCCGTTGACGACGACATCGGCTCCCGCCGCCGCCAGGGCGGCGGCGATGGCCTCACCGATTCCGGAGGTCGAGCCGGTGACGAGGGCGCTGCGCCCGCTCAAGTCGGTCATTTTCGGGCTTCTCCTTGTCCTGAGCCCGGCTACCGGCCGCCCATCGCCGCGGGACCGGTGCGCACGGCTTCGTGCCTTCCGCATCGCGCGTGTGCTCCGTGTGGAGGGAGATGCGCCCGTCATCCGGGCAACGGCCTCGTCCGTGGTTCCCCACAGGCCTCTCTGTCATGCTAGGTACGCACACGTCCCGATGCATCCGGAGGTGGCTCCCCACCTCGCGCGGCGAGCCGTTGCGGCGCGGCGGCCGGGCGGCATGCCACCGCGGACGGGCGGGCACGAGGGCCGCAAGGCCTTCTCGAGCTCAGGAGAGCGCCATGGTCCAGATCCGCCGTTCCTTCACCGTCTCCCGGCAACTGACCGACGTGGTCGACTATCTCGCGGACTTCGCGCACGCCGTCGACTGGGACCCCGGCACCCGGGAATGCACCCGGACCCACGGCCGGGGCGAACCGGCCGAGGGCGCCACGTGGCACAACGTCTCGCTGTTCCGCGGTCGCCGCACCCAGCTAAATTACCGGCTGGAACGCCGCGAGGCCGGCCGCCTCACGTTCGTCGGGACCAACAGGACCGCCACCTCCACCGACGACCTCACCTTCGAGCCCACGGACACCGGCACCCGGATCACCTATAACGCCACGATCCGCTTCCACGGCGCGGCACGGCTCGCCGACCCCTTCCTCCGCAGGGAGTTCGAGCGGCTCGGCGACGAGATCACCCGCACGATGCCGGACGCCGTCCATGCGGCCCTGCCGCGATGACGGCCCTGCCGCGCCGCGTGAGGCCCCGGTACGGGGCCCCGGCGTGAGGGAAGCGCCGGCTACTGCAGCGCCTGGGTGCGCAGACGGCCCAGGATCCGGGTCAGGAGACGGGAAACCTGCATCTGGGAGACTCCCAGCTCGGCACCGATCTGCGCCTGGGTCATGTCCTGCACGAAGCGGAGCGAGAGGATCAGCCGTTCCCGCTCGGACAGCTGCCGGATCAGCGGCTTGACCGCCTCGATCTCCTCCACCTTGCCGAAGGCGCCGTCGTCGTAGCCCAGCCGGTCCGCCCACGCGCTCCCGTGGTCGCCCTCCTCGGTGGCCGGGGCGTCCAGGGAGGCGGCGGAATAGGCGTTGGCGGCCGTCATCGCCTCCACGACCTCGTCCTCGCCGATCTCCAGCCGGGCCGCGAGCTCGGCGACCGTGGGCGCCCGGTCCAACTCGACCGCCAGGAGGTCGGTGGCCTTGGCCAGGTCGATTCGCAGCTCCTGGAGCCGCCGCGGTACGTGGACCGACCAGCTGGTGTCGCGGAAGAACCGCTTCATCTCCCCCAGGATGGTCGGCAGTGCGAAGGTCACGAACTCCACCCCGTAGTCGGGGTCGAACCGGTCGACCGCCTTGATCAGGCCGATCGTGCCGACCTGCAGGATGTCCTCCATCTGGTCCGCGCGCTGGGAGAAGCGGCGGGCCGCGAAATGCACCAGCGCCGTGTTCATCTCGATCAGCGTGTTGCGGACGTACTGGTAGTCGGCGGTGCCCTCTTCCAGCGTCTGCAGCCGCGCGAACATCACCTTGGAGACCTGCCGGACCTCCGGGGCCGTCATCGTGCCGGACACCTCGGGCAGCCCGTCGACGGCGTCGAAGTCCTGCGTCGCGCTGACAGCGTTGTCGGCCACTGCGATCTGCATCTCAGCAACCCTCCTCGTCTGTGACGTGCTCCCGTGTGCCGCGCTACCTGCGCTTTACCCGCCTACCCCGTGCGAAGCGCGGCATTCCCCCTCTTTTCCCGCGTGCGAAGTGCCCTCTTCGGTGCTACGCCCGCGGGAGCCTGGTGACGGTGTCGAGGTAGAAGGCGTCGATGCTCTGCACGGCGCGCTCGAAGTCGTCCAGGTTGACGGGCTTGGTGACGTACGCGTTCGCGTGCTCCCGGTAGGCGCCGCTGACGTCGTCGGGCGCCGAGGAGGTGGTCAGGACCACGACCGGGATCGTCCGCAGGCCCTCGTCGCGCTTGACGACGGCCAGCAGCTCGCGGCCGTTCATACGCGGCATGTTGAGGTCCAGCACGATCAGGTCGGGGCGCCGGCTGGCCGTGTCCCGCAGGTAGTCCAGGGCGGCGACGCCGTCCTCCACCTGGGTGAGGTTGCGCGCGCCGCAGGCGGTGAGGGCGTCCTCGATGAGCATGGCGTCAGCGGCGTCGTCCTCCACCAGCAGCACGTCGAAGGGACGGACGGGGGCGATCATCATCGAGGGCTCCGGGGGGCGGGGAGGCGTGGGGGGCGGGGTCTTGGGTGATCAGTCCCGGCCAGCGGCGACGGGCGCCCTGCCGGGTCATGTTGGACGCCCTGCCGATCTGCGGGTAACCGGCACCGGCGTCGGCCGCCTCGTGCGCGGCGGTCTCTTCCAGGCGCTCGATGGCCTGCCGGAGATGGACCAGCATGTGCAGGTGCGCCAGGGCTTCCGACTGAGCGGGCGCCTGCTCGCCCCCGGGCAGGCGCTGGAACGCGCGACCGACGAGTTCGCGGACGAGGCCGTCGACCGCCCCCGCGGTGAGCGCGGCGATCTCCTCCTCACTCATCCGCAATGAGAAGTGAATGCCAGGCATGGGCCACACTGTAGGCGCCCGCGGCACCGGGCGACAACCAGGGTTGTCGACATCTCGATGACGCCCTTCCGGACGGCGCCGCGGTCGGAGCCGCCCGTCGAGGCGGAGGCGGCCCGACGGGGCGACGCCGTGCCTGCGATCGGTATCCGGCCGCATCCGGGTACACGCACCGGACAGGGGCGGCATCGGGCACGCGGGAGGGCGACATGAGTTCCGACGGCAAGGACATTTCCCCCAAGGCATCCGGGCGCGGGCGCGACGAGACCCACGACGAGCGCGCGGACCGTCAGTGGGGCGAACTCATCCAGGAGGTGCGCGTCGCGCAGACCGGCGTGCAGATCCTCTTCGGCTTCCTGCTGACGGTCGTGTTCACCCCGCACTACCCGCAACTCGGCGACACCGAGAAGGTCATCTACATCGTGACGGTCGTCCTCGGCGCCTCGGCGACCGGAGCGCTGATCGGCCCGGTGTCGTTCCACCGCCTGGTGTCGGGGCAGCGGATCAAGCCCCAGGCCGTGCGCTGGGCCTCCCGGCTCACCTTCGTGGGGCTGGTCCTCCTGCTGGCCACCATGACCTCGGCGCTGCTCCTGGTGCTGCGCGTCGCCACCCACGACGCGTACGTGCCCTACCTGGTGGCGGCAATCCTCGCCTGGTACCTGCTGTGCTGGTTCGTGCTTCCCGTGTGGGCACGGATCCGGTTCTCCGAGGACTGATCCCGCACACCCGCCGGGGCGGGACCCGCCGGGCCGCGGTGCGCTCGGGTGCCGCCCGCGGCGGTCAGGACAACTGCTCGGCGACCACGCGCAGATCGGTCACGAGGCTCTCGTACATGGCCTCCCGGCCCTCGCCGGCGCGCAGCACCGCCGACGGGTGGACGGTCGCGAGCACCTGCGCCCCGTCGAGGGGTGGGTCCGGGGTGAGCAGTTTCCCCCGCTGCCGGGTCACCCGGAAGTCGGGGCCCATCAGGGCCTTGGCGGCGGTGGCGCCGAGGGCCACCACCACCTGCGGTGCGATGAGTTCGAGCTCGGCCGTCAGCCACGGCCGGCATGCCGAGACCTCGCGCAGTGACGGCTGTTGGTGGATGCGTCGCTTGCCGCGCTCCGGCACGGTGAATTTGAAGTGCTTGACCGCGTTGGTGACGTACACGTCGTCCGGGTCGATCCCCGCGTCGTCCAGCGCGCGGGTGAGGACCTTCCCCGCCGGACCGACGAACGGCTCGCCCTGACGGTCCTCCTGGTCCCCCGGCTGCTCCCCCACCAGGACCGCCCGCGCCGACGCCTCGCCCCGCCCGAAGACGGTCTGCGTGGCGTCCGCGTACAGCGGGCACCCGCGGCATCCGGCCGCCGCTTCCCGCAGGGCCGACACGTCGGCCCCGTCGGGCACGTACGGACCGGCGTCGTATGCGGTCATGACGGACGCATACCCGCGACAACCGGCACAAAGCAGGCGCCGGGAGCGCCGTGGGACAGGTCCACTCCCGGTCCGCCGCAAGGCCACTCCACCGGAGCGGCCCCGCGCGCCCGCGGACCGGAGCGGCCGCCGGCGCCTTTATCGCGGGTCGGCCGGCGGCCGCGGGTCCCGCTCCGCACGGGCGCTCCCGCCCGGCGCACCTGCCTCACCGACACCGTGCGAGCCGAAGTTGCCGAAGCCCTTCATCTCCCGGGGCCGGCGCCGACGCTCCCCCGCGGGCCATTCGTCCGGCTCCCGCCGCTCCGTTCGACCGTGGCGGACGCCGTCCTGATGGCCGGGACCGTGGTCCGACCGCGGAGCCGTCCCTCGCTCTTCACGCGTGCTCCACGCCTTGGCCCGCGGCTGGGCGCCCTGCTCAGGAGCCGGCTGCCGCGCCCGGTGCCGTCGACCGACCACGACCGCCTTCGGCCTCGCGTGGGCGCGGGCTGGGACCCTGCCATTCGGGAGCATGGAGCGGATGTCTCCTGTTCCTGCTCGGCCATGCCCGGTCTCCGTCCCGGCGCCCGTGCCCGTCCGGTCAGGACGGGGAGGAAGCCGCCCGCGCCTTGTCGACGGCCCGCAGGACCTCGGGGCGCCTGGCGTGGGCACGTTCATACCCTTCGACCCACGCCAGTTCCGCAGACGACAGGCCGTGCAGCCTTCCTGCGATCTCTGCGCCGGTCATCCGGCCGTAGCGAGCGATGGGCAGGGCCTCCTCCCGGCTCGCGGCCCCCTGCGCCTTGCCCGCCGCCCGCCGCGCACCGGCGACGCCCGCGCCCACCCAGTCCCTCCTCGCGCCGTCCCAGGCGGAGACCGCTTTGCGGGTGACCGCGCCGAGTAGGCCCCCGAACGGCGCTCCCTGGCCCCCGCTGCGGGCCAGGGCCGCGGCGTGTTCGGTCAGACTGGCCCCCAGGACCTTCAGGACCTGCTGGTCCTCACGGCGCAGCGCGGCGAAGAGGTCGAGGGCGACGTCGTCGCCGGTATGGGAGGCGACGGTCTCCCCCGCCTGGCTGGCGGCCAGAGCGCGGGCGGTGATGCCGTACTCGTCAGCCACGTTCCTCAGGAGCCGTCTCCCGTCCGCCGGCCCCCGCCCGCGCCCGCGCAGTGCCGCCGCCCCCATCCGCGACGCCATGGCCACGGGCATCCGTCCGACCAGCACGGCGTCCTGGGCGATGCGGCGGGCGGGGCCGAGCAGGTCAGGCCGCACGCGGCGCCCCCGCAACCGCTGGAGGCAGCCGTCCATCAACGTCATGCAGGCCTGCACGTAGGCCACGTGCTCCTCCAGCACCTGCCGGTGCGGCCCCTCCGGTGTGACCGCCAGATCGGCCACGAAGCGCGCGATGACAGCGGAGTGGGCCCGCCGGGCATCCTCCAGTACGGACGTGAGGGCATCGGTTGTCGCAGCCATCGCATGGTCCTCGCATACGTCGTGCGGCGGGCCGCGGGCCGGGCGGCACCCATGGCACCCTCCGGACCGGGCTGTACGCCGGCCCGCGCCCGAAGGAGCCCGCGGCCGGTTTCGCTCCATCCTGCGGGCACCCGCCGCAATCCGCTCGGTGGGAAGCGCCGGGCAGGCCGTGCCCGGCGCCCCGGTCCTCGCGGACGCCCATGGTCAGCCGGCGGACGTGCCCTTACGCAGCCGGGGAAGGACCTCGGCGCGGTAGAAGTCGAAGAACTGCTTCTGGTCGGGGCCGATCTGGTTGACGTAGACCTCGTCGAAACCGGCCTCGGAGTAGGTCCTGACGGCTGCGACGTGCTCGTCCGTGGCGTCGCCGCAGACGACGGCGTCGGCGATCATGTCCTCGGTGACCAGGGTGGCCGCCTGCTCGAAGTGCTCCGGGGTGGGGAGGATCTGGGCCAGCTCGCCCGGAAGCTGCTCGCTGGGCCACAGCCGGTGCACGGTCCTCACCGCGCGCGCCCGGTCGGTGTCCCAGCAGACCTTCAGTCCACCGATGACCGGCTTGCTCCCTCCGCCGGCCCGACGGAACTGCTCCACCAGTGTCGCGTCGGGCTTCATCGTCACGAAGCCGTCCCCAATACGGCCGGCCAGCGCCGCGGCCTCCGGCCCGAAGCCGGAGACGTACAGCGGAACGGGCTCCTCGGGAACGGTGTAGAGGCGGGCGTTCTGCACCGTGTAGTGCGTTCCGTGGTGGGTGACGCGCTCTCCGGTGGACAGTTTCCTGATGACCTGCACGGCCTCCTCGAGCATCTGCAGGCGCTCCGCGGCCTCGGGCCAGGCGTCGCCGAAGATGTGTTCGTTGAGGGCCTCCCCGCTCCCCAGACCGAAACGGAACCGCCCGTTGGTCAGCACGGCCGCTGTCGCGGCGGCCTGGGCGTTGATCGCCGGGTGGACGCGGACGGTGGGGCAGGTGACCAAAGTCGTGATCGGCAACGACGTCACCTGGGACAACGCTCCGATCATGGACCAGACGAACGGGCTCTGACCCTGTTCGTCGTTCCATGGGTGGAAGTGGTCGGAGATGGCCAGCGCCTCGAAACCGGCCTGCTCGGCCATGCGCGCCTGCTCGAGCAGTTCCGCGGGGACGAACTCCTCCGAGGACAGGAAGTATCCGTAGGCGGTCATGGAATCCCTTCGAACGGGTTGACGATCGGACAGGACCGGGTCGGCGAGCGGGCTGTCCCCGGGGCCCACGGCGCGGCGCCCGCGCTGCCCGCTCCCGATTCTCCTCACCGGGTCCGTTCCGGGGCGCAGGCACGCTTCCGGCGCCGTCCGGTTACGCCGCAGGGGTCAGGCGCCTCAGGGCCGCGGATACGGCGCGGGGCGAGCAGTCGCACGACCGGAGTCCCGTTCCGGTGCTCGCCATCGTTCCGCGCCACCGACTCCACGCCCCAGCAGCCCGCGCTCCGCCGCACCGAACGCGGGCGGGGGCCCGGCCGAGATCGGCCGGGCCCCCATGGCTGGTGGCGTGACACTTCTACCAGCGGTACCAGCGGCCCTTGCGGCCGCCGCTCCCGGTGGACCGCGCGACGAAGCCGAGCAGCCACAGGACGAGAACGATCACCGCGATCCACCACAGCGCCTTCAGGGCGAAGCCCGCACCGAACAGCACCAGGGCCAGAAGCAGAACCAGAAGCAGGGGAACCATCGTTATCAACCTCCTGACCGCCGCCTGCCCTTGTCCCGGCCCGGCAAGCACACGAAGATCACGTTACTTTCACGGGATGCGGGGAAACCACGTGCGCGCCCGCTGCCCCTTTCCCTCGATCCCATGCGCCCGCGCGGCACATGGCGCCCTGTAATTCTCGTTCGAACTGCCCACGTTTGCGGCACGGTTCACCGGTCAGACGAACCAACAGCACACGACGTCAAGCCAGAGAAGGTGAGCACCATGGCCGAGAACGAGAAGGCCAAGGCCAAGACCGAGCAGACCGTCGGCAAGGTCAAGAAGACCGCCGGCGAGGCCGTGGGCAACGAACGGCTGACCGCCGAGGGCCGGGCCGAGCAGGCCGTGGGCGATGCGCGTGAGGCCAAGGAGAAGATCAAGGACATCGGCCGGCACTGACCGCCGGAACAGCGACGCCTTGGGGCGGCCCCGCCGGGGCCGCCCCAAGGCGTTGTCGGCTGCACGGGCCCGTCCGCCACGGGGCGCGCGCCTCCGTTGGAGTGAAAGCGCAGGCCCGGCCGCCGCGCCACACGGCCGCACCGCCACCGGTCGACTTCAGTGGACGGAGCGCATCGGTGTCATCGTCGCTGTCGATGCGCGCCGCGGAGCCTCTCAGGCCGTCACAACCCCGAGCGGGCTCCGCGCCTCATCACCTCGCGCCCCCGGCCCCTTCGCCTGCGGGCGGTGCTCCGCCGGCCGACCGCGGAAGAGCCCTCGCCCCTGATCGCGCACATCGGCGAGTGGACGGTCGACCTGGGCCGCTCCACCGTGCGCCGTGCGGACGGCGACGAGGACGAGCTGCGGCTCACCCCGACCGAATGGGCCGTCCTCGACGTCATGCTGCGGCACCCGCCGGGCAGGCTGGTGACCAGCCGTCAGATCCTGCGGCACGTCCGGGGGCCGGACCACGAGAACAACACGAACTACCTGCGCATCTACTTCGCGAGCCTGCGGCGGAAGCTCGAGCCCGATCCGGCCGGCCCCCGCCACCTGCTCACCGAGCCCGGCATGGGCTATCGCTTCAGACCGTGAGACCTCGTGCCGAACGCCACGACGCGAGGGGGACTGCCCAGGGTGCGGGGGTCACGCCTCGTCAGGCCCGCGAACGTGAGCGCGGGGGAACGGTCCGCGCCGGGCGGGGCAGCGTCATGTACAGCCGCGGAACCGGCACCGGGGCCGCGGCCGGCTCGCCGACGGAAATGGCGGCGGAGGCTGCGACGGCGGCCTCCTCGTCGACGTCCCCGTCAGCGTAGGAGTAGCGGGGCGTGCAGCCGACGGAACCCGACCGGACCGGCACGAGGGCAGACCCGGCCGGGTCCGGTTCGGCAGGCTCGGGGTCTTCCCCGTAGACACGCAGACACATGGTGTTCCTCCCGGAACGAAGGCGGTACGCGACCCGGGCCAACGGCGGCCCGAGTGCAGCAATGACGCTATGCCCGCAGGTCAGGCACCGATCCCGGTCCACACGGAACCCTGACGCCGCCCTGACGCCGGAGGGGCGGCGGCGTGGTCATGATGGAAGGCGCATCCGCCCCCGAGCGGCCCGAGAGGAGAGGTCATGACAGCGCCGGTCCCGGCACCGCGCCCCGACGGCCGCCCGGTCCCTGTGGTCGACTGCGCCCTGTACGAGGACGGCGAGCGCCGTCCGGGGCTCCTGCCCCTCACCGAGGCCATGGGCGCGTGCCACCGGAGCACGGGCAGCTTCGTGTGGATCGGGCTGCGGGAGCCCACCGTCGACCAGCTCCAAGTCGTGGCCGACGCGTTCGGCCTGCATCCGCTCGCCGTGGAGGACGCGGTCCACGCCCATCAGCGCCCGAAGCTCGAACGCTACGGCGACACCCTGTTCCTCGTCCTGAAGACCGCCGCGTACGTCGAGCACGACCGGCTCACGCCCACCAGCGAAGTCGTCTCCACCGGGCAGATCATGATCTTCGCGGGCCCGGACTTCGCCGTGGTCGTCCGGCACGGCGACTCCCCGGACCTCCGCGTCGTACGCCGACAGCTCGAAGCGGAGCCGGAGTTGCTCGCCCATGGCCCGGCCGCCGTCGTGCACGCCATCGCGGACACCGTCGTCGACGGGTACCTGGAGGTGATCCGCGCCGTCGAGGCCGACGTCGAACAGGTGGAGGCCGACGTCTTCTCACCCGAACGCACCGACGACGCGGGGCGCATCTACCAGCTCAAGCGGGAGATGCTGGAACTCCGCCGCGCGGTGCTGCCGCTCGCCCTGCCGCTCCGCGACCTGGCCGAAGGGAGGGTGCCGGGATGCGACCCGGAGATCCGCGCGTACCTGCGGGACGTGCGCGACCATCTCGACCAGGCGTCGGAGCGCATCACCGGCTTCGTCGAACTGCTCGACAGCGTGCTGTCCGCCAATCTCGCCCAACTCGGCATCCAGCAGAGCACCGACCTGCGCCGGATCAGCGCATGGGCCGCGATCATCGCCGTACCCACCATGATCGTCGGCATCTACGGCATGAACTTCGACCACATGCCGGAACTGCGGTGGACCTTCGGCTATCCCCTCGTCCTGGTGGTCATCGTCATCGCCTGCACCCTCACGTACCGCTCGTTCCGCCGCAACGACTGGCTCTGACACGGCGAAACGGCACGGCGCGGAACGGCACGGCGCGGGTCGGCGCGGCCGGGTGGGCGTCAGACGGCGACGGCCTCGCCGATCTCCTCCTCGGCCTCGCGTTCGGCCGCCGGCAGCGGGGCGGGCGGCGCCCCGGCCCGGCGGGCGCGCCGTTCCGCGGTGTCCGCCGCGGCGAGCGCCACGAGGCCCGCGCCGAGCCACAGGACGAGTGAGGTGACGCGGCCGGCCAGGCCCGCGCCGGAGGGGAAGTAGAGGAGGCTGCGGACGCCCTCGACGAAGCCCGCGCCGTTCCAGAAGGCGTGGAGCGCGCCGAAGAAGCCGTTCTGGAGTTCGGGGCGGAAGATGCCGCCCGAGGTGGTGAAGTTGAGCATGACGAAGAGCGTCATCATCGTCAGGGTGGTCCACCGCTTGAGGAAGGTGTGCAGGCCGATGCCGATGGCGACGATGCCTGCCGAGTAGAGCCACGCCATGGCCCACACGCCGGCGAGGTCGTGATCGACGACGTGGAACAGCGGTCCCGCGAGCACCGTGCCGATCACGCTCACCACCAGTGAGGTCGCCAGGCCGATGGCGGCCCGGGTCCACAGCCGCAGCGTGGCGCCCGCCGCGCCGATGGCGGCGACACTGGCGTACGAGCCGATGCTGATGGTGACCAGGACGAAGAAGAGCCCCTGCCCGGTGGGGTCGCCCTGCGAGGTGGGCGCGACGTCGGTGACGTCCAGGGCGATCCCCTTCTCGTCGGCCACCAGGCGGAAGACGGTCTCGGCGGCCGTGGCGGTCGTGTCGGAGTTGGCCTTGGCGACCAGCAGTCGCGGGTGCTCCGTGGACGGGAGGTAGGCACCGGCCAGATCGCGGTCCATCAGTTGGTGCACCGCGGCGGCGCGCGTGGGGACCGTCCTGACGTCCAGCGCGTCGCCGGCCTTGTCCTTGAGCGTCTGGGCGAGGACCTGCGCGCGCGGCCCGTTCCCGACGACGGCCACCTTCATCCCGTGCGGCTCGGGGGCGTGGAAGGCACCCAGGTAGGCAAGGCCCATGCCCAGGCACATCAGCAGCGGGGTCACCAGGTGGAGAACGATGTGCCCCGCGCTGTGGCGCAGTCGGGGGGCCGCGTGCGCATGGGCCCCTCCCGAGGCGGCGGCCGGGGATGCGGTCATGGGGAAGGCACCTCTCAATATGATTGGCAAATACAACCTTTTTCATTGTACGATACATCTAAATGAAGGAGGTCCAGATGCCGGCCCGTGACACAGCCATCGACACGATCCAGCGCGAACTCACCGCGTTCGCCCGCCGCGCCCGGACGCGCGCCACGCAGATCCACCCCGAACTGTCCCTGGTGGCCTACGGCATGCTCGACTACATGAAGGAGCGCGGCGGCTGCCGCGGCACGGACCTGGCCTCGCACTTCCTGCTCGACAAGTCCACCGTCAGCCGCCAGATCGCGATGCTGGAACGCGCCGGGCTCATCGCGCGCGGATCCGACCCGCAGGACCAGCGCGGGCAGATCCTCCGCCCGTCCGAACAGGGCCTCAGGCTGCTGGCGGAGGCGAACGAACGACGCCGGATCGCCTTCGCGGGGCGGTTCGCCGACTGGGACGACACGGACGTGCAGCAGCTGGCCGACCACCTCCAGCGCTACAACGCGGCCGGCTGAATCAGGCAAGGCGTCCCCCGGTCGGCTACAGAATGTGCACCGGGTCACACCCAGGGCGACTCTTGTGGTGGGCTCGCTGCCGTCCACGGCATCTCTCCCGCCCAGGGAGGGGAGGCGGCACAGGCCGCTCGTCGAAGAGCCAGCCCCTGGAGGTGGCGTGTTGTACCGAATTGCCGGACCCCGGGTGTCGCCGCGACGGCACCGAGTCCGTGCGCGCGCGTGGACGATTGCGGCGAGTGTGGCGCTGGCCTCCGGCGCCGTGACGGGTACGGCGTCCGCGGGAGCCGTGGAACGTGGGGCCGCGACGGGTGGCGCGGTGCGCGACACGCCCGGGCCGCAGGGGCACGCCGAACCGGTCGATCCGGTCGATCCGGCGGGGTCCAACGCCGTGCACGGCACGCAGGAGTTCACCACCAGCGGGGCCTTCGTGCCCCCCGGCGGCGTCAGCACGATCCTCGTCCAGGTGTGGGGCGCGGGCGGAGGCGGCGCGGGTGGCGGCGACGACGGCAGCGGGGGCCAGGGCGGCGGCGCCGGCGGATTCGCCTCGTGCGCCGTCCACGTGCAGCCCGGCGAGGCCCACTTGGTCGTCGTCGCCGGGGGCGGCGCCGGGGGCGTGCCCGGGGCTCCCGGCGCCACCGCCGGGTTCACCTACCTGACCGCGCCGCCCTCCGGCGCGGCGGTGGCTGTCGCCCGGGGTGGCGGCGGCGGCTCCGATCCCCGCTTCCCCGGAACCGGCGGCACCGGCGCCTGTGACCCCGCCGCCGGCGACGGCGGCCTCGTCCACCAGGGCGCCCCCGGCCTGACCACCGGCGAAGGGGGCAGCCCCGCGGTGGACGGCACGGTCGCTCCCCCCGGTCCGGTCACCGCCCCCTTGGCACCGCCGCGGAACGCGGGCGTGGGCGGCGACGGCGGACCCGCGGGAGGCCCGGGCGCCGACGGAGGCCCCGGGTACGTCGTCATCCGGTGGTAGCCGGCACCACATGCCGCGGAACGGCCCGGCGCGTCGAGAGGGGCGCCGGGCCACGCCTGTACGGGCGTTGCGTGGTCGGTCAACGTGTCATGCGCTGCGAGGCAATTCCCCCGTCGCGGCCTCGCCTACGGTCAGGCATCGACCACCACTCGACGCCCGATGTACGGGAGACCCGCGACCACGACGCGCCGCCGCCTCCCGGCCGCGCCGGACGTCACGCACGGCGGGAGGGCAGCCATGACCGACCCGGGAGAGTTCGCGGACAGGTCGGCGAAGCGGCCCTGGGTGCGGCACGTGATGGTCGCGGGGACGCTGCTGGGCACCCTCGCGGTGTGCGCGGCCGTTCCGCCGGGTTGCCACCCGGGTCCCGCTTCCTACGCCCTGCGGCTGGTCCCGGCCTCGGAGGCCGCGGTGGCCTGCGGCTGGCTGCACCGGCGGTGCCGACGGCAGGTGGCGGATGCCTGTGCGGTCTCCGACGCCGTGCAGGACGTGCTGCTGCGGCCGCTCCCGTCACGGGTCGGCGGCCTGGCTCTCGCCTCGGTCTACCGTGCCTCCGGCGGTCGGGCCCGGGTCGGCGGGGACCTCTACGCGGTCGCCCGGGCCGACGCGGCCACCCGGGTCATCATCGGCGATGTGCGAGGGAGGGGACTGTCCTCGTTCCTGGACGTCATCGCCGTCCTCGGGGCATTCCGTGAGTGGGCGCCGCAGGCCCCCAGCCTGACCGAGCTGTCCGCCCGCCTGGAGGCGAGCTTCCTTCGGCACCTCGCCGACGCGCACGACGACGCCGACGAACGCTTCGTGACCGCGCTCCTTCTCGAGGTGCCGGACCGCGAGCCCCTCGCACACATGGTCAACTACGGTCATCCGCCGCTGGTGCGGGCCCGCCGGGGGGACGTGGCCCTGCTGCCGGGGCATCCCTGCCCTCCCCTGGGACTGAGCTCCCTGTGTGACGTCCGGGCGCACGAGAGCGCCTTCGAACTCGGCCCTGACGACACGCTGTTGCTGTACACCGACAGTCTCATCGAGGCCCGTGACCGCGCCGGGGTGTGCTTCCCGTTGCTGGAGCGGGCCGCCACCTGGACGTGGAACGACCGGCTCAGGCGCAGTCAGGACCGTCTGCGCGGCGTCCTCGGGCAGATCCTCGACGACGTCGTCGCCCATTGCGGCGCGCTGCCGGCCGACGATCTCGCCCTGATCGCGCTGGCCCGGCGCGGAGAGGAGGGGACGGCGGCACTCCCCCGCCGGTCGTGACCGTCACCCCGGAAGCCTGGAGTGGCCGGCTCTGCAGCGCCATTCGCCCGGAGTCATGCCGTAGGCCGCACGGAAGATCCGACTGAAGTGCGCCGGGCTCGCGAAACCCCGTCGCTGCGCGATGGCCGCCACCGTCGCCCCGGCCAGCTCGGGACGCGAGAGATCATCACGGCACGCCTCCAGCCGCAGGTGCTGGACCCACCGGCCGACGGTCATGTCCTCGCCACGGAAGAGCAGGTGCAGATACCGGACGGAGATGTGGTGCGCGGCCGCGATCGTCGCCGGGGAGAGTTCCGTTCGGTCCAGGTGCGCCCTGACGTACACGCGGATCTGCCGCAGCAACGCCTCCTCCGCGGTCGGCGTGGCACCGCTGCCCCGTCGTACCTGATGCACGACCAGCGCGTTCAGGACGTCGGCCATCCCCCGCTCCAGGTATCTCTTCGGACCGGGCGGGCAGACGCCCACCTCGGCCGCAGCGGCAAGCCGGCTCATGTACGCGGCGAGGATCCCGCCGATGTAACTGCCGGTGGAGCATGCCCGGCCGGTGGCGAGCAGCAGACACGCGTCGGAGACGTCCAGCAGCCCGCGGGGAACGGCGGCGACGTCCTGACGCACATCACCGGGGAAATCCTGGACGTAGGGACGCCGGGAATCCAGCAGGACCAACTCTCCGGCGACCAGCGGTGTTTCCCTCCCGTCCTGGACCACGACACTGCTGCCCGTCTCCTGCAGGCTCACGATGAGCAGGCCGCTGGGGTCATTGGCGATGATCCCGCGGGTCCGCGCCATGCGCTGGGGGCTCGCCTCGACGTGGGCCACATGGATGTCGCCGATGGAGATCCGCCGGAGCGAACCGCGCACCGCGGCGCCGTCGTGCGGCCTGACCTCCAGCCGGGTGAGCGATCGGTGGACGGCGTCCGTCCAGTACTGCGCCCTCTCGTCGGGCGGAAGGATGTCGGTACAGAATGCCTTGATCACGATGTCCCCGCGCACGTCGGAACCACGTCCTCGGCCGAGCGCCGCAAGCCGCGGCACTCGGTGCCACTGCTTGGTTCAGCCGAGTGCCGCGCCGAATAATTTCGGCGCGCCGGGGACGATTCGGAGGCGGCTCAACACTGCGGGATGCCCGCAGGAAAACGCGGCGGGAGCTGCGGAAAGGCCGCGGCGGTCGCGCGTTCTCGCCGGCCCGACGGCTCACCGGCCGGGGCCGGTCCCGCGGTGCCGCCTTCAGATGATGTCCAGTCGGTCGAGGAACGGGGCCGCGGCGGAGGTGTCCCCCGTGATGCGGCAGTGGTCGCGCCAGGATTCGCGGGTGGTGGCCCACGCGATGAAGTCGAGTGCCGTGCTGGTGATCCGGGTGGTGGCGTCCGCGCCGGGTACGACGGTCAGTTGCGCGTCCGGCCCGGCCGCGGGGTAGACGGTGACCGTGGTCGCGCCCGGTCCTGTCAGGTCGAGGACGAGGGGCCGGTCGACCGCCGAGGTGAGCTCGGGGCCCTGCATCTGGGGAAGGCCGGCGAGCATGAACTCGACAGCGGGCGCCACGAGGCCGTCGGTCGGTTCCGGCACCGTGAAGGGGAGCGGGCCGTCCGGGGCGAGCATGTCGTGGCGCAGGTGGCAGAAGACGTTGAACGCCATCGTGTTCGCCAGCAGATGGCGCGGATAGGTGCCGAGCCCGGGCACGTCGACCGGCTCCGTGGCCCTGGGGGGTTCCTGCGCCGCTTCCAGGAGGTCGAGCTGCCGCGGGGTGCTGCGCCGCCACTCGTCGAGGACCTCGCCGTGGCTCCAGGAACGGCGTTCGTCGACCCGCAGGTCGTGGTAACGCTCGCGGTTCTCCGGCAGCGAGGGGTCCGGCGGCGGCGGATCCACCGCCTCGGTGGCGAGAGCCGCGAGGTGGGCCATGACGTCGATGACACGCCAGCCCGCGCACGC
This sequence comes from Streptomyces sp. NPDC088354, assembly GCF_044753585.1. Classification (NCBI taxonomy): domain Bacteria; kingdom Bacillati; phylum Actinomycetota; class Actinomycetes; order Kitasatosporales; family Streptomycetaceae; genus Streptomyces; species Streptomyces sp. NPDC088354. The sequence goes on along the minus strand of NZ_JBIVNJ010000007.1, from coordinate 128,513 downwards.
CGACGGCAGGTCCCACTGGTCGTCGGCGACGCGCGGGACGATCTCCGCGAGTTGCGCCGTGCTCGAACGCGCCGCGGCGATGCCGGCACGGGTCATCGTTCCTCCCGGGTCAGGACGCGGCCCGGCGGGACGTGCGGTAGGTCGCGGCGACGTCCGCGCGGCCCAGCCCGTCGTCCGCCGCCAGGTGGAGGCGTTCGCGCACGACCTCCGCGATGCCCAGGCGCAGGCCGGCGGCGCGGGCGGCGTCGGTGATCAGACCGGCGTCCTTGGCCGCCGCCTCGAGGGGGAACGAGGGGGTGTCGAGGTCGTCGTCGAGCATCTTCGGGCCCTTGCTCTGCACGTACGTGCTGTTCAGGCCGCTTCCCCCGATGACGTCGATGACCAGGTGGGGGTCGACCCCGAGGGTCTCGGCGAGGGTGAGGGACTCCGCGATGCCCTCGACGGTGGTCAGGACCCAGGCGTTGTAGGCGAGTTTCAGGCCGCTCGGCTGGCCGACCTCGTCGAGCCACACGGTGCGTGAGCCCACCGCGTCCAGGACCGGCCGCACTTCGTCCCGCGCCTCCTTCCGGGGGGAGGCGGCCAGGACGGTCAGGGTCCCGGCGACGGCCGGTTCCTTGGTGCCGAGGAGCGGGGCCTCGACGTAGGCGACGTCCAGGCGGTCGGCCTGCTCCGCAAGACGGCGGCCGCCGTCAGGGGAGACCGTGCAGGTCTGCACCCACACCGGGTGGCCGTCCAGCCCGTCGCGGGCCTGGTCCATCACGTCGGCGACGACTCTCTCGTTCGCCAGCGCGGTCAGGACCACGTCCGCGCCGCGGCAGGCCTCGGCCGGCGTGTCGCACACCGCGGCGCCGACGTCGGCCAGCGGTTCGGCGGCGTCGCGAGCCCTGTTCCACGCACGCAGACCCAGCCCCGCGGCCGCGATGTTGCGGGCCATGGCGTCCCCCATGGTGCCCGTACCGAGCACCGCGACCACCGGTCCTCCCTGCCCGGACGAGGGCGTCCGGACCGCTGTGCTCATCGTCGCGCCTCCCTTGGCTCGGCCCGGCGCCCTGCTCCCGGCCGGCGCGCGCCTGTGGTGTCGACCGCGTCAGGACCGGGGGGTTCAGGCGTCCTGGCCGATCCAGACGGTCTTGGCGTTCATGAACTCCCGCATGCCGAGGTCGGACAGCTCCCGACCGTAGCCGCTGCGTTTCACGCCGCCGAAGGGGATCTCGGGATAGCTGGTCGTGTTGCCGTTGATGAAGGCCATACCGGACTGCACGTCGCGGACGAAGAGCTCGCGTTCGGCCTCGTCCTCGCTCCACAGATTCGAACCCAGGCCGTAGGGGTGCCCGTTGGCCTCCCGCAGGGCCTCCTCCAGGGAGGGAACCGCCCACACCTGCGCCACGGGGCCGAAGACCTCCTCGTGGTACATCCGCATTTCCGGAGTGACACCGGTCAGCACGGTCGGCGGGTAGAACCAGCCCGGCCGGTCCGGGCGTTCGCCGCCCACCAGCGCCGTCGCGCCCTTGCCTACGGCGTCGTCGACGTACGACTCCACGTCACGCCGGCCGGACTCGGTGGCCAGCGGACCGACGTCGGTGTCCGCGTCCATCGGATCGCCCACCACCAGCGCGCCCATCTTCGCCACGAACATCGCGATGAACTCGTCGGCGATGTCCTGGTGGACGAAGAACCGCTTGCCGTTGATGCACGACTGCCCGTTGTTCAGGCACCGTGCCTTGACCGCGACATCGGTGGCACGGTCCAGGTTCGTGGACGGCATGACGATGAACGGGTCGGAACCGCCCAGTTCGAGGACCACCTTCTTGATCTCGTCGCCGGCGATGGCGGCCACCGACCGTCCCGCCGGCTCGCTGCCCGTCAGCGTCGCGGCCGCCACACGCGGGTCGCGCAGCACCTGCTCCACCCGCCCCGAGGAGATCAGCAGGGTCTGGAACACGTCGTCCGGGAAGCCCGCGTCCCGGAAGAGCTCTTCCAGGTACAGGGCGCACCGCGGCACGTTCGAGGCGTGCTTGAGCAGGCCCACGTTCCCCGCCATCAGGGCAGGCGCGGCGAACCGCATGGCCTGCCACAAGGGCAGGTTCCACGGCATCACCGCGAGCACCACGCCGATCGGCTGGTACGTCACGAACGTCTGCTTCGCGCCCACGCGCTCCGCGTCGCGGTCCAGGTCACGCAGGAACGCGGGTCCTTCGGTGGCGTAGAAGCGCAGCCCGTGCACGCACTTGACCACTTCCTCCTCCGCCGCCCGGAAGGTCTTGCCCATTTCCGTGGTGATCATCTGGCTGACGCTCTCGATCTCCTTCTCCAGACGTTCGGCGGCGTGCTGCAGCCACCCCGCCCGCTCGTCGGCGCTCGTCAACCGGTATGTCGCGGCCGCGGCCGCCGCCCGGGCGAGCTTGTCCTCCAGTTGCTCGGGCGTCAGTTCGTCGAACCTCTCGAGAACCTCGCCCGTCATGGGACTCGTCGTTGCGATAGCCATGAATCAACCGTATGACCGGGGGATAAGGCAGGCAATTCACCCGTTTGCTCCCATCATGGCCGCCGGCGTCACGACGGCAACGGACGGCGGGAGGCCGGCCGGATCCGGCCGCCGCCGCACCCCCCGCGGAGCGGATGACCGCCCCAGGTCGGGGGCGATCCGGGCGCGTCCGGCCGCCTCCGGGCGCGGACTCGCCACTGGTCCGTGAAGTCGGCAACACCCCGCCGCCCGCGCTGCCGGTTCCTGTCCGGACGAAACACGCTACGTCCGGAATACGGTCCGGGTCCGGCATTACGGCAGGACATTCTCCCGCGCAAAAGAACTGCCGAATCAGCAGCCGGGAGCGACGACTGCGGGCCGCCCGGCACGAATGCGGCCACGGTCCCCGGCCGCCGGTACGGTGCCAAAGGAAAGGCGAATCGCGGGGCGCATTGCCGTGCCCGCTCCGCCGGGGACGGCGAGGCGGACGACCTCGCCGGCTCTCCCGGTGCGGCCTCCGGCACGTGGAACCCGGTGGCGCACGGGCCATCGGCCTGCCGGAGGACACGTCACCCGTATGAGGGATATCGGGCGACGAGAAGCGCGCCGGTCGTCAGCCGAGTGTCGCGCATACAAGGTAATCGTCGCCTCCCAGGCAATTCCATTCGAAGGATTCATTGACGCTACCCCGGCGGTCTGACGACACTCCAATCGCTGTTGAAAATCCTCTAGGGGGCGACGATGAGAGCATTTGCACATCGGGGCCAGGTCACGAAAGTGGTATTCGGCACCGGGACGCGAAACGGAATTGCCGATGAAGTCCGGGCCCTGGGGTGCGACCGGGCGCTGGTGCTGAGCACCCCCGGACAGACCGGTCAGGCCCACGAGGTGCGGGAACTCCTCGGGCCGCTTGCCGCGGGCGTCTTCGACCAGGCGGCGCCGCACACGCCCGTCGCGGTCACCGAGAAGGCGGTCGGCGCGGTCCGGGCAGCCGGCGCGGACTGTGTCGTCGCCGTCGGCGGCGGCTCGGCCATCGGCCTGGGAAAGGCCGTCGCCCTGCGCACCGGGCACGCGCACATCGCGCTGCCCACGACCTACGCGGGCTCCGAGATGACGCCGGTCCTGGGAGAGACCCAGGGCGGCGCCAAGACCACCCGGCGGCTGCCCGAGGTGCTGCTGAGAACCGTCGTCTACGACGTCGACCTCACCCTCGCACTGCCGCCCCACGTCGCGGCGGTGAGCGGGCTCAACGCCATGGCCCACGCCGTGGAGGCGCTGTACGCCCAGGATCACGACCCGCTCGCCCTCCTCATCGCGGGTGAGGCCTTGGACGCCCTGGCGACGAACCAGACCGTACGGCACCAGCGCCCAGGAGCCGTACACCCTCCTGCGGCACACCTTCGTGCTCGAACCCGTGGAGCCGGCCTCCGGCGCCCGGCACCTCTGAGGGCGTCGACCCGCCCGGACCCCTGGCACGTGTCGTCCCCCGGCCGCGTGGGACCTGTTGCAGGCCCGGGGCGTCCGCCGGTCCCCCGGCGAACCCCCTGGCGGCCCGATGACGTCGCGGGCACGAAATCACTCCACTCGTACGGAGGCCACCATGCCTGACACCCTCGACATGACGCTCGCGTTCCGGTCCACGATGGGCCGCCTCGCCACCGGGGTCAGCGTCATCACGACGCAGACCGGAAGCACGCCGGTCGGAATGACGGCGAGCGCCGTCGCCGCCCTGTCGCTGGACCCGCTGCAACTCATCGTCTGCATCGGCAACCACCTGTTCACCCGCACCGCCATCGCCGAGCACGGGCGCTTCGCCGTCAACGTCCTGGGAGAGGACGGTGAAGGGCTGGCCCGCTGCTTCTCGGCCCGGGTACCCGACCGCTTCGCCGGCGTGGCGATCGACGAGGACCACGGCGTGCCCGTGCTCAGGGACGCCATCGCGTCGGTCGTCTGCGACGTCTCGCAGGCCCTGCCCGGTGGCGACCACACCATATTCGTGGGCGACGCGCGGCACTTCGAACACAAGGGGGAGGGCCGTCCGCTCCTGTACTTCGCCGGCGGGTTCGGCTTCATGAGGTAGCCCCTCGCCCGGCCCCCGTCCCCCTCTTCGCGCACCGCCGTGAACTTCCCCACGTCCCCCCGGTGCCCGGTGCATCCGTCGTGCCCACCGGGCATCGGGGGCCCATCCTGCCCGGTACGACGGGAGGCACCGTGAGCACCATCCCCGACCACAAGCTCCACCCGCCGGTACGGCCCCCGTGGTTCGTGCCGCGTCCCCGGCTGCTGAGGCTCCTGGACGCCTTCGCCGAACCCGTCGTGGTCGTCTCGGCGCCGCCCGGGGCCGGTAAGAGCGTGCTGCTCGGCGACTGGGCGCACGTGCTGCGGGCCCGTGGCTCCCACGTCGCCTGGCTCGGCCTCGACCGCTACGACAACACGCCGGCACGGCTGTGGGCGGGGATTCTGGCGGCGCTGCGGCCGTTTCGGCCGGGGCTGCCGGTACCCCCGCCCGCCGGGGCCTGGACGCGCGATGTCTGGGCCGAGGATCTGCTGCCGCGAACGCTGGCGGGACTCGCGGGCGAGCGGCCGCTCACCCTCGTCCTGGACGGCGTGGAGCGGCTCACCGACGCCGCACTGCGCAGTCTGGGAGACCTGCTGACGGCGCTGCCCGACGGCCTCCAGGTCGTACTGGCCACCAGGTACGTGCCCGGCGCGCCCGTCCCCGGCCTGCGGGCACGGGGTCTGATCGGCGAACTCGGCCCGGCCGAACTGCGCTTCACCCCCGACGAGGCCGACACGCTGCTGACGGCCCGGTCGGGCGGGCGGGCCATGGACGAGGAGAGGCGCCGCGGGCTGTACGACCTGGCCGAGGGATGGGCGGCCGGCCTGTTCGTCACGGCGAGCGCCGGCGGGACGCCGGAGCACGCCTTCGAGTCGTCCGCGGACGCGCCGGGTTCGGGCCTGGGCGTCTCTGATCGCGCGGCCCACGCGGCCGCCGACTACCTCGTGACCGAGGTACTGGACCGGCTGACCACCGAGCAGCGCGCCTTTCTGCTGCGCACCAGCGTGCTCGACGAACTGCGCCCCGACGCCTGCCGAGCCGTCGCGGACACCGACCGTGCGGGCGTCCTGCTGCGCGAACTGGCCCGCACCGTGCGGTTCCTCGAACCCACCGGCACCGGGCCGGGCGGGTACCGGTGCCACCGTGCGCTGCGCGCCGTGCTCAGCGAGGTCCTGGAGGCCGAGCACCCGGACGGGACGGCCGCGCTGCACCGCGCGGCCGCCGACTGGTACCGCGCAGCGGGACGGACAACCGCCGCGGTACGCCACTTCGCGTCGTGCGGCGATTCCGCCGCGGTGACCGCGGTCGTCCTGGACGCATGGGAGGAGGCGATCGCCGCGGGGCGGGCGCAGGAGGTCGCGGGGTGGCTCGATCTGCTGCCCGCCCGAGCGGTCCGCGCCGACGCGCGCTTGTGCGTCGTCGCGGCGATGACGGAGCTGTCGCAGGGCGACGCGGGCGGCGCCGCGCGCTGGCTGGAACTGGCGCGGGCCCGCCCGAGCGGCGTGGACACGGTCGGGGAGGGCAGCTCCGTGAGCGAGGCGGCGTCGGTCGCGCACGCGCTCGTCCGCTGCCTGCGGGGCGAGTCCGGCGCCGCCGGCCCGCTCGGCGCGACGGCCGCCGGGCGCCCTGAACCCTTCACCCCGTGGCGGGCGCTGGCCTGTGTCGCCAGTGGAACCGCCCTGATGTGGCAGGGGCGTTGGGAGGAGGCTGAGGACCGTTTGCGCGAGGCGGTTCGCGAGGCGCACGGGGCCCGGCACGCACTCGTTCTCGTTCGCGCCCTGGGCTCCCTGGCCCTGTGCGCCTACCTCACCGGGGACCGCGGGCAGGCCGCCGCGCTGGCCGACGAGGCACTGCGCACGGCCCGCTCCGCGGATGTGACGGGCCACTTCGTGGCCGTGGCCGCCCACCTGTGCCGCGCCGGACTTCTCCTGGAGGACGCCAGGGCCCTAGAGGCCGGTGAGTCGCTGGCCCGCGGTGAGGCGGCCATGGCAGCGTGCGCCTTCGGCGGTGAACCGCATCAGCGGGCCCTGGCCCGGGCCGTCCGGGCGGCGCTGCCCCGCGCCGCCGGTGACGACGCCGCCCCCTCGGGTGAGTTCGACGGCGTCGCCGGGGCACCGGCGCTGAGCGGGCTGCTCGCGCGCCTGCGCACGCTCGGCGTCGTTCCGGCCGGCGTCCCGGAGCCGCCGCCGCGGATCCGGGATCTGTCGCCCGGCGAACGCCGCATTCTGCGCGCGCTGTGCGGCCCGCTGACGCTCCGGGAGATCGCCGATGAGCTCCATGTTTCCCGGAACACGGTGAAGAGCCAGGTCAGGGCGGTCTTCAAGAAGCTCGACGCGCACAGCCGCAGTGGTGCGGTGGCCCGGGCCCGTGAGCGCGGTGTGCTGCAGCCCGGGCCCGCGAGCGGCACCCGCTACGAAGCGTCCTGCCGCCGGGCGTAGTCCGCCTGGGCCGTGTACGCGGTGTCCTGCGCGTCCTCAAGGCTCTCGATACCGCACACCCTCCGCGCGAGGCCGGCGGCCGGCCCCGTCGGGGAGAGCTCGGCGCGCTTCATCGTGAGCGTCCGGATCGCCAGCAGGGGCGTCCCGCACTTCCCCCAGGCCAAGGACGTGTTCTTCGCCGAGCGTCCGGTCCGGGAGCGCTCGGCGGCCCTCAACGCCGCGCTCCAGGTCGGCTACTTCATCATCGGCGTCCGTGCCGCCGGCCTCGCTGCCGGCCCGATGACGGGCTTCGACGCGGAGGGACTCACCAAGGAGTTCTTCCCCGACGGGAACCACTCCGTCCTGGCCGTGGTCAACATCGGCAACCCGGGTGAGGACGCCTGGTTCGCCCGCAGCCCGCGGCTCGCCTACGACGAGGTCGTCAGCACGGTCTGACCACGCCGATCAGCGGGTGCCACGGCCCCGACCGCCCGCGTCGGTGCCATGGCGCCCGGCCCTCGCCGGGGCCAGGACTCGCGCGGCGAACCGCCGTCCCGCGCGACCGGCGCCCTGGCCGGGCAACTGGGCACCCGGGTCCGGCACTTCCCCGGCGGTCACATCGGCCCGATCACGCATCCCGGCGCGTTCGGCGCACCCGTGCGGAAGGTGTTCCTCGCCCGGTGACCGTACGTCCGACTCGTCCCGACGGGTCCCGCCGGGGATCCCGGCCTCGTGCGAGCCCCTGGTCGCGCCGCGGCAGGAAGCGGTGGCATGCGTGTTGACCACCCTTCATTCGGTTACTAACTTACGGACATTGCTTCGTGTCCGTAACTTAGTTCCGGCCGCCGGACCGGACCCTTGCCGGTGTCCGGAGGCACGCCGCACAGCGAACCCATCTCCTCACCGACGAGGTACCCATGCGGATTCCAGTCATCGCACTCACCGCGGCGTCAGCCCTGGTGACCGCCCTCGCCCTGCCGGCCGGCGCCACGCCGGTCACAGCCGCCACGGCCGGGACCCGCGACGGCGGCGGCTTCGACCGGCCGCACTCCGGGTTCGCGCCCGCGAGCACCGTGCTGCGACCGGCGTCCCCGCGGGCCGCGGGGCTGCTGCCGGCCCCGATCGCCGCCTTCGAGCGGCAGGTCGCCGCCTGGACCGACCCGGCGAGTGGGACCGGTTACCTCTTCCCCGGTGCCACCACCCTCATGGTCCACGACGGCAAGGTCGTCGAGCGCGGCGCCACCGGGTACGCCATGCGCTACTCGGCCCCGCAGACCGAGTTGCCCGAGGACCAGTGGATACCCGCCCGCACCGACACCATCTACGATCTGGCGTCGCTCTCGAAGCTGTTCACCTCCCTGGTGGCCGTCCAGCAGCTGGAGGCCGGGAGCATCCGGCTCGACGCCCCGGTCGCGGCGTACCTGCCCGAGTTCGCGGTGAACGGCAAGGGCGCCATCACCATCAGGCAGCTGCTCACCCACACCTCCGGCCTCGCACCCGACCCCGAGCCGGCGCTGTGGCAGGGCTACCCCGACATCCCGTCGCGGGTGAAGGCGATCCTGGACACCACGCCGGTGGACCCGGCGGGAACCGCCTACACCTACTCCGACCTCAACATGCTCACCATGCAGCTGGTCCTGGAGGAGGTGACCGGGCGGAGCCTCGACACCCTCGTGCACGAGGGCATCACGGGGCCGCTGCGCATGACCGACACCGGCTACAACCCACCGGCCTCGAAGCTGTCCCGGATCGCCGCGACCGAGTACGAGACCAGCCCCGCGCGGGGTCTGGTGCACGGTCAGGTGCACGACGAGAACGCCTGGGCCATGGGCGGGGTCGCCGGGCACGCGGGCGTCTTCTCGACCGTCGACGACCTCGCCGTGCTGGCCCAGGCCATCCTCAACGGCGGGACCTACCGGAACCACCGGATCCTCAGCCGTGAGGGCGTCTCACTGCTGGAGGAGAACTTCAACCAGGCCTTCCCCGGCGACTCCCACGGTCTCGGGTTCGAGTTGGACCAGATCTGGTACATGGGCGGGCTGTCCGGCCCGCGCACACTGGGCCACACCGGCTTCACCGGGACCTCGCTGGTGATCGACCCCGCGTCGCGGTCGTTCGCCGTCCTGCTGACCAACCGGGTGCACGCGTCGCGCAGCACCCCCTCCACCAACCCCGCCCGGCGCGGTATCGCGCAGGCCCTCGCCCAGGCGATGCCGGTCGAGGCGCCGGGCGGCGGCCGCTCGTGGTTCTCCGGACAGGGCGGCGGTACCACCAGCACCCTGACCACCGGTCCGCTGGACGCCTCAGGAACGGTCGACGTCGACTTCAGGACCTTCGTCAACACCGAGTCGACGGACCTGGTCCGCCTCGAGGCCAGCTCCGACGGCGGAGACACCTGGCTCCCCGTGACGCTCCACGTCACCGGTCCCGGTGCCCCCGTCGACGGCGTCACCGCACTGTCGGGCCAGGACGTACGCGCCTGGTGGCGGGTGCACGCCGAGCTCCCGGACGCCGTACCCGGTCTCGCACTGCGCTGGCGGTACACCACCGACTCGTCCTACGAGGGGCGCGGTGTGAACCTCAGCGGGCTGCGGGTCACCGACGGCTCGCACGTCCTGCTGGACGGCGACAGGCCCGGAGCCCCGCTGATGTCGGCCGGCTGGCAGGCACTGCCGGCGGACGGACGGCGCTGACCCCCGCCGTGGAGCCGTCGTCCGCGCGTTGACCCGCGCGGACGTCCCTCAGTACGTTTCCCGCGTGGTATCCGAGAGCACGGCCGACGACGTGCGGGACTCCGGCCTCCTGGTGCGCATCCGCTCGCTCCTGCCCGGCCTCGCCCGGGCGGAGCAGCGGGTCGCCCGTGCGGTGCTGGACAGCCCCGCCCTGACGTCCCGGCGGAGCATCTCCGAGGCGGCCGCGGCGGCGGGCACCAGCGAGACCACGGTGATCCGGTTCTGCAAGGCGATCGGCCTCGACGGCTACCCCGCGCTCCGGATCGCGATGGCAGCGGAGGCCGCCCGCGCCGGGATACGCGCCGAGAGCCACCCGGGCAGCGACATCACGTCCGCCGACGACCTCGCCGGCATCGTCGGCAAGGTCGCCTTCGCCGACGCCCGGGCGGTGGAGGAGACCGGCGCGCAACTGGACGTGGCGGTCCTCGGCGACGTGGTCGACGCGATGGCGCGCGCGGGACGCGTCGACGTGTACGGAGTGGGCGCGAGTGCCTTCGTGGCGGCCGACTTCCAGCAGAAGCTGCACCGGATCGGACGGGTCGGCTTCGCCTGGAGCGACACGCAGATCATGCTGACCTCGGCGGCGGTGATGGGTCCCGGCGACGTGGCCTTCGGCCTCTCCCACACCGGCGCGACGGCCGACACCGTCGAGGCCCTGCGGGTGGCCCGGCGGCACGGAGCCACCACGGTGTCCCTCACCAACTTCCCCCGCTCGCCGATCACCGAGGTCTCCGACCACGTGCTGACCACCGCGGCGCGCGAGACCACGTTCCGGTCGGGCGCCATGGCCAGCCGGATCGCCCAGCTGACCGTCGTCGACTGCCTGTTCATCGGGATCGCCCAACGGCATCCGGAGCGGTCCGGAGAGGCCCTGGCGGCGACGTACGAGGCCGTGAGCGGGCAGCGCCTCGGCCCCCGCCCGGCCGGCGGCAGGCGACGGGACTGAATGAGATCACAGCCCCGGGTGCGCGGCCCCCGCACTCGTTGCCGTTCCGTGACCGCACGCGCTCACGGCGATCGCAAACGGAACGCAGCCTGGGTGTCGGCCGCCCCACGTGCCCGACCGGGCATGCCCGAGGAGCGACATGTCCCGGGACCCCTGGAACGTCATGAACGAGTCGATCGTACAGTTGTCCGATGCATGAACCGCGCTCGCGCCATGCCGCCCGCCGCACCCGGCAGCGCCGCCGCCGCAGGAACGCCGCGCTGGGCGCCGGCGTGGTCGTCGTGGCTGCCGCGACGACCGCGTACCTGACGGCGGGGCGCGGCGGCACTCCCACCGACGCCGCCCCGGCACATATCAAGGCGTCGACGGTCGTCGGCCCGTCCACCACGGCCCCCGCGCGTCACCGCGAACCCGCCGGCACGGTCACCCTCGCCTTCGCCGGTGATGTCCACTTCACCCAGCGCACCGCGGGACGGCTGGGGGTCGACCCCGCCCTCGGCCCGCTGTCCCCCGTACTGTCGGCCGCCGATTTCTCCATGGTCAACCTGGAGTCGGCGATCACCACCCGGGGGACACCGGAGCCGAAGCTGTACCACTTCCGGACCCCGCCGCAGGCCCTGGACGCGTTGCGCCGCTCGGGCGTCGACGCGGTCACGATGGCCAACAACCACGCGGTCGACTACGGCCCCCAAGGCCTGACCGACACCCTTGCCGCCGCGCACGCCTCACCGATACCCGTCGTGGGCATCGGCGCCGACGACACCGAGGCCTACCGGCCCTACCTCACCGAGGTCAACGGCGTCCGCCTCGCCGTACTCGCCGCGAGCCAGGTACAGGACCTCACGAACGCCCGGTTCCGCGCGGGTCCGGGAAGCCCGGGAATCGCCTCGGCCCTGGACCGGCCCCGGCTCGTGCACGCGGTCCGCGCCGCGCGGGCGCGGGCCGACGTCGTCGTGGTCTACCTGCACTGGGGCACGGAGGGGCAGAGCTGTCCCGGCCCTGAGCAGCGTTCCCTCGCCGCCGAGTTGTCGGCCGCGGGCGCCACGGCCGTGGTCGGCACGCACGCCCACGTCATGCTCGGCTCCGGCATGCTCGGACCGACCTACGTCGCCTACGGTTTCGGCAACTTCCTGTGGTACGGCTCCTCCCCGTACCCGCACTCGGACGAGACCGGCGTGACGACCCTCACCGTGACGCACGGCAGGGTCACCGCGGCCGCCTTCGCTCCCGCGCTCGTGGACGGACACGGCGTACCGGCCCCGCAGACCGGCGCCGCGGCAGAGCGCATCACCACCCGTCACGAGCAGTTGCGGCAGTGCACGGGACTGGCGCCGGCTCCCCGCTAGGCCCCGTCGTGTGTGGCACGGCTGTGGCACGTCGACACGGACCCGCACCCGTCTGACGCGCAGCGCCCCGGCAGATAGCCCGCGAAGCGCGTCATGCATCATTCCTCGGGCGGCGCTGGACGGCCCTGCGGAACGAAGAACCAGAACATGCCCGATCGACCCGGACCCCTTGAGTTCACCGACGGGAAGTGGGTGATCGGTGATCCCGCTGGAGACCATGCAAGGCTGAGGGCGGACGGCCTCTCGCACTGGGTGCAGGGCGTCGAGACTCAACAGATTCCGTGGGCCCGCGTGATGGACATCGTGCTCGATGTCCAGCCCCTTCGACGAGACCACTCGAAGTGGCTGCGTAAGGTAGCGGTGATCCTGTCGTGGCTCGGCCAGCCGACTGAGCACGTAGGGCTCCCGGCTTCCATCGGGGGCTTGCGCGCTTTCCCTATGGCGTTGGTCGTCGTTGTGTGCCCTCGCACGGCCCAGTGACGGTCCAGCGATCGGTCACTCGCCGTGGGAGACCAGCGGGGTGACAGAGACGCCTGGTCGTGTGCGAGGATTCCGGCTCGCTTACGTGTTCGCCGAGTTCGACCGGAGATCCATGTCCGCCATATCGCTGCTCACGTCGTCTGGGACTGGCTCCAAGCGCAACCGGAAGGGCCGCGAACCGGCGATCGCGGGAGTGCTGGCGCTCGGTGGGGTCGCGCTGGCGATGACACTGGTCATCGGGGGTGTCTCCGGTCACGTCGACGAAGATCCGGACCAGCGGATGTCCGGCGCAGGGGACCGGTCGGCCGTAAGCCTCGCGGTGGGCGACTGCTTCACTAGCTCGCAGCACGGAGAGGTCTACTCCGCGGTACCCGTGCCGTGCTCCCAGCCACACGACGGCGAAGTGTTCGCCACGGTCGCTCTCACCGGGTCCAGCGGCGCCGGCGACGCCCTCGCAAAGCAGTCGTACCACCAGTGCAGCGATCGGCTGACCGGCTACGTCATGGACGACTGGTCCCTGCCCCACACGATGGGCGTCAACTACTACTACCCGACCCGTGAGGTCCAGTCGGGTAGCAGGACCGCCACTTGCTTTGCGGCCGACACGGACGGCCGGACCACTGGCAGCGTACGCGAGCGGGAAACCAGCCTGACGGCAGACCAGCTTGCCTTCCTCAGGCTGGAGCTGGCCTCCGCGCGCGTCCTCAAGACTTATCCGCACCTGGGCAGCGTGGCCGACAATCGTGCCTGGGCTGCGAAGATGGCGGCCGCGCTGGACCATGAGGCGGATGGCCTCGAAGCCGTCAACTGGTCCGTCGGCGCCAGGCCCAAGGTCACCGCCTACGTCGGAGAGCTTCGAAGGAGCGCCGAGCTGTGGCGCAAGGCCGTGGCGGCACGTTCGGACAACAATTACGGGGACCGTTCTGACGACGCCTGGGACCACCCTTCCCACGAGTATCAGCGGGAGGTCCGGAAAACCCTGGGGCTGGCTTCGGATGTCCCCGCCACCTCCTTCGGGCCGCCGTTCTAGACGCGGGCACGGTGGTCCGGTCGGCGGACCGGGCACACACGGGCCGGCACGGAGCCGGCGGACCATGACGCAACGGACGGCACCGCGTGGGCCCGTCGGCGGCCGGCCTCCGTCACACTGTCCTGGACGCCGTGCCGTGCGGCGCACCTCACGGGTACGGGGTCGTCGTCCGGCTCGACCACACCGACCCGGCCGCCAGTCGGCCGCGAGGGGAGTTCGGCATGGCCCACCCCATCAGCGACGACGACATGCGCGCCGCGATGGCCGCCGCGAAGGAGTACACCGCGGTGGTCCTGGAGGCCGGACCCGCGTACGGGACGGCCGAGGCGGGCCCGGTGATCCGGGAGCACGGCCGCCGCAACTTCGCCCTGCGTGCCGAAGGCGTTCTCCCCATTGTCTGCCCCGTCACGGACGACGGCGAGGTCCGCGGCATCGGCATCCTCGACACCGATCCCGACACCGCCCGCGCCCTCATGGCCGAGGACCCCGGCGTGAAGGCCGGAGTGTTCACCTTCACCCTCCACCCGGTACGTTCCTTCCCCGGCGACCGGCTCCGCTGACGGCGTGCCGGGAGGCGGCCGGATCAGACCGCGGCGGCGGTACGCAGCAGCGTGAACCAGAACGTCGGGAACGGGTTCGTCCCCGGTGTCACGTCGGCCAGCTCCCACCCGGCGAACCTGGCGCGGAGTTCGTCCGCGGTGACGCCGGAGATCACGTCCTCGGGGCCGTCGGGGCCGTACCCGAACATCAGCAGGCGCGCCCCCGGGGCGGCGCGCGTCGTGAGACCGGCCACGTAGCCGTCGCGGCGGTGCGGCGGGATGCCGCAGTAGCAACTCAGGTCGAAGAACAGGTCGTACGGGCCGGGCACGCCCACCTCGTCCAGCCGGGTGGCGTCCCCGCACAGCACCGTGACGTCCACCCCCGCCGCCTCCGCCTTCTCCCTGGCCTGCCGGACCGCGCGGTCGACCAGGTCGACGGCTTCCACCCGCCAGCCGTGCCGGGCCAGGTACACCGCGTTGGTCCCGGTGCCGCAGCCGAGTTCGAGGACGTGACCGGGCGTCAGCGCATCGGGGCCCTCCACCAGGGCCACCAGCTCGGGCGGGGTGACGCCGCTGTCCCACGGCGGCTTGCCGTCCCGGTAGTAGTCCTCCAACGAGCGGCGTACGGCGGCCTCTTGGTCGAGCTCCGCAGCCGTGCGAGTCTCACTCATCACTGCCCTCCAAGAATCTAGAGTCCAACTCTAGTGACTGACTCTAGAGATAGACTTCCGGCATGGACGCGGTCAAGGGGTCCGACAAGCGGACCGTCAAGCCTCCCGACAAGCGCGCCGAACGCTCACGGCGCACCCGCGAGAAGATCGTCGCGGCGGCCCGGGAGCTGTTCGTCGCCCAGGGCTACGGGGCGACGAGCCTTCAGGAGGTCGCGGACCACGCCGGGGTGGCCGTCCAGACCGTCTACTTCGTGTTCCGCAACAAGCGCGCGCTGTTCAAGGACGTCGTCGACACGTCCATCGCCGGCGACGCCGAACCGGTCGCCACGATGGACCGCCCCTGGTTCCGCGCCGCGTGCGCCGAACCCACCGCGGCCGGCCAACTGCGCGCCCACGTACGGGGGGTGCGGGACATCCTCGGCCGCGTCGGCCCGATCATGCCGCTGATCGCCGCCGCCGCGGCCACCGACCCGCAGATCGCGGCCCAGTGGGGAGCCGACCCGGACCCGCGCTACACCGTCCAGTACGCCGCGGCGAAGGCGCTGACCTCGAAGCCCGACATCCGCCCCGACGTCGACGTCACCCGCGCCGCCGACCTGCTGTACGGGCTGCTCAGCCCAGAGCTGTACCTGGTCTTCGTACGCGACCGCGGCTGGTCCCCCGACACCTGGGAGGAGTGGGCCCGCGCGGCGCTGACGGCGGGCCTGTGCACCGGCGACGGGTAGGGCGCCCGACAGGGCCTCAGGAACCCGCCGCGGCCCGGTCGGAGTCGCCGCGGAGAACGCAGAACTCGTTGCCCTCGGGGTCGGCCAGGACCGCCCAGCCGGAGCCGTCGGGATTGCGGTGGTCGGCGACGAATGCGGCGCCGAGCCCCAGGAGACGTTCCACCTCCTGGTCGCGCGAGGTCTCGGGGCGCAGGCACAGATGGATCCGGTTCTTGGCCGTCTTGGCCTCGGGCACCTGGTTGAAGTGCAGCACCGGGCCCTCCGCCAGGAGCACCTGGGTCTCCGGGTCGCCCGGGGCGCTCTCCGGATGCAGGGGACGGCCGGTCACCGCGCTCCAGAACCGGGCCAGTTCGTAGGCATCCGCACAGTCGATCGCCACGTTCTGCACTACCGAAACCATGCGCGCAAGCCTTCCCGACTCCCCCTCCGGACGCCACCGAGTTACGGCCGGCCTTGGGCCATCGCCCGCGCTTGCCGCGACAGACATCCGATCTACTCCGGTCACCGACCCCTCTCGCCTGTCCCACCCATGGGCAAATTGCGGACTAAATAGGCACAACCTCCACCATGATCACAAGAAAGGTCGGGTTAATTCGGTGCCAGCCGTTGACGTGATCGAGACAAGTTGATTATTTATGAATACTTCTTGTGGGCTCCTGCAACCCTGGGAAAGGAACGCTTGCCGTGTCCGCTTCCTCCCGCCGCGACTTCCTCCGCCTCGCCACGGTCACCAGCGGAGGTCTCGCCATGTCGGGCGGCCTTCCTCCGTTCGCCGCGCACGCCGAACCCGCCCGCCCGTCCAGCGTGGACATCGTCCCGGAGGGCAAGGCCACGACGATCTGGTACCGCACGCCCGCCGACGAGGCACGCGTCATCCAAGAGGCCCTGCCGGTCGGCAACGGCCGACTCGGCGCGCTGGTCGGTTGCGACCCGGCGGACGACTTCCTCTACCTGACCGACGGGGCGTTCTGGACCGGCGGCGCCAACGACACCCTGACCGACGACGGGCAGCTCCCCTACGGTCCGGACGACTTCGGCAGCTTCGGTCTGCTGGCCAAGCTCCGGATCGCGCTGCCCGGCCACTCCGGCGACGCGGTGAGCGGGTACCGCCGCCAACTCGACCTGAGCAATGGTGTGGTCTCGGCGACATACCTGCACAACGGCAACCTCCACCGCCGCGAGGTCTACGCCAGCCACCCCGACGACGTGGTCGTCATCCGGCTGACGGGAGGCCCGCACACCGGGACCGTCTCCCTGGCCGGCACGCACGACGAGACCACCGCGGGCGGCAACGGGCAGCTCTCGTTCGGCGGAACGCTGAAGAACGGCCTGCGCTACGGCGCGGCCGTGACCGCGGTCAGTGCCACGGGCCGGATCGACGTGGAGGGCGACAAGCTCTCCTTCGCCGGCTGCCGGGAGCTGCTCATCGTGGTGTGCGGCGGCACCGACTACTCCCCCGACGCCGCGAAGGGCTTCCGCGAGCCGGCCACCGATCCCCTCGCCGTGGCCCG
The DNA here is from genome assembly GCF_044753585.1 of Streptomyces sp. NPDC088354. Taxonomy (NCBI): domain Bacteria; kingdom Bacillati; phylum Actinomycetota; class Actinomycetes; order Kitasatosporales; family Streptomycetaceae; genus Streptomyces; species Streptomyces sp. NPDC088354. Next base: position 111,593 of record NZ_JBIVNJ010000007.1, on the reverse strand, counting down.
TGCCAAGGTCACCGCCGCGGCGAAGGTGTCCGGCGGCCGGCTGCTGAAGACCCATGTGTCCGACTACCACCGGCTGTACAACCGGTTCTCGATCGACCTGGGCGAGTCGTCGGCGCTGCAGCGGTCCCTGGACTCCTGGTCCCGCATCGCCGTGCGGTACACCGACACCTCGACACCGGACCCGGAGTTGGAGGCCGCCTACGTCCAGTACGGCCGCTACCTGACGATCACGGGCTCCCGCGACTGGCTGCCGATGAACCTGCAGGGCATCTGGGTGCACAACAACAACCCGGACTGGTACGCCGACTACCACACCGACATCAACGTCCAGATGAACTACTGGCTGGCCGACCCGGCCGGCCTGGGCGAGAACGCCTACGCCCTCGCCCGGTACTGCGTGTCCCAGCTGCCGGTCTGGACCGACGTCACCAAGCGGCTGTACAACAACGAGCGCAACCGGTTCCGCAACAGCACCGGGAAGATCGCCGGCTGGGCGGTCGCGTTCTCCACCAACATCCACGGCGGCAGCGGCTGGGTCTGGCACCCCTCCGGCAACGCCTGGCTGTGCAACTCACTGTGGCGGCACTACGAGTACAGCCAGGACCGCGCGTACCTGGAGCTGATCTACCCCGTCCTCAAGGGGGCGGCGGAGTTCTGGCAGGCGCGCCTGATCGGCACCACCGTCACCGACCCGGACGGGACGTCACGCGACGTCCTGATCGACGACACCGCCTGGTCGCCGGAGCACGGCCCGGACGGGAAGGGCAACACGTACGGGCAGGAACTGGCGTGGGAGCTCTTCGAGGAGTTCACCACCGCCTCCCGGGTACTCCACCGCGACACCGAGCTCGCAGCCGAGCTCGGCGCGATGCAGGCCAAGCTGTACCTGCCCCGGGTCAGCCCGAAGTCCGGCTGGCTCGAGGAATGGATGAGCCCGGACAACCTCGGCGAGGTCACCCACCGGCACCTGTCCCCGCTGATCGGTTTCTACCCCGGCGACCGGATCGCCGCCGACACCAGTCCGGCCGCGCTGCTCGACGGGGTCCGCGCGCTGCTCACCGCCCGCGGAATGGACAGCTTCGGCTGGGCGTGCGCGTGGCGCTCGCTGTGCTGGTCCCGGCTGAAGGACGCGGAGAAGGCCTACCAGCTCTACCTGACGGTCCTGCGGCCGTCGATATCCAACGGCAACGGCACCGCGGCCAACTGGTTCGACATGTACAGCCAGGGCAGCTACACGATCTTCCAGATCGACGCGAACCTCGGCGGCGCCACCGCCGCGCTGGAGATGATCCTCTACTCCCGGCCCGGTGTCATCGAGCTGCTCCCCGCGCTTCCCCGCGCCTGGGCGGCCAAGGGCTCGGTCAGCGGCGTCGGCGCCCGTGGCGGCTTCGAGGTGGACCTGTCCTGGCGGGGCGGGAAGGTGACCGAGGCGACCGTCCGCAGCACCGGCGGAACGACGACCGAGCTGCGCGCGGGCGACTTCCGCAAGCACCTCACCCTCAGGCCCGGCCAGTCCGTGACCCTGCGGATCCCCTGACCCGGGCAGGGCGGCGCGCGTCACGCGCCTCCCCGCGGGGGTGTGCTCCAGGCACCGGATGCCGGAAGCACACCCCCGTGCGCGCGTTCCATGTGCCCGAACGCCCGCGTGCCGCGGGCGCGGCGGCGTGATCCCGGCGTCGGGCCCGGGGCGTTGTCGGACGGGTGTTCTAGGCTTCCCCGCGTGACCACCACCTTGATGCCGTACGCCGGTCCCGTCGAGGGCCGTACGCCGGTGACACGGCTCGGGGGCGTCCCGCTGGTCCCTGCCGGGTCCGCCTGGCCGCGGTGCGCGGCGTGCGCGGGGCCGATGCAGTTCCTCGCCCAGTGGCCGGTGGACGTCCTCGGCGGCGAGGGGGCCGCGCCGGCCGCTGCCGGCCGCGCGTGTCCTGTCGGTCTTCATGTGCCGGAACGACCCGGGTCGGTGCGACGAATGGGACCCGGTCGCAGGCGGCAACCGGGCGCCGCTCTTTCCCCGCACCGGGCTCACGGCCGCCCCGGTACCGGCGGGAGGCGAGACCCTGCTGCCGCAGACCTGCGGCACCGACCGCTCGGTGACCGACACGCCGCCCTACCCCGAGGCGCGCGTTCAGTGGTCGCGTGCGCACGGCCGTCCCGCACGGGACGTGCACGGCCAACTGAGCGGCGTGCCCTGGTGGCTGCAGCACGACGAGGCGCCCATGTGTCCCTCCTGCGCGCGGCCGATGGCCTTCACGGCCCCACTCGAAGAGGGACGCGACCACCGGACGGCCCTGAACTTCGGTGGGGGCGGACATGGATACGCCTTCGCCTGCGGGCCGTGCGAGGAAGGCTCGTTCCTGTGGCAGTGCTGACGTCGAAATCGCCGCCGGGAAAGCCCTACGGGGACCCGCACGGTGTTTTGCACCGGGAATCCGGCGCGGTGCCCCGGGGGAATGCGGCCCACCCGGCCTTTGCCTGTGCGGAGTTGCTGCCCGGGTCCACGTCTGGGATCTTGTCCGGGGCGGCGGCGTCGAGCGACGCGCCCAGCCCCCCACACCACTCGACCCGGGGTCACCGCCAGTCCGGCCGGTGGGCCGTGGCCGAGTCACGAGCAGCGACTCTCCCAGCTGTTCGTGGCATTCAAAGAAAGGTTGCACCGTGAACACCGAAAAGGTTATGGCCCGACGCCTCACGACCGAGGAGGTCTCGGAATTGGGCCTCGGGGAGGAGATCTTCGTCGCGGCGGAGATGGACGATCTCACCCTCGAATGCTTCGCTCCCGCTTCCCTCACGAAGCCGGGCAAGAGTTTCGAGGGAGGTTCCTTCACCGCGAGGACGGTCTTCGGTCAGGAGACGCACGTTCTTCCGGACAATGCCGAGGAACGGGGAATATGGGTCGCCGACAAGGCCGGGCAGGAAATCGAGGTGCTGCAGAGCGCCGGTGTTCTGCTGAACCTCGCCCTCTTCGTCCCCGAGGGCAACCAGGGGTCCCTGGAGTCGCTCTACAACGCCGCGAGGGAGGCGTTCGGCGCGGGAATCGTCCAGCGCTGGAACGAGGAGGTCGTCGCGGTGCCGGACGTCAAGATCGACCTGTACGAAGAGCCGATCCGCGGCCGGAAGAGCGCGGGCGGCCAGAACCGCGACCGCCGCGCCCTGGACATCTACCCGACCCGCGTGCGGTTCATGGAGCCCAGCGTCGGCTGGCGGTTCATCCTGGAGCCGCACCAGGAGACCATCGACGAGACGCCGACGATCTGAGCTGACAGCAGCCCACAGGAGGCACGCCCGCAGCACAAGGCCCCCCTCCCCGCCCGGGAGGGGGCCTTCGCGTTTCCGTGTGCGTGGCCAGGGGACGGGGGACGGGGGTAGCCTGCGGTCGATGGGAAGCCGACCGAACCCGGACGACTGGCTGACGGACATCCGGACGTCGTACGACACCGTCGCCGACAGCTACGCCGACCTGACACGCCGTCTCCTGGACGAGACGCCGGAGGAACGCGCGGTCCTGGCCCTCTTCGCCGACCTGGTGCGCGGCCGAGGCGGAGGACCGGTCGCGGACGTGGGGTGCGGGACGGGAAGGATCACGGGCCACCTGCGGCAACTGGACCTGGACGCCTTCGGCATCGACCTTTCCCCGGGGATGCTCGATGTGGCACGGCGTGACCACCCCGGCGTGCGGTTCGATCTCGGCTCCATGACGGACCTCGCCCTGCCCGACGGCTCGTTGGCCGGCCTGGTCGCCTGGTACTCACTGATCCACATCCCCGACGACGCGATCGGCGCGGTTCTCGCCCATTTCCGCCGTGTGCTCCGGCCCGGCGGGCCGTTGTTGCTCGGCTTCCACGTCGGCGACGGGTCCCGGCTGAAGACCGAGGGCTACGGCGGGCACCCGATGAAGGTCCACGTCCATCGTCGGCAGCCCGGCCGAATGATCGAGTGGCTCGGCGACGCCGGTTTCGCCGTCGAGACGCACACGACGCTCACTTCGGCCGAGAGCAGGCTGGGGGGCATCGTCCTCGCGCGTCGTCGGCCATGAGCGGCGCCTCGGCAGCCGGATCGCCCTGACGGCCCGTCACTGCTCCGCTGCAAGGCCCTGATCCACGATCACCGCCACCTTGCCCACGGTGCCGTGGCCGGACTTGAGCGACCGCAGCGCCGCGTTGACCGTCTCAACGGTGCTGTCGATGGTGTGGTCGATGTGCGGGAGCACACGTCCCTGCGCCGCCCATTCCATCGCCAGCGCCATCCCGCGCTGAAGAAATGCCCGGGCCTCACGGTCGAGCGTGGCGGGCTCGGAGAAGTAGCGCAGCAGATCGACGTTGACGTGCTGGGCGCCGCGCTCGGCCAGGATGGCGTCCACCGGGCTGTGTGTCTCGACCACGCGGGTCGTCTTGCCGGGACCGACACCGAGCACGATCCAACTGCCGCCTCGCCGTACGGCCTTCGCGCTCTCCACGAAGCCCTGCTCGCTGTACGTGGCGTCGAAGACCACGTCGACGCCCCGGCCGCTGGTCAGCCTGGCGATTTCCGCCGGGACGTCCTCGCGCCTGTAGTCGAGAACGTGCCGGGCCCCGGAGTCCCGGGCCAGTGCGATCGACTGCGGCGTGCTGCCGCTGCTGATGACCAGTCCGGCCCCCAGGGCGCGCGACGCCATCTGCACCGCGAGGTGCCCGACGCCGCCCCCACCTCCCGGGACATAGACCGTGTCACCGCCTTGGACGGCCGGGTACAGACCCGCGAAGGCGGACAGGAAGGCCATGGGGAGCGCCGCCGCATCGCGAAAGCTCAAGGACGGCGGCTTGAGGGCGGTGAGGAATCGGCGGGCGACGGCATAGCCGCCCGCACTCGCGCCGCCGCCCGTGGCACTCCAGCCACCGTCACCGTTCAGATCGGCCATGGCGGCCACTGCGTCACCGACGGCCACGTCGGTCACATCCCGGCCCACGGCAACCACCACGCCGGCGAGATCAAGACCGAGAGCGACGGGCGGTGTGCGCCCCATGAAGTTGAGGTCGGCCAGCTTGTATTCCAGCGGGTTGAGCGACGAGGCGGCGACGCGGATCAGAACATGGTCGGCGATCGGCTGCGGGACGGGAACACGTACCGCTTCCAAGGGAAGGCCGACCCGGTCCCTTGTGTAACCGACGCCGAGATACGTCTCCGGAATTGCCTGAGTCTGCTGCATGTTCCGCACGCTTCCCTCTGAGGACGTGCCCGGCCGAATCGCCGGCCCTCCACGACGTACCGCACGGCCCCTGCCGCGAAGTACTCGATACCAGGACAGAACAGCCCCTCTTTCAGCACCATGACACGCACGGGGAAGCCGCTCGTGGGCTCGGCGGGAGCGGTCCGCCGACGATCCACCGCATCGTCCTGAGGCATCCGGGCCAGCGAATATTCGCTGTCCCGTCGCCGGAGCACCGTGATAGACAGCCGCGGTGGACAAGACCCTGGAGTTCCCCGATCTGCTGCGGCTGATCGACGAGCGATCGACCGCCTTCCGTGCCGCGATCGCTTCCGCGCCCAGCCTCGACGTGCGGGTGCCGACCTGCCCCGAGTGGACGCTGTTCGATCTGGTGGAGCATCTGGGCGATGGACGCCGTGCCTGGGCCGCCACCGTCGCCGCGGGGCCCGGCGCCCCGGGCAAGTCCGCACCGGAGGACGCCCCTGCGGTGCCTCAGGAGCGCGAGGCACAGTTGGCCTGGCTGGCCGCGTCGACGCGGGAACTGCTGGACGCACTGCGCGAGGCCGGCCCCGATCGCGGTTGCTGGACGTGGTGGGGTGATTCGCAGTCGCCGCAGACCTGCGGTGCCGTCGCCCGGCACCAGCTCCAGCAGATCGCGGTGCACACGTACGACGCCCAACTCGCCGTGGGCGCGCCGCAACCACTGCCGGACGAGGTCGCACTCGACGGTGTCGACGAGTTCCTGTCCACCTGCTGCTCGACGACGGCCGCCTGGCCGCACGAGCCCGCCACCGTCGAGTACCACGCCGGCGGGGGCCGTTCCTGGCGCGTCCGGCTCTCCGCGGACGGCGCACGGATCGCCCGCATCTCCGCCGCCGGCGAGGGCCCGGACGCGGCCGGCGCCTCCGCGTGGGGCACGGCCCATGAGCTGGTGATGGCCATGTACGGCCGTATCCCCATGGACTCCCTGAAGCTGGACGGCGACCCACGCGTCTTCGACCGGCTCGCGGACTGGGACCCGGACGCGTAGGACCCGCCCCTCACGAACACTTACGGCCGCTTCCTCGTCGGGTCCGGGCCGCTGGACGCGACCCCCGCCCGATTCCGTGGACGCCGCGGGGCGGGCGGGCCCGCCACGCACGGGGAGGAGAAACCCGCCGACCCCGGCGCCCTACGTCGGCGCACGCACCGGCTCCCGGCCGCGCGGGCCCTCTTCCGCCGCACGGACGCCGACGGAGCCGATCGCGAAGCAGGGCCAGTCCAGTTCCCCTGGGCCACCGCACGCGTCGCGGATGATCTCGTGGAGCCGGGACCAGACCTGGTCCCGGCTCCACTGGACGAAGCGCCGGTAGACCGTGGGCCAGGCGGGGCCGAACACCGGCGGGAGCTGCCGCCAGGTACAGCCGGACGTGGCGACGAAGACGATCGCGGCCAGAACCTCACGGTCACCCGCCCGTCGCCGCCCCCCGCCCTGCGTGCGCACCACCTCGGTCGGCGCCACCACCTGCCGGAAAAGGACCCACAACTCGTCCGGTGCCAGCCGCTTCACCAGGCTTTCCCCCTTTTCCACGTCCGTCATCGGCGTCGCTCCTCCACGGCCGTTCCCAGCGCATTCTCCTCAACCGTAAGTACGGGCCCCTCCGGGTTCCGTGCCTCACGGCGCACGGCTTCTTGCCCCTCCGTGCAGGCCCGGGAAAGAATTCCGCAGAGCACCAAAGGAAACAAGACCTGCGGGCTTTCCGCAGGGTAGACGCGGAATACTACGGGCACCATGAAGGCATGGTTCGTACGCCGGGACCAGCACCTCGCTCCCGACGGCACGACACACGGAGGCCGAGAACATGGCAAGCCTGCAAATAGATGACGTGAATTCCGTTGCACAGGTCCTGCAGAGGTCGTCCCGCATCATGGATTGCTTCTCCGTCGACACTCCGTGCTTGCACCCTTCGGAAATCGTCCGCATGACCGGCATGCCGTCGTCGACGTTGACCGGGATCCTGCACGCCCTGGTCGCGGAGAACGTGCTCCAGCACGAGGGGGTCTTCTACAGCGTCGGTCTGCGGGTGCTCCGGTGGTCGGCGTCCGCGGACGTGGCCTCGGACCTCCTGACAGCGGCCAGGCCCGCGGTGGCGGCGCTCCGGGACAGGACCGGCGAGTGCTGCGGGCTCCACGTTCGGCACCACCGCGACCACGTCACGGTGGTGTGGGCCAATTCCCTGGACACGCTCGCCCCTCACGGCTATGTCGGCCAGGTGAAGCCTCTGCGCGGCGGTGCCGCGGGCAAGGTCTTCATGGCCTTTGAACCGAGCGCCCTCAGGCTCGTACTGGACGAAGGACCGACCGCCCTCACCAGCAGCACCGTCGTCGAACCGGAAGCTCTGCACCGGCAACTGGACGAGATCCGGCTGCGGGGCTGGACGTTCGCACGCGAGGAGGAGGAGTCGGGACAGAACGCTCTGGCCGCCCCCGTCTACGCCCCGGACGGCAGCGTGACGGCCGCGGTGACCCTTGGAGGTCCGACACACCGGGTGACCCCTGACCGGGTGGAGGAGCTCGCGGGACAGGTCACGCAATGCGCACGGGACATCTCGTGCTTCCTGGCGACGAGCCGATGGGCCTGACCAGGCCGGCGATGGCAGCAGGGAGGCGCCCCGCAGTGCGCTTCACCGCAGGACGCCTGTCTGTTGCTCCACCACGTCGGTGGTCGGTGTCAGTCCTTCTGCAATTGCCCCTCGCCTTCGCGGCCGGCCTGTCCCGCCGGCCGGGGAAGCGCGGCGGCATCGGTTTTGTCGAGCCGGGTCAGTGCGACCATCGCGAGATCGTCCTCGGGGAGCGCTCCGGCATGGTCGACGAGATCCTGGAGGATCTCCGAGAGCGCGTCCGGCAGGGTCTGGTGACGAGCCGTGTCCTGCCGGATCCAGTTCCATGCCGTCGCGCGGTCCAGCAGCGGATAGCAATGCCCGGAGGGGTCGCGGGCCTCGATCAGCCCGTCGGTGTAGAGCAGGAGCGCGTCCCCTGCCGCCAGTTCGAAGCACTCCTCGTCGGCACCCAGGTCCTGCAGACCGTGCAGGCCCAGCGGGGGCGAGGAGCAGCACGAGACGAGGGCGACGGAACCCCGGTGGGCCCTTACCGGCGGCGGATGTCCGCGATTGACCATGCGGACGTGCCGCTCGCCGTCCGGAACTTCCAGGAGGAGAGCGGTCACGAAGCGTTCGTCCTTGTCGCGGTCCCCGTCCTCGGCTTCCGCCAGGTGGCGCAGGAAGCTCTCCTCCAGACGCACCGACAACTCGGTCAAGGTCGCGGCACGCGGGGCCCATTCGCGGAAGGCACCGAGCACGGCCGCGACGTCGTCGAAGGTGTGCAGCCCCTTGCCGCACACGTCCCCGATGATCAGGCGTGTCGCCCCGCCCGTCCGGGCGACCGCGTACAGATCACCACCGACCTCGCCCCGGCCACCGCACGGACGGTAGACGGAGGCGATTCCCAGAGCGCCGATGCGGCTGGGAAGCGGGCGCAGCAGGACCCGCCGGACGGTGTCGGACACCGCACGCGCCCGCGTCGCCGTGCAGCGGTACTTGTTCTTCAGCCGCGCCAGAACGATGGCTACCGCTCCGGCGGTGACCAGCGGCGCCATGCCGCACGCGAAGCTCGGATGGTGCAACGGCAGGATCGCGCACACCGCGCTCACCGCGCACACGGCCAAGGCCCCCAGGATCCCTGCCGCAGCCAGACGGTGACCCGACTGCTTGTCGCCCCGTTCCTCCTCGAACTCGTCCATGTACGTCATCGGCGTGACTCCTTCACGGTCGTCCCCGGGGCCCACTGAGGGTGGGCCACTGCCGACCGTAGGTGCGGGACGGCTTCCGCCCCTTGCTCCGTGACGCACGGTCCCTTGCCCATTCATGCAGTCCGGCTTTCCGCGGCGGGAGGTGATGCCCGCATCGGGGAAGAGGCCGCCGACGGTGCGTGGGGAAGAGGCGGAGCGATTCGGCGGTCTGCCGGCCGGTCAGGCCGGAGGCCGCGGGATGGGCGGTCTCCGGTTCCGGGGAAGTGGGCGTGACGGGCTCCGGTCCTTCGGCACGGCCGAGGTCCCGAAGGATCGTCCGTGGGTCATCGGCGCCCACCACGACGGCTCCGGGGACTCCCGCGCCGCGCCCGCATCGACGGACCGGCCTCCGCTTCGGGGCCGGCGACGACGTGCCCGACCGCGCCTTCGTCCTCGCCCGGCCCCTGCCGAGACGGTCCTCGCTCCCGGTGCCCGTCGCCTCCGACCGGGCGACCGCCGGTGGTGACCTCTCCGGGCTCCGCACGGGCGGCGGCGTCGAACAACACCGCCGGCGGCCGCGTCCCGAGGGCATGCGAACGTCCACGGAACCGCCACGCCCCCCCTCGCGCGGGAGCCCGGGGCACGGAAGGCCCTCCGGCTCGCGACCCGCCTTCCGCCGGGCAACACGTGGACGGCACGGGAGCGTTACCGCACGCACGTCGCGCTTCCCCGTGGTGTGACCGGCCGCGAGTGCGGGGGTGCGGCGTGCGGACACGCTGCGCCCCCGGCGCCTCGCGAAGCGCTCCCGGCCTCCACGGACGGCACGTACGCGGTACGCGGGCTTTCCCGCAGTCCCCGTACCGCGTAGCTGCGGGTGTCCCGCAGTCCCGCCCGGCAAGCCGTCGGCGACCGCGGCCGGACTTTACGGTGGCAGGGTAAGGGGTTCCCGGTGCCGCGTGGCACACGGACGCACGGCGCAGGCTCCGGGGACGCAATGGCTCCTGGCACTTCGCGAGGCCGTCGTGATCCAAGCATTCTGCACCGACGCCCAACCGCCCGAAGAGCGGACCGAGTACTGGACGGACGCCGTGGGCAGAGCGTTCATCCAGGTGGAGGTCCGCGCGCCAAAGGAGGCCATGATCCACGGTGCCATCCGGCAGGCATGTGTCGCGGGCGTCCAGGCCGGATTCCTCGAGGCGAGCCCGCAGCGCATGACGCGGACCGCGCCGCTCATCGCCGCGGACGGCGACGACTCGCTGGTCGTGAGCCTGCAACGGGCGGGTGCCGGCGTCGCGACCCAGGACGGCCGGGAGGTCCCGGTCGCGGCCGGCGAGCTCGTCATCCTCGACACGCGCAGGCCCTACGCCATGGACTTCTCCGGCCCGGTACGGCAGCACGTCGCCACGGTCCCGCGCGAGATGCTGGACCTCCCGGACTCGGCACTGTGCCTGGCCACCGGCCGGACCTACTCGACCGGTCAGGGCATCAGCGGCATCCTCGCGTCGTACGTGAACGGGCTCGTCACGGTGACGGACCACTGCATCTGCGCGCCGGCTCCGAAGGAGTTCCTCAAACAGGGGATCGTCGACGTACTGACGGCCCTGGTCGCGCTGGAGGGCGACATCAAGGAAGCGGCCACTCCCGCGGTCGAGGCTGACCTGTTGCTACGTCTGCGCGCCTACATCCGCTCCCACCTGCACGACCCCTCGCTCTCCCCCGCCTCACTCGCGGCCACGCACCACATCTCCGTTCGCTACCTGTACCAGCTCTTCCAGGGCGAGCCCATGACCGTCGGCCGGTGGATCCAGCGCCTCAGGCTCGAGGCCTGCCGCAGGGACCTCGTGCGCCCGGAACTCGCGGGCCAGACCGTGGCGGCCATCGCACACCGCTGGGGCTTCGCGAGCCACGCGCACTTCAGCCGCACCTTCCGGTCGGTCTACGGTGTCTCTCCCGCGGAGTGGCGTCAGGCCGGCCTCCTGCACGACGACACCGTCCTGCACGCCATCGCCGGCCGCTGACAGCTCGGCGGGCGATGAGCCCTGCCGCGACACCCCCTTGCACCGTGGCCCCCGCGCCGGGCCTCGGCGTGTCCGCGTGGGCCACGGGGCGGCCCCCGAAAGACGCCGATTCTCCCTCCACGACGACGCCCGGTTCTGATGCCGGGGGCCGCTGTCGGCCCGGCCCAAGTCCTGCGCGGGAAGATGCGCGACCGCGGGTTTGTTCAAAAACAAGTAGCATCGACTCTATGTTTACGAAGTCCTCGTGGGTCGTGAGTCGGGATGCCTGACCGCGGGCGGATGGGAGTGGCCATGGACAGGGGAAGCACGTGGATGGTGGGAGTGCATGTCCGCTCTGCCGCGGGGCGCGCTGTCCGCCACTTCTACCTGGTGCACGGCGCGGCCGACGGCGGCCAGGCCCGTACCGGGGCCGTCGGCGAGGCCTGCTGCGTCTCTCGGATCGCGGGTGGGCACCAGGCCTGCTCCGGCACACCGCGGGTGGAGGTCCAGCGAGTCGTCGAGGACCCGCTGGGCAGGATCGGACTCTCCGCCCCCTTGCCCGCCCAGGAGATGTGATGAGTCGCTCCTACGAACAGATCTGCCACATCGCCCGTGCGCTCGACGTGCTCGGGGAGAGGTGGACGCTGCTCATCGTGCGGGAGCTCACCCTGGGCCCTCGCCGCTACAGCGATCTGCTCGACGCCTTGCCGGGTATGGGGACCAGCCTTCTGGCCGCCCGCCTGAAGCATCTCGGGGCGTACGACGTGGTGCGCCGCACGACGCTGCGCGGCCCGGGGCACGCGGCGGCCTACGAACTCGGTGCGCGCGGTGAAGCCCTCCTGCCGCTGCTGGCCTCCCTGGCCTCCTGGGGCGGAGGCCTCGGGCCACCCCCGGCCGGATACGCCGACCGCGCCGCATGGAGCCTGGTCGCCATGCGGCTCACGGCGCCCGGGCGGGCGGCGGGTTTCACCACGCTCACCGAGCTGGTCGTGGGCGACGAGACGCTGTGGCTGCAGGGTGACGGTGAGCAGGTCCGAGCCGAGATCGGACCCGCGCCGATGAGGCCGGGCATGCGCCTGATCTGCGAGAAGGCCACGCTGTACGCCCTCGCGAGGGGCCGGGTCGCCGTCGATGACGCGATCGCTTCCGGCGACCTGGTCGTGGAGGGCGACGCCGACACCGCGCGCTTGTTCTTCGAGCTGTTCAGCCTGACCGACGGTGACCACGCGACGTCTTCGTGACCGCGTGCGGGGCGACGGCGGCGCCCGGTCGAGCTCGGCCGGACCCGCTCGGCACTCGCTCCCGTCCGACGGATCCGTACACACCGTCTCTCCCCTCCCCCGAACGCGGGGAGGGGAGCACTTCGAGGAGAGGCACCCATGATGACGACCCGTAACCTCCTGGTGATCGGCGCGACCGGCAAGACCGGCAGGCACACCACCGAGTTGCTGCTGCGGCGCGGCCACCGTGTCCGCGCGCTGGTCCGGCGCATCGACGAGCGCTCCGAGGGGCCGGCAGGGCTCGGCGCGGAGGTGATGGTCGGGGACGCCCTCGACCTGGGCCCCATGGCACGGGCGACCGAGGGGATCAACGCCGCCTACTTCACCTACCCGATCCTCCCCGGCCTCTGGACGCCACGGCGAACCTGGCCCAGGCCGCGGAGGAGAACGGTGTGGAGGCGATCGTGAACATGTCCCAGATCTCCGCCCGCCGCGAGGCCGCCGGCAACGCCGCACGACAGCACTGGGTCGCCGAACGCCTGCTGGACCGCTCCCCCTCCGCGGTCACCCACCTGCGTCCCACGTTCTTCGCCGAATGGCTGATCAACATGTGGGACGGAACCGATGAAATGCGCCTTCCTTTCGCGGACGGACGTCATGCCCCCATCGCCGCCGTCGACCAGGCGAGGGTGATCGCGGCGATCCTCGAGGACCCCGCCCCGCACGCCGGCACGATCTACCGGCTCTACGGCGCCGTCGAGCTCAACCACTACGAGATCGCCGAGGCGATGGCACGCGCCCTGGGCCGCGAGGTCACCTACGTACCGATCGGCCTCGAGGAGTTCACCGCCGCCCTGGACAAGCGCGGCGCCTCGCCCCACCTACGACCCGCTCGACGTCGAAACCTTCGTCACCCAGAACCGCGCCTTCTACGACAAGCGTTCGGCGTGAGACCGGCGGCGCTCCGGAACGTTCCCGGGGCCTCGGGCCGCCCGGCCTCGCCACGGACGCCGGTGAACGCCTGGTGCGGGGCCGGCGCCTTGCGGGTCGTCAGCATCCGGGGGACGCGGGATGAACGGAGAACTGCCCCGACCGGACCGGCTCGCCGCACGCCTGGCAGCGGACCTCGGCGACGAACACCGCGCCGCAGCCGTCATGGACGAAGTCGACCCGGGGCACGGCGTCCTCGCCGTGGGTGTCGCCCCATCGCTTGAGCACCAGGACGACGTGCCCGAGATCCCTCCCCTTCCGGGTGAGTTCGTACCCGGCCGGCCGGCCTTTCTCGGGCGGGAGCGGCCGCAGGATCCCGGCTGCGGTGAGCTTCCGGAGCCTTGAGGACAGGACGTCCCTCGGAGCTCCGACCTCCCGCAGGATGTCGGTGTAGCGCGAGGCACCGAAGGCGACCGCGCGCACGATGTGCAGGCACCACCGGTCGTCGATCGCGTCCAGGGCGACGGCCAGCGCATCCCGTTGTGGTTTGGATTTCAAACCGTCAAGTGTATGCTTTGCATGGTTCGACATTCAAACCATGCTACCCGAGAGGGTCGCGGCGGCACGGTGAACGAACGCGGCAGCGGGTCCGCCCGATGCCGCGTCAGCGCCTTCCGCCGGGGTCCTGCCGACCGTCGCACCGCCACCGCCGACGCCACCGCCGACGCCTTCTGCCACACCCCGGACCGGCCGGTGGCGCGTCGAGCGCACCGTGACGGCACCTGCCCTCGTCCACGGAGCTCCTCCGCTCCGCGCTCCCCACCCCAGCCGACAAGGAACCCCCCACCGTGACTCTCGTGAAGGCCGCCGCAGTCCAGATCAGCCCCGTGCTGTACAGCCGGGCCGGCACCGTCGAAAAGGTCGTGGCGAAGATCCGCGAACTGGGAACGAAGGGCGTCCAGTACGCCGTGTTCCCTGAGACCGTCATCCCCTACTACCCCTACTTCTCCTTCGTGCAGGCTCCCTACGCCATGGCCAAGGAGCCCCTGCGTCTGCTGGAGGAGTCGGTGACCGTGCCGTCCGCCGACACCGACGCGATCGCCCAAGCGGCCCGGGAGGCCGGCATGGTGGTCTCGATCGGTGTCAACGAGCGCGACGGCGGAACGATGTACAACACGCAGTTGCTCTTCGACGCCGACGGTACATTGATCCAGCGCCGCCGCAAGATCACGCCGACCTACCACGAGCGGCTCGTGTGGGGCCAGGGGGACGCCTCCGGCCTGCGCGCGGTGGACAGCGCCGTCGGCCGCATCGGCCAGCTCGCCTGCTGGGAGCACTACCAGCCGCTCGCGCGCTACGCCCTGATCGCCGACGGCGAGCAGATCCATGCCGCGATGTATCCCGGTGCCTTCGGCGGCCCGCTGTTCGCCGAGCAGATCGAGGTGAACATCCGTCAGCACGCGCTGGAAGCAGCGTGTTTCGTCGTCTGCGCCACCGCCTGGCTCGACAAGGACCAGGTGGGCCGCATCGCCGAGGACACCGGCGGCCCCGCGTTCTCCGGGGGCTTCTTCACGGCCGTCGTCGACCCCGAGGGCCGCGTCCTCGGCGAACCGCTCACGTCGGGCGAGGGGGAGGTCATCGCCGACCTGGACCTCGGTCTCATCGACCAGCGCAAACGGCTGATGGACGCGCGGGGCCACTACAGCCGCCCCGAACTGCTCAGCCTGCGGATCGACCGCACCCCGGCCGCCCACCTTCACGAGGGCGATGCGCAGGGGCCGCCCCACGGCATCCGGGCATGGGAAGGCGGACAGCCCGCCCCGACTCACTGACCTGCCGCCGGGCCGGATCGCCCGGGAACGCGATCCGGCCCGGCACGGCACGGCGGCGTGACCGTTGCCGCGCCGGCGCGGTCCGCGGTCAGCGGTCAGCGGCCGCCGCCGGTGCCCTCGAACAGGTCGCCCTCCCTTTCGCCGCCCCTCCAGGGCGGGTCCACCAGGATGTACTCCTCGACGGGATTCTCGTGTCCGGTGACGCTCAGCACCCGCAACAGGGCGGCGGCATCCGCCTGGCTGGCGTGTGCCGCCAGGGCACGCAGTTTGTGATCCCAGAAACCGGAGACATCCACCGTCGTGGTGACACTGTCGTCGTCGACGCCTGTCTCCGGGGGCGGCGTCCAGGCACCGGCTCCGAACGCCGCCTCGGCGCGGGCGCGGAGCGCCGTGAGACGGGACCGGGAAAGGGCGATGTAGTACAGCTTCGGGGTGCGTCGGTGAGGAGCCGCACCGCTGTCGCGAGGCGGAAATCCGCCCGCCTCCCGGACGCGTCCGACCGCGGCGACGGTCAGTTCGTGGGTGCGTATGTGATCCGGGTGGTGGGAGAGGCCGTTGGGCGGGTAGGTCACGATCACATCCGGCCGGTACTCGTTCATCAGTGCTTCGAGCCGCCGGACGATCGGCTCGCCCTCGAGTCTGCCGAAGGCGCGAGGGTCGATGTCCCTCACGGACCCGTGCATGCCGGAGTCCGGGTACCCCAGTTGCACCACCTCGCCGATTCCCAGCGCAGTCCTGGACATCGCCAGCTCGCGGGACCGCCGCGCGGCCACCTGCTTCGGCCGGTGGTCGCGGTGGCCCGGTTTGCGACCGTGGGTGTCGTCGCCCTGCCCGCCGTCGGTGCAGGTGACGAGAACGGTCCACATTCCCTCGGCCGCGTACCGCGCGAGGGTGCCGCCCGTCTGGCTCGCTTCGTCGTCCGGGTGCGCGTGAACGACCATCAGCGTCGGCCGGATCTCTGGTGTGTTCAATTACTCGGGCCCTTCCAAGGGAGCGACGAAAGTGGATAGGGATTAATCGGCTCCTGAGCCGCCGGGATTGGGCGGGAAAAGGCCGACATCCCGACGGTTGGACTTTCAAACCATACGTTGTTACGTTACCTGGGCACGCAGCAACTTCACAACACACCAGGAGTGGTGAACGATGATCAATGCAGAGCGAGCGCCCGCCGAGGAGAGTCCGGTGAGCCCCGAAAGCGCCCCTCGCGCAGAGGTACCCGCCGACAATCGAAGGGCTCGGTGGGTACTGGCCCTGGGAAGCCTCGGCGCTTTCGTGGTCTTCCTGGACACCACGATTGTGAACATCGCCTTCGAGACGATCAGCCACAGTTTCCACACCTCGGCCGGTCACCTCGCGTGGGTCCTCAACGCCTACAGCCTGGTATTCGCGGCCATGCTCATCCCGGCAGGGCGAGTGGCCGACCGGTACGGTCGCAAGAACGTATTCATCGTGGGCATTGCCGGATTCGCGCTGATGAGTGCTCTGTGCGGACTGGCGCCGAGCGCGGGCGTGCTGATCACCGCTCGTGCGCTGCAGGCGGTCTTCGCGGCACTCGTCGTCCCGTCGTCCCTGGCGCTCGTCCTCCATGAGTTCCCCGTGGCTCGCCGGCATGTGGCGATCGGCGTGTGGGGTGCGATGGCGGCGGCCGCAGCCGCGGTCGGCCCCACCCTTGGGGCGCTGCTGACCGAGTACGCCTCCTGGCGCTGGATCTTCCTGGTCAACGTCCCGATTGCCGCGGTGATCGTGGCGCTCGGCAGGCGTCTGCTCCATGAGTCCCGGGACCCGCAGGCCTCGGGTGTGCCCGACCCCCTCGGTGCGCTCCTCGTCGCCGTGATTCCCGCGCTCCTCAGCTTCTCCCTCATCGAGGGCCCCTCTCGCGGCTGGTCCGACACCTGGGTCGTGGGCGGCTTCGTCGGAGCGGCCCTCGCGCTTCCGGTCTTTCTGTGGCGCACGTCGAAGGCCGCGCGGCCTGTGATGGACCTCGCCCTGTTCAAGGAGCGTCAGTTCCGGGAAATCAACATCGCAACGCTTCTGTTCTCCACGGCCTTCTTCGGACTGCTGCTGGCCAACTTGATATTCCTGCAGACGGAATGGCACTACTCCGTCCTGCGTGCCGCGCTCGCGAGTTCCGCGGGTCCCATCGTCGTCACGGTCATCGCGCGTTCCACGACCAAACTCGCCACCGTGATCGGCCACCGGCGGGTGCTGCTCGCCGGAGCCGTCACCTGGGCCCTCGGCTGCCTCGGTTTCGCCCTTTTCGTGGACGCCTCACCCCACTGGGTCACTCACTGGCTGCCGTGGACCCTGCTCACGGGCGTGGGCATCGGCCTGACGCTGCCGGTGCAGTCCGGTGCGGCCGTCGCGAAACTCCCGCCGGCGCAGTTCGCCATCGGCTCCGCGATCAACTCCAGTTTCCGGCAACTCGGGGCGGTTCTGGGCGTCAGCATCTTCGTCGCGCTCCTGGGGACTTCCGAACTGGGCCCGGATGTCGGCAACTTCCAGAACACCTGGTGGGTATTCGCCGCTCTCGGCCTCACCGCGGGCATCGTCCAGGCCCTGCCCCGCCTGGGAGCACGCACCACCCCCTCCACACCCTGACAGGGGCGGAGTCCGACCATGCCGAATGACTCAATGCGGCGCACGCGGCGTTGCATTGAGTCACTCGCGCTCGAGCGCCGCGAACCCTGTCTTTCCCCCGTTGGCGCGGCCTTCGCCGGCCGCGCCGCCCGCGACATGACGAAGGGCGCCCATCGGCTCGCGCGTGACCACGAACCCGGACGCCCCTCGCGAGGATCAGGCGGCCGGCTTCCCCGTGACGTTGAGCAGCCAGGCGGTGCCGAACGTGTCGACGCACTGCCCGTGCAGGGAGCCCCACGCGGACGTGGCGAACGGCACGGTGACCGTCCCTCCCTCGGAAAGCCTGGCCCAGTAGTCGGTGAGGTCCGCCTCGTCCCCTCCGAGGGCCACCGAGAAGGAACCACCGGGCCGGTGCTCCTCCGGAGTCGGGGTGTCCGATCCCATGAGGACGACGCCTGCCGTCCCCTTCAGCATCGAGTGAGCCACCAGGCGCTCCTGGGCGGCGGACTCGGCTCGGTGGAGGTCGGCGAACGTGGCGATGTCCAGCGTGCCGCCGAAGACCGACTGGTAGAACTCCATCGCCTCGCGCGCGTTGCCGCCGAAGGTGAGATAGGGCGTGACTCGAGCGGTCATGACCGTCCTTCCATTTGGTTTGCTTTTCAAACCGTAACAGTGCGGGCGGACCGCCTTCAACAACCTCGACCCGCTGTGGTCGGGGCGGCATCACACGCCGAGGCCCGGATCGCCGGCCGCCGTGAGCCGACGGGAGAGGTTCCGCACGGCCCGGATGAGCTCCGCCACGCCCGGGGCGGCTCCGGCAGCCCGATGCCGGTCACCGCCCCCAGCTCGGCGCATCGAGAACAGCGCGCGGAAGCCGGGGAGGAGCTCAGGGGTCTCGGGGGTGGTGCCGAGGCCGACCGTTCCACAGGTGGCGACGGACCCGTGGCAACCCCTGACCGCCAGAGAGATCTTGCCCACGGCCGGCCGTCCAAGCGGTTGTACGCCAGGCGCATGAGCACAGCGCCGGGACCCTGCGGATACCGCTCGAATACCCGCGGCGCAGGACTCGGCCCCCTCGCCTCCCGCGGCACCGACGTCACGAACCCCCGCAGGACGGCCCACTGTTCAGCGGCAGGTCAAGGGCCTGCCGGACGAGTCCGGGAACCACGGTCCAACAGTGGGGTCGACGCGTGCCGGATGGCCGGGCACCTCGGCACCGGGGAACGCGAAAAGGTCCGGGGCCGGGGCGGCAAGGTCCGACTGCCCGCACCCCGCCCACCGCTCCCGCAGCGCGCCGAAGTCCTCGCCCTCAGCCGTCCGAGCGGACTCCCGGGCGTGGGTTGAACAACAGAGGACGGTTTGGTTCACAAACCGTGACTTGGTATACTCAAACATGCCCGAATACCCAGTGGTCCCCGGAAGGCCTTGCGCAGTCGCAGCCACGCTGGAACTGGTCGGCGACCGCTGGTCGTTGCTGATCGCCCGCGAGATCATGTTCGGCAACCGGCGCTTCAGCCAGATCGCCCGCAACACCGGCGCCCCGCGCGACCGGCTCGCCGCGCGGCTGAAGTCGCTCGTGGCCGACGGCATCCTCGAAAAGCACGAGTACCAGGCAACCCGGTTCGAGTACCACCTCACCGAGGCGGGCAAGGAGCTCTTTCCTCTGCTCATCGGCCTCCTCGCATGGGGCGACCGCTGGGCCGTCGAAGAGCCGCCCATGATCGTGGAGCACCACGGCCACCAGGTCCAGCCGACCACCGTGTGCGGCACCTGCGGGGAGACCGTCGACGGCCGCGGACTACACTGGACGCCCAATGCGCCGGGCTGGTCGATGGCCGGGCCCGAGGCGTAGCGCATCCGGAGCGTCGCGGACTCGCGCGATCGCTCCAGGGTTCGCGAATCAAACCGCATGAGGCTAGCGTGAGGGGTGGGACGCGGGCACCGGTGGCTGCGATCCCCCGGATCGTTCAGTGACTGCCTCAAGGGACCGACCATGGATGTAGTCGAGATGCTGACCAGCCGCAACGCGGACTACGCCCCCCACCGGTACACGCCGGGCCTGCGGATGATGCCCTCGCTCAGGACGATCGTCATCGGATGTGTGGATCCGCGTGTCGAGCCGACCGCGGTGCTCGGCGTGGAGCAGGGCGAGGTCGCCACCATCCGCAACGTCGGTGGCCGCGTCACGCCGGCGACGCTGAGGGAACTGGCGATGCTGCGCAAGGTCACTCAGGCCGCGGGAGGTGACCTCGGGCCGGGCTGGGATGTCGTCGTCCTCCAGCACACCGACTGCGGGATCACCCGGCTGGACGGTGAACTCGACATGCTCTCGGGCTACTTCGACGTCGACACGGACCACGTGGCCGCACAGGCCGTCACCGATCCGCGCCGGGCCGTCGCCCTGGACGTCGATACTCTGCGTGCCCAACCCGGGCTAACGGGCGTACGGGTGTCCGGACTCGTGTACGACGTGGCCACCGGGGAGGTGGACGTCGTCACGACGTCGTAGGGCCGGCGGAGGTCGGTCAGGGACGGCTCGATGCCGGCTCGCGCGCGGGCGGTCGCGCCGCCGCGCGACGCGGCAGCAGCAGGGGGGTCGCCAGCAGGAGTACACCGGCCAGGCCGATGGCGGGGCGCGGGCCGAGCAGGCCGCCCAGCACGCCCCAGACGCCGGTCAGCAGCGCGGTCGAGGCCTTGGTCGTCACCGCCCAGGCGGACAGCGTGCGGGCGACCCGGTCCGCAGAGGTGCGTTCGAGGCGGTAGGTGGCACAGACGGGGTTGAAGATCCCGCAGCAGAAGATGAGCCCGAGCTCGACGCCGATCACCAGCAGCAGCCCTCCGGTGCCCGGCCCCAGGAAGGCCAGGCCGACGGGCCAGACCGCGCGCAGCGCGCCCGCCGCGACCAGGACCTGGTGCTGTCCGAACCGGGTGACCAGCGGGCGGGCCAGCCGTGAGCCGATCAGCCCGCCGATCGAGGGCGCGGCGAAGGCGAGGCCGTACTGCCACGGGGCGAACCCGAGCCGGCCGAGCATCAGGACGGCCAGCAGTGGCTCCGCGGCCATCACCAGGCCGTTGAACAGGGCGGCGTTGAGGAACAGCGGACGCAGGCCGGCGTCAGCGAGGAGGTACCGCCAGCCGTCGAGCAGGTCGCGGGCCCGCATCCGCGGCGCGTCCTGGCGGACGGGCCGCACTTCGTGCCCGCCCGTGGCGCGGATGCCCAGGGCCGAGAGCAGGTAGCTGACGGCATCGGCCACCACCGTCACCACCGGACCGAGCAGGCCGATGGCGGCGCCGCCCAGCGGTGGTCCGATGATCGTGGTCGTCCAGGCCGTGGACTCGAACCGGGCGTTGGCGACGAGCAGGTCCTCGGCGGGCACCAGCGTCTTCAGGAACGCGCCGGAGGCCGCGCGGAAGGTGATGTCGCCCGCCGCGACGACGACCGAGACCAGCAGGAGCTGGAGGAAGGTGAGCACGCCGAGCGCGAACGCGGCGGGGACGGTCAGGAGCGCCGCGCACCGCACCAGGTCCATCGCGATCAGCACGGGCCGCTTGCGCCGGAACTCCACCCACGGGCCGAGCGGCACCGCCACGGCCGCGCCCACCGCGGTACCCGCGGAGGCGAGTGCGGCGACCTCGGCCGGGCCGGAGTGCAGCACCTGGATCGCGATGAGCGGGAACGCGCCGAAGGCGAGCCAGGTGCCGAGCGCGCTGGTCCCGTACGCCCCCCACATCCAACCGAACCGGCTCCCGAGCCGGTGCCCGCTCCTCATGTCCGACGCCCCTCGCCACTCGCCCGCACAACCGGTCCGCGATCGGTGACATCAAAGCGAGCACCGCACCCGGGGATCAAACAACCGCAGGGCCAGCGGGCACAACCAATGGTTGTGGCTCTAGGGTGTCGGCATGGACCTCGACACCGTCCGGACCCTCGTCGCCGCCGCCGACGCGGGACAGTTCCAGGAGGCCGCCGCCGAGCTGGGGGTCACCCAGCAGGCCGTCTCCAAGCGCATCGCCGCGCTGGAACGCGCCCTCGGCGTGCGGCTGTTCACCCGCACCGCGCGCGGTGTCGAGCTCACCATCGACGGGCAGGCGTTCCTGCCCCACGCGCGCGAACTGCTGCGCGTGGCCGAGCGCGCGGTCGCGTCCGTTCGCACCGGCCGCCGCGCGCTGCGCGTCGACATCATCGCCTCGCGCGGAGCGGCGTCGAAACTGATGCGCGGCTTCCACCGCGCGCGGCCCGAGATCGATCTCGACGTGGTGATGCTGTTCGACATAGAGACGGCCGTCGCCGCCATCCGGTCCGGTGAGATCGACGCGTCCTTCCGTGCCGTCGGCGCGCCCGGCCGGCCGCTTCCCGAGGACATCGAGTCCGTCCGGGTGCTCGACGAGCCGCTCGAACTCCTGACGGGCCCCGCCCACGCGCTGGCGGGCGCACGGTCGGTGACGGTCGCTCAGCTCGCAGGGCACCGGATCTGGATGCCCGGCATCGTTCCCGGCACCGAGTGGGCCGCCTACTACGACGCCCTGGTAGCCGAGTTCGGCCTCACCATCGAGGTGACCGGCCCCAACTTCGGTTCCGACGCCCTGCTCGACACCATTGCCGACACCCCGTCCCTGGCCACCTTCATGGGCAGGCACACCCTCCCCCAGGTCCCGCCGGCGAACACCCCCGGCGCCGGGCCCGGCGGCCAGGGCCTGCGCCGGATCCCGGTGACCGACCCGACGCCCGTGTACCCGCACTCGCTCCTGTGGCACCGCGACAACCCCCACCCGGCGCTGGCCACCCTCCGTACCCACCTGGCCGCCGCGGCGGCCGGCCGCGACGCGTCCGGGACCTGGGTGCCGGGCTGGGTGCTGCCGCGCTGAACCAGTCCTCATTGAGCCGCTCGACGAGCCGCGGAGTGGCGTACGGATGGGAGAAGCCGCCACCCGGATCCTCGGCACCGTATCCGTGGACGAACGGCACCGTGCCGTCCGGGACGGCGTTCGGGATCACCTCCAGGCCGGCCCGCCGCAGCGGCCGGTACACCTTTCGGTCGCGCTCCCGGATGCCCATCGGCGGCTGTTCTACCAGGCCCCGACCTCCCGTCACGCGGGTTCGGTGCCGACGACCACGACGGCCGGCTCCCGTCCGGCACCCCGGGAACCCCGGAGCCGTGGATCGCCGCACCGGTCGCCAGGGGCTGCCGCCGGCAAGGGGGCCGGCACGCGGTGCGGCCGGGGCGAGAGTCGGGTCTCGCCCCGGCCGCCGGCCGTCCGCTCGGTCCGCCGTTCACGACGGCGGCATCGTCACCGCAGCGTGTACACCGTGGGGATGGTCTGCCGGACGGTGTTGCCCTGGCTGTCGGTCGCGCTGATCCTCAGTCCGACGCCCTTGGCGGCCTGCTCCCGCCGCGGGTTCTCGATCGTCGTGGTGAAGGTGTTCTTCGCCGTGGCCCTGGTGGTCGCCGGGTGCCAGGTCCTGCCCCCGTCGAACGTGGTCTCCGCCTTCAGGGACGTCACCTTGGGAAGGGCCGCGAGGCTTTCCTGGTAGTAGCCGACGACGGTGACCTCGTGGGTCTCCCCCGCCCTGACGGTGTTGTCCAGGGCGAGACCGAAGTCGTAGCGCAGGAAGATCAGCGGCTCCGGACGGCAGGCCGCCGTGTTGCTGCCGGCCAGGTCGCCCATGCAGGGGCTCAGCTCGGGGGCGTCGCCCTTGGCCGGCTTGGCGGAGGTGTACTGCCACACGGTCTTGACGTCGTTGGTCTGCGTCTCGAACGTGTACCGGGCCGACTTCGCCGGCAGGTCGTAGGAGACGAGGTCTCCGCCCTTGCAGCCGGAGAGCGCCAGCATCACTGCGGCTGCGAGCACCATGAGGGCCCCTCCGCGGCGCCGCGCCGATGGCACACGGGTGTTCATCGTGTTGGTCTCCTTAGCGGGTTCGCGTGCCGTCACTGGCTCGTGTAGCTCTGGTCGGCGAGGTGCTCCGTGCGACGCCCGATCTCGTCACCGGACGCGTTCAGCAACCTGAAGTCGCAGGTGGAGTCGAGGTTCGGCAGGGTGGGCGAGGCGACCGGGCCGCACGCCGGGACATCGGCGAAGTCGTGCGAGATGAGCTCGTCGTCGACGATGCCGATCAGCCCCTGGCGGCCACCGCCGCTGCCCGTCAGGTACACGGTGGGGTAGAAGGTGTCGCCCTGCCGGCATCCCGAGCACGGTCCGGCCTTGACCGTGAAGCCGGACGCGGTCCGCACCTGCTGAGCCGCGCCCGGTACGGCCGGCCCCGCGTTCCAGTGGATCGCGTCCCTGCCGGTGAGGACCAGGTCGTTGACCTCGGTCCGGTTGTGGGCCAGGAAGGAGTCCGCTCCGTGCTCCGCCCAGGAGGCGGTGAAGCGGCTGATCGCGTTGTCCTGCCGCCTGACGAAGGTGGTCAGGGTCTGCCGCGTGGACGGGTGCGGCAGGCCCACCTGCGACGTGGCGGACGTGGCCGGGAACTGCTGCATCCAGCTCAGCTGGTGGACCTCGCCGGGACGTGCCGCGTGGAAGTACAGGTCGACCCGGTCGAGGTCGTGCTTCCCGACCCGGTAGGCGTTCGGCCGGATCTGCCCGTCGTCGTGGTAGGTGGCGGCGTACGCCCTGGGCACGACGCTGCCGCCGAGACGGATCCCGACATGCGACCGGGTCTTGAGCCGCTTGATCAGGCCCTCGGCCTCGGCGTAGGGCACGCTCACGATCGGCAGCGCGGCGTACGGCTGGATCTCCGGGCAGCTCTGCGGCCCGTCCGCGCACTGGTCGAGGTCCGAGGGACGGCCCAGCGAGGTGAGGTCCGGTGCCGCGACCAGCACACCGACGGCACCCGCGGCGGCCGCGGCCGCCACCCGCTCGTCCCGGAGCCTCGGGAAGTCGCAGGTGCCCTGGCAGAGGTCGGTCGGTGTCAGGAGTACGAGCTTGCCCCGGACATCGGCCTTCGCGAGTTCGGCGGCGGTCCCGGTGCCCGCGTCGACCACCGGCAGGTGGCCCTTGACCGGCAGCCGGGGAACCGGGATCGCGGCTTCGCGGAAGCTCGGGTCCCCGTCGTCGTGCAGCCACATCTGCGTCTCGGTGAGCGCGGCGTCCGGGGTCGCATAGCGGGCGGACAGGGTGGAGGAGGCACCGCCGCCGGTGGTCCGCAGGGTGACGACGGGAGTCGTGCGCACGCTGTAGAAGTCGTGGGTGAAGGTGCCCTCGCTCACCTTGCCGGTGGGCAGCACCCACCAGTTCGGTTCGGCGGCCCTGTACTCGGCCGAGAGCGCCGTGCCCATCGTCCACGCCCCGGTCGCCGAGACCCGGTTGGCGAAGTCGGTCGCGTTGTACGTTTCGGTGGCCTCCGGATACCGCACGCTCAGCGGCTCGGCCTTGCGCAGGTCCAGCGTGACCGTGGTCGCCTTGGTGAGGCTCACCTCCGGTGCGACCGGTTGGGCCTGCTGCCACTGGCCGGCCGCGTTCCGCCAGCTGACCGGCATCTGCACCGCGTAGCTGCCGCGGAAGAGCTGCTCGGTCATGGTGTCCGCGCCGACTTCGAAGACCTGGCCCGCGTGCAGGTGCACCTGGTCGTCGACCGGCATGAACGCGGCCGTGCCGTACCGGACGTCGGTGGCACCCACCGGGGGGACGACGTTCAGGGTCAGCGGGAACTTCTGCGCCTCGACGAAGGTGTGGATCCCCGAACTCAGCCGTATCGCGCCGGAGTCGTCACGGGCGCTCAGCAGCCCGTTGTAGCCGCCGTAGGCCCCGTCGGTGCCGAGCACCCTGCCGTCGAGCGTCACCGACACCTCGGCGGACCCGCCCGCGGGGACGACCACCTTGTCGGTGCTGAGGGTGAACAGCCCCGCCGCGGCCGGCCTGCCGTCGGCGAAGGAGACCGGCATCGTCAGATGCAACGTGGCCGCCTCGTCACCGCGGTTGGTGTACGTGATCTTCTTTGTCACCGGCGCGTGCGGGTAGGCCAGCCGGTCGAAGTTCAGGTTTCCCTTCGGGACGATCCGCGGGTTGGTCGCGGTCGCGAGGTCCACCCGGCCCCTGCCCTGGGCGTACATGTCGTGTCCCAGGTCGGCGGCCGTGTCCATCAGCAGCGCCTTGATCTGCTGACCGGTCAGCTCCGGGTGCTGCTGGGCGACGATCGCCGCGGCGCCGGCCACGTGGGGCGTGGCCATCGAGGTCCCGCTGGCCGTGGTGTAGTACTGGTCCACCGGCGTGCCCATGGTGGTACCGGCGGCGCGCGCCGCCACGATGTCGACGCCCGGAGCCGCGATGTCGGGCTTGGCGGCGCCGTCCCCGATCCGCGGCCCGCGGTTGGAGAAGTCGGCCATCGCGTCGCTCTTGTCGACGGCCGCCACGGTCAGGGCGTCGTCGGCGGAACCCGGCGCGACCACCTTCTGGTGGACGAAACCGGAGTTGCCGGCCGCGACCACGAACAGCGTGCCGGTGCTGCGGCTGAGCTCGTTGAGCGCCTGGCTCATCGGGTCGGTGCCGTCGGTGGGATCGCCGCCCAGACTCATGTTGACGACCTTGGCGCCCGAGTGGGCGGCCCAGTCCATGGCCGCGATGATCCCGTCGTCCGGGCACTGCCCGTTGTCGTCGCAGACCTTGCCGACCAGGAGCTTGGCGCCGGGGGCGACACCCTTGCGCAGCCCCTTGGACGCGGCGCCGCTGCCGAGGACCGTGGACGCCACGTGGGTGCCGTGTCCGTGCCCGTCCTTGGCGCCCGTGGGACTGCCGGTGAAGTCGACCTGCCCGACGATGCTGCCGGACACGTCCGGGTGGGTGGCGTCGATGCCGGTGTCCAGCACCGCCACGGTCACGCCAGTGCCGTCGTACCCGCGTTCCCACGCGACGGGAGCGCCGATCTGCGGTACGGACTGCTCCAGGTCGACATGTGCCAGGCCGTTGAGCCAGACCTTCTTGACCCCCGCCAGGGAACCGGCGGACCGGGCGGCGGACGTCGAGTCCGTCTTGCCCTGTACGCTCTGCCACCACTGTCCGTTGTCGGCGATGTTCAGCGAGCGGCCGTTGATGCTCGGCAGCGACCTGCCGCCCGACGCCCCGGCGACCTTCCGCGACCTGTCCGCCCCGGCCGTGCCGGTGTACGTCACGAGCACCGGCACCGCGTCGGCCCTGCCCGCCGCGACGAGCGTCACCAGCTGGCTCAGGTCGAAGAGGCCCCAGTCGAGCAGTCCCTTGCCGACCAGCGCGAGGGCGTCGTCCGGTACGACGTACACCTTGCCCTGGCGGGTGAGGGTGTGGAACACGACCGGCGGTCCGTCGGGCCGCGTCGCGCCGACGATGTCGCGGACGACCGGCGTGCCCTTGTCGTCGACGCCGACGCGTACCTTGTCGCCGGTGATCAGCGTCACCTGCACGGTCCCACCGGACGCGGAGACGATCCGCGCCAGGTCGCCGTCGGCGGTCACCGTACGGCCCTTCGGCTGTACGACACCGGTGGACGGCGTCTGCCGGGCCGGCTCGGCCGCGTGGGTCGCGGTGGTCGACACGACCATGCCGAAGACGGTCAGACCGACGGTCACCGCGCCAAGGCGTCTGCTCAGACGCTTCCTTGCGCTGCGCCTCATCTATGGGCCTCCTGTGAGCTGAATGACGGTGTATCGGGGGGAGGTTCGGCGTGGAGACGTGCGGGCCGCCGGCGATCGGGCTTCCGGTGCGCACGAGGACCGCGCCCCTCACCGGCGGACCGGATCGGGTTGGGCCTCGCGCCTTCGGCGATCGCGGTCCGACCCTGGGCCCCCGCGCTAGAGCGGTTCGTACTCGCCGGCAACAGCGGCGTCACCCGCGTCCTCGGTGGTCGGGGCGTGAGCCGGGTCGGCCTGCGGTACTGCCGGTACCGGTTCGTCCTTCGCACGGTGTGCTGAAACGGCCGGGCCGTCTGCCGGTTCGGGTGTCAGCGGTTCTGCGGGCAACATGGGCACGAGTGTGCAACCGGGCCCCGCCGCGGCTCGATTGGTCAGATGCGGGAATTAACTCGCCGTTCGCTCGCGTGTCTTTCTTTCGTCCACGGCGACGGCGGTGAATTCACTCGTCGCCCGGCGGCGTTCTCCCCTGCTCTCCGACGAGTCCCAGTTCAACGACCCTGAGCGCGAGTCCGGTCCGCGACGTCACCCGCAGTTTGCGCATGGCCGACCTCAGCTGGCTGGCCACGGTCTGCGTCGACACCACGAGCACGTCGGCGATCTGACGGTTCGTCCGGCCGTCGAGCAGCAGGCGGGCGACCTCCAGCTCGCGCGGGGAGAGCCGGTTGCCGTAGCCGGGCCGTCCGCGGCCGCGCGTCTCGCGGGCGTCCCCTCCACCCCGCTCGTCCAGGAACGCCGTGACCCGGTCGGCGTCGTTGCGGGCGCCGAGCTCCGACAGCGCCCGCGCGACGCCGGACAGCACCGTCAGCCCGGCCTCGTCCCGGCCTTCGGCGAACAGGCAGCGGGCGTGGCGCTCCCGCGCGAGCAGCGCGTCGTAGGGGCGCGGCAGTGCCTGCCAGGCGTCGGCCGCCCGGGCGAACAGCGAGGCGGCCTCGGCGAGCCGGCCGTCGGCTTCGGCCAGGAGGGCGCGGCACAGCACCAGGGAAGCCTGCGGTGCCGGGGCGTCCTTGCCGCCCAAGGCCCTTTCGAAGCCGCTCACCAGGTCCGCGGCGTCGCCGAGGCGATCCGCGGCGACCAGGGCCGCCACCCGTACCGGGGCGAACTCGACGGCCCTGGTCCAGATCCCACTGCCGAGGGCGATCTCGGCCACCTCGTCGGTGAGCCGGATCGCCTCGGCGGCATCTCCGTCACGCAGACGCATCTGTGCCAGCGCGGTCGTGGCCTCGATCCGCTGCTGGTCGTCGCGTCCGGCGAACCGCAGACGTTCCTCCGCCGCTCCGCGGTCCCCGGCGGCGCCCTGGATCAGGCCCGCCACGAGGGCGGCCTCGCACCGGTCCTTCAACCGCACCCCCTCGTCGTCGTCGACCAGGCGCGCCGCCCGTTCGGCGAGTCCCGTCCAGGCACCGGTGAACCAGTCGAGATGGGCCCGGGACGAGGCGATGCTGGCGAGGTACTCCAGGAACTCGTGGCGCTCGGCGAGCGCCGAGGCCTTGGCCAGTCGTGACCTGGCCTCCTCGTACCGTCCCCAGCGCATCGCCTCCTCGCCGACGTTCGTGTGCCCGACCGCGACCATCGCGGCCTCACGCGAGCTGGCGACGTCGTCCGGGATCCGCCGGGCCGCCTCCCACCCGGCTTCCTCACCGAGCATGAGCAGCGCGAAGGCCCGCTCCACCGAGAGGCGCATGCGGTCGTGGGGCGCGATCGACGGCGCCATCTCGGGTGCCTCGTGCAGCCAGCGCAAGTGTTCCGAGACCGGCCGCGCGTTCCCGAGGGGGAGGGCGAGGAGGATGCGGGCCCGCGCCCCTTCCAGCGAGTCCGGCGTCAGGTGGGGCACGGCTCTCAGCAACTCGGTCCGGCCCGCCTCGATCTCTCCTCCCACCATGAGCACCCGGCCGATCTGGAAGCGGACCAGGGCCTGCTGTCCCGGCGTCAGGGCCTGGGTGCGCAGGGCCGAGCGCAACAACTCGATGATCTTCGAATGAGGGTCGGAGCCGGGCAGCGACTGGAACTGGATCTTCGTCACCATCGCCACCAGCGGTTCCACCGGCAGAGTGACGCTGGTGACCAGGCTGTGGAGCAGCAGTGCCGAGGTGGCCACGTCGCCGGACTGCGTGGACAGGTCGGCCGCCCGCTCGGTCCACCGGCACGCCGCACCGGCCTCGCCGGCCAGCCGGAAGTGCCGTGCCAACTGTGCCACCGGCGGGAGCGGCCATTTCTCCAGCGCCCGGCCGGCGCGCAGATGCATGGCACGGAGTTCCTGGGCCGGGATGGTCTCGTACACGGCGTGGCACGCCAGGGAATGACGGAACGACCACTGCCCCGGCCCGGCCTCGCGCAGCAGGCCGGACCCCATGGCCTCGGCCGCCTGCGCGGTGAACCGGTCCTCGGGCAGCCCGGTCACCGCCCGCAGCGTCGGGTAGTCGGCCGGCCCGGAGAGCACGGAGACCGCGTACAGGACCGCACGGGTGTCGGGCCGCAGGCGCCCGACGCGTTCCAGCATGGCGTCGCGGATCGTGGGGGGTACCTCGATGCGGTCCAGCCGGCGGCGCGCCCACCCCCCGTCCTGCCGGATCAGGTCGGCGCGGTCGTGCAGCAGCCGCACCGACTCCTCCACCGCCAGCGGCACACCCTCCGTGCGTGCGTGCAGGAAGGCGGCGAACTCGGTCGACACGTGCTCGCCGGCGAGCATCGAAGAGATGACTTCGGCGGTCTCGCGGACGTCCAGCGGTTGCAGGGTCATCCTGACCAGGCGCGCGTCGGCGGGTGGCCGGGAGGTGAGCCGCAGCAGCAGGGAGCCGGGCGCCACCTCCTCACGCCGGTACGTGACGACCACGCTCACCGGCTGGGGCCGGCGCGAGACCAGGAACAGCAGGAACTCCAGGGTGGCTTCGTCCGCCCAGTGCACGTCCTCGAGCACCAGCACGGCCACCCCCAGCCGGCTGAGCACCTCCACGAAGGCGCGGAACAAACGGTGCCGGGCGGCGGTCGGGTCCTCCAGCGGTTCCGGTGCCGGAGGCAGGTCGGCGGCCCACTCGGGGAACAGCGGCCGCAGCGCGCCGCCCAGGCCGCTCAGGCGCAGCCCGGACACGCCGCCGACGCCGTCGCGCACCGCGTCCACGACCGCGCCGAGCGTGTACGGCACGCGCAGCTCCGGGCAGGCACCGACCAGGGCACGACGCCCTCGCTCGGCCTGGGACGCCAGCATCTCCCGTACCAGCCGGGTCTTGCCGATGCCCGCCTCACCGTCGATCAGGACCACGGCGGGCGGTTGCGCGAGTGCCGCGCCGAGCGCGCCGACCTCACGGTCGCGCCCGACGAACCGCGGCACGGAAAGCGTCGGGAGCGGACCGCCACCGCTGTTGGCCCGTCCCACCCACACCCGTCCCCTCGGTCGACCAGCCTGCGCCTGCGCCGACTTTAGCCGTGAACGATCACGTGGGAAGCGGTTCGGGCCAGATATTTGACCCGGCAAGTGCTCGGTCGGGACCTTCGGTCGGACCGCCTCCGGGGGCGGTCCGACCGAAGGGCCTGTGCGTCAGCCGTCCATCAGGTCCGGGTAGGGGCAGGGCTCCAGCGGGGCGGACGGCCGGTCCGCCCACTTCCACCAGACATGCCGGTTCGCGCAGCCCCAGACGATCCGGCAGATGCGCCGGTCGTCCTCCTCGCGGTGGCAGAGCGCCATCGCACCGGCCACCAGCCGACCGCCGCACCGGGGACAGACGGGTCCCTTTCCTGCGCTGTCGGTCACGACAGGATCTCCACGAACCCGTCGGTCCCGTGCACACGGATCCGCTGCCCGTCCCGGATCAGCCGGGTGGCTCCCGCCACGCCCACGACGGCCGGCAGGCCGTACTCCCGGGCGATCACCGCGCCGTGGGTCATCACGCCGCCGACTTCCGTCACCAGGCCCGCGACGGCGACGAACAGCGGCGACCAGCTGGGGTCCGTGAAGGCCGTGACCAGGATGTCGCCCGCCTCGAGATCGGCGTCCCCGATGTCGAGGACGACGCGGGCCCGTCCCTCGACGGTCCCGGCGGAGACCGGCACGCCGGCCAGGGCGCCGGCCGGCACGTCGTCGCGCCGGTACGCCCCGGTGAGGGCCTCGCCGTCCGAGGTGAGCACGCGGGGCGGTGTGAGCGCCTGGTACGACCGGAACGCGTCCTTGCGCTGCCGGATGAGCCGGCCGTCCACCTGGTGCGTGCGCACGACCTCGTGGAGTTCCTGGAACGTGAGGTAGTGGATGTCCTCCTTCTCGGCGAGCACACCGGCCCGCACAAGGCGCTCGGCCTCTCCCAGCAGGGCCCGCTTGTACACGAAGTAGCGGCTGACGATGCCGTACTTCGGGTACTCCCGGTACCCGATGAAGGTTCTCACCCGGTCGATCATCCGCTGGGTCTCGTCGGCCTTCCGGTCCCCGTCCGGCAGCGCCCGCAGGCGTGACAGCACGTCCTGTTCCTTCTGCCGCGCCTTCCGGCGCCCTTCCTCGAAGCGCCGCCGGGCGGCGCCCGGCTCGAAGTTCCTGACGTTGTCGAGGATCACGGGCACGAGCGTGGCGGGCCGCTCGCGCCAACGTGGCCGCGTGATGTCGATCTCGCCGACGCAGCGCATGCCGTACCGGTCGAGATAGGTCTCGATGGCGTCGCGCGCTTCGGTCCCGCCCGCGAGCTTCGGCAGTTCGTCCAGGAATGCATGGTCCTCGATGTCGTGGACGCCCTGGACGCCCTGGACGCCCTGGACGCCCTGGAGGAACGCCACCACCTCCGGCAGGGGGCGGATCACGTCCGCGACGTCGAGCAGCGCCAGTCCCATCTCCGACGTGATGTTGTCGGGGGCGGAGAGCGTGAGCGTGTCAGCCGCGTTCTTCTCGCCCAGCCACTCCCGCAGCTTGTCGTTGAGCCACCAGGTGGCCTCCATCCCCGCCATGATCACCTGCATGTTCAGGGGATCGCCGAGCGCCCGCTTGTGCTCCTCGAAGGCCTCCAGCAGGAAGTCGAACAGCGCCGGGCCGGTCTTCGCCCGGATGTCGCGCTCCAGGGCGGCGACGGATACCTCGCTGCGCTCGATCAGCTCGGTGACGATGGCCGGATCGGTCTCGATCGGGGCGGCGGCAGCACCGAACGGGGGCCCGCCGGGACCCGCGTCCGGGAGGGACGGCACGAAGTCGTCACGGTCGAGGACGGTCTCCAGGGCGTCCCTGACCAGCGGATCGCCCTTCCCCATGATGTCCAGGAGGGCGGCGCGGCTCGCGGGCGAGGCCAGGCGCCGGGTGGCGTCGACGAAGAGCCTCCCGCCGGCCGCGTGCATCGGCGCCATGGCCGTCAGCTGCCACATGGACAGCCCCAGGGGCTTCATGGGGTCGGTCATCATCTGCTGATGACCGACGGAGACGTAGACGTGGTTCTCCTCGTCGTCCGCCTCGGGAACAGGGAAGAGCGTCGTGATGGGCCGGCTCTGGACGATCCGGAACCCCTCGTCGTCCAGGCACCATTCGATGTCCTGAGGGCGGCCGAAGTGGGCTTCGATCCGGCGCCCGAGCTGCACGAGCCGTACCACCTGCTCATCCGTCAGCGCCGGTTGCTGCTGCCGCCACGCGTCGATCGCCACTTCCTGCGTACCGCCCGCGGGAAGGGCCTGAACGGCACGCCGCTTGGCGGCGATCGCCCTGGTGACGACTTGGCCGTCCCGCACCGTGTGGACATCCGGGTTCACCAGGCCGGAGACCAGGGCCTCACCGAGGCCGAAGCCCGCGTCCACGGTGGCGACCTTCCGGTTGCCCGTGACGGGGTCGGCCGTGAACAGGATGCCGGACGCGTGCGGGACGACCATCCGCTGCACGACCACGGCCATGTGGACCGCACGGTGGTCGATGCCGTTCCGCCGGCGGTAGATCACGGCCCGCTCGGTGAACAGCGAGGCCCAGCACCGGCTGACGTGCCGGAGGACCGCCGCCGGCCCGACGACGTTCAGGTACGTGTCCTGCTGACCGGCGAAGGAGGCCGTCGGCAGGTCCTCCGCCGTCGCGCTGGAGCGTACGGCCCAGGCGGCCTGCTCGCCGAGCCGCGCGAGGGCACGGGTGATCGCCGCCGCGAGATCACCCGGGATGGCGGTCTCTTCGATGTCCCGGCGAATCCGCGCGCTGAGCGCGCGGATCGCCTCCCGGTCGTCCGGGTGCGAGCGCGCCAGCTGATCGAGCCGATCCTCGATCGACGGCGCCTCCGCCATGATCCGCCGGAAGGCGTCCGTCGTCACGCAGAAGCCGGCCGGCACGCTGATGCCCTCGATCCGCGACAGCCCACCCAGGTGCGCGCCCTTGCCGCCGACGAGCGCGACCTGCGTCTCGTCGACCTCTTGAAGATCCCATACGTACTGCTCAATCACTGCGATCCCTCCGAGGCAGCCGTGCTCCGCCGCACCGCGGTGACCGGTCGCATCGCCGGCGCCTCCCACTCCGTCACTCCGTCGAACCTCTTGCCGAGCACGTCCTCGTCCCTGGTCGTCCCGCGTCCCCCGTCGTGTCCTCGTCTCCGCCGAATGCGGCATCGGCCGACGATTGTGCGCCCTGACCCGGGCCTTGCGGCAAGGCCCCCCGTGCGCTATAAGTTGAGAGTGGCAAGGAGAGAGCGCTCCTTGCCTTTTCCTTTTCCGTCCCACGGCACTGAACAGCCGCTCGCGAAGCGGGTATCCGGGCGTCCGCGGCCCGGTGAGCTGCGCTGCGGGGTGCGGTGTCCCCCCGACATCCCCTTGCCGCCCCGGCGCGGGCCTGGTGGGATGCCGGGGCTCAGAGGGCGGGAGGGGACGGCTTGGCGGTGTTCGGGTGTGCGCGCTGCGGCGCGGTG
This sequence comes from Streptomyces sp. NPDC088354, assembly GCF_044753585.1. NCBI lineage: Bacteria > Bacillati > Actinomycetota > Actinomycetes > Kitasatosporales > Streptomycetaceae > Streptomyces > Streptomyces sp. NPDC088354. The sequence continues at coordinate 77,651 of NZ_JBIVNJ010000007.1, read as the reverse complement.
CTGACGGCGGCGGTGTCGCGAGTGGCACTGCCGATCCATCTGCGCGACGCCCACTGGGAATCGCTGCACCCTCCGCTCCTGGAGACGGGGACGTACGCCGTCGACCCCGTGCCGTACGGGCCTCCGTGGCGGCCCTGGGAGGAGGCCGGACCGCAGGCGGTCGCGGCGCAAGGGTTCTTCGTGCCGCCGGGCTCCCTGTCCGAGGGACCGTCCGGCACCGTCCTGCTCGCGCCCGGCGACCTGCGCGGCACCGGACTGATCGCGGGCCGGACCGGGGGCTACTGCTTGGGGATCAACGGCGGCGACGGGCCGAACCTCGCCTGCCTGGACTGCGCGGCGCCGGTCGGATCGCGGATCGACGACTGCGGGGCGTGGCAGATGGTCCGGCTCCTCCCGCAGGCCGTGGCGGAGTTGCCCGGGCCGCCGGAGCGGCCCGTCATGGACTGGGCGGAACTGCCCGCCGACGGTGTGCTGCGGCACCGGCTGAGTGCGTACCTGGACATCCCCGCCGGCGCGGCCCTCGCGCATGTGGTGGTGAGCTCCGGAGGCGGGCCCGTCGAGGTGACGCCCGGGCCGATCGCCGAACTCCTCGGCCGGGCCCTCACCACGCTGCTGCCCTCAGGGAAGGATGCGAAGCGGCTGGACCTGGCAGGGCCGGGGCTGGGCCAGACGACCGCCGGACTGGTGCTGGTACCGGTCCATCCGCAGACCGGAGAGGTGTGGCAGCCGGGCGGCGGCGCGGTGGGCGTGCCCGTGGAGGCCGCGCTCTGGGCCGAGTTGGCCTTCCCTGCCCATCGAACGCGGCTGCCGGTGGTCGGCGGCCTGCCCGAGGGCGTGGAGCGGGACGATCCGCTCCCACCGCACCCGAACGGTCCGTTCCGGCCGTCACTCACCGCGTTCCGGCGCACTCTCGCGCGCACGCCCGTCGTCCGGGAACCGTGGCTGCGGGCGATCTACGACCGCGGGTACTGACACGTCGCGGGTACCGCCCGAAGGGTTCGGCGGCTGCCCGCCGGAGCCGCCCCGATCCATGCCCGCACGATCGCCCCGACGTCAGGCAAAGGTTCTTGCCCGCTTCGCATCCATACACCCGGCCCAGCCGACCGGCCGACGCACACCGGGCCCGCGCCCGGGTCCGGCCTGACCGAGTGCCGGGCGGCGCGAACGCGGTCCTGGCGGTGCTCGGGCGTACGCGGGGCAGCGGTACGCCGAGACGGCGTGACGCCGGCCGGGACGACCCGGCCCGCACTGACAACCCGTCACCGACAGCGGCGACGCACGGTGGCAGGCGAGGCGATCACCTGTCGCCCTGGAGGAAATCGTCGACCCGGAGGTCCAACCACACACGGCACGCCCACGTCAGTCCGGCGAGCACGACCGCGGCCGCCCCGCCCGCCAACGCCGTCCGCGCGCGTGCCGCCGCCCGGCGGCGGAGCACACCACTCGCCACCGCACAGACCGCCAGCGTGATCGCCGGCACCCCGAGAAGCATGGACGGCAGCTCCACATACAGCAGGCTCCAGTCCCGGCGGTCCTCGAAACCCCCCTGAAGACCGGGGCGGGCACCCTGCAGCCACACGCCGAGCCCGACACACGCACTGACCGCCGCCACACAACAGCCGACGGCACCGGTGGGTTCACCCCGCTCCCTCATCCCCCTACCGACGCATCCCGCGCGATCGCAGTTCCCGTTCCGCGTCCTCCCCACCGGACGCCCGCCCGCGTCGGCGGTCGCCTCGGCGGTCGCGTCGGCGATCACCCGAAGTTCTCGCTCCCACCGTGAACTTCCGCCTCTCCAGGTGCATCTCAACCGCGACGACAGGACGTGCTCACGGCGCGTCCGCTGCGTCGCGCCGGGCCGATCGGCCCGCTTCCCGACCGGAGAGGACTCATGAACGCGTGAACAGATTCACAGCGCGAGGCCGCATCGCGCGCATGACCGCGAAGATGTCGAGCCGCATAGCCAAGATCTCGGTGGCGGTCGCGGCGGGCGCGGCGCTCACCGCCGCGGCCCTGCACCCCGGTCTCGCCGCCCACCCGGCGTCGTCGGCGTCCCCGGCGCCGACCGCCGCGGCCACGGCGGGCGCCGCGGACACGCCATCGAACGCCCGCGCCGACACCGGTGAGACCGTGGCCGCTCTGCGCAAGGCGGTGAGCAGCGGACGGCTGCTGGACTCGCACGGCGTGCGCTCGGTCTGCCCGCGGTGCCACAGCGAGGTAGTCACGGATCACAAGGGCAGCAGCTCGCCGCTGCGGTCCGCGCTGCCCGCCGGATACGGTCCCGCCGACCTGGACAAGGCGTACCGACTGCCCGGCACATCGACCGGCAAGGGGATCATCGCCGTCGTCAACGCCGGCGTCGACCCCGCGCTGGAGGAGGACTTGGCCGCCTACCGGCGGACATACCACCTGCCGCCCTGCACGACGGCGTCCGGCTGCCTGCGGCTTCTGGACTACACCGGCGGCGCGCAGCCGGCCCCGCGGGACCCGAAGAAGGATCCCCACGGGGCCTTCGTGGAGGAGGAGGTGTCGCTGGAGACCTCGCTCGACCTCGACATGGCCTCCGCGGCCTGCCCGTCCTGCCGGCTGATGGAGATCTCGGTGCCGTGGCAGGACGCCGAGGACGACAACGACGTCTCCACCGGTGACTTCGCGCGGGCGGTCAACACCGCGGTGGCCCACCACGCTTCGGCGGTCAGCATCAGCTACGGGTACTCCGCGGACGTGACGAACACCAGCGGTGGCCTGCTGGCCGCCCTCCGCCACAAGGGGGTGGCGATCACCGCCTCGACCGGGGACTCCGGCTTCAACGGCGGCATCCACCAGTCCTGGCCGTCCGACCTGCCCTCGGTGATCAGCGTCGGCGGGGTCACCCTGCCGGCCACCGGCCCCGCGACCGCCTGGTGGAGCGGTGGCAGCGGGTGCGAGACCCGCTTCCCCGCCGCCCATGGGCAGCCGTCCTCGGTGACCGGGGCGTGCGGCGGGCACCGTGCCGCCGCCGACGTGTCGGCGGACGCCGACGCCGCCACGGGCGTCGCGGTCTACGACACGTACGCGCCCAGCACCGGCGAGCCCTACAACTGGGTGATCGCCGGCGGGACCAGTGCCTCGGCGCCGTACATCGCGGGCCTGTTCGTCCGGGCGGGCCACCTGGCCCCGGTCGACGGACCCCGGACCCTCTACCGTGCCCCGGCCGCCGCCTTCACCGACATCACCGCCGGGAACAACGAGACGTACCACCTGTGCGCCGACTACCCCGGGCTCAGCACGTCGGTCTGCTCCGCGGGCAAGGGCTGGGACGGCCCGACCGGTCTGGGCATGCCGCACGGCCTCGCCGCTTTCTGACACCCCTCTCCCACCCCGAGGAACAACCCATGCGCAGAACAACCCTGATGGCCGCCGGCGTGGCCACGATCGCGGCGGCCGTGCTGGCCACGACCGCCCCCGGCATCGCGAGCGCCAGGGCCACCGGCACGGCGCCACGCCCCTGCCGCACCAGCGACGTCTCCTTCTACTTCGGCGGCTACACCGCGGACCTCAGCCGTCGTGCCTTCGACGTGACGCTGCTGGCGCACGACGGCATCGCCTGCACGCTGAGCGACACCCCCCAGGTGTCGCTGAGCGGGCCCCCCGGTCAGACCGCTGCCATTCCCGTGTACATCCGCGGACGCGGCGGCCGGCTGGTGCTGCGCGCGGACTCCCCGCTGCACGCGAGCGTTCGCTTCAGTGCTCCGGACCTGCCGGAGCACACGCTCCAGGTCACCACCTTCAAGCTGTCGATGCCGGACCACAGCTCGCTCGCCACGAACTTCTACGTTCCCGGGGAGACCGACGTGAGCCTGGGCGGTGTGACGATCACTTCCTGGACGACGGGGATCGGTCTGGGCCAGGGCGAGCAGTTCCTGTGACCGGGCCGCGCGGCCGGTAGGACGCGAGGACGCGTGCCGGGCGCCGGGCCGGCAGACCGGCTCCGGCGCCCGGGCGCCTCGTCGGCCGCCCTCACGCCGCCGTCACTCCTCGGCGGCGGTCGCCACGGGGCGGGTACAGCCGATCTCCGGCGGCTTGGACATGCGCGTGCGGATGTGCAGGACGTCACCGATGAGGAGGTCGTAGACCAGGACCCCGATCACGCCACCGACCAGGGGTCCGACGATGGGGATCCAGAAGTAGCCGTGGAAGGAACCGGCCAGGGTGCCCGGCAGCGCGAGGTCCTGCCAGCCCGCCGCCCAGGCGAACAGGCGGGGGCCGAAATCACGGGCGGGGTTGATGGCGTAGCCGGCGTTCGCGCCGTACGACAGGCCGATGGCGGCGACCGCGAGACCGATCACCACGGGCCCCAGACCGGCCCGCACCGCCGGGTTGCGCAGGTCGATGACCGCCATCAGCAGCATGAGCATGAACGCCGCGCCGACGGTCTGGTCCACGAGCGGGCCCCACACGCCACCGTGGAAGTACTGCGCCGGGAAGGTACCGAAGATCGAGAAGGTGGCCAGGGTGTGCCCGTTCGTCTTCGGCCCCTTCGTCGCCTGGTCCAGGGCCGCGATGGCGTCGTGGTAGACGACGTACACCAGCACCGCCCCCACGAACGCGCCGACCACCTGCGCGACCACGTACGGACGACCTTGCGCCAGGGGAACCGGCGGCGCACCGCGAAGGCGAGCGTGACCGCCGGATTGAGGTGCGCGCCGCTGACGCCGCCGGCCACGTAGATGCCGAAGGTGACGGCCAGCCCCCAGCCCAGCACGGGCATGACCCAGTCCCCGGCGCCGACGAAGCTCATGGTGGCTCCCGCGGTGCGGCCGGAACCCGGCAGCGCGGCGACCGCCATGGCGGCCACACCGCATCCGAAGGAGACGAGCACGAACATCCCCAGGAACTCCGCGAGGCACTCGCCGAGGAGCCCCCCTCGGCGCCTGAGCCGGGAAGGGCTCACCAGGGGCGGGATGTCAACGGCCATCATGGCTCCTCAGGGACGCCCACGTCGCGCCCGACGGGGTCGGTGTCGGGCGGCCGGCTCCTGTCCGCGGCGGCCACCGCGGGGCAACCGGCTACGTCCTGTCGGAGCCGGGGCGGTACTGGAACCGCGTCACCCGGTCGGGCAGGTCCCGTTCGACGTCGCCGCGTTGCTGGAGCCCCGCCTCGAACAGGTGCTTGGCGACGTGTTGCTGGGCCGGCCGGGTCGTCGCGGCCCAGAAGGCGTCCGCCTCGCCCGGCGGGGGACGACCTTCACCCGGATGTCCGCGGCGGTCGGCGCCGGGTAAATCGCTGGCGCGACGGCGAGCGGCGATGGATGATCCGCAGGGCCCGCGGCCGCGGCGGACCCCCTTCGCGCGCCTGAGAGGAAATGGTCATGACCAGCGCCGAATCCCAGTCGTCCGGGTCCCGGCCCGAAGTGCGGGCCGCGGCGGGAAGGCTGCGCGGCAGCCGCGAGGCCGGGACGGCGGTGTTCCGTGGCATTCCTTTCGCCGAGCCCCCGGTGGGCGCGCTGCGCTTCGGCGCGCCGCGGCCGGTGCGGGGCTGGACCGGGGTGCGGGAGGCCGTCTCGTACGGGCCGCCGCCCCCGCAGGGCGGCCACTTCGGCATGGACGCGCAGGCGCGGGACACGGCGGACGGCGACTGGCTGACGGTCAACGTCTGGACGCCCGCGACCGACCCGGCCGCGGGCCTGCCGGTGATGGTGTGGATCCACGGCGGTGCCTACGTCATCGGCGCGTCCGGCCTTCCCGAGTACGACGGGGGCCGGCTCGCGCGGGACGGCGGCGTCGTCGTGGTGACGTTCAACTACCGCGTGGGGATCGAGGGTTTCGCCCGGATCGGGGGTGCTCCTGACAACCGGGGTCTGCTCGATCAGGTCGCCGCTCTCGAGTGGGTGCGCGACAACATCCGGGCCTTCGGCGGGGACCCGGCGCGGGTCACCGTCTTCGGCGAGTCGGCGGGTGGCGGATCGGTGGCCGCGCTGCTGGCGATGGACCGTGCGGCCGGGCTCTTCCACCGGGCCGTCGCCCAGAGTGTGCCCGGCACGTTCTTCGCACCGGAGCTCGCCGCGGACATCGCCGCCGCCTGCGCCGCCGAACTGGGCCTGCGGCCCACGGTGGCAGACCTGTCCACCGTTGCCCCGCACGAGCTGTCCGGCGCCGGTGACACGGTCAGCGCCACGATGGAGCGGTGGGCGCAGCGGTGGGGCCGGCCGGCGCTCAAGGCGATCCCCTTCTCCCCCGTCGTCGACGGCGATGTCCTGGCCGCCACACCGTGGCAGGCGCTGAGGGACGGTGCCGGCCGCGGCGTCGAACTCCTCGTCGGCCACACGCGCGACGAGCAACGGCTGTTCACCGTCGTCGAGGGCCTGCTCGGCGAGGTGGGCGAGGAACAGGCGGCGGAGGCCCTCCATGCCTTCGCACCCGGCCCGGACGGGGCCCGCCGCTATCGTGCGGCCCACCCTGCGGCGGGCCCGGACGAGCTGTACGAACTCGTCCACTCCGACTGGCTGTTCCGCATGCCGTCGCTCCACCTCGCCGAGGCCCAGACCACCGCCGGCGGCCGCGTGCACGTCTACGAGCTGGCCTGGCCCGCCCCCGGCATGGGGGGCGTCTTCGGCGCCTGCCACGGCCTGGACGTCCCCCTCGTCTTCGGCAACCTGGACCGCGGCCGGCCCGCCGTGCTGATCGGTGAAACGCCCTCCCCGGAGGCGGAGGCCCTGTCCACCCGGATGCGCACCGCATGGACCTCGTTCGCCACCCACGGCGACCCCGGCTGGCCCGCGTACGACACCGGCCAGCGCCTCGTCCAGGTCTTCGACACGCGGTCGGCCGTCACCCCGTACCCGGAGGAGGCCTCCCGCCTCATCTGGCACGACCACGCCTTCCCCGCGCTGCCACTGCTCGGCCAGTAGCGGACGGTGACGCGGGCCGTCCCCGGCCGCCTGTGGCTCCCCCCACTTCCCGGGGCGGGGTCACCGACGGCAGACCTGCCGGGTCCTACGGGTACACCGTCGGCCCGGTCGCGCGCCCGGGCCACCCGCCCCGCCGGACGGGCCGGCCGTCACCGCGTGTCGCGGGCCTTCCGGCGACCGCCGGCGGAACGTCGCAGGACATGGGCGCCCCGGAGCAGAACGGCCGCCAGGACGGAGCCGATGACCCAGTGCTTCCACGGACCGGCTTCCAGCACGACCATGCCAAGACCGACATGGCCCGCCACCACCAGCGTCACCACGGCCGCGGCGCCGATCGTCGGACCGCGGCGTGAACGGACCACCGCTCCCTCCAACGGCTCGGGACCGTCGCCGAAGCGATCGGCGGTTCCTGCCGGATGCCAGGTCACGTGCGGGGCACCACCCTTGCTGAGCTTCCGCAGGCGCTCGGCCGCCCAATGCTGGACGCTCTCCAGCCCGTCCCGGTCGCCCGCCTCGGCCCGCAGGTTCAGTACGCCGGGGCCGGCGTGCACGGTGCACCTGCCCGAGCCGACGTCGACGGTCCTGCGGGCACCGGAACCTTCGACGCGGTGAACCCGGGGTGCCGCTCCGCCGCCGTGCAGCACGTGCAGCAGATGCGAAAGCCGGCCGCCCGTCCGGCCGGGGCGCCGGCAGAACCGCGCCAGGAACAGGTGCGGACGGTCGGTCCGGATGCGGGTTTCGGTGATCAGCATGCAGGTCCCTCTCCCGGGGTTCGGTCCCCGGTCTTCGGCGAAGAGGGCGACGAACCGGCTGGGGAGGATCGGCGCTCGTGACAGGGAACCCGCCTCGTGCGGCCGTAGGGATCCCGACTACCGACCGAGCGGCACCCCGAGCTGTGACAGCCGACGCTGACGGCGGCTCAGTGCCGGGGCGGACCGGGGCCCGCCGGGGGTGGTTCCGCCGCGACGGGGGAGACACGGCGGAACCACCACGGCCAGTGTGCGACGTTCCCCACGCCTACCGCGGCTCCGGCGACGAGACCTGCTCCTTGATCATGACCGTCCACATCCCGCCCGGCCCTGTCCCACCGCACCCGACCGACGCGGTCCGCGGAACGGACGACCCGTCCTGATGACGCCCCGCCCCGTGCCGTTTCCCGGCGGATCACGCCCCTGACGGTGCCCTGGCGGGACAGCCTCCGCCCCGGAGGAGGTGCGGGTGCGTGGACGTCATCGACTGGCTGCCGGACAGCGACCCGGCGATCCGCTGGCAGGTGATGCGGGATCTCACCGACACGCCCGCGGAGCAGATCGCGGCCGAACGCGCCCGCGTCGCCGACGAGGGCTGGGGTGCCCGGCTGCTGACCCTCCAGCAACCGCACGGCCAATGGCCCTCCGGCGTCCCCTCGTTCACCTCCGGCGCCGCGGAGACGTGGTGGCACACGCTCGGACCCGCACGGCAGGGCACGCTCTTCCCCGCATGGACCTCCACCACCTGGAGCCTGGTGCTGCTGCGGGCGTTCGGCGTCGAACCGGACAGCGCTGCGGCGCGCCACGCCGTAGGGCTGGTGCACGAGAGCGTCCGGTGGGAGCACGACGGCGAGCCGTTCTTCTCCGGGGAGGTGGAACCGTGCGTCAACGGCCGGACCGTGGCGCTCGGGGCCTACTTCGGCAGGGACGTCAGTCGGGTCGTCGAGCGGCTCCTCGGCGAGCAGACGGCCGACGGCGGGTGGAACTGCGAGCAGGAGAACGGCTCCACCCGGGGGTCGTTCCACACCACGATCGACGTCCTGGAAGGGCTGCTGGAGTACGAGCGGGCGGCAGGACCGGTTCCCGGTGTGGCCGGCGCCCGGCTCCGCGGCCAGGAGTACCTCCTGGAGCGGCGGCTGTTGCGGCGCCTGTCGACCGGTCGGGCCGTCGGCCGGGACCGCAAGACCGGCGGCCCGTCGGCCTGGACGCGGTTCTCCCACCCGGCCTTGTGGCACTACGACGTGCTGCGCGGGCTCGACCATCTGCGCGCGGCCGGTGGCACCCCCGACGACCGGCCGGCCGAGGCGATCGACCTGGTCCGGTGCAAGCGCGACGCGGACGGCCGCTGGCCGCTGGAGAACCCCCACTGCGGCGAGCTGCACTTCCCCCTGGACGACGGCGAGGGCGAGCCGAGCCGGTGGAACACTCTGCGAGCCATGCGCGTGCTCCGGTGGTACGAGCAGGGGCCGACGTAGGGCGGGGCTGACGTGGAGCACGTCCCCTCCGCCGACCACCCCGTCGTGATGGCGCGTCAACTGCCGCGCAATGAAGCACTGTTGGGGGTTCGGGTCAACGTGTCCAGCGGGTGTGTCACACAACGGAACCGGGCTCGGTCAATCGGTATGGTGCGGCGAGCGCCGCGGGCCGCGAGCCCGCGTGCGGCCGCTCCATCCCCCCAACTGACGACGGAGAGAACCGGATGCGCTTCACCATAGCGAGCACCACGCTCGCGAGCACCGCCGTGATCACCACCCTGGCCGGCTCGCCGGCCGTCGCCGCGACGCCGTCCCTTCCCGCCCCCGACATCGCGGGCGTGCTCGCGGTACAGAAGCAGGCCATGGCGAACGGCGCCCCCGGCGCGCTCACCCGCATCGACTCCGGCAACACGACGTACCGGATCTCCAGAGGACAGGCGGACACCGTCGCCCGCACGGCGATGGACGCCGACCGCCGCTTCCGCGTCGGCAGCGTCACCAAGTCCTTCACCACAGTGGTGCTCATGCAGTTGGTCGCCGAGGGACGCATCGACCTCGACGCATCCGCGAACACGTACCTGCCCGAGCCCCTGCCGGACGACCGCATCACCGTGCGCCACCTGCTCAGTCACCGCAGCGGTCTGTGGGACTACACCAACGACATGTTCTACTACACCGTTCCGGGCTTCGAAGCGGTCCGGAACAAGGTGTTCGGCTACCAGGAGCTGATCGACCTATCGACGGCCCACGAGCCGACCAACGAGCCGGGCGCGGCCTACAGTTACTCCAACACGAATTTCGTGGTGCTGGGCGAGATGATCGAGCACGTCACCGGCGTGCCGATGGCCACGCAGTACCAGGAGCGGATCTTCGAGCCGCTGGGTCTGACGCACACCTCCTACGTCCACCCGCAGACCGCGATCTCCGGCTCCTCCGCCCGTGGTTACCTGCGTCCTGACGACACCACGCTGCCGCTGGTGGACTCCACCGAGCAGACCGTCTCGTGGGCGCAGTCGGCCGGCGCGGTCATCTCCGACGCGGCCGACCTGAACCGCTTCTTCTCCGCGCTCGTCACCGGGCGGCTCGTCCCCCAGGCGCAGCTGCAGCAGATGATGACGATGGTCCCGGTCACCGCGGACGGCACGCAGTTCTACGGACTGGGGCTGCGGGCCAGGAAACTCTCGTGCGGCGTGACGGTGTACGGCCACACGGGCACGGTCCAGGGCTTCTACACCTACGCGTTCACCACCGCCGACGGCAAGCGCAGCATGACGTCCATGGCGAACACCTCCAACAACGGAACGGTCAACACCGTCCTCGGCGGCACGTTGGAGGCCGCCTTCTGCGGCACCGGCGGGGCCAAGGCCTCCTTGGCCAAGTCCACCGAGGGCGAGACCTTCACCGAGGACATCGCTCCCCAGGTCGCGCGCCCCAGCCAGTAGCCCCGTCCCGGTCGACCGGGACCGCCGCCGCGCACCTCCGCCACCCCGGCGGGGTGCGCGGCGGTGGCGCGCCGGGCCACCGAGCAAGAAAAACGAATGTTCGTCTTGACGATTCCGGCCCCATGGCGAAGGATGGGCCCCGCCCAACAGAACGGTTGTTCCCGGAAAGAAGGAGGCGGCATGAGCACCGTGCAGACCCCGGCGACGACCGCCCCCCGCATACCCACCGGGCGCACGCACGGTGCCCCGACGGTGGGCGGAGTTGCTGCTGGTGCCCGTGGTGTACGGGAGGCACGAGAGCACCCGCGGGCTGCAGCGGCGCCCGAACGCCGCGGCGGACCGCCACTGCCGGGTCGTCCGGGGCGGGGAAGGCGCACTCGTCACTCCGGTGCCCCTGCCGGCGGACCCGCACCCGGACCGCCCGCACCGACCCGTGACCCCGGCCCGTCCGTGCCCGCCGCCCGCGACAGTGCCGACCCCACCAGGGCAGACCGTCCGAGCCCCCACCCCGAGCTTCCCCCCAGGTAGTCCACGATGATCCACTCCCCCCAGCCCCCGCGTCCGGACGACGGAGACCACGCGAGCGCCGGCCGCAGGTCGATCGGCGGCGACGGCCGCAGCGGCAGCGACCGGTCCGGCAACTGGCTGCGCAGCCGTCGTCGCGGTCGGGTCTCGTCACTTCTGCCGCTGCACCTCGGAGAGGCCTTCCTCATCGGTCACGGCGGCAAGAGGCCCACGGGAGCCCTGGTGCGTTTCCGGTTCCCGGACGTCGCCGAAGCGCGCCGTCCCCGACGCCCCTGGCGGCGCCGGACGGACGTCGGGCGTCAACTCGCCGGATCCGGTGGGGAACTGCGACTGGTCGGCGGCCGCACCTCTGACGACACCACCACCCAGGCCCTCATCGCCATGCTCACGCTGAACGGCATCACGGACGTCGCACCGCTGCTGCGCCTCAGCATCGCCGAGCCGCTCCCGTACACCGCCGGCAGGGCACGGGGCCGAGCCGCGGCCGTCGGCCTCGACGTGCACTTCCTCGCGGGCTTGTGGGGTCTGGCGGTTCCGCCGCACACCCGGTGCCGGGTCCACCTGGAAGGCCCCGCCCGCCTCCTGCCCGACTGGCCGGTGCCGCGATGAGCGGCTCGACCGCGACCGGGCCCCATGGCGACCTTCCGGACATGGACGCGAGCGCCGACGCGGACGCGGGAGGACGGACGGAACAGACGCACCCGAGCGGTGGGTTCCCGGGCATGCCGCGACCGCGCCGCCGCACGGTGCTGACCGCGGGGGCGGTCGTGGTCGTGCTGGGCGCCGAATTGGTGGTGGTCGTGCCCCACGCGGGCCGGGCGGCAGGGGAATTGAGCCATGCCCGCTTCGCCTGGCTCCTGCCGGCCCTCGCCTGCGAGATGGTGTCGATGATGATGTTCGCCCGCCTCCAACGCCATGCGCTCGGCGTCGACGGACTGCGCGTCGGGCTCGGATCCTCGGTCGCCATGGTGTTCGCCGGCAACGCGGTCGGCGCGACCCTGCCCGGCGGATCCCTGGCCGCGATCACCTATCGGGCCTACCGCATGCGTTCCTGGGGCGCCAGTGTCTCGCAGATCGGTTTCGCCCATGCCGCCACGGGCGTGCTGGGCACGATCGCGCTCGTCCTGCTCGCCGGTGTCGCCCACCTGCTGGCGGGCGACAGCTCGCGGATCCTCCCGGCCGCCCTCAGGATCGCGGCCCTCTGCGCCCTCACCAGCGGCGCACTCGCGTTGTTCCGCCGGCCCGCCGTGCTGCGACGGCCGGTGCACGCGCTGTTCCGCCTGGTGCACCGACTGCGCCGCGGCGCCGTGGGGCGGACATCCGCCGACGGCGTGCTCACCCAACTGGCCGCCATGCGCACGTCGCCCCGCTTCTGGGGGTACGGGCTCGGTTTCGCCCTGTCCAACTGGGGCGCCGATTTCGCCTGCCTGCTCGCCGTGTGCCACGCGGTCGGAGCGCGGCCCACCTCCAGCACGGCGCTGTTCGCCTACGTCGCCGCGATGACCGCCGCGTCGGCCATGCCGCTGCTGCCCGCCGGGATCGGCACCGTCGACGCGGCCCTGGTCCTCACCCTGCACCACGGCGGAGTGCCCACGGGCGCCGCCACCGCGGCCGATCTGCTCTACCGGACGATCACCCCCGGGCTGGTCGCCGTCGCCGGCTGGATCCTGCTGATACGGCAGCGCAGACGGCCGGCCCGCCCCGAGCAGCCGTACGACCCCGGCAGCGGGCCCCGCGCCGATCCGGCGGGTTCGCCCGCACCCGGGACCATCGGCACCGCATGACCGGTACGACCGGCTCGAAGACCTAGCCGGACAGGGCCGCCCTCGACGACGCGGCGGCGGCCCCGCCGCGGGGGTCCGCACCCGGCCCCAGCAAAACGAATATTCGTCTTTATCTACCACTTCCAGGACTGGAGCAGCAGAAAAATGATCGCTCGTCTTTCAAGAGGCCCGGCGCCGGCGAAGGATTCGGCGGGCCTCCGCTCATGGCACCGGACCGTCCTCGTGACAGTGGCGCTGCCGCTGGTGATCTCGCTGGCGGTGATGGCGTACGCCTGGCCCGCCTCGCGCATCGCGCCACGCGATCTGCCCATCGGGGTGGTGGGGACGAGCACCGCCAGCCAGAAGGCGGTCGAGGGCCTCGCACACAGCAAACCGGGCGGATTCGACTTCCACCTGTACCCGGACCAGGCGTCGGCCAGCTCGGCGATCAAGAGCCGGGAGGTCTACGGCGCCTTTGTCGTCACCCCCGGCAGGGTGAAGGTGATGGAGGCCACCGCTGCCAGCACGTCCGTGGCCCAGTTGCTGACCACAGCCGGTCGGCAACTCGCCGCCCACGCACCGAAGTCGCCCGTGCGGCACACCACGTCGTCGGACGGTCGGCCGCCCCGGTCCGGCGCCTCGAAGTCCGTTCGCAAGACGGCCCCCAGGGTCGAGGTCGTCGACATCGTCCCGATCGCGGCGAGTGACCCCCGAGGAGTCGTCTTCAGTTCCGCGCTGCTCCCCCTCACCATGTGCGGCATCGCCATCGCGGCGCTGATCGCGCTGTCCGGTGGCCGGATACCGGTGTGGCGCCGGCTGATCGACCTGGTCGCCGCGTGCGCCGTGACAGGTTTCACCGCATACCTGATCGCCCAGGGACTCCTGGGTGCCCTGCCGCACCAGCACGTGGCCACCTGGGCGGCGCTGTCCCTCACCATGCTGGCCATCAGCTCGACCGCCGTCGGCCTGATCACCCGCATCGGCTCCCCGGGGCTGGGGCTCAGCGCCGTCCTCATGGTCTTCGTCGGCAACCCGTTCTCCGGCAGTACGTCCGCACCCGAACTGCTGCCCAAGGCCGTGGCCGACATCGGGCAGTGGCTGCCGCCGGGCGCCGGCGCGAATCTGCTGCGCGGCACGGCGTACTTCGACGGCAACGGATCCGCGGGCCCCGTCGCCGTGCTCGTCGTGTGGAGCGTGCTGGGCCTGGCGAGCGTCGCCCTCGGCCGCCGGAACCCCGCCGCCGGGAACGGCGCATCCGCGGAGGACCTTCCGCGGTCCGGGGCCGCGAGCGCGCCCTCCCTCGCCGTCAGCGGGGCCGCGACGGCGTTGTCGCCGGCACCGGTGGACCACCCTCACGCGCACGCCCGGCACGCGGCCCACGAATGAGGCAGCCGCTCGTCCTCGCGTTCGGGTGCGAGGCCGCGGCAGCCAGTCACCGTAGCGAACAACAAGGAAGACAACCATGCCCTGCAAGTCCGTGGACTGCGCCGACGAACTCCGGGAAGCAGAGGCGGCGTTCCATGACGCCCGCAGGCTCACGTTCAAGGTCGCCTACCGGATGCTCAGCAGTGCCAGCGAGGCCGAGGACGTCCTCCAGGAGGCCTGGATCCGCTGGCAGGCCTGCGACCGCTCCCAGGTGCGGAACCCGCAGGCCTTCCTGACCACGATGGTCACCAGGCTCGCGGCCAACGTGCTGCAGTCCGCGAGGGTCCGACGGGAGAACTACGTCGGCAGCCCGCTGCCGGAACCGGTCGACAGCCAGGGCGACCCCGCGCTGCGCACCGAGAACGGGGAAGCGCTGGAGGTCGCCGTGCGGATGCTGATGGAACGACTCACGCCCGCCGAACGGGTGGCGTACGTCCTGCGCATGGCGTTCGACTACCCGTACCCGCAGATCGCCGGCATCCTCGGCCAGTCCCAGGCCAACGCCCGTCAACTGGTCAGCCGCGCCCGCAGGCATCTGGCCGCCGAGAAGCGTGCCCGTGTCCCGGCGGCCGACCACCAACGATTCCTGGGGGCATTCCTGACGGCGGCCCGGGCCGGGAACGTGGCCGTGCTGGAGAAGCTGTTCGAGGAAGAGGTCGTGCTGCGGAGGAGCGCGTGACAGCCCGCCGTCAGGCGTTCGCCGCACGCTCGGCGACCGTGCCGTGACGTGACGTCGCTTCCGTGGACGGCTGCCGTACCCCGGCACCCCTCCCGCGGAGGACAGGACGTGCGAACATCCCGCGCCCTGCCGGGTGGTGTCAAGACGCCGCCGTGTCCGGCCACAGTGCGCGCAGGGCGTCGGGAACGCCCTCCAGCGACTCGGTGTCGCCCATGGCCAACTGGAGGATGTAGCCGGGCAGGGTGCACATCAGCGTGGCCGCGATGGCCTCGGCGGACACCGTGCGCGTGAGGCGGCCGTTGCGCTGGTGCTCCCTGATCACGTCCGTGAGAGCGGAGCGCATCTGCTTCATCAGGTCGGCGAACTGCTCGGCCAGCAGGGGGTTCCGAAGTGACTCCGACCAGGCCAGCACCGACAGGCCGGCGATGTTCTGATCGGCGGTCTTGACCCTCACGATGTCGATGACATCGGCCATGAGGTCGCCGATCGAGCTGCTGGGCCGGTCCTTGGCGACACTGTGGGCCATCGCGAGGACGTCCCGCATGTTCTCCTCGACGATCGCCGTGATCATCTCGTTCTTGCTGGCGAAATGCCGGTACACCGCGCCGGCCGACAGGCCCGACTCCGCGAACAGGTCCTGCATGGACGTCGAGTGGAAGCCGTCGCGCAGGAAGCAGCGGCGCGCCGCGTCCAGGATCTGCTCGCGGCGAGCCTCCATGTACTCCTGCGTGACCTTGGGCATGGGACCCGTCCTCTGCGCAAAAAACGAACCTTCATGTTAACTTAGCACGCCGGTGGCGCGGGGGGCTGTTCTCCGGCACGCGATATCCGCTGCTCAGCGGCCCGGCGCCACGGCCGGTCCGGCCCACCCCCCGCGACTCCCAGGACGCGCCTCGCGC
Organism: Streptomyces sp. NPDC088354; assembly: GCF_044753585.1. Classification (NCBI taxonomy): domain Bacteria; kingdom Bacillati; phylum Actinomycetota; class Actinomycetes; order Kitasatosporales; family Streptomycetaceae; genus Streptomyces; species Streptomyces sp. NPDC088354. The sequence goes on along the minus strand of NZ_JBIVNJ010000007.1, from coordinate 61,805 downwards.
ACGAGACAACCGCGGCGCCTTGTCACACGACGGACGCCGTCACGGTCGACAAGATGAGAGCCGATGGAGGTGGGCAGTTGTGGACGTCTACGAGGCGGTCGCGAGTCGACGGGCAGTGCGCGCATTCACCGATCGGCACGTCCCCGGCGAGGTGTTCGAGCGCGTGCTGTCCAGAGCGGCGCGGGCGCCGTCCGCGTCGAACCTCCAGCCCTGGCACGTCTACGTCGTGACGGGCGGGCCTCTGGCCCGGCTCAAGCGGCTTGCCGGTGCACGGGTGGCCTCGGGTGACGCCTGGGACGAACCGGAGTACGAGCAGTACCCGCCGGAGCTGAAGTCCCCGTACCGCGAGCGCAGGGCCGCCTTCGGCGAGCAGCGCTACGGCGCGCTCGGCATCCCCCGCGGAGACCTGGAGGCCCGCCAGAGGGCCGCGGCCGGCAACTGGGACTGCTTCGGCGCCCCCGCCGCCCTGTTCTGCTACCTCGACCGCGCCATGGGCCCGGCGCAGTGGTCCGACGTCGGCATGTATCTGCAGACCGTCATGCTGCTGCTCCGCGCCGAAGGGCTGGACAGCTGCCCGCAGATGGCGTGGGCGAAGTACCGCAGAACCGTCGCGGAGGTCCTGTCGCCGCCGGACGAACTGATGCTCTTCTGCGGCATGTCGATCGGGTTCGAGGACGTTGCGGTGCCCTCCCCCCGTACGGACCGGGCGCCACTCTGCGAGACGGTCACGCTCGTCGGGGACGAGCGGGCCGCCGCCGCCCCGCCCCCTCGTCATGGGTGCGCGGCCGGCGCCGGACCCGCGCGGGCTCCCTTTCCCCGGCCCCGGCACGTGTTCGCGCGCGCCGTCGCGGCCCCGAGGCTGCTGTGGTCTCTCATCACGGGCCGGCGGACCCTCCGGACGGGATCGTTCTGAGCGAGAGCGGCCGCGGTCTGTTCCCGGTCGCCGAACCGTCCCGCAGAGGGCGCTACCGTCTCCTGCCGGAGGGGAAGGCCGTCCGGTCCGAACAGGGCCCGCCCTCATTCTGCCCCCGTACTGGGCGGCGCTGGCCATGAGCCTGGTCATCTCCTGGTTCGTGGTGCCGGCTTCGCACGTCGGACCACCAACCGGCGCGTCACTTCTGGTCTACGGCCTCGTCGCACAGGACGTGCTCACCGCACCCACGCCGAACGGCGCCTTCTGGTCGATCGGCGTGGAGGCCGAGCTCTACCTCCTCTTTCCCCTTCTCCTCCTCGTCCGGCGGCGGTTCGGCGCGCCGGCCCTGGCCGCGTGCGTGACGCTTCCGGTGGTCGCCCGCGGGCTCATGGCGGCCGACGCGTCCCCGGTGGAGGGCGCCAACGGGCTCGCCCCGCATCTCGCTCCCGTGTTCGTCGCCGGCATGATCGGCGCGGGAATCGTCGCCGCGCCGGACAGGGTCCGGCGTCTGCCGTGGGGATGGTTCGCCGTCCTGGCAGCCGTGCCCGTCCTGGCGCTCGGTGTCGCCCAGGGGTCCGTCTGGACGGTGAACCACTACTTCTGGGTGGACCTCGCCGTCGCTCCCGCCATGGCGATGCTGCTCGCCGCGGTCGCCACGGGCCGACCGGCCCTGCTCGTACGGCTCCCGACGCCCCGGCCGGTCCGGGAACTCGGGGGCTTCTCCTACAGCCTCTACCTGATCCATCTGCCGCTCGTCATGGCCGTGATCCGCCGGGTGGCACCGCACTTCGTCTCCCCCGGCCTGCCCACGTTCTGGTTCACGCTCCTGGTGGCCCTGCCGGCTTCGGTACTCGGGGCGTGGCTGTTCTCGCGGATCTTCGAGTCGCCCTTCAAGCGGAACAGATCCTGGACGTCCCTGATCGCACCGGTCCGCGCCCGCTGGACCGTGGGGCGTACGCCGGTCCGCTGACGGCTACGGACGCCGCGCCACGAAGACGAACTCCCTCCCCGGACGGTCAGGCGCGTCACGCACGTCCTCCGTCACGAAGCCGCACGTGGCGAGTTCCCGCTCGACCTCGTCCCGCTCCCGGAAACGCAGCGTGGAATCCGACGTCAGCACCTGGCCGTCCGCGGCGAAGACGTACGTCCACCGGAAGGTCACCAGCGGCCGGCTCACGTCGATCAGCTCGACCCAGCTCTCGACGGCGCCCACGCCGGGGACCTCCGTCACGCGGTGGGAACTCTCGCGGTTCCACTCGTCCCAGGCGCGCCGCGCCGGATCGCGCGTCTCGAAGGCCAGACGCCCTCCCGGCCGCAGTGCCTCGTGGGCTTTGCGCAGGGTCTGCCGCCATGCCGCTGGATCGACGACGGCCTGCGCGACGTTCGCCGTCATCGTGGCGAGGTCGACCCGCAGCGGCGGGAGTGCCGTGGCGTCACCGTGGATCCAGCGCACCCGGTCACCGCCCGGTTTCCCCCGGGCGACGTCGAGGGACGCCCGGGCGGGGTCGACGCCGACGACCTCGATCCCGCGATCAGCCAGTTGGAGGGCGAACACCCCCGTCCCGCAACCGATGTCCAGCACGCGGCGCGCCCCGAACTCCTCCACCAGCCGGACGTACGCGTCAAGATCGCTGCGGTCGGGGTCGAGCGGGTCGTAGACCGCGGCGAGCCGTGGATGCCCGAAACACTCGTCAGTCATGCCGGCGAAGCTACGGCGCCCACGTGGGAAGGGCCACTCGATTACGCGGGACGGCGTCGGTCCGCTCGTAGAACCTCGGCGCCGGCAGGTCGCCGGAGCCGGACGTCCGCTCGAGATACGTGCAGCCGAGTTCCCGGACCGCGACGAACACGGCGTCCAGGAGGTGCAGCCCGGTGCCACGGCCCCGGATCGAATCCTTCCGGAGGAACAGCTCCTTCAACCAGGCTCCGGTCCAGCCGCCTGCTGCCGCCGGCAGAACGGAGAAGCAGGCCATGCCCAGCACGTGGTCGCCCTCGCGGGCCAGGAGCACGGTCGTCCCGGGGACCTCGCCGAACAGGGCGGCGCGGATCCGGTCGACGTCGCCGGGGGCGTAGGTCCCGCCGCGACCCACCTCGATCTCACCGACGAGCCGGGAGATCTCCTCGACGTCGGCCTCGGTCGCCTCTGTGACCTGAACCATGGGTCCCCGCCCCTCCAGTACCTCGCGCGGCATCCATGCCTGCGGGCCCCGGGAACCCTAGCGGTCGCGGTTCGCGCCACGGCTCCGGGAGCCGGCCGCCCGCCACAGCCGGCACCCCACCGGTCTGCGAGACTGCCCCTCACCGTCGCCCCGGTGGCGGAGCGGTTCGGAGCATCCAGGAGGTGCGCGAGGCATGCGACGGTCTCCCGGTCGCGGCACGGCGTGGCGTGGGATCGCCGTGGTGGCGGCGGTAGCTGTGCTGAGCGGGTTCTCGGTCCACGAGATGCACAAGCGCCGAGAGTTCGCCGCGATCGACGCGCGGCTCACGCAGTTGCAGGCGGACCGCATCACCGCCACGCTGGACGCGGCGGTGGGCCCCCACGCGTCGCTCCACCGGTACCGCACCTGTGCGGGCGAGGACACGCCGTCCGTGGAACTTCACTACACGGTGGCCGCCACCGATGCCGTTCGCACCGAGGTGGCGCGGGCCGCACGGCTCGCGGGGTGGAATGCCGGGTCGTGGGACGACACCGGCGGGGGCTACTCCGCCCTGAACATCGACAAGCGATTCAAGGGTTGGCACAGCAGCCAGTCGTTCATGAATCTCCACACCGGCGACCTCATGGTGAGCCTGGCGACCTCTGATCACTCGGGATGCCTGTAGCCGGACGGCGGCGTCCCGGTCCCGGCCGCTTCGGCAGGGCATGGACGAACCCCGCCATGCCGCGAGGGGAGTTGGTGACACTCCTGCTCACCCCACACCGTGCGGAGCGTGCGGTCTGCAGCCCGGTGATCCCCGTGCCCGTCATGCATCGCATGGTCACGCTCGCCGTGCCCTTGGTCGATGCTCCGCTCCCGCCACGACCCGGCTGCCGAGGCGATGGGGCTTGATCGTATCGTCTGCTTGTTTCCATGCGGTCCGAATCCGGGAGCTGATCCAATGCCGCTTGCTGCGCCTGACGTCGAGCGCTTGTTCACGCTCGGCAGCGTCTACGACTGCGGGGAAGGCCGCTCCGCCGAAGTGACCCGGCTGCCGGAAGCCGAACTGCCCCTCTCGAGTGGCCGCGTCGTCGCCCACGACCCGTTCTGGGGGTTCGAGGACGAGCCCGCCCCGTTCACGGTATCCGTGAAGCCGGGCACGTACACCGTCGTGGTGTCCGTCGCCGAGGTCGCGTGGGAGACGGACCCCGAATCCCGTCACGAGCGCGTCGCCGCCGCCTGGCTGAGGACGAGCCAAGAGCCCGCGGCCACCTGGGAACTGGCCCTGGTCGACGGGCAGGACATCGGCGAGCTGTCCGCAGAGCAGTTCTTCGGCTACGGCGTGGACGCGGGAACCGGCTGCTTCGTGGATGCGGCCGCGACCCCTGCTCTTGCCGAGTTCCTCGGAGAGGACTGTGTACCGCTCGAGAACGCGATGATCCCGGACGACGGCGACGAGGCCCCCTGCGGACCGGTCGTGCTCTCCGATCCGGCGAGCGGCCACTCCTTCGTCGCCTTCTGGTCCGGTTGGGGCGATGGCGCCTACCCCACCTGGATCGGCCGGAGCACGACGGGTGAGGTGACCGGCTTTGTGACCGAGTTCCTCGTCGTGCCACAGCCGGGCCGGGCGCAGGCCGGCGAATGACGATCTGATCGACATGGCTGCGTCGCTCCGCCTCTTCGCCGACCACTGCCGGATTGACCTCTGCGACGACTCCTCGGAGGGTGATCTCAGCCGGGCTTGGACAGCCCGGGCCACTGCCGACCATGTGGCGGTCACCGAGGACGCGCTGGGGATCGGCACTGTCGTCAACTTCTGTGTCGCCGTCGACATCGAGATCGTCCTCCAGCCGCCGAGCGACGACAGCCCGTGGTTCGATCATGTGGTGGAGGCCGGCGTCCACGTGCCCTCCGGTTCCCTCGTGGTCCTGGGGTGCGGCGACTACGGCCCGGGCGCGGCGAGGTTCGCCGTGGCTCCGGGGTGGAACCGCGTCCGCGTCTCCAAGCGGGACATGGCCCTCGCGTCCCGCGCCCACGCCGGGTCGCAGGAGGATTCCGACGACATGGACGCCGCGGAACGGATTCGCGTGCAGCAGTTGCCCGGACCACGGACTCCGACAAGGGTGATCAAGCGGTGGAACAGGTCAGGCGCCGCCAGCCCCCCTCAGGTCGGGACCGCGCGCACGGCCCGCACGTGAGGCACCTGCTCCACCCGTCGGGTCCGCACCGGACGCCTGCCACCGGGGCGTGACAAGCCCACTGCCCTACCGGTGCGTGGGCCTCCGCCGCAGCCACTGCCCGAACGTCCTGCGCGGGGGGCGCACCACCACGCGGCCGTGGGCCTTCAGGCCCACCAGCTCCACGCGCAGGGCGACCGGCGCGTCGGGCCCCGGCGGGGCGTGGCGGTGGGTGACCCTGCTGTGCACCAGTCGCAGACCATCCGTGTCGACCACGACACCCGGCCTCGTGACCAGTGTCAGCGTCTTCCCCGTCATGCCCACCTCGATCCGCAGGGTGTCGTGCGTGATCACGGCGTCCGTGAAGTCGAGCACCACGTCGCAGTACGTCACCGCGAGCTCGATCCGCCGCGGCACCACCCAGCGCCCCCCGCGCTCGATCGTGCCGCTGTGGACCTGCTCGATCCGGACCACGTCCTTGACCTCTGCCGTGGACACGGCACCCCTGGCCGACACGGGCGGCAGGTCGGCGGTGAGCGGGGCCAGTTCGCTCACGGTCCGTGCGGACAGGGCGGCTTCCAGCCGCTCGTCCAGCTCCTCCGCGGTCAGCAGGCCGTCCCCCGCCGCGATGCGCAGCAGGTCCACCACGCGGTCCCGGTCGGCGTGCGAGGCCCGCAGCTCGGGCGACGGCCCGGGGCCGGAGCGCTTCCCGGTGGGCGAGACATCTGCCGACATGCTTCCGTCCTGACCTGTCCAACGGCTCCGCGCGGCACGGACAGCGGCGCGACCGCCGCACTAACGTTATATCGCGTTATGCATCGCGACCAAGTCCCCGCAGCCCCTCGACGAGGAGACCGATCAGCCGCGAAGGGATCAGAGGCAGCTCGATGAACGAGACCCTTGCCGCGCCCTCGGCCCGTCGACCCGGGCGGCGGATGCCGATCGCCACGGGAGGAGCCCTTGCCCGCGCTATCCGGCCGCGGCACGAGGGCCGGGGGCGGTGATACGGCGGACCGCCTCGATGAGCGCGGCGCGGTGCTCCGCCAGCCGCTCTTGGGTGCGGGGCTGCTCGCCGGCGACCGCCAGCAGGGCGGGCGGCGCGTCGAGCCAGCTTTCGGTGATGCGCAGCACCATCGCGAACAGATCCACGGCGGGAAGGCTGTCGTTCACCCGCCCGGCGCGCTGGGCGGTGGCGACGGCCTCGACCTTGGCCCGGTAGCCCTCGATCTCGGAGGCGGTGTGATGGTCGGCCTCGAAGCGCCGCCAGGCAGCGAGCCGGGCGGTCTCGGGGTGGGCGAGCAGGTAGTCGAAGCGCGTGCCCGCGTAGGTGACCAGGTCACCGTCGACCAGAGGGGTCTCCGCGGCGAGCCTGCCGACCTGATGCTCGAGTACCGCCGTGAAGAGCGCGTCCTTGTCCCCGAAGTAGACGTACAGCAGGCGCTTGTTGGCGCCGGCCCGTTCGGCGATGCGGTCGATGCGCGCCCCGGCCAGGCCGTACTGGGCGAATTCCGCGGTGGCCGCGGTGAGCAGGAGCTCCGCGGTCGCGCGGGAGTCGCGGGGGCGTGAGGCCTTGGGGCCGGAGTCCGGGCCGTTCGTTCGCGTCACCATGCGGCCACCCTAACCCAAGTAACTAACTTTTGACTTACTTGGGTGCCCGGACTAGGTTGTATCTATCCAGTTACATACCACTGCGATCCCCGACCCGAGAGGACCCCGCGATGACGACACCCGCGCTCCAGACGCTGACCCTGTCCGACGGCCTGACCATCACCCGCATGGGATACGGCGCCATGCAGCTGGCAGGCCCCGGCGTCTTCGGGCCGCCCAGGGACCGGGACCAGGCCGTCGCCGTGCTGCGCGAGGCGGTGGGGCTCGGCATCACGCACATCGACACCAGCGACTTCTACGGCCCGGCCGTGGTCAACGAACTCATCAAGGAAGCCCTGCACCCCTACGCCGACGAATTGCGCATCGTCACCAAGGTCGGCGCCCGGCGCGACGAGAAGGGCGGCTGGATCCCCTCCCTGGACCCCGCCGACCTCAAGGCCCAGGTCCACGAGAACCTGGCCCACCTGGGACTGGACGCGCTGGACGTGGTCAACCTGCGCACGGCCGCCCTGGACGGCGGCAGCGACGACTCGATCGCCGAACAGTTCGGCGCGCTCGCGGACTTGCGCGAACAGGGGCTCATCCGCCACCTCGGCCTGAGCGGGGTCACGGAGTCCCAGCTCACCCAGGCCCAGGCCATCGCCCCCGTCGTCACCGTGCAGAACCTCTACAACCTGGCCCACCGCGCCGACGACGCCCTCGTCGAGCGCTGCGCGAGGGAGAACATCGCCTACGCCGCGTTCTTCCCCCTCGGCGGCTTCAACCCGCTGCAGTCCCAGGTGCTGAACGACGTCGCCCACCGTCTCGGGGCCTCCCCGCAGCAGGTGGCCCTGGCCTGGCTCCTGCAGCGCTCGCCGTCCATGGTCCTCATCCCCGGCACTTCGTCCGTTGCCCACCTGCGGGAGAACGTCGCCGCCGCCGGGCTGGCACTCCCGGCGGACTCGCTCGCCGAACTCGACGCCATCGGCCGGTAGGCGGCCCCGAACGACGAACTCTCAGCGCACGGACCGCGTCCTGATGAGCGGCGCGTCCCGCGACAGCTCACGGAATCCGACGCCGTGGTACAGCCCCCGCGCCTGGGGGTGCCCCGGCGCCCCCAGACAGGCGACGGTCGTCCGGGTGGCCCCGGCCGCCCGCGCCAGACGCATCCCGTGCAGCAGCATCGCCCGTGCCAGCCCTCGGCGCCGGTAACCGGGGTGCGTCCCGACCGGCTCGAACTCCGCGGTCCTGTTCGCCGGGTCGAGCCACATGATCGTCGAGGACGCCATCGTCCCGTCCGGCGCCTCGACCAGGATGTGCAGGTCGCCGCGGTACGCCGGCGTCCCACGCACGCCCTCGTACGCCTCGGCGGTGTACGTCGAGGGGGCCCAGGCGTCCACATGGGCCTGGACCGCGGCCTCCGACCCGGCCTCGCCGGCGGTGCGGAACCGGAATCCGTCCGGCAGTACCGGCGCTTCCACGTCGGTGAGGTCCCGCACGGTGAGCTGGGTCCACGACCCGGTGTCGCCGAGCGAGGCCGGGTCGGTGCCGTAGCCGTGCGCGGCCCACCGCCTCAGGGCGAACTCGTCGGCGGCGCTGGGCATCACCGTGCGATCGACGTCCCCTGCCGTGCCGTCGTACCAGTCGATCACCTCGTCGACCAGTTCGGCGTGGCCGGGATGGACCTGATACGCGAGATAGGCGCTGGTGATGTCCTTCACCGAGCCGTCGCTCCGCCGCACCTGGCGCGGGAGTTGGGCCCAGCCCCATGCCACCGGGTCCCCGCCGGCGAGCCACAGCCGACGCGGCCAGCCTGCGCGCTCGCTCGCGTGCCCCCTGCCCCAGTTCCAGGCCAGCTCGCCGAAGGTCGCGTCGCTGTTGACCAGCTCCGGACGGAGGGCGGTGACACGCTGCGCGAGACCCTGCATGAGCCGCACGTCCGCGGCGGTCAGAAGCTCTGAGTGCGCCATGGTGCGTCACTGTGCCAGGCCTCCGCGAGACCGTCGAACCGTTTTCCAGGCCCCCGCCCCCTGTCCCTCGTCGCCGCGCGGCCCACGACCGGCAGCAGGCCGCACGTCTCCTGCCGCGGCCGCGGCCGCGGCCGGACCCGGGCCGGCGTCCGCCCGGTCAGGACGTCCTGGACGTCCCAGCGCCGGAGGAGGTGCGGGCGAACCAGGTCCGCGCATCGTCCGCGGACAGGACGCGGGTGAGCTCGGCCCTGCCCGGGAGCAGCGGGAAGAACCGGTCGGCGTTCCAAGTGCGCTGGTACACCGGCTCGTCCAGCACCAGTAGGCGGCGTCCCTCCACCACCGGGATGTCGTCGGGCAGCCCCTCGTTCCAGATCCGCTCGCCGTCCGGGGCGAGGAGTTCGAAGGCTCCGGTCGCGACGATCTCGGAACGTCCCCGGGCGGGTCCGGGTTCCGTGGCCAAACGGACGCTCTCCGCCGAAGGGGCCGTGCCGGGCACGTGTCCGCCGCCGACCAGGACGTGGGCGAGCAGCGTGTGCAACTGGAAGTTGTCCCCGATACCCCCGATACGCACCTCGAACCCGGTCCCGGTGGGCCTGTGCAGCACCACCAGGGGCTCGTCGTCCAGGACCGCCAGCGCGTAGGCCAGGCACTTGAGGTCGTGCCGCTCCAGGGCCGCAAGCTCGCGGCAGGCGGGGAGGATCACGGAGGCGTACCGGCGGCGCATCTCGGCGCTGCGGCACAGCACGGCCAGCGCGGGCGGCTGCCACTCCTCGACCGAGCACCAGGCGAGCGCGAGCCGCGTGGCCTCGTACTCGTCGCCGCCCAGACGGGCCAGGAACGCGTCGTCGACGATCTCCTTGTCCGGCTCCGGCAGCTCGTCCTCGGCCCCGTCGGCCGCGGTCCAGCGGCGGGCGAACTCCATTGCGTCGACCAGGTCCTGGCGGACGCCACTGAAGATCGGATCCGCGCAGGCCGCCGGATCGGCTCCGCTCTCGACGCAGAAACCCGCCGCCATCGCCAGCAGCGGGCGCGGGCCCGTGGGCGGGAAGGCCGGGATCAGCGCGGCCAACCGGGGTCCTGCCAGGACGCGTTCATCATCCTTGGCGGTCTGGAGCGCGTTGATCGTGGCGGTGAAGGCGCGCTCGGTGCGGGCACCGTCGCGAGCGGCGACACCCTGCTCCAGCTCGGACACGGCGGCGTCGAGGCCCGCGGCCCCCTGCTTCCTCTTGAAAATCACCAGCACACCTTAGGCCCGAGGACCACCCGCCGTCATACGGTCGGTGACCCGATGTCAGTGGCGGCCCCTAGGCTGCCCTGGAGATCGATACGGGCTGCGACCGAGGGGACCGGGACATGCTGCTGGAGAACAAGACGGCCGTCGTCTACGGCGCGGCCGGGGCCGTCGGCCGCGCCGTGGCCCGGACCTTCGCCCGGGAGGGAGCACACGTCTTCCTCACCGGTCGCAGGAGTGCGGGACTCGAAGAGCTGGCCGAGGAGATCCGGTCCGCCGGTGGCAGAGCCGACGCCGCCCAGGTCGACGCACTCGACCCGGAGGCGGTCGAGCGGCACGCCGCGGCCGTGGTCCGGACGACGGGACGGATCGACGTCTCGATCAACGCGGTCAGCATCCGCGGCGACCTGCAGGGCACACCGCTGACCGGCATGTCCGTCCAGGACTTCCTGACGCCGATCACCACGGCGGCCACCGCCAACTTCGTGACCGCGACAACCGCCGCCCGGTACATGGCCGAACAGGGCTCCGGCGTGATCGTGACCCTTTCCACCTCGGCGTCGCGGCTCTCCGGCCGCGACCAGGGCTTCCACGCGACGGGGGGCTTCGGCGTCGCCTGCGGCGCGGTCGAACTGCTCTCCCGGCACCTCGCCGGCGAGGTCGGTCCGCGCGGTGTCCGCGTCGTCTGCCTGCGTCCGGACGGCATCCCTGAGGCCTGGGTCTCCTGGGGCATGATCGACGACGCCGAGCCCGATCCGGAGGGCAGTTCCACCGTCAAGGCCTACATGGAACGCGGCACCGCGCTGCGCCGGCTGCCGAGGCTGGCCGAAGTCGCGGACACGGCGGCCTTTGTGGCCTCGGACCGGGCGGGCGCCATGACCGGAACGGTGGTCAACCTCAGTTGCGGAGCCGTCCACGACTGAACCGATCCCGCGGAGGCGGTAAGAGATCCGGCTCGGCCGGACATCTCCTGGTCGACGGACGAAACCATGGAGGTGCAGTGCAGCGACGACGAACAACCACCGGCGGTCCAGCCGGGCACCAGGTAGTGGAAGCCCTCTACACGGCGCACGCCGACCGGGTCCTCGGTTACCTGCTTCACCGCACGGACCGCGACACGGCCCAGGACATCCTGTCGGAGACCTTCGTGCTGGCCTGGCACAAGTCCGACTCCGTTCCCGATGACGCCCTGCCGTGGCTGCTCGCCTCCGCCCGGCGGCTGCTGGCCAACCGCGTACGGTCCGACCAGCGGTACCGCGCGGCGACCGCGCGCATGGCGACGTTGGCCGACCGGCCCGGGACGATCGAGATCGGCGACGCCATAGGGACGCGCTCCGAGGTGTTCGCCGCCCTGCTGGCGCTCTCCGAACCGGACCGCGAGGCGCTTTTGCTGAGCGCCTGGTACGACCTGACGGCCCGGCAGGCCGCCGTCGTCATGGGCTGCACCGCCACCGCCTTCGCCGTACGCCTGCACCGGGCACGGAAACGCTTCAAGGCCGCTCTGACGGACGCGGACCAGACACCTGCCGTCCCCGGCACACACCGGCATCCTCACTTCGCCCAGCGGGAGTCAGCGTGAAGAAGAACGTCAGCGAGCAGGAACACGCACCCGATCTCGCCGCCGTGCGGGCGGTGCGTCCCGCCGAGGACACCGCCGGCTGGGCGGCGTCGCCGGCGGGCCGGCGCGTACTGGAAGAGGTTCTGCGACGCGCCGAAGTGCCGCCCCCCACCCCGGGGTCCCGGCGGCGTCGCCGCCTGCTCCTGGTGACGGGGGTCATGGCCGCGGTGTTCGCGGGCATCAGCACGGCAGCCGTCGCGACGCTCGGACCGTGGGGCAAGGACGGCGACAGGGTCATGTGCGCCCGCACCTTGGCGGTCGAGGCGGACCTCAGCGAACCGCCCGCGGAGGGCATGAAGGACTTCGATCCGCGGGACCCCGCTCGTTCCTGCGCCGCGACCTGGCACCGGATGTGGCAGGGCACTCCGCAGCCGACCCGCTTCGCGGCGTGCTACCACCCGCTCGCGCGGCCCGACCACGGCGCGGCCGCCGGCTCCGTCGGGCGGCCGCGCCTCGGCGGACCGGTCGTCTACCCGGCCGACGGCTACCCCACGGATCAGGCGGCCTGCGCCGCCATCGGCTCCAAGCCCGTCGCGGGCGGCTGAGCACACCGGGCACCACCACCGACGCCCTCGTCAACCACGCGCGTCAGTGGTGGTGCCCGCGCCGCCCGAGGGTCTCCACGGGGCCCGCGCCGGGCCGGGTCCACTGCGGCACGGGACGGCTGGTCGGGCCCCAGGTGGCCTTGCCGTCCGCGTCGGAGCGCCAGTACCAGCACGCGTCGAGCCCCTCGGGCCGGCCCTCGGGGTTGTCCTCCCACGCCTCGCCGCGGCCGTAGGGCGTCATGTCCAGGAGACCGAGCGCGCCGTTGACCCGCTCGTTGCCACGGCCGGTCGTGGAGTACGTGAGGAACACCCGGTCGCCGTCACGCAGGAAGCTCGTGAGGTACCCCATCCGGCCGCCGACCGGCGCGTCCACGTCGCGCACGGAGTACCAGGGCTGGGTGTAGCCCATGAACTCGACGTAGTCCGCCACCTCGTCCCACCGGCCCGGGGTCAGGACGGCGAACGAGACGCCGCGGGCATTGAGGTAGACCGCGTCCTGCAAGTGCCAGGCCGTGGTGGTGCAGCCCTCGCACTGGCCCTGGTGCGGCGCGCCGTCGTGCCACATGTGCTGGTAGACCACGAGCTCGTCGCGCCCCTGGAACAGGTCGAGGAACGGAACCGGACCGTCGGGCCCGACGATCTCGACCGTCCCGTCCAGCTCGACCATCGGCAGCCGTCGACGGGCCGCCGCGATGGCGTCGCCCTCGCGGGTGTGGGCCTTCTCGCGCACCAGCAGCTCGTCGCGCGCCGCCTGCCAGGTGGCCAGGTCGACGACAGGCGGGCGGCCGGGCAGAGCGGTGGCCGGGTCGTCGGGCGTGGTCGTCATGGTGTCCTCCGTGATGCCTCGTAGCGGGCAGCGTCCTGCAACGGTCATCGGTACAGACCCGCGGCCCGGCCGGAACTCATCGCAGCGCCGCCTTTTTCGGCAGAGGAAGCCGTACGACTGAGCCCGCGCCCGGCGGCCCGGCTCAGTCCCCGACTCCGCCTGGGACGAGGACCAGTGGTGACCGGCGACCCGTCAGCCGACCGGCGGCAGGCCCTCCCCCGCGAGCGGACGCACCGCCTCCCCCGGAGGACACCGCGACACCGTGCAGGTCCGCCGAGCCGCAGCAGGCCGCGCCCCGCCACGCCCCGTCCACTCGCGCGCGGACGGCCGCCGCAGCGGTGACGGCGATCCCTCAGCCAGGTGGTGTCCCCCAATCGAACGAGTTTGAGAACCGAGTGCCGCGGCCCGCGCCCCCGATCCGCCCCCGCAGAACATACGTTCAGCAACTGCCCCCGGCAGCAGCCGTGACGGGACCTGATCCGGCGCGTTTTTAGAGCACCAGTGCCACGTCGCCGCCCAGATGGAGGACGCCATGCATCCCGTACCCGCCCCCGCGTCTCAGCCCTCCAGATTCGAACATCGGCCGCAGCCCGTGGCGGGCGTGCACGCCCTCGGGTCGGCACGACCGGATACCTGGAGGCGGGCATGAGCGAGCCGGCCGAACCGGCATCCGACCGCGTCCCGGGGCCGCGGACCGCCGTGCTCCCGCTGCCGTCCCCGCCGGTGACACCGGCCGGACGGCCGGACGGCGACCACGACGGCGACGTGACCGAAGAGCTGGAGGAGACGTACTGGTCCGTGCACGACGGCGCGGCCGCCAGTGCCAGCGTGCGCCAGGTCGCCGTCCGCCTGCCGAAGATCACCGCCCTGATCGGGCGGCTCGCCTGGCGGGCCGACCGCGCCGCCACCACGACGGTCGTCGCCTGCCAACTGGCGTCCGCCGCCATGAGCGCCTTCGGCCTGCTCGCCTCGGTCGCGGTCCTTCAGCACCTGTTCGCCGAAGGCCCGACCCCCGATCGCGTGCGCGCCGCCCTCCCGCAGATCCTCCTCGTGGTCGGCCTCCTCGCCACACGGGCGCTGCTGGAGGCGGCGGTCGCCACGGCCCAGGCCCGTGTGACCCCCAAGATCCGTACCGCACTCGAATGCGACTTCCTCCGGCTGACCGCGCACGTACGGCTGGAGGCCGTCGAGGACGCCGACTGGCACGACGAGGTCCACCGGGCGAACGACCGCGGCCTGTTCTACGCCCGGCAGATCGTCGGACAGGTCGTCTCCCTCGCCTCCGCGGCCCTGGGTCTGGTCGGCACCGCCGGCGTGCTCAGCGTCCTGCACCCCGTGCTGCTGCCCCTGCTCCTGCTGTCCGTCCTGCCGGTGGGCGCGGCAGCGGTACGCAGCGCCCGCGCGCGCTTCCACTCCTTCAAGCGGTGGAACGCCCTGCAGCGCCGGGTCCGGGTGTTCTCCTGGCTGCTGCTCGATGTGGAGGCGGCGGCAGAGCTGCGCTCGGACACCGCGCAGGGCGCGCTCCTGGACGAGCACCGCCGGCTGACCACGAGGATCGCGGAGGAGGACACACGGCTGGGCGTGCACTCCGCCCTGCTCAACCTGGCCGGCCGCTCCCTGGGCGGTGTGGGTACCGGCGTCACCTACGCCGCCCTCGCGGCGATGCTGATCGCCGGCTGGCTGCCCCTGGCGGCGGGCGCCGGCGCCGTGCTGGCCATCCAGGCCGGACAGACCTCCCTGATCCGGCTCGTCGAGGTCGCCCATCTCGTCTACGAGCAGGCCATGTGGGTCGACGACCTCCTCGCCGTCCAGGAACGGTGCCGGCGGCTCCTGCCCCGTGAGGCCCGGCTGAACGCACCGGACCAGGTGGAGACGATCACCTTGCACGACGTGCACTTCACCTACCCCGGCAAGACCACGCCCGCCCTCGACGGCATCACGATGTCGCTGCGCGCCGGGGAGACGGTGGCGTTCGTCGGTCTCAACGGCTCGGGCAAGAGCACCTGCGCCAAGCTCCTGGCCGGGCTGTACGAGGCCCACAGCGGCAGCGTGTGCTGGGACGGCGTCGACGTCCGCGCCATGGACTCCCCCTCGCTCCACCGCCAAGTGGCCTGTGTCCTCCAGGACCCGGCCCACTTCCCCTTCAGCGCCCTGGCGAACATCACCGTCTCCACCGGCGAGCTGGCCACCACCGACCCGCAACGCGCCATGGACGCCGCACGGGCCTCCGGTGCCGACGCCGTCATCGCGGACCTGCCCCGCCAATGGCACACGACGCTGTCCAAACGGTTCAAGGGCGGCCAGGAACTGTCCGGCGGTCAGTGGGCCAAGGTCGCGGTGGGCCGCGGCCTGTACAAGAAGGCCCCCCTGCTGCTCCTGGACGAGCCGACGGCCAGCATGGACCCGCCCTCGGAACACGCCGTGTACGAGGCGGTGCTGCGCGGCCGGTTGCGCGAGGACCAGATCACCGTACTCATCTCGCACCGGCTGGCCAGCGTCGTCGACTGCGACCGGATCTACGTCTTCGACGCCGGCCGCATCGTCGAGTCCGGATCCCACGACGAACTCATGACCCTCGGCGGCGCCTACGCCGGCATGTTCACCCTGCAGGCCGGCGGCTACCGACCCCGCAGGGCTGCCGCGCCCGCGGGGGAGGCCGCGCCGTGAAGGACGCCGCCTGCCGGTGGACCTCGCCTTCGGCACAACGGCTGCCGCACCACGAAGAAAGGTAGGGCGATCTGTGGAACACACCCGGGCCCAGTGGTCCGAGTACTACGCCGGCGGCCGTGGATTCATGTCCCTGGGGAACGAGGAGAAACGCCTGCTCGTCGAGCGGGTCCCGGTGCCGGAAGGCGGTGGGCGGGCACTGGACGTGGCATGCGGCACGGGTGAACTCGCCGTGTTCCTGGCCTCGCAGGGCTACAGCGTCGACGCCGTCGACTTCGCCGAGGGCGCCCTCAACCGGGCCAGGGCGGAGCACTCCGAGGTGGAGGCGGTGCGCTGGCTGTGCCTGGACGTGGAGCGGGACGACCTCGGCGGCCTCGGTGCGCGCTACGACGTGATCACCATGCGGTTGGCCGTCGCCTTCCTCCGCGACCGGACCCGTGTGCTGCGCCGCCTGGCCGCGCGCCTGCGGGAGGACGGGGCTCTCGTGGTGGTCACCCCGGTCGCGGAGCGCACCCCGGCGGAGCGCCGGCACATCGCGCTGGACGAGGACGAACTCGGTCTGCTCAGCGAGGGCTTCGATCACGTCGAACGGTGGGACACCGGGCGCCTGGCGGCGTTGGTCCTACGGGGCCCCGGCAAGTCGTTCACGCCGGTGGAGAAGGGCCGGCCCACCCCGCAAGCGGTGTTCGGCGCCGCGGTGGCGGTCACCGATCACGCCGGGCGGGTGCTGCTGGGGCGTTCCACTCGGGGCATGTGGGAACTGCCCGCGGGGCGGATCGAGACCGGCGAGTCCGCGCCTGCCGCGGCCGTACGCGAACTGGCCGAGGAGACCGGGCTGCTGGCGCGCGAGGAGGACGCGTACGTGCTCACGATCCTCCACGACGACCACACGGACGTGCGTCGCGTCACCGCCGTGGTCCGGGTCACCGGCTGGGAAGGCGAACTCGGCCTGCCGGAACCGCACGCGTTCCTGCGCTGGGAGTGGCACGACCTGCACGCCCTGGCCGGCATCGGTCCGCTGTTCGCTCCGTCGGCCCAGGTGCTCGACGCGGTCTGGCCCGGGGTGCTGCCCGGTCTCCCCGCCGTCCACTCCTACGGGCCGGGCGCCGGTCCCCCGCCGGTGCCCGGCGAGCCCGCCGAGGCCGTACGGCTGCGCGAGCGGATGGCCGACGCCGTGGTCGCGGGCGGCTGGGCGCCCTCCGCGGCGGTGCGGGACGCGCTGCGCGCGGTACCACGGCACCGGTTCGCTCCCGAAGCGCCTCTGGAGGCCGCGTACGCCGAGGACCGGACGGTGATCACGGCACGCGACGACGCCGGTGCGGCGGTCAGTTCGGTCTCCGCGGCGTGGCTGCAGGCCGACATGATCGAACAGCTGCGGCCGGCGCCGGGGACGACCGTGTTCGAGGCCGGGTCGGGCGGCTGCAACGCCGAACTGATCGCCCATGTCCTGGGCCCCCGTGGCCGGGTGATCACCGTGGACATCGACCCGTACGTCGTGCACCGCACCGAGCGGTTGTGCGCGGAGGCCGGCGGCGGCCGGGTGACGGCCGTGCTCGGGGACGGGGCTTCCGGCGCACCGGGCCATGTCCCGGCCGGTGGCTTCGGGGGCATGGTGATCACCCACAGGTGCTGGGACGTCGCCCCGGCCTGGCGTGAGCAACTGGCCGAAGGCGGTCGGCTCGTCCTGCCGCTGGAGATCGGCGGCTACACGCGGTCCATCGCCCTGGAGCGCCGCGGCGACGTCCTGTCGGCCGTCCACTGGACCTACTGCGGTTTCGTACGGGACCGCGGCGCCGCGGCCCGCGCCGCGCCGAGCCTTTCGCTCGCCGACGGCGCGCTCACGATCCGGTGGGAGGAGGGCACCCCGCGGGAATCACCGGGGCTGGAGGCGGCGCTGCGTGCTCCGCGGTCCGAACTGCGCACGGGGGTGGTGCTGCCGGGCGGCCAGTCCTACGAGACGTTGCAGCTCTACGCCGCGACGACGGTGCCGGGCTTCTGCCGCGTCTCCTCGGCCGGCACACCGCTCGTGGCCAGGCCCTCGCAGTACGAGGATCCCGCGGCGATCGTGGCCGACGGCTCCCTCGCGTATCTGACCGTCGTCAAGACCCGCGACGGCGGGACCCCGGCCGAGCGCCGGTTCGAGTTCGTGGTGCACGCCTACGGCGCGGCCGGTCCCGGCCTCGCCGGTCGACTGGCCCAGTGCGTACGGGACTGGGACCGGTACGTGCGCGGCACGGGCTGTCCGGCGATGACCGTCCACCCCGCCGGAACCCCCGACGAGGACCTGCCCGTGGGGGACGTGCTCGACAAGAAGGCCTCCCGCCTGGTCCTCCAGTGGCCGGGGCGCGCACCGCACGCCGGGTCCGACACCCTGCGGGCTCTGACGACCGCCGGGGGCGCCGATGCCTGACGCACAAGGCCCTCCGCCCGGTCGTCCGGCCCTTCTCGCGGTCTTCGCCCACCCGGACGACGAAGCCCTCGGTGCCGGCGGCGTTCTCGCCCGCCATGCCGCGGCGGGTGCCCGCACCGCCGTCCTCACGACCACCTGGGCCCCGGACAGCCACCGGGCGGCCGAACTGGGCGACGCCGTCCGCCTCCTGGGGGCGGACCGCCCTCGGATGCTCGGCTACGCCGACCACCGCCTCCCGGAATCCGCTCCCGGCCGGCCACGCTGGTGCGACACGCCGCTGGACACCGCGATCGCACACGTCGTGACGCACATCCGCGAGTTCCGTCCCGCGATCGTGGTCACCCACGACGCGTACGGCGGGCTGACCGGCCACCCGGACCACCGCCGCACCCACCGCGTGACCACGCTCGCCGTGCACGCCGCCGGACTGGAACACCTCTGCCCCGAGGCCGGCCCGCCCTGGCAGCCCAGCGCCCTGTACCTGGCCACCCGTCCCCACTCGGCCGTCGAAGAGCTCGGACCGCTCCTGACCGGTGCCGGAAAGACCGTGCTGAGCGTGCCGGACGAACTCGTCACCACGACGGTGGACGTCCGGCCATGGCTGGACCGGAAGTGGAACGCCGTCCTCGCCCACCGCAGCGAGGTCCGGCGGGAGCGCTCACTGCCCGGCATCCTCTCCCGCCTTCCCGCCGGCACCCGGGACCGGATCCTGTCCACCGAGCACTACAGCCTCATCGCCCTCGCACCGTCCCCGCACGACCACGAACGACAGGAGCGGACATGAGCGGAACCTGGCTCCCGCCGGTGCAGTACGTTGCCCAACTCCCCAAGGCCACGGTGTACGGCTGCTTCCTCATCACCGACCAGGAGGACCGCCCCGTCCAGTTGCGCTCCGTCAAAAACCGGGCGAACTGGCAGTGGCCCGGCGGCAACATGGACCCGGGCGAGACCCCCTGGGAGTGCGCCGTCCGCGAGGGCCTGGAGGAGACCGGCCTGGAGATCGCCCGGACCCCGCGCCTGCTGGGCGTCCGCTACCTGATGCCGCGTCCGGACTGGCCCGCGCACAAGATCGGGCTGATCTTCGACGGCGGTCGGCTCACCCCGGAGCAGATCGCCGCCATCGTCCTGGACCCGGCCGAGCACGACGAGGTCCGTGTGCTGTCATTGGAGGAATGGCGCGACGAGTTGACCGACGCCGCCTTCCAGCACCTGGCCGCCGCCGTCCAGGCACGACGCGACGGCATCCCCTGCTATCTCGAACAGACCGAAACCTCTTAGCGGGAGGCCCCCGGGGCCCCGCGCACGCACTCGGGGCTGCCGGATCGCACCGCGGACGCCCGAACACGTGCGGTCCGTGCCAGGGTTGGCGCATGCTTCCCATCACCGTGTTGCGGGAGAACGGCAGCCGGCACGTCCGGGTCTCCGCGCGCGAACTCGCGGACCTGATCGGCGGGATCGGGGCCGAGGGCGATCTGTTCCTGATCGTCCAGCGCATACCCGACCTCCCCGACGTCTTCATCCAGGTGTGGCACCGCTTCGGGGAGGGCTGTGTGCTGGAGCACCGCGACGGCGGACCCGGCCGCCACTTCCAGGTGCTCCTGGACACGCCGGACGCCGCGGTGGCCGCGATGACCGGATGGGCCCGCCAGGAGCTGGACTGGGACAAGGAGTTCGCCTGGAGACGGCTGAAACTCCGGGCACCCAGGCGCGTACGCCCGCCGAAGCTCGACGAGGACGAACGCGCGCAGTTGGAGGCACGCGTACGCGAGGCACTGGTCGGTGGGTACGCGACGCGGGCGGAGCTGGCGGAACTCGCGGAGGAGTGCCTCGTCTCCGGGAGGCGGCGGCCGGTCTCCCCCGAACAGGCCCGGCAACTGGCCGACCGGATGTGGCTGGAACGCGTCGGGGAACAGGCCGACTGGGAGGGTGAGACCGATCCGGAGCGGCTGACGCGGGCGTTCACGGCGCTGGAGGCGGCAGGTGTCACGGCGCGGGAGAACTTCACCTGCTGCCGCTCGTGCGGGGACTCCGAGATCCGGGCGGCAGCCGCGCCGGGCGCCCGCGGATTCGTGTACTTCCACTCCCAGTGCACGGACTCGGCGGTGGCCGGACGCGGACTGCCGCTCCTCTGCGGGGGTTTCGACGGCTCGACGGAACAGGCGGCTGCAATCGGACGCGAGGTCGTGGCGGCGCTCGAGGCGGCCGGGCTGCGCTCGCAGTGGGACGGCGACCCGGCCCGGACCGTCACGGTGACACCGCTGGACTGGCGTAAGCGGCTGGTGGGCTGAGGGGTAGGGGGTGCGGCGTCCCGCGCGTTCCCCTGCCACAACCTGCCGGCCGCCGGCGAGGCCTCCCGGCGCCCCGGCTCGGTGTACCGCCGGACCTGCGCGAGCCGAGAGCCGGCGAATCCCGCCGGAGCCGGATCCTCCCGGGTGCGCCGGCCGTTCCGTGGACCGTTCCGTGGGCCGGCCCGGCACGGCCGCGCCGGCGACCGGGCGGGGTCGCGGCGCGGCCGTGCACGTGGCCGGTCAGATCGTGGCGACGGGCCCGGAAGGGGACGCGTAGCGGGCGCCGGCCGGCGGCCGGGCGTCGGACGGCTGGGGTGCCGGTGCGGGCTGCTCCCCTACGGGCTGGCAGTGCGGGCACAGTTCGTGGCGGCCGAGGTCGGTGATGATGGTCCCCCATCCGCGACAGTACGTGCAGTCGCGGGCCAGAGCGGGATCGGCGTGGGGAGCGGGGCTGGCCCCGTCGGTCATACGGCGCTTCCTCCGATGCGTCTCTTGTGTCGCCTTTGCATCATTTGTACGTGATCCGCACCACTCCCGCCAAATACGTGTTCGACGATGACGTGTCGATCGGCATCCGGTCGGCCGCGAGCGCAGCGCGGCGGCGCGGGAAGTCTGCCACGAACGACCGTCATTTGTCCGGGGTGTGGACGACGTCGCATCGGCGGACCGCGCGGCGGGGGGTCCCCGCGGAGGGGGAAGAGCCTGCGGGAACGGCCCCGGGTCCTGCCGGCGCCCCACGCGGTCCCGGCCGGCGGGGCGACAGCCGGCCGGTGCGGCGGCGCGCACAACACGGTGGCCGCCCGCGGCGAGCGCGGGCGGCCATGACCGGTACGCGCCGGGGCGCGCGCCTCAGTGAGGCTTCGTCGCCGGTTCCAGGACGAAGACCGGGATCTCACGGTCGGTCTTGGTCTGGTAGTCCGCGTAGTCGGGCCACGCCGCGATCGCGCGCTCCCACCACTCCGCCTTCTCCTGGCCCGTGACCTCTCGCGCCGTCATGTCCTGGCGCACCGGTCCGTCCTGGAGCTCGACCCGGGGGTCGGCCACCAGGTTGTGGTACCAGACGGGGTGCTTCGGGGCGCCGCCCTGGGACGCGACCACGGCATAGCTTCCGTCGTGCTCCACGCGCATCAACGGGGTCTTGCGGATCTTGCCGGACTTCGCGCCGAGCGTCGTCAGGACGATCACGGGCCTGCCGCGGAGCGTCGTCCCCTCGGCACCGCCGGATCGCTCGTACAGCTCGACCTGATCGCGGACCCACTGCTCCGGGCTCGGCTGGTACTCACCCACCAAAGGCACGCCGTCCTCCATTTCTCCGTGTGTCACCGTAACCCCGCCAACACCATCAGCCACCTCGCGCATTCCCGGTCGGACCGGCCGCCACACGCCGGGCGTACCGCCGGTCAGCCGGACGGCGGCAGGACGGTCGGGACGGGCACGGCAGGCATCCCGGGGACATCCGGGTGCCGGGCGGAGCGGCGGAGCCCGCACCGGGCACCTGGGCGGCACCATCGGGGCAGACCCCGGACACAAGGAGAGAACCCCATGGAACTCGGGCTGCACATCGCCGACTTCACGTGGACGGGCGGCGCCCCCGCCCTCGGCCCCGCCCTCGCCCGGTACGCCAGGGACGCGGAGGCGGCCGGCGTCACCCGCATCACCGTGATGGACCACTTCTGGCAGCTCGGCGGCGACCTCGGCCCCTACGAGCACGAGATGCTGGAGGCCTACACCACCCTGGGCTTCCTGGCCGCCCACACCGAGCGGGTGCTGTTGCACACCCTGGTCACCGGCGTCGTCTACCACGAGCCCGCCGTCCTGGCGAAGAAGGTCACCACCCTCGACGTCCTCTCCGGCGGCCGGGCCGGCCTCGGCGTGGGCGCGGCCTGGAACGCGGACGAGTCCAAGGGCCTCGGCATCCGGTTCCCCGAGGTCAAGGAACGCTTCGAGCGACTGGAGGAGACCCTGCAGATCTGCCTGCAGATGTGGTCCGGCGACGAGGCACCGTACGCCGGTGCGCATCACACGCTCGACCGCACCCTCAACTCCCCGCAGAGCCTGTCCCGGCCGCACCCGTACCTGATGATCGGCGGTTCCGGCGAGAAGAAGACGCTGCGTCTGGTCGCCCGGTACGCCGACGCCTGCAACATCTTCGCCGGGCCCGAGGCCGCCCGGAAGCTGGAGGTCCTCAAGGAGCACTGTGCCGCGGTCGGCCGCGACTACGCGGACGTCGAGAAGACCACCACCCTCGCGGTCGGCCCGGACACCACCCCCGACGACCTCACCGCGCGGGCCCGGGCCATGGCGGAACTCGGCTTCGGTGCGGCGTACGTCTACAGCCACCAGATCCGTGAGCCCGCCCGTGTCGTCGACCTGCTGGCCGCCGTGGTCCCGCGGATCGCGTAGCCGGCGGTGCGGCGCCCCGCCCCGGCTCAGGCAGCCGGGGCCGCGGGCCCGACGAGTTCCTCCAGGACGTCCTCCATGGTCACGTAGCCGAGGAGCGTGCCGTCCTCGTCCGCCACGGCGGCGAGGTGGGAGCCGGCCGCGCGCAGGGCGGTCAGGGTGTCGTCCAGCGGCGTGGCGCACCGCAGCCGGATGACCGGCCGGATCGCCGCGCGGGGGAAGGGGCGGTCGCGGTCGGTGACGCCGAGGGTGTCCTTGATGTGCAGGAAGCCCAGGACGTCCCCGTCGGACCCGGTGACCGGCAGCCGGGAGTAGCCGGAGGCGGCCGCCAGCCGTTCCAGTCCGTCCGGGGTGACCTGGGCGTCGACGGTGACCATGCGGTCGGCGGGCACGAGGATGTCGCCGACCGGCCGGGTGCCGAGTTCCAGTGCGTCCCGCAGCCGTTCGGTGCCGGAGGCGTCGAGCAGTCCCGCGGCGTTGGAGTCCTGCACCAGACGGGCGAGTTCCTCGTCGGTGAAGGCGGCGGTGACCTCGTTCCGGGGCTCGACGCGCAGCAGCCGCAGCAGCGTGTTGGCGAAGGCGTTGATCCCGAAGATCACCGGCCGCAGGGCGCGGGTCAGGCCGACCAGCGGCGGACCGAGGAGCAGCGCGGTCCGCTCGGGGGCGGCCAGCGCCACGTTCTTCGGGACCATCTCGCCGAAGAGCATGTGCAGGTACGTGGCCGCGGCGAGGGCGATCACGAACGCGATCGGGTGGACGAGCCCGTGCGGCACGTGCGCGGCCTCGAAGCCGGGCTCCAGCAGGTGGGCGATGGCGGGCTCCGCGACCGCGCCCAGCACCAGCGAGGAGACGGTGATGCCCAGCTGCGCCGTGGCCAGGAGCGCGGACAGGTGCTCCAGGCCCCACACGACGGTTCGGGCCCGCTTGTCACCGGCCTCGGCGCGCGGCTCGACCTGACTGCGCCGCACCGAGATCAGGGCGAACTCACCGCCCACGAAGAAGGCGTTGGTCAGCAGGGTCAGGGCGCCGATGGCGAGTTGCAGTACGGTCATCGCGCGTCCTCCGGGATGCGGGCGACACGGACCCGCTCGGCCACGTGGTGGTCGACGCTCAGCACGCTGATGCGCCAGCCGTCGACCTCCGTCTGGTCGCCACGGGCGGGTATGCGGCCGAGCGAGGTGGCCATCAGTCCGGCCACGGTCTCGTACGGGCCCTCGGCGACGGTCAGCCCGATCTCGGCGAGCTGGTCGATGCGGACGTTGCCGTCGGCCTCCCACGCGCCGTCGCCGGACGGTGCCAGGTCGGGGCTCTCCTGCGGGTCGTGCTCGTCGCGGACGTCGCCGACCACCTCCTCCACGACATCCTCCACGGTGACGACGCCGGCGGTGCCGCCGTACTCGTCGATGACCACAGCCATGGTGCGGCGGCTGCGCATGCGTTCCAGGAGCCGGTCGACGGGCAGACTGTCCGGCACCAGCAGCGGCGCGGTGGCCAGCGCGGTGACGGGTGTGCGGCCGCGCGCGGCGGCCGGGAGGGCGAGGACGTCGCGGATGTGCACGGTGCCGACGACCTCGTCGATGCTGTCCCGGTAGACCGGGAAGCGGGACAGGCCGGTGGCCAGGGTGAGGTTCGCGGCGTCGGCGGCGGTGGCGCGGGACTCCAGGGCCCGTACGTCCACGCGCGGGGTCATGACGTTCTCCGCGGTCAGCTCGCTCAGGTGCAGGGTGCGCACGAACAGCTCCGCGGAGTCCGGCTCCAGCAGGCCCGCGGCCGCCGAGTGGCGGGCCAGCGCCATCAGCTCGTCCGGGGTGCGGGCGGAGGCCAGTTCCTCGGCGGGTTCGAGGCCGAAGCGGCGCACGAGACGGTTCGCCGCCTCGTTCAGGTGCCGGATGAACGGTCCGAAGACGGCGGTGAAGCCGCGCTGCGGTCCGGCCACGGTCCTGGCCACGGCCAGCGGGCGGGAGATCGCCCAGTTCTTCGGCACGAGCTCGCCGATCACCATCAGGACGACCGTGGACACGCCCACGCCGAGCACGGTCGCCAGCGAGGACGCGGCGCCCTCCGGCAGCCCGGTGGCCCGCAGCGGGCCGGTCAGCAGCACCGCGAGGGACGGTTCGGCGAGCATGCCGATGACCAGCGACGTGACGGTGATGCCCAGCTGCGCGCCGGACAGCTGCAAGGTCAGCCGGCGTACCGCCTTCAGAGCGCCGCCGGCGCCGCGTTCGCCGGCGGCAGCGGCCCGCTCCAGCTCGCCGCGCTCGACCGTGGTCAGGGAGAACTCCGCCGCGACGAACACCGCGCAGGCCAGGGTCAGCAGCAGCGCCAGCAGCAGGAGGAGGACTTCGGTCACCGTGTCACCCCCGCTCCCCCGGCTCGGCGGTTCTCAGGGGGAATGACACGGTCGGTACTGGGAGGGTGGTCCATCGCGGGAACCGCGGCTCCTTCTCGGGCTCGGAACGGTGACGTTTCCCCCAGGGTAAAGGACGCGCAAAGGTGCCCGGTAGGGGCAGCCTCCGGCGGCCGGCCGGGCGCGGGTCACCCGTTCGCGCCGCCCGGGAACTCCCGGCCCCGGCGGCGCAGTTCAGCATGCGGCCCGCACGGGGCCGACGGAACCACATACGAAGGAGTGAACGCCGCGATGGTGTTCGAACGGCTGCTCGGGGCGCTCGGCGTGGGCGGGCCCTCGGTCGACAAGGTCCTCACCGGGGGCCCGGTCCTGCCCGGCGGCACGCTGTACGGACAGATCCACCTGGCAGGCGGCGACACGGACGCGGACATCCACGCCGTCGTCCTGGAACTGGTCGCCCGGGTGGAGGCGGAGGGCGGCCACGGGTACGGGGACGAAGACGGGGAGCACGAGGGCGTCGTCGTCTTCGACCGGACCGTGGTCGGCGGTGGTTTCCGCCTGCCGGCCGGCGCGCGGCACACCCTGCCGTTCTCCGTGCCCGTGCCGCGGGAGACGCCCGTCACCGAGTTGCACGGGCGCAGCCCCTCGGTATCACCCTCGGCGTCCGCACGGAGCTGGAGGTGGCGGGCGCCCGTGACAAGGGCGACCTCGACGCGCTGAGCGTCGCGCCGCTGCCCGCGCAGGAGGCGATCCTGGAGGCCCTCGGGCAACTCGGCTTCGGCTTCACCGCCGCCGACCTGGAACTGGGCCACCTCCGCGGCACCGGCCGGCGGCTGCCGTTCCACCAGGAGATCGAACTCGTGGCCCCGGCGTCGGTACGCGCACGCCGTCAGTGAGATCGAACTGACCTTCCTCGCCCACCCGGCCGGCGTCGAGATCGTTCTGGAGGCCGACAAGCACGGCGGCCTCTTCTCCGAGGGCCACGACCGGGTCGACCGCTTCGCCGTCGGCCACGCCGCTGTGCTCCGCACGGACTGGACCGCGGAGGTCGACTCCTGGATCCGGCGGCTCGTCGACCGGCACGGCGGACCCGGCTCCCCCGCGGCGTACGGTCACGACCACGGTCACGGTCACCATCACGACGACGACCACCACGGATCCGGCATGGGCGTCGGCACGGCCGTCGCCGCGGGCGCCGCCGGCCTGGCGGCCGGAGCGGTCGGCGGCTACCTGGTCTCCGAGGCGGTCGACGAGTTCTTCGACGCCGAGGACAACGACGCCGACGGCAACGAGGGGTACGACGAGAACGACGAGGACGACGAGGACGATGAGTCCTGAAGCGACGCCGATGCCCGCCGAGCACGAGCCGGCGTGAGCAGCACCGGGGCCCGGGCCGTGCGGCCCGGGCCCCGGTGCGCTGTGCGCTGTGCGGGTACGAAGGTCAGCGATGCGCCTTCGCACGGTCCAGGGCGGCGACACCCACCGCGGCCAGGGCGATCTGGATGAGCCATTCGACCCAGTCGACGCCGTTGGTGTCCGCCACGCCCACACCCGCCGCGATGGCCGAGCCGATCAGCGCCGCCACGATGCCGATCAGAATGGTCCAGATCACGCCGATGTGCTGACGCCCCGGGACCAGCAGACGTCCCAGAATGCCGATGATCACGCCGATGATGATGGCACTGATGATGCCTGAGATCTCCATGGCCGCCTCCCTGTGAACAAGCTCGTCGCCCGTCATGTGCCCCCTATCGCCCCCCGCATGCCGACCACTTGCCGAGGACCGGCCCACGGCTCGCCCGGGGACGGGCCTTGGGCCTTCCGGGCGGAGCGCCGGGCGACACGCACGACGTCCCGCCCCGCCGCCGGAGGTGGTGCTGTGATCGTTCCGATCGGTCCGAACCGACCGGTCGCAGCGATCAGCCGTACCGCATCGAGGAGCGCCATGGCCGCCGCCGCACAGGACTTCGCCGGGCTCGGCGGGGCGATCGACGTCCACGCCCACTACATCACCCCGTCCTACCGCGAGGCGCTGACGGCCGCCGGGCACACGCGCCCCGACGGCATGCCGGCGATCCCCGAGTGGAGTCCGGAGAGCGCCCTCGCGCTGATGGACGAGACCGGTGTGGCGACGGCGATGCTGTCCGTCTCCTCCCCCGGTGTCTCGCTGGGGGACGCGGCCGCCGCCGCGACGCTGGCCCGTGCCGTCAACGAGGAGGGCGCGGCCGTCGTCAGGGAACATCCCCGGCGGTTCGGGCTGCTGGCATCACTGCCGCTGCCCGACGTCCCGGCCGCGCTCGCGGAACTCGGCCACGCCCTGGACGTGCTCGGCGCGGACGGGGTGATCCTGCTGACCAACTACGACGGGGTGTATCTCGGCGACAGCCGCTTCGCACCGCTGATGGCGGAGCTGCACCGCCGCGAAACCGTGGTGCTGCTGCACCCGACGTCCCCGGTGTGCGGGGAGCGGACGGCCCTTGGATTCCCGCGCCCGATGGTCGAGTTCCTCTTCGACTCGACGCGCGCGGTCGCCGAACTCGCGCTGCGTCACGTGCTGGAGCGCTGTCCCGGCATCCGGTTCGTCGTGCCGCACGCGGGGGCGGCGCTTCCCGTGATGGCGGACCGGATCGCGGTGTTCGCGCAGATGTCCGGGACCGGCGTCGACGTCCTGGCGGCGCTGCGCGCACTGCACTACGACGTGGCGGGCGCCGCACTTCCGCGCGCGCTGCCCGCGCTGCTCTCCCTCGTCGACCCCGACCGGCTGGTGTACGGCAGCGACTACCCGTTCACCCCCGCGCCCGTCGTCAAGGACCTGGCTGCCGCGTTGGCCGCCACGGGAGTACTCGACGCGGCCGGGAAGCATCTGGTGACCTCGGGCAACGCGCGCAGTCTGTTCCCCCGTCTGACCCGGCTGACCGGATAGCCGCCCGACAGCGCCTCGGGAACGACGCCGGGGCGGCGGGTCTCCCCGCCGGCACGCCCCGGCCCACGACCGCGCCCCGCCCCCGGGCGCGGCGATCGGGTTGCCGGGGTGCCGGTGCCCCCGACGGGCCGCGGGTCAGCGCACGACCCGCGGCGGGGTGGCGGTGCCGTGGACCCGCTTGGCGTGCCGGGCGTACAACCGCGGCGCGAGGAGCGGCATGACCATCCGGGCGGGCCGCGGGGCCTCGGTGAGGACCGCCTTGATCACCTCGGGGTCCCCCTCGTACATGGCCATGCCGAAGGCGAGCGGGAGTGCCTTCTTCGGCACCGCACCCATGCCGTGCTCACCGAGCTGCCGCCACTCGGTCGCGGTGACGTACTTCTCGGCCAGGGGAAGGATCCGCTCCTTCTCCATCGCCATGTGCTCCAGCAACGTGACCAGCAGCCGGTCGAACGCGTCGGCGAGCTCGTGCCCGCCGCGCGCGGTGGACCTCCACTCCGGCAACAGGCGCATCGCCGCGCCGTGGGCGGCCTCGATGGCGTGGTGCTGCTCCTCCATCACCGGCACGATGGCCTCGGCCTCCTCACCGCCACGCTCGTGGAGCAGCGGCCAGAGGATCACGTCCTCGCCCTCGTGGTGGAAGTGCAGGATGTCGCAGACGAGTTGGACATGGGCGCCCACGACCTCCGAGCGCTTGGTGTCGTACGGCTCGACGTCCCGAACGAGTTTCGGGAGCAGGCCGAATTCACGACGGAGCATGGTGTGCGCCATGTACATGTCTCGCACATCGGCCATGGCTTCGCGGGTGGCGGGATTCACTGGCTCCTCGTTCGGATTGCTGTCACAACGTGTGCTGGCTGGCGGCAGCCCCTCTGTACCCCGACACGGTTCGGAGCGGATCGCGATCACCTTTCAGTCTCGGCCGCCGTGGGCCTCCCGCGGCCGGAACTCGTTTCCACCAGCCACTCCGACAGTGTCAATAGTTGAAGGATATATCAAACATTGCGTCCTTCGTGGGTGATGACGCCGCGGTGGGCGCGGCGCCGTACCCGGCCGACCCCCACAGACGGAACACGGGCCGGGCAGTACCCCGGTGTTCCCGGGACTCCCGTTCCCCGGACCGGGCGTCTTCCGGAGGCGTCACCCGGACCGCCACGGGGGAACGCCCCGCGCCAAGACCCCCGACAGGCTCGGCACGGGGCGCTCCCGTATTCCCGGCGTGGGTCTCCCCACAGATCCACGCCGGGAGTCTTCTGCGCGACCCGTCCACAGCGCGGGTCGCTCGCATCACGGCCACAACGGCGGTGTGACGCCGCCGGCCTGCCCGACCGGCGCGAGTGACACCGTAGCAAACCAAAATGTCTTGCAAAGATTGTCATGGCGAGGACGCCCCGACAAAACGCGCATTCTCGGCTGATTCACCGGGCGTCGCCGCACGCGGTATGCGCCCAGAAATACATCGTGTCACAATGAATGGTGTGAACGATGCCGGACTCTGCGGGGCGGCCCCGAACGACCCTTCCGCCCCGTTCCGCCGACCGGAGTCGCAGCAGAACTGTGACCGTGTCACCACGTGCCGTACTAATCTGTGGAGCAGGCGGACCGACGTGTCCCCGCGCCTCGCGCGCGCTTCTCACGGAAGCGACGACGGGGACGTTCGGTTCGCCACACCAGGACGGAGCCGGAGCCGAGGATGAGAGGGCGCATGGCTTTCATCACGCACACCGCTCGTGACATCGAGGCCACCGCTCGGGCGCTCCAGGACGAACTCCAGCGCCTCGAGGCACAACAGCACGGGCTGGAGCGGGAACTGGCAGCAGTCCTCGCGCACCTCGGCTCCGTGCGCAGGGCCCTCGGTGCTCTTCAGAAGCTGATGCCCACCGAGTCCCGCGACCTCGACGACGTCACCGGTGGTTCCGTCCCGGTGCCCGTGACGCATCCGGCCGAGTCCGCGGCCACGCAGGGCACCTACGGCCGGCTGACCGAGCAGATCCTGGAGTACCTGGCCACCACCGGCGGCACCGAGGTCCGCGCCCGCGACGTCGCCGCCGCTCTGGGCCGCGACGCGAACGCGGGCAGCATCAACGCGGTGCGCAGCACGCTCGACCGGCTCGTCGGCGCCTCCCGGGTGCGGCGCACGGGGCGCGGCCTCTACCGAGCGGCCTCCTGACCGGCCCCTTTTCACGGTGCCCTACGGCGACGCTTCGGCTGTTGGCTGTGGCTTTTGTCATGTGCACCTCATATATGACGTCAGGCGACGTGTTTGTCATTGACTGACACTCGTGTCTATAGTCGACGCCATAGTCCGGGACAGTCCCCGGACGGACCGGAAAGGAGCTCAGACATGGCCACCACCCCCGCCCCCGGCACACCCTGCTGGGCCGAACTCGGGTCGCCCGACCCCCGGGTCGCGGCGACCTTCTACCGCGCCCTCTTCGGCTGGGAGTTCGCGCAGGGCGATCCGCACACGAGCCACCGCACGGCCCTGCTCCACGGGCGGCCGGTGGCCGGGCTCCGGCCCGTGAGCGAACCGGCGATGACGGGCTGGACGACGTTCATCGGCGTGACCGACACCGCCAGGAGCGCCGCCGCCGCCGCTGCCGCCGGCGGCAGCGTCCTGTCCTCGTCCGACGGGGACGTGCATGTCACCGACCCCGGCGGTGCGCGGTTCGCCCTCCGCGGGACCGGGGCACGGCCCGCCGCCCCGGCAGGGACCCGCGAGCCCGGGACCTTCGCGTGGAGCGAGCTCATCACTGACGACGTCCACGCTTCGGCCGCGTTCTACCGCGAGCTGTTCGCGTGGGAGGTGGGCGCCCCCGAAGCGCCGCTGGGCCGTCGCGCCGTGCACCTCGCCGACACGCGGGTCGCCCTGCTGCTGCCCCGTCCGCCGGCGATGTCCCCGGAGATTCCGCCGTACTGGGACGCCTACTTCACCGTCGAGGACCCGGCGGAGGCCGCCGTACGCGCCTCGGACGCGGGCGGCACCGTGCTCATGGCGCCCACCGACATGGGCGCGGGCCGCATCGCCGTGCTGCTCGACCCGCTGGGCGCGGTCTTCACCGTTCTCGCGCACCGGAAGTGAGGGAGACCGACCATGTCCGTCACAGGAAAGACCGGCATTGTCACCGGTGCCGGAGCGGGGCTCGGCGAAGCGACGGCCAAACGCCTCGCCCGTGAGGGCGCGCAGCTCGTCGTGGCCGACGTGGACAGCGCGGGCGCCGAACGGGTGGCACGCGAGATCAAGGCCGCGGGCGGCGAGGCGACGCCCTTCGAGGCCGACGTCCGGGTGCTCCAGGACACCGCGCGGCTCGTGGAGTTCACCGTCGCCGCGTACGGCCGGCTCGACATCGCCTTCAACAACGCCGGGATCACACCCGGGCTGGTGGACGTCCACGAGACGGCGCCGGCCGACTGGGCGCGCGTCATCGACGTCAACCTCACCGGTATCTTCCACAGCATGCGGGCGCAGTTGTCCCGCCTCCTCGCGCAGGGCGACGGTGGGGCGATCGTCAACATGGCGTCCACCGCGGGCCTCATGGCGCACGCCGGACGGGCCGCCTACGCGGCCTCCAAACACGGCGTCATCGGTCTGACGCGTTCCGCGGCCGTGGAGTACGCCCGGCGGGGCATCCGCGTCAACGCCGTCGCACCGGGCCCGATCGACGCCCCGTCCGCCCGCGCGCTGCCGCCCGAGGTCCGGGCGGCGATCGCGGCGAAGACGGCGATGAACCGCACGGGGGACGTGGAGGAGGTGGCCGCGGTCGTGAGCTTCCTGCTGTCCGACGACGCGTCCTTCGTCACCGGCTCCGTCTACGAGGTCAACGGCGGCCAGACGCAGCTCTGAACCCGTCCTGGTCCTGGCCCCGGCAGAGGATGACAGGAATGTCCACCTGCGGCTCCGTTGTCAGTGACGGATAGGCTGTCCCCATGAGCAGCCCAGACGCAGCCCGATCAGGCCTCCGGGAGATGACGCGGCAGACGGTGCGGTCGCAGATCGCCGACCGGGCGATGGCGTTGTTCATCGAGCACGGTTTCGACAGGACCACCATCGAGCAGATCGCGGCCGAGATCGGCATGTCCGGGCGGAGCGTCGCGCGCTATTTCGCCAGCAAGGAGGACATGGTCGTCGGGAACCTGACAGCCATCGGTCAGGGCATCGCCGACCGGCTGGCGGCCCGGCCCGTGGACGAGCCGCTCTGGGCGGCGCTGCGGCACGCGCTGGACGGCCATGTCGAGGCCCTCGACCGCGATCCCGACGGCAGGCTCCTCGCCACGTCCCGGATGCTCGCCGCGACGCCGGCGCTGCGGGGGGCGCTGGCGAAGAAGCAACTGGAGTGGCAGGAACTGCTGGTCCCCCTCGTCGCGGCCCGACTCGACGGCGAGCGGCGGGAGTTGCGGGCCCGTGCCATCACCGCGGCAGTACTGGCCTGCCTCAACACGGCCGTCAACGCGTGGACGGAGAGCGGCGGCACCGAGCGCGTCGAGGTTCTGCTCGACGTGACCCTGGAGGCCGTCGCCTCCGCCGCCGCGCACGCGCACTGATCACGCAGGGCCCGCCCTCCTCTCACCTCTCCGCACCTCTCCTCATCCCTCCGCACACGTTCCTGCGCCGGAGCCGGAACAGGATCCGGCACATACGCCTTAGATTATAGTGAGTATCTAAGAGGCGTGGCACGCCTCCATGAACGAGAGGGATCGACATGTCCACAGCATCGGCCGGAACGGCACTCATCACCGGCGCGACGGCGGGCCTTGGCGCGGCCTACGCGGAGGAACTCGCCGCGCGCGGCCACGACATCGTGATGGTCGCCCGCGACCAGGCCCGGTTGGAGAAGGCCGCCGCGAGCCTGGCGGAGCGGTCGGGCCGCGCGGTCTCGGTCGTGCGCGCCGATCTGTCCACCGCCGAGGGCATCAGGGCCGTCGAGACCCGCCTGGCCTCCGACGCGGCGATCGACGTCCTGGTCAACAACGCCGGCAGCGCGTTGTTCGGGCCCCTGTCGGCGGCGGATCCGGATCAGCTGGAGTCGCTCATCACGCTCAACCTGACCTCCGTCACCCGGATCGCGGCGGCCGCCGCGAAGGCGTTCGCCGGGCGCGGCGCGGGCTCGATCGTCAACATCTCGTCCGCGTTCGCGCTGAACATCCCGCCGGTGGGCGCGGTGTACGGCGCGGCCAAGGCGTACGTGATCGCGTTCACCCAGGCGCTGGCCCAGGAGTTCGCCGACTCCCCGGTACGCGTCCAGGTCGTGGTCCCGGGCGCGCTGGAGACGACGATCTGGGACGGTTCCGGCATCGAGCTGCACCAGCTGCCCAAGGAGGCGGTCATGTCGCCGCGGGACGCGGCCCGGGCCGCCCTCGCCGGTCTTGACGCCGGTGAGCTGGTGACGATCCCCTCACTGCCGGAGTACGACACGTGGAAGGCCTACGACGAGGCCAGGCTCGCGCTCGCCCCGGTGCTCTCGCTGTCGCAGCCGGCGAAGCGCTACACCGGGCAGTCGTAGCCGTCGTAGCCCGTCGTCACGGTCGCCGTGCACCGCGGGCCTGGTACCCCCCTGCCGAGGGGGGCACCAGGCCCGCGGCCCGCGTGGTCGGTCAGGCGCCTTCCGCGGTGCGGTGGGGGTGCGCCGGGTACACGCCCATGAAGCGCACCTCGGAGGAGAAGAATCGCAGTTCCTCCAGGGCCAGGGCGACCCGCTTCTCGTCCGGGTGGCCCTCGATCTCGATGTAGAAGCGGCTGGCCGCGAGCCCGGCGCCGACCTGGTAGCTCTCGATCTTGGTGAGGTTCACGGCGTTGCTGGAGAAGCCGCCCAGCGCCTTGTACAGCGCGCTCGGGATGTTCCGCACGGAGAAGAAGAGGCTGGTCATCATCGGCTCGCCGGTGACCGCAGGGAGCTGTGCGTCGCGGGCCAGCACCACGAAGCGCGTGGTGTTGTCGTGGGTGTCCTCGACGCCGCTCGCCAGCACCTGCAGCCCGTAGAGGGCGGCGGCACCGGGCGGGGCCAGGGCCGCGTGCCGCGGGTCGCCGAGCTCGGCGACCTCGCGGGCGGCACCGGCGGTGTCGTCGCTCACCAGGGTCTGCCAGCCGCCCTCGCGGATGATCTTCCGGCACTGGCCCAGCGCGTGCACGTGGCTGCGGACGCACTTAACGTCCTCCAGCGACCCGCCGGGAACGCCCATCAGGTCGAAGCGGATGGGCAGGAAGTACTCGGCGATGATCGACAGGCCGGAGTCGGGGAGCAGGTGGTGCACATCGGCGACGCGGCCGGCGGCGGAGTTGTCCATGGGGATCACCGCGAGGTCCGCGGTACCCAGCGTCACCGCCTCCAGGGCCTGCTCGAAGGTCGTGCAGGGCAGGTCGCGGCTTCCGGGGTACAGGTCACGGGCCGCGGCGGCCGAGTTCGACCCCGGCTCTCCCTGGTAGGCGATGGTCACCATGTGCGTGTCGGTATCTCCGGCTCGGGGCTGGCCGCGACCGTCGGTCGGCGGTGCGTACGGGACCGGCGCGGGCAAGCGCGCCCGGACCCACTCCCCGCATGCTACTGGGATCATCCGCGAAACCGTGCGGGCCGACCGCCCGGGCGGGCCCGCGGCGGCACGCCGGCCGGGGCCCGCGAGGGCGGGTGTTCACCAGGGCAGCGGCCCGCTGCGGTCCGTGAACGTGCCGGTGGGGCCGTCCTGCCCGATCGTGGCGAGCATCACGATCGCCTCGGCCCCCTCCTGGGGGCTCTGGATGCCGTCGCCGCTCAGGCCGTGCAGGTCGGTCGCGCTGAAGCCGGGCTCGACGGCGTTGACCCGCATGGCGGGCAGGCCCCTGGCGTACTGGACGGTCAGCATGTTCACCGCGGCCTTGGCGGACGAGTAGACCGGCGTCACGAAGTGCGACTCGTGCCGGTCCGGGTCCTGGACCACGCCGAACGAGCCGAGCCCGCTGCTGACGTTCACCACGACGGGGCTGTTCGACGCCCGGAGCAGCGGCAGGAAGGCGTGCGTCACGCGCACCAGGCCGATGACATTCACATCGAGGACGGTGGTCATGTGGTCGGCCGTCGCCTGCTCGGCGTTCACCATGCCCTCGAAGACACCGGCGTTGTTGACCAGGACGTCCAGGCGGCCCTCCTGCCGGCGGAGCTCCTCCGCCGCCGCGGTGACGGAGGCGTCGTCGGTGACGTCGAGCTGCAGGAAGCGGGCACCGAGGTCGTCGGCGGCGGCCCGGCCGCGTGCGGTGTCACGGGAGCCGATCCAGACGGTGTGACCGCGCTCGACGAGCTGCCGGGCGGTCTCGCGGCCCAGCCCCTTGTTGCCGCCGGTGACGAGTGTGATGGTCATGTGGGTTCCTCGAAGGGTGTCGGTGTGGTGTCGGGTACGGGGTGGGCATCGGGAGCGGCCCTCGGCCGCGAACGGGTGCCCACGGCGTCGAGCCGGGCCGTCGCGTCGGCGTGCGGTCCCCCGCCGGTCCCGGCCCGTCGACCACTGTGCGCGGGTGCCGCCACGGACGGCAGTGTCCCCGTGTTCATGGGAGCGAGAGGGCCAGGCACGCGACGGCCCGGCGCGGTTACGGTCGACGGCATGGACGGTACGAACGCACTCGGCGAGTTCCTCCGCGCGCGCCGGGGTCTGGTGTCGCCGGAGGAGGCCGGCATCACCCCGGGCGGGCTGCGGCGTGTCCAGGGCCTGCGGCGGGAGGAGGTCGCCCTGCTCGCAGGCATCAGCGCGGACTACTACCTGCGGCTGGAGCAGGGACGCGACCGCAACCCCTCCGCACAGGTGCTCGCCTCGATCGCCCGGGTCCTGCGGCTGGACGACGACGCCACCGCCCATCTGCTCGCACTGGCACGGACGGGGGCGGCCGGGCGGGCGCGGGTACGGACCGCGGCCCGCAAGCCGCGACTGGAGCAGATGCCGCACAGCATCCGGCAGTTGATCGACGGCTGGCCCGCCAACCCGGCCTGGGTGCAGAACAGGTTCTTCGACGTCCTCGGGGCGAACGCGCTCGGCGCGGCCCTGTCACCGAACAACACCCGCGGCGTCAACCTGCTGCGGGCGGCCTTCCTCGATCCTGCCGAACGAGCCCGGCGCCGGGACTGGGAGGCGGTGACCCGCGAGGGTGTCGCGACGCTGCGCGCCCAGGCCGGGCCGGGAGCCGAGGACCCCCGGCTGAACGACCTCGTCGGCGAACTGTCCCTGCGCAGCGAGCGCTTCCGTCAACTGTGGGGACGCCACGACGTACGCCCGCAGAAAGGCCACGTCACGCGGCTGACCCACCCCCTGGTCGGCGACCTGGACCTGATGGCGGACAAACTGTCCGTCGGCGGCACCGACGGTTTCGTGCTGGTCGTCCTGCATGCCGAACCCGGCAGCCGCGACGAGGAACTCCTGCGCCTGCTGGGCAGTCTCGCCGTCTCCGGCAGCGGCGCACGGCCGGTGGGGCAACGTTCGGCGGAGCATCCGCCCGCCGGGCACGACCGCCCCGGCACCGACGAGTCCTGAGCGCGATACCCCCTCGGACCGTCCTACGGGTGCGTGGTCTCGCCGGCCGGCGTCGCGGCGTCGCGGACGGCCTCGAGGATCTCCTCCGAGAGGGGTGACCCCGCGGTGGCACGGGCGAGGAGCACACCACCCACGAGCGTGGCCAGGCCCGCCAGTCCGGCCTTTCCGGGGGCGACCCACCCGGCCATGTCACGGACCCCCGCCACGTAGGGAGCGCGCCACTCGGGTTGCCGTGCGACGTCGCCGCCGAAACCGGCCGCCGGGCATCCATCGCCCAGGGAATCGCGGTGCTCGGTGGAGAGGTACCGGTCGCGCAAAGCGGAGACCGCCGCGTCGTGGCCGCCGAACTCGGCGTCCAGTGCGGCCAGGTACTGCAGCATGTCCCCAAAGCCCTTGGCCTGGGCCTCGCCGACCAGGGCGTCCTTGGAGGCGAACTGCTTGTAGAAGCCGCCCTGGGTCAGACCGACCGCCTGCATGACGTCCACGACACTGACGTTGGCCACGCCCCGCTCACGGAAGAGCCGGGCGGCGGCCTCCACCACCCGCTCCCGGTTGGCCTGCGCCTCGGCCTGCGACACCCTGCTCATGTCCGGTCCACCTCTTCTCGCACGTCCGGTGAGATCCGTCGCGCGGGTGACCGGCGGCTCCGCCCGGTTGGGTAGCGGCCCCGGTGCGACTGCGACCACCCGTTCGATGATACGCGTCATCTATCGGTCCCGGGCGCAGGGCCTGCCGTCACATCCCCTCCCCCGGCGGCGGCTGGGCGAACCGCGGGGCCGGCCCTTCGGGCGGCCGGCGCCAGTGTGACCACAGGGACTAAGCTCGTGGCACGGCATCGCGTGCCGGTCACCGACCGGGTGAGGCATGGAGGTGCCCGTGAGACTGCCCACGGAGGCATTCCACACATGCCCGTCGAGTTGAACCACACCATCGTCCACGCCCGGGACAACCGGGAGTCCGCCGCTTTCCTCGCCCGCATCCTGGGGCTCGAAGTCGGCGCCGAGTGGGGGCCGTTCGTCCCGGTCGCCACGAGCAACGGGGTCACCCTGGACTTCGCCACGATCCCCGCGGAGTCGATCGTGATGCAGCACTACGCCTTCCTCGTCTCCGACGAGGAGTTCGACGCCGCCTTCGCCCGCATCGAGGAGGCCGGCGTCACGTACTACGCGGATCCGCACCTGAAGCAGCCGGGTGAGATCAACCACCACCACGGCGGCCGCGGCGTGTACTTCCTGGATCCCGCGGGGCACGGCATGGAGATCATCACCCGTCCCTACGGCAGTCACCAGCAGGCCGACGGCGCCTGACGGGGACGACGCGGACACCCGACGGGCGGCGGTCCGGACCCCGTGGTCCCGGACCGCCGCCCGTCGCGCTGTGGGTCAGTCCCCCGTGACGAAGGCGGCGACGGCGTTCGCGAACTCCGAGGGCTGCTCCAGGTGCCCGAAGTGGCCGCTGTCCTCCAGGACCAGCAGTTCGGCGCCCGGGATCAGCTTCTGCAGTTCCTCGGCCCACCGCACGCCGCAGATCACGTCATGGCGCCCGACGACGACCAGTGCCGGCACCGTCAGCGAGCCCAGCGTGCCGCGGTCGTCGATCAGGTCCGGGGACAGATCGGCGTCCAGACCGGAGATGTACCACCCCGTGACCGATTCCCGCAGCGGGGCGAACTCGCTCTCCCTGCCCCAGTAGTCGGCGAAGTACGCCGGCATGATCCCGCGGATCGCGGCCACCATGTCCTCGTCGCCCGCGAGGGAGGACACCGACTGGAACGCCTCCAGGACACCCGGCAGACCGGGGTGGTCCGCGTGCCGGGCGGCGAACTCCTCGACCTTGCCCATCGCCTCGGCGCCGTGCTCCGGGCCGGTGACCGGGGCGCTGTCGTAGAGGACGATCCCGGCGATCCGGTCGGGCCGGTGCAGGGCGTGGTACTGGACGACGAAGCCGCCGTGGGAGTGGCCCAGCAGGTGCACCGTGGGCACCCCGAGGTGGTCGACGACCCTGTCCAGGTGCCGGCTGTAGAGCTCGCGCGTGTAGCCGTGCGGGTGGGTGGGCAGCCGGCCCGAGCCCCCGGTGCCGACCGGTTCGACGTAGACCATCGTCAGGTGGCGCTCCAGCTCGGGCATCCGCAGGTACTCCCAGGCGATGCCGGGGCCGCCGGAGTGCGCCACGCACACCGGGCCGGCGCCGTGTACGTGGTAGCGCTGGTCGACACCGTTCACGGTGATCGTGTGCGTGCCGGTGGCCAGCGGGCCGGTGGCGGGTGCGTTCATCGCGGTTCCCATCGGAGAGGGGGAGGCTGACACCGACAGGACGCGGGCGGGGGCAAGGAGTTCGATCGGGGCGAGGTGACCTCGGTCACAGCGGTCACACGGTGTTGGGCTGCGGCACACGCGCCTGGTGGAAGAGACGCAGCCGCTCCACCCGGCCGGCGGCGAGGGTCATGATCCAGGCCACCGCGGGCGGGCAGTGGTCGGGGTTGTCCGGGGGATTGATCAGGTCCATCTCCCAGACGGTGAGCGCCTTGCCCGCGGCCACGTGGACGGGCCGCTGCCGGACACCGGCGGTCAGGTCGGACTCCATCCCGAGCAGCAGCA
Organism: Streptomyces sp. NPDC088354; assembly: GCF_044753585.1. Lineage (NCBI taxonomy): Bacteria > Bacillati > Actinomycetota > Actinomycetes > Kitasatosporales > Streptomycetaceae > Streptomyces > Streptomyces sp. NPDC088354. Next base: position 22,681 of record NZ_JBIVNJ010000007.1, on the reverse strand, counting down.
GGTCCGTGCCCCCCAGCCGGACGTCGCCCCGCATCAGCGCGACGCCGGGGCTCCACCGCTCGGCGAGCACCTTGCCGAAGTCGCCGCGCTCGGCGGCCGCCAGCGTGTCGTGGGCCTCCTGCCAGCTGGCCGACGTGCGCCGCGCGGCGTCGCTGTGGGCGCCGGCCGCGGTCGCGGCCAGCGCCTCGGCGAGTTTGGCCCGCCCCTGGCTGAGCCGGCTGCGGATCGTCCCCACGGGCACCGCGCAGGCCTGGGCGATCTCCTCGTACGAGGTGACCCGCGAGCTGAAGTGCCGCAGGACCAGCGGTACCCGCAGGGTCGGCGAGAGTTCCTCCATCGCCTCCCAGATCCAGTCGCGCAGCGCGTGGCGCTCCAGGACCTCCTCGGGACCGGGGCCGGCGGCGATGCGGGTGAGGTCGTCGAGGGGCACGGTGTGCGCGGACGTCCGCAGGAAGCTGCGGCAGGCGTTGCGCACGATCATGCGCAGCCACGGGCCGACGGCCGCCGGGTCGCGCACGTCACCGATGCGCCGCAGGGCGGTCAGCGCGGCGTTCTGGACGGCGTCGTCGGCGTCGGCCCCGGGGCCCAGGATGCTGAGCGCGACCGCGCGCATGCCGGGCTGGTGGGCCTCCAGCAGCAGCCCCAGGGCCACGACGTCACCGGCCTGCGCGGCACGGGTCAGGGCCACGTCGCCGCCGGGTTCCGCCACTGGGGAGGGGTCACGCCTCATGCCGCACCTTCCTGTCCCCCGGGGCGGAACGTCGCACGGCTTCCGCTCCGCGGGCACCTCACACATCAAGGAGCACCACGCCGGGAGCGCTTCGGGGAACCGGGGAGGGGGTGGGACGCGGAGCGTCGGCGGGTGCTGCACCGCGAGCCCCGACCGTAACACGCTGCGCCCCAGGCACGTTCGGGACCGCCGGCCTTCGGACGACACGTTCGTTGTCGTTCCCGGCATGACAGCGAACCCGGCCACTTCCGCGGCCTGCGGGCCCGGCCCGCGAAGCCGCGCCTGCCCGCGGGGGGTCGCGGCCGCGGCGGTCCGCGTGACGAAGGACGAGGGGCTGGGGAAGGCCACCATGCCGGGGCCCGCCCAGGAACCGGACGCCGGCGGGCACGTCGCGCTCCACGTCCACTTCGGCAGCGCCGACGCTCCACACGCGGCGATCCTGGACCGGCTACCCGGAACAGCGAGCCGCCCCCCGCGTTGCCTTGCGGGGTGGTGTCACCGGGCCCGGAGGCATCGACGGACCGCTGATGAGGGGCTTGAGCACCGGCTTCACCCGGGCCGGAGGAGCGCTCCGTAACGGAGATGTGGCAGTTCGGTGCCAGCTCGATCGAACCTTCTTCCTCTCCGCGTTCGCGGCCCTGGCCGACGCCGCATCGCGGACCTGGTGCGACAAGAAGACCGCCCAGGGCAAGCACCACACCCAGGCCCTGCACTGGCTCGCCAGACGCCGGGCCGACGTCCGCTTCGGCCAGGCTCAGCCGGCTGATCCTCAGCGGCCTCGCCGCACACGGGGCAGTCCCGCTCGTCGACCGAGTCCATCACGCCGGGTGACCGCAAAAGTCGCACGGCCGCATGCCCTCACCCGCCGACTCCCGAACAGGCACGTCATCAATCATCAAAGCCGCACTGCCACCCGATCACCTTGACCGAAGACGTAGGGCCCCGCGCGGGACCCCTGGCGGGGACGCAGGCAGGCCGCACACGTGCTCTCGCCGAGGGCGGCGTCCCGCTGCGGCAGGCGGTCCGGGAGGTGGACGTGCTGCCGCCGTACGCCATCTCATCGGCGCGGTGCACGCGACGCGGCGAGCGTCGCACAGCGCGGCACAGGAGCGCTTCGGACGGGGCGTCGTCGTCCTCCTCCCCGGTATCCTCCGCGCCCCCGCCCCCGGCACGCCGGCAGGAGCGGAAGCCCCCGGGCCCCACCCCGTGACACCGTCGGCGGTGGTCTCGTCGGACTCACCCTGGCCCCCGTCCTCCGCGTGCGCGGCCTCGCGGTCCGGGGACCGGGACCCCCGCCCTCGCCGGTGCGACCCGTGAGGGCGAATACTGGAGACGACCGACCGGCCGGGGACCCGTGACCTGCGGCCGGCGGCGGAAAGAGCGCGAACCGGCGCGACGGGAATCCCCGGCGGCCGCGCACCGTTGCCCACATAGCGGGAAACGGACACGACAAGAGGGAAGGACCGACCATGACCGCGCCGACGAACAACAAGGCCATCCTGGCGGGCGGCTGTTTCTGGGGTATGCAGGACCTGATCCGGAAGCTGCCCGGCGTGACCTCGACGCGGGTCGGGTACACCGGCGGCGACGTGCCCAACGCCACCTACCGCAACCACGGGACGCACGCGGAGGCCATCGAGATCACCTACGACCCCGCGGAGACCGACTACCGGGCCCTCCTGGAGTTCTTCTTCCAGATCCACGACCCGACGACGAAGAACCGCCAGGGCAACGACATCGGCCTGAGCTACCGGTCGGCGATCTACTACGCCGACGACGAGCAGAAGAGGGTCGCCGAGGACACCATCGCGGACGTCGAGGCATCCGGGCTGTGGCCGGGCAAGGTCGTCACCGAGGTCGAGCCCGTGGGCCCGTTCTGGGAGGCGGAGCCCGAGCACCAGGACTACCTGGAGCGCTACCCCGAGGGGTACACCTGCCACTTCCCGCGTCCCGGCTGGAAGCTGCCGGCCCGCGCCAAGGACTGACCCCGGCACGACGGCACGCGGTGCGGCCCCACCCCCTCGGGGGCGGGGCCGTACTCGTCCGTCCCCGCCCCGGTCATGCGCGTGAGCACGAGTACAAGGAGGACGGATGGCGGACGCATCTGCGCCGGCGGTGGCACCCCAGGGCCCGGCCCGCACGGGCCGGCTGTCGGACCTGATCGCCGACGACCTGCCGCTGCTGCTGGTGGGCATCAACCCCGGCCTTTCCTCGGCCCGGGCGGGGCACCATTTCGCCACCCCGGGCAGCCGGCTGTGGCCGGCGCTGCACCGAGCCGGCTTCACCCCGCGGCAGCTCACCGGCCAGGAGGACACCGAACTGCTGCGGTACGGCATCGGCCTCACGTGCATCGTGCGCCGGCCGACCGTCCGGGCGGCGGAGCTGTCCCGGGCCGAGCTGGTGGCGGGCGGACGGACGCTGCGCCGCCGGGTGCGCGCCCGCCGCCCGGTGTGGCTGGCGCTGCTGGGCGTCACCGGCTACCGCGCGGCGTTCGGTGTGCCCGACGCCGTGGTGGGCCCCCAGGAGGCGACGATCGGCGGGACCCGGATCTGGGTGCTGCCCAACCCCAGTGGGCTGAACGCGCATTACCCGCCGGCCGCCCTCGCCCGCGAGTTCACCCGGTTGCGCCTGGCGACCGGGATGCCGGACCTGTCCGGCATCCCGATCGACACCGCGTAAGGGACACACCCGTCAGAGGCGGTCGGCGACCTTGCGCGCCAGATCCGTCAGCGGCTGGGCCTGCTCCTGCCCGTCCTCGAGGCGTACCAGCCGGATCGAGACCCACTGCTCGCCCACCCGCAGGAAGACCTCCCCGTCCGCCAGGTACGCCTCGTCACCGACGTCCTTGAGCGGCTTCAGCGCGTCCCCGTGGATCTGGTGCTCGGCGTCGTAGTAGTTCTTGCCCGACTCGCCCGTGTACACCTCGACCTGCCCGGTCGGGCCGTCGGGCGGCGCGGTGTAGGTGCAGGTGTCCCCGATCGCCCTTCCGTGTCCCAGCGGCATGCCGGCGAGCTGGTCGGCCTCCAGCTGGGTCACCAGGGAACAGGGGTCGTCAGACGCCGCGGGGGTCGAGGGAGACGGAGTCGACGCCTGCCCGTCGTCCGGCTGCGACGTCCCCGGAGCCGCCCCGCCCCCCGCGGGGGTGCTCGCGGCGGGCGCGCTCGGCTTGTCGCCGGCGTCGGTCGCCGCGTCCTGGCACCCCTGAAGCGCCAGCACCAGCAGCACCGCGACCGGCGCCCCCAGCAGTGCGCGACGCCTGCCGCTCAGCGATCCGGTCCGCGTTCGGCCACGGGTCCGGGTATGGGTGTTCAACATCGATTCGGTCCCCCCAAGATTCCGTTGTTCGTCCCCGCCCGGCACGATGGCCCGCGCAGGTGAACCTACAGACGTACCGAATCGGCCATGGGGTTTCAGCCGAATCGAGACCGCGCGTCGGAGGCACTCGGGCAGCGCACGCCACGCCGTTCCCGCCCCCGTACGGGAACACTCCGACCCGATATGACGTATCGTCAGTTCGCTGGGCGACCGGCCGAACGGACCGTCCCGAACGGTGCCGGGGCGTCCGGGAAGGGGTGGGCGAGGCCCCGCCGGTCTCCCGGTGGACGGAAGCCGCGCGAGGACCCGCCCCCACTCCGCTCAGCCCTCGTCGGCCGCCGCGAAGGTGACGTCCGCCGTGTCGACGGTCCCACCCCGGCGGCCCGGGGCGCTCTGCCACTTCCAGTACAGGTTGGTGTGCGCGACGACCTGCTCCGGCGTGGGCGCTCCGTACGCGGTGAGGTCCTCCGTGGTGTGCGCGTCGCCGACCAGCGTCACGTCGTAGCCGCGGACGAGGCCGCCGTGGAGGGTCGAGCGGATGCACGCGTCGGTCTGGGCGCCGGTGACGACGAGACGGCCGACCCCGCGCTCGGCGAGCAGCGCCTCGAGATCCGTCTCCTCGAAGGAGTCGCCGTACCTCTTGTGGACGAGGGGCTCGGCGTCCGCGCGAACGAGCTCCGGCACGTACTGCCACGCCTCGCTGTCCCGCTTGAGGCCGTCGTCCGAGTGCTGCACCCAGAGGACGGGCACGTCCTGCGAACGCGCCGCGCCGACCAGGGTGTTGATGTTGGCGATCACCTCGTCGCGCCGGTGGGCACCGTCCACCACCCCGTTCTGGACATCGATGACGAGGAGCGCGCTGTTCGGCCGATCGGGCAGGGTCGTCATGAGGGGGACCTCGGTTTCTCGTCGCGGACCTGTGTCGGCTCTCACACTAGAACGGGCCACTGACAAAGCCTCCGACGGAACGAACGGAGCCGGCCCGGCGCACGGTCCACGGGCGGGGCAAGTCGGCCCGCCCTGCCGCTCCTTGACGGACCGACGGCCGAGCGCGCGGTGCCGTCCGCCACGCCCCGGGACCCGGTCGTGATCCGCCCCGGCATCGGAGGTGGCCCGATCCGGGCCCGTGCACTGCCCGGACCCTCTCCAGTGGCGAGGCTCCATAACCCTCCATAGCGTCTGTTTTCGACGGCTCACCCAGGTCAGCGGAAAGCAGGTACGCGTCATGAAGCATCCTCGGTCTCTCCGAGCCGTTGTGGTCACGGCGACCGCGGCGACGCTCGCGGCGGGCGCGGTCGGCTGCGGGAGCGGCAGCAGCAACATCAGCGACGTGCACAAGGTGAGCGCCCACACCGTCCATTCGGGGGAATCGATCCAGGCGGCGGTGGACCAGGCGGCACCCGGGGACGTCATCGACATCGAGGCCGGCACGTACAACGGGAGCGTGCAGATCTCCACGCCCCGGCTGACGCTGCGCGGCGCGGGCACCGCCACCGTCATCATGCCGAGCAAGACCGGCAAGGAGAACGCCTGCGCCAAGGCGGGCGAGGGCCTGTGCATCACGGGGTCGGCGAAGAAGAAGGCCACCGACGTGCGGCTGGAGTCGCTGACGGTGACCGGGTTCAAGACCAACGGCATCCACGCCACCCAGGCCGACGGCCTGCAGGTGGTGAAGGTGACGTCCCGGGACAACAAGCAGCAGGGCATCCTGCTCGAAAAGTCCGTTCGGGGGCAGTTCACCGGCAACACCTCGACGAACAACGGCGAGTCCGGGATCTTCCTCGCCAACTCGATGAACACCGAGGGCGGCGCCCTCGACACCCAGGGCGCGGTCGTCAAGGACAACACCCTGAACGGGAACCGGATCGGTGTCACGCTGCGCCGGGTCCGCAACGTCTCCGTCGAGCACAACACGATCAGCGCCAACTGCGGCGGCATCTTCGTGGTGGGCGACGAGGGGGTTCCCCGCGGCGGCGCACTCACGGTCAGCCACAACACGGTCACCAAGAACAACAAGTACTGCCCGGCGACCGCCCGCCTCCCCTTCATCCAGGGCGCCGGCATCGTGCTCACCGGCGTGGAGAAGACCGTCGTGACGGACAACGACGTGCGCGGCAACACCGGCAAGTCGCCGATGTCCGGGGGCATCGTGCTCTTCAAGAGCGTGGTGGGCAAGGCCAACACCGGCAACGCCGTCCACGACAACGTCGTGCGCGGCAACCAGCCGGCCGACCTGGCCAACCGCGACACGGCGGGGACCGGCAACACCTTCACCAACAACCAGTCCGAGACCTCGGAGCCGCGGGAACTGCAGGCAATGCACTGACCCCGCGGCAGCACTCCCGGCGCGCGGCCCCCACGGTGACGGGGTCGCGCGCCGTCACACCGCCCCCGTAAGGGCATCCCCCGGAATGACCATGTCGGTGTAGGGTGTGCCCATGCCCTCCAGGACGCCGCGCGCCGCCACTCGGGAAGACTCCGTGCCCGAGACCGCCGCCGCCCTGGTCGACCTGCTGAACTCACGCCCCTACGCCGGCATGCCCGACAAGCTCGACACCCCCGGATCGGCCACGGCCGTGCTGCGCCCCTTCGGGCAGGAGGACGACGACGCCCCCTCGCCGCGTCGCGTGGAACTGGTCCGTGCCGTGCGTGACGACCTGATCGCCCTGGCCGAGCACCACGATCCCGACGACTCGGCGGCCGACTGGGCGGCCTTCTCGGGTCGCGTGTCGTCGGTCGCCTTCCAGCAGGACTTCTCCGTGCCCGGCACCGTCTCCATGCGGCAGACCTCCGGCGATCCCGTGGTCGGCCGGATCACCCTGGCCGTCGCCGAACTCGTCGACGCCGGCACATGGTCACGGCTGCGCCTGTGCGCCAGCGAGATCTGCCGCGAGGTCTTCTACGACACCAGCCGCAGCCGCACGCGGCGCTGGCACTCGTACGAGGTGTGCGGCAACCGCGCCAATGTCGCGGCGTACCGGGCCCGCACCGGCGCTTCCGCCCCGGCGGGCGACGCCGCTCACTGACGGTTCCCCGGTCCCGGCCCCCGCGGGGCCGGGACTCTCCCACGCGCGCCGTGCGGCGCGCCGTGCCGCCGCCACAGCTCCCGCCGCCACCCCGGGCCACCCCTCCCCACGGAAACATGGCCTATTTCATATAGACCTTTACATCGATATCGTCGCGATGTTAGCGTCGTAAGCGTCAGTCATTGAAAGCCGCTTACCGAGGTGCTGCTCACCCGCGCGCCCTTAAGGAAGAACATGTCCGTGTATCGAGCCCTCCAGGTGTCCGGATCCGGCGACTTCGCCTTCGTCGAGCGGGAGGTGACCGAACCGCTGCCGGGGCAGGTGCGCCTGCGCGTGGAGGCCTGCGGGGTCTGCCACTCCGACAACCTCGCCGTCGCGGGGGCGGTGCGGCCGGACCCCTCCGTGCCGATCGTCCCGGGCCACGAGATCGTCGGCGTGATCGACGCCGTCGGCGCCGGCGTGACCGCCTGGCAGGTCGGCGACCGGGTCGGCGTCGGCTTCCTCGGCGGCCCCTGCCACACGTGCGACTCCTGCCGCCGGGGCGACTTCGTCAACTGCGCCGCCCAGCCGACCACCGGCACCACGACGGACGGCGGCTACGCCGAGGTCGCGTACGCCCGGGCGAGCGGCCTCGTGCGCATCCCGGACGGCATGTCCTCCCTCGACGCCGCCCCGCTGCTGTGCGCCGGCCTCACCGTTTTCAAGGCGCTCCAGCAGATCGGCGCCCGGCCCGGGGAACTGGTCGCGGTGCAGGGCATCGGCGGCCTCGGCCACCTCGGTGTGCAGTACGCGCGCAGCCTCGGCTACCAGGTCGCCGCCATCGCCCGCGGCACGGAGAAGGCCCCGCTCGCAGCGGCGCTGGGCGCGGAGCACTACATCGACAGCCTGGCCACGGACCCGGCCCAGGCCCTGCGGGAGCTCGGCGGAGCCGCGGCGATCATCGCCACGGCCGCCAACAACGCCGCCATGGGCCCGCTGGTCGGCGGGCTGGCGCCGCGCGGCCGCCTGATCATCGTGGGCGCGGGCGGCGAGCCCGTCCCGGTCGACCCGGTCGCGATGATCTTCGGCACCCGGACCGTCACCGGCAGCCTGACCGGCTCGCCGATCGAGAACGAGGACAACCTGCGCTTCGCCCTGCGCCAGGAGATCCGGTCGATGAACGAGGTCATGCCCCTGTCGGAGGCCCCGAAGGCCTTCGCGCACATGATGTCCGGCCGCGCCCGCTTCCGCGTCGTCCTCGACACGCGCGGCTGACCCGCCGAACGACCACGGCACCGCCCCCGGCCGACGCGCCGGGCGGCGGTGCCTGCGCGTTCACGACGCCGCGGCACCGGTTCCCGCCACCGGATGCGCGGGCCGGTCGCCGCGATGATCCTGGACATGGATCCGCCGCACCCCACAGACGAGGACTGGTCCCCATGAAGGTCGGCATCGTCGGAGCGGGCTCCGTGGGAGCCGCCACCGCTCTCTGCCTGGTCGAGCGGGGCGGTATGTGCCGGGAGATCGTCCTGGTCGACCGCGACACCGGACGGGCCGAGGGCGTCGCCGCCGACCTGCGCTACGCCGCCCCGCTCTCCCCCACCGTGCGGGTGCGCGCGGGCGGCTGGGCGGACCTGTCCGGCGCCACTCTCGTGGCGATCACCGCGGGCGTCAACGAACGCACCGGCGGCGCCACCGACCGCGCGGACCCCGAAGGGCGGCTGCGCCTGCTGGACACCAACACCACGGTGTTCGCCGACGTCGTGCCCCGCGTCGCGGACGTGGCGCCGGAGGCGGTCCTCATGGTCGTCACCGACCCTCCCGAGCCCCTCGCCGAGGTGACACGGCAACTCGCCGGGCACGACCGGGTCTTCTCCACCGGGACGCTCATCGACAGCCTCCGCTTCCGCGTCCACCTGGCCGACCGGCTGCGGGTGAAACCGGCCGACGTGCAGGCGATGGCCGTCGGCGAGCACGGCACCTCGGAGGTGCTGCTGTGGTCCTCCGCCACGGTCGGCGGGATCCCCGTCGCGGAGATGCTGCGGCGGTTCGGCTCCTCGGTGGCCGAGGCACGCCCGCGGATCGAGGACGCCATCCGGTACGCGAACATCACCATCATCGAGGGCACGGGCGCCAGCCAGTTCGGCATCGGCGCCGTCTCCGCCCGCCTCGTCGAGGCGGTGCTGCGCGACGAGGGCGCGGTGCTCCCCGTCGCCGCGCACTCCGCCGCGTACGGGACGACGCTCTCACTCGCGGCGGTGCTGGGCGCCGAGGGGGTGCGCGAGGCGTTCGAGCCCGCCATGGACGAGCAGGAGCGCGAGGGGCTGATCCTCAGCGCCGCCGTCCTCCGCAAGGCTGCGGACCGGGCGCTGAGCCTGCTGTGACCGCGGGCGCTTCCCGTGCGGGCCACGGGACCACGCCCGTGCCGCCCGCCGCCGTACCGCGCTCCGGCGCGGAGTGGTTGACGCACCGCGCGCCGATGCCGAACAGGACGCGCGGCGCCGAAGGGTGACCGCGGGGTCCTCCGCCCGGAGGGCCCCGCGGTCACCTGTGAGGGCGTCAGCCCAGCGCCTCCTCGAAGCTGCTGTGACCCGTCGCGGCCACGAGCGACGCGCGGAGCGCACGGCAGCCGCGCTGTGCCGCGTCGTCGAGGTCCGCGGCGGAACGCGGCTGCTGGTCCGGGTGCTTCTCGGCCCATTCCGCCAGCGCGATGGTGAGCTGCGCCTGCGCGCCGACCTTCGAGCCGACGCTCTTCACGTCCGGCTCCACGTCCTTGAGGAACGCGCAGAACGCGGCGCTGTCGACCGGATTCCCGTCCTGCTCCGGGGCCTTGGACACGTCGCTGCCCGGCGCGCCGCCATCGGTGCGCGACGCGGCGGAGGACGGCGCGTCCACCGCTTCGGACTTCCCATTGCCCCCGCACCCGGTCACCAGGAGCACCAACAGGGCAGCGGACACCGCATACTTCATGACTCCCCCTCCCGCCCGGACGCCCCCACGGCATCCGGCGGCCGGAGCCTAGTGACCTGCCGGCACGGGCGTCCCGCCTGCGGCGCGGACGTGCCGAACGGTGACACACCCGCAGTCGCCGGGTGACATACCGCAGGTCACGGCCGGCATCCCGGGTATTGGCTGACCCTTCATCACGGTGACACCCGGCAAGGCTCGATGCGTCAACACGGTTCGACAAAGCTGATCCGGGCATGTCAATTGGGCCGCGCACCCCCCGCCGCGGCCGACCAGGAGGACGCAGTGAAGAAAAGCCCCCGGATCCGCAGAGTCTCCGTCGTCTTCGGCGGCGCCGCCGCGCTGGTGCTCGCCCTGCCGGGCGTGGCTTTCGCCGCCCCGCCGCCGGCCCTCCCCGCCAACGCGGACAGCTTCGAGCAGGGCTTCGAGCCCGCCTTCGACTACGACACCGACGGCTGCTACTCCTCGCCCGCCATAGGCCGGGACGGCACGATCAACCCGGGCCTCAACCCGACAGGCGCCCTCAACGGCAACTGCCGCGACGCCTCGGACCTCGACAACACCAACGGCTACTCGCGCTACAAGTGCAACAACGGCTGGTGCGCGATCATTTACGGTCTCTACTTCGAGAAGGACCAGGCCGTCCCGGGCATCAGCCTCGGCGGCCACCGCAACGACTGGGAGCACGTCGTCGTCTGGACGCAGAACAACCAGGCGAAGTACGTGGCCACTTCCGCGCACGGCAACTTCAACGTCTACAGCGCCGACCAGGTCCGCTGGGACGGGACCCACCCCAAGGTCGTCTACCACAAGGACGGCGTCGGCACCCACTGCTTCCGGCTCGCCAACACCAACGACGAGCCGCCGGAGAACCACTACCACACCTGGCAGTACCCGACCCTCGTCGGCTGGAACGGCTACCCCGCGGGCCTGCGCGACAAGCTCAGCGCGTACGACTTCGGCAGCGCCGTCTTCGGCCTGAAGGACGGCAACTTCAACGCCCACCTGGCCAAGGCCCTGCCGGCCGGGGTGCCGTTCGACCCCAACGCCTGATGACGCACGCCGGGGACGGGACGGCGCTCACGCCGGCCGCCGTCCCCTCCCCGGCCCTTCCTGCGGAAGGTCACGCCACGTCGAGCGCCGCGAACTCCTCCGCGGTCAGAGCGAGTTCGGCGGCGGCCACCGAGTCGCGGATGGTCTCCGGCCGGCTGGACCCCGGGATCGGTACGACGACCGGGGACTTGGCGAGCATCCAGGCCAGGCACACGCGCTGCGGGCTGACGCCGTGCGCCTCGGCGACCTCGGCGAACCGCGCGTAGGCGGACCCCAGTTCACGGGCCTGCGAGATGCCGCCGAGCGGGCTCCACGGCAGGAACGCGATCCCGAGCTCGTCGCACAGGCGCAGCTCCGGCTCGCTGGAGCGGAAGGCCGGGGAGAACTGGTTCTGCACCGAGACCAGGCGGCCGCCCAGGATCTCGTTCGCCAGCCGGATCTGCTCCGGGTTCGCGTTGGAGATGCCGGCCATGCGGATCTTGCCCTCGTCGAGCAGGTCGCGCACCGCGCCGACCGAGTCGGCGTACGGCGTCTTCGGGTCGGGGCGGTGGAACTGGTACAGCCCGATCGCCTCCACACCCAGGCGGCGCAGGGAGTCCTCGCACGCCTGCTTGATGTGCGCGGGCGAGCCGTCCAGCGTCCAGCGGCCGTCGCCGGGGCGCAGGTGACCGCCCTTGGTCGCGACCAGCACCTCGGAGCCGCGCCCGTGCGAGGCGAGGGCCTTGGCGATCAGCGCCTCGTTGTGGCCGACCTCGTCGGCGTGCAGGTGGTAGGCGTCCGCGGTGTCGATCAGCGTCACGCCGGCGTCCAGCGCCGCGTGGATGGTGTCGATGGACCGTGCCTCGTCCGGCCGCCCCTCGATCGACATGGGCATCCCGCCCAGGCCGATCGCGCTGACCTCGATGTCACCGATGCGGCGAGTCTGCATGTGTCCGTGACCTTTCCCGACGTGCGTCCCAGCCGGTGTGCCCGGCTGGTCGTGCCGGCACGACCGGAGATGTCCGCGGCCGGGCCGGCACGCCACACAGCCTGACCGCATCCGGGCCGACACGTCCAACAGGAGAAAGCGAACACATTCAGGAGTTACGCTTCTGAATCATGGAACTACGGCATCTGGAGCACTTCGTCGCGGTGGCGGAGGAACACCACTTCACCCGCGCCGCCGAACGGCTGATGATCTCCCAGTCGGGGCTGTCCGCGTCGGTGCGCGCCCTGGAGCAGGAGCTGGGCGCGCCGCTGTTCGTGCGCAGCACCCGCAGCGTGGAGCTGACCGCCGCGGGCGAGGCGCTGCTCGCCGAGGCCTCCCGTGCCCTGTCCAGCGTGCGCGCCGCCAAGGAGGCGGTGGACGCGGTGCAGGGCCTGATGCGGGGCGTCCTCACCATCGGCACCGAGCAGTGCGTCGCGGGAGTGGACCTGCCCGCCCTGCTCGCCCGCTTCCGCTCCCGGCACCCCGGTGTGGAGATCAGGCTGCGGCAGGCCGGGTCGGCGGCGCTGGTCCAGGACATCACGACGGGCCGGCTCGACGTGGCGTTCACCGCGCTGTGCGGTGAGGCCCCGGAGGGGGTCCGCTTCCAGCCGCTGACACGCGCCCCGATGGTGGTGCTCTGCCACCCGGACCATCCGCTGGCCGGAGCGGGGAAGGTGGACTGGGACGAGCTGGGCGGCGAGGTGTTCGTGGACTTCCACCCCGACTGGGGGGCGCGCGGCCTGAGCGACCGGGCGTTCGCGGCCAACCTCGTGCACCGCCGGGTCGCCCTGGAGGTCAACGACGTGCACAGCCTGATCGACCTGGTGCACCACGGGCTGGGCATCGCCGTCGTACCGCTGCCGATCGCCCGCAAGGACCACGCGGCGGGCCTGCGCACCGTCGACCTGGTGGGCGCCGAGGACCACCAGTGGGAGGTCTCGGCCGCCCTGCCGAAGGCGGACCGGGTCAGCCCGGCCGCCCGCACCCTGCTGTCCTACCTGCCCTGAAGCCGCCCGAACGCGGAACCGCGAGAACGTGACACCGCTCGACACGAGAACGCGGAGCCACTGAGACGACGACGGAGACACCCATGGCCTCTCCGGAAGCACGGCCCGGTCCCGGCCCGCGGGCCGTGACCGCCGAGGACCGCCGGCGGGTGCGCGCGGCGCTCACCGCCACGGCCTGCGCCGCCCGGGAGGCGCTCGCCGAGACAGCGCGCGACCACGCGGGGCTGGCCGACGACTGCGTCCTCGACGCGGCCGACGAGGCGGAGCGCACGGCGCGGTCCCAGTCGACCGCCGACCGCGCGGAGCACGCCCGCCAGGAGTTGCGCCTGGCCCGCGAGGCACTGAGCCGGCTCGACGGCGACGACTACGGGACGTGCGTCTCCTGCGGGCGGCCGATCGACAGGGAACGCGTGCTGGCCCTGCCCCTCGTCCGGCACTGCATCGACTGCGCGGCGGCCGCCCGGCGCTGAGGTGCCCGGGCGGGCCCGACACGCCGTCCTGACCAGCGCGGACGTAAACTGGCAGAGCCCGCCCGGCCGGTGTGCGGTCCTCGGACCGCATGACGGCGCCGGCTGGGCGAGCTCCGGCGTAGGCCTGTTCCCGGGCGGGTCAGCCGCGGTCGGCGGTCCCGCCCCCGGTCGGGGCCGAGGTGTGCTGGACGCCGCCGGGCCGCGGGGGACGCCGGGTGTCGTCGGCGCTGCGCCGTGCGGCCTCGGCGACGGCCTCGGGCGTGATCCCGAACTCCTGGTAGATCCGCTCGTAGTCGGCCGACGCCCCGAAGTGCTCCAGGCTCACGATCCGTCCCGCGTCGCCGACCACCTCGCGCCAGCCCTGCCCGACCGCGGCCTCGACGCTCACCCGGGCCCGGACGGCCGGCGGCAGGACCTCGTCCCGGTAGGCCTGTTCCTGGGCGGCGAACCACTCCCGGCACGGCATCGAGACCACCCGCACGGTGCGGCCCTCGGCGGTGAGCAGGTCGGACGCGGCCAGGGCGATCTGCACCTCCGAGCCGGTGGCCACCAGGATGACGTCCGGTTCGGCCCCCGGTCCCCGGTCGGCCAGCACGTAGCCGCCTCTGGCGGCGTCGCGGGCGGGGGCGAATCCCCCGTCGGGACCGCGGTCCAGGACGGGGAGGTTCTGCCGGGTGAGGATCAAGGCGGCGGGCCGGTCCTTGTGCTCGAGGACGGTGTGCCAGCACACGGCGGTCTCGTTGGCGTCGGCGGGACGCACCACGTCGAGGCCGGGGATGGCGCGCAGCGCCGCCAGGTGCTCGACGGGCTGGTGCGTGGGACCGTCCTCGCCCAGGCCGATGGAGTCGTGGGTCCACACGTAGATCGTGGGCAGCTTCATCAGGGCGGCCAGCCGCACGGCCGGGCGCATGTAGTCGCTGAAGGTCAGGAAGGTGCCGCCGTAGGGGCGGGTGAGGCTCTGCAGGGCGATGCCGTTGAGGATCGCGCCCATCGCGTGCTCGCGGATGCCGAAGTGCAGGGTGCGGCCGTAGGGGCCGCCCTTCCACATGTCGGTCTGGTGCTCGGGCGGCAGGAACGACGGCTCGCCCTCCATCGTGGTGTTGTTGCTCCCGGCGAGGTCGGCCGAGCCGCCCCACAGCTCGGGCAGCACCCCGGCGAGCGCGGTCAGCACCTTCCCCGACGCCTTGCGGGTGGCCATGCCCTTCTCGTCGGCCGGGAACTCCGGGATGGCGTCGGCCCAGCCCTTCGGGAACTCCTGGGCCCGCAGCCGGCTCAGCAGGCGGTCGTGGTCCGGATGGGCCGCGCGCCAGGCCTCGAACCGCTCCTGCCAGCGCTCGTGCTCCTGGCCGCCACGCTCGCGGACCGCCCGGGCGCGCTCCAGGACGGCGTCCTCGACAACGAAGTCCCGGCCCGGGTCGAAGCCCAGGACCTGCTTGGTGGCGGCGACCTCCTCGTCGCCCAGGGCGGAGCCGTGCGCCTTGCCCGTGCCCTGCTTGGTGGGCGCCGGCCAGCCGATGACGGTGCGCAGCACGATCAGTGACGGGCGGTCGGTCTCCCGCTGCGCCGCGCCGACGGCCGTGAGCAGCGCGTCGACGTCCTCGACGTACTCCCCCGTGCGGGTCCAGTCGACCGTCTGCACGTGCCATCCGTACGCGGCGTAGCGGGCGGCCACGTCCTCGCTGAAGGAGACGTTGGTGTCGTCCTCGATGGAGATCCGGTTGGAGTCGTAGAAGACGACGAGGTTGCCCAGGCGCTGGTGGCCGGCGAGCGAGCTGGCCTCGGAGGTGACGCCCTCCATGAGGTCGCCGTCCGAGGCGATCACGTACACGTGGTGGTCGAACGGGCTGGTGCCGGGGGCCGCGTCGGGGTCCAGCAGTCCGCGCTCGCGGCGGGCGGCCATGGCCATGCCGACGGCGCTGGCCAGGCCCTGGCCCAGCGGGCCGGTGGTGATCTCCACGCCCCGGGTGTGCCGGTGCTCCGGGTGGCCGGGGGTCGCCGAGCCCCAGGTCCGGTAGGCCTCCAGGTCGGAGAGCTCCAGTCCGTAGCCGGACAGGTACAGCTGGATGTAGAGGGTCAGGCTGGAGTGCCCGCAGGACAGCACGAAGCGGTCCCGGCCGAGCCATTGGTCGTCGGCCGGGTCGTGCCGCATGACCCGCTGGAAGAGCAGATAGGCCAGCGGGGCCAGGCTCATGGCCGTGCCGGGGTGGCCGTTGCCCACCTTCTGCACGGCGTCCGCGGCGAGCACGCGGATCGTGTCGACCGCCCGTACGTCCGTCGCGTCCCACCCCGCTTCCGCCGCCACCGGGGAGGAAAGGTCCCGGTCCCGCTCGAAGACCGTTCCCCCGGACTGCCGGCTGGTCATACCACCACTCCCTCGCTCACTGACGGACTCCCGCGGGGGCGGCGCCGCACCAACCGCCTCCTGGACGACGCGTACCCCGGCATCACGGCCGAAACGTCGGCTCCTTCCATATGACGTGAGGATCCGGCCCCGCGCGACCGCGCGTACCCCGGCCGGTGCCGGGTCTGCGGGCGGACGGCGGCGGGCGCACACTGAGGGGGCGGGAGCGGCCGGACGCGGCCCGGTGCAGCCTCGCGCAGCCGGACGAGGATCCCCGGAGGGGCATGAACAGCACGGCCCACGACCCGTACATCCGTGTGCGCGGCGCCCGTGAGCACAATCTGCGGAACGTCGACGTGGACATCCCGCGCGACGTCCTCGCGGTCTTCACCGGAGTGTCCGGGTCGGGCAAGTCCTCGCTGGCCTTCGGCACGATCTACGCGGAGGCGCAGCGCCGCTACTTCGAGTCGGTCGCCCCGTACGCCCGGCGCCTGATCCACCAGGTGGGCGCCCCGGCGGTCGACGAGATCCTGGGCCTGCCGCCGGCCGTCGCCCTGGAACAGCGCCGCGGCTCCGCCACCTCGCGCTCCTACGTCGGCACCGTGACCACGCTGTCCAACACGCTGCGGATGCTCTTCTCCCGTGCCGGGCGCTACCCCGAGGGCGCGCCGCGGGTGGACTCCGACGCCTTCTCCCCCAACACCGCGGTGGGTGCCTGCCCGGTCTGCCACGGCCTGGGCCGGGTGCACCGGGCCACCGAGGAACTGATGGTGCCGGACCCGTCGCTGAGCATCCGGGAGGGCGCGATCGCCGCCTGGCCGGGCGCCTGGCACGGCAAGAACCTCCTGGACGTGACGCGCACCCTCGGCCACGACGTCGACCGGCCGTGGCGCGACCTGCCGCGCGCGGACCGGGACTGGATCCTGTTCACCGACGAGCAGCCCGTGGTGACGGTGCATCCGGTGCGGGAGGCGGGCCGTATCCAGCGCCCGTACCAGGGCACCTTCCAAAGCGCCCGGCGGTACGTGCTGCACACGTTCGCCGACTCCAAGAGCCAGGCGCTGCGGGCCCGCGCGGAACGCTTCCTGGAGAGCTCGCTCTGCCCGTCCTGCGGCGGCAGCCGGCTGCGCCCCGAGTCGCTGGCCGTCACCTTCGCCGGGCGGACCATCGCCGAACTCAACGCCCTGCCGCTGGCGGATCTCGCGGAGGCGCTGCGGCCCGCGGCGCTCGGCCGGGTGGACGACCTCCCCGAAGGGCCGGAGCGGCAGATCGCGACGACGCTCTCCGCCGATCTCGTGACGCGCGTGGAGGTCATCACGGAACTGGGCCTCGGCTATCTGAGCCTGGACCGGACGACCCCGACACTGTCCCCCGGAGAGCTGCAACGGCTGCGGCTGGCGACGCAGTTGCGGTCGGGCCTGTTCGGGGTCGTGTACGTCCTGGACGAGCCGTCGGCCGGGCTGCACCCGGTCGACACCGAGGCGCTGCTGACGGTGCTGGTGCGGCTGCGCGAGGCGGGGAACACCGTGTACGTCGTCGAGCACGACATGGACGTGGTGCGCCGCGCGGACTGGGTCGTCGACGTCGGGCCGCGGGCCGGCGAGCACGGCGGCCGGGTCCTGCACAGCGGCCCGGTGGACGCGCTGGCGTCGGTCGGGGAATCCGCCACCCGCCGCTTCCTGTTCCCGTCCGGGCCCGACCCCGCGGCCGGGCGCACGCCGCGCGAGCCCGCGGCCTGGCTGCGGCTGGAGGGCGTCACCCGGCACAATCTGCGCGGCTTGGACGTCGAGCTGCCGCTCGGGGTGTTCACGGCCGTCACCGGGGTGTCGGGCTCGGGGAAGTCCACGCTGGTCGGCGTGCTCGGCGCGGTCCTGACCGAGCACCTGGGACCGGACGGCGGCGGCGCGGAGGACGCCGGGGACGAGAGCGGCGAGGCGGAGGGCGGCCCCGCCGACCCCCTGACCGGCGTCACGGCCCACGGGGTGGAGACCGTGGACCGCCTGGTGCTCGTCGACCAGAAGCCGATCGGCCGCACGCCGCGCTCCAACCTCGCCACCTACACGGGGCTGTTCGACGCCGTGCGCAAGCTCTTCGCCGCCACCGAGGACGCGCGGCGGCGCGGCTGGAAGGCGGGCCGCTTCTCCTTCAACGTCACCGGCGGGCGCTGCGAGACCTGCCAGGGCGAGGGCTTCGTCGCCGTGGAACTGCTCTTCCTCCCGGGCACGTACGCGCCCTGCCCGGTCTGCCACGGCGACCGCTACAACGAGGAGACGCTGGGCGTCCGTTACCGGGGGCGGAACGTCGCCGAGGTCCTGGGCACGACCGTCGACGCGGCGGCCGAGTTCTTCGCCGACGTCCCCGCGGTGGCGCGCAGCCTGCGCACCCTGCGCGAGGTCGGCCTGGGCTACCTGCGGCTGGGGCAGCCCGCGACCGAGCTGTCGGGCGGCGAGGCGCAGCGCATCAAGCTCGCGTCGGAGCTGCAGCGCGGCCGCCGCGGCCACACGGTGTACCTGCTGGACGAACCCACGACGGGGCTGCACCCGGCCGATGTGGAGCTGCTGATGGGGCAGTTGCACGGGCTCGTCGACGCGGGCCACTCCGTCTTCGTGGTCGAGCACGAGATGGGCGTGGTCGCCGGCGCCGACTGGGTGGTCGACCTGGGCCCCGGCGGCGGTGACGCCGGCGGCCGCGTCGTCGCGGCGGGACGGCCCGCGCAGGTGGCGCGGGCGCCGGGGAGCCGGACGGCGGAGTACCTGGCGCGCCGGCTCACGGGCTGACGGGCGTGGGGCTCCGGACGACGCCGCGCCGTGCCGTGCCGTGCCGAGTCGTGTCGGACACCTTCACACCATCCGATATGACACAGAATGTTCCGGTGTTCTGCGGGCGATACGACGTCCGCCGTCCGACCCCCTTGGAGGACCGGTATGGCTACCACCGTCGCGGACGTCATGGTCGCCACCCTGGCGGCCTCCGGGGTGCGGCGCGTCTACGGCCTGCCGGGTGACTCCCTCAACGGCTTCACCGACGCCCTGCGCCGCAACGCCTCCGTCGGCTGGGCCCACGTGCGGCACGAGGAGGCCGCCGCCTTCGCCGCCGCCGGCGAGGCGGGCGTCACCGGCCGGCTCGCGGTCGCCGTCGGAAGCTGCGGCCCGGGCAATCTGCACCTGATCAACGGCCTGTTCGACGCGCAGCGCAGCCGCGTCCCGGTACTGGCGATCGCCGCGCAGATCCCGCGCGTCGAGATCGGCGGCGAGTACTTCCAGGAGACACATCCGCAGGACCTGTTCCGCGAGTGCAGCGTCTACTGCGAGATGGCCTCCACCCCGGAGCAGGTGCCCCGGCTGCTGCGCATCGCGATGCGCGCGGCACTGGAACGCGGCGGCGTCGCGGTCCTCGTCGTCTCCGGTGAGCTCTTCCTCGCCCCCGCCTCGCAGTCCGGCGCCCCGCGCCCGGTGACCGGCACGCACACGCACGTACGCCCGGACGACGCGGCCCTCGCGCGCGCCGCCGAGGTGCTCAACGCGGCGGAGCGACCGGCGATCCTGGGCGGCGCGGGCTGCCGCGACGCCCACGACGAGGCGGTCGCGCTGGCCGACGCCCTCAAGGCGCCCATGGTGCACTCGCTGCGCGGCAAGGAGTATTTGGAGTACGACAACCCCTACAACGTGGGGCTGACCGGCCTCATCGGCTACAGCTCCGGCTACCGCGCGATGGAGCACTGCGACGCGCTGCTGATGCTCGGCACCGACTTCCCCTACCGGCAGTTCTACCCGGGGGCCGAGGTGCCGGTCGTCCAGGTGGACGTGCGCGGCGAGCACATCGGGCGGCGCACCGAGGTGGAGGTACCCCTCGTCGGCACCGTCAAGGACACCGCCGCGGCCCTGCTGCCGCTGCTCCGGCCCCGGACCGACCGCTCCTTCGCCGACCGGATGACCGGCCACTACCGTGGCGTACGCGCCCACCTCGGCCACCTCGCCGAGGGCGGCACGTCGGACGGGCCCATGCACCCGCAGCACGTGGCGGCCGCCGTCGACCGGATCGCGGGCCCCGACGCGGTCTTCACCGCGGACGTCGGCACCCCCACGGTCTGGGCGGCCCGCTACCTGACGATGAACGGGCGGCGCCGGCTCGTCGGCTCCTTCAACCACGGCTCCATGGCCAACGCGCTCCCCCACGCGATCGGCATCCAGGCCTCCCACCCCGGCCGGCAGGTCGTCGCCTTCTGCGGCGACGGCGGCCTGACGATGCTCCTCGGCGAGCTGATCACCCTGCGCCAACTGGACCTGCCGGTGAAGGCCGTCGTCTTCAACAACAGTGCCCTCGCCTTCGTGGAGCTGGAGATGAAGGCCGCAGGTTTTGTGAACTACGGCACCGGACTCGACCACGTCGACCTCGCCGACGTCGCCCGCGCGGCCGGCCTCTTCGGCGCCCGCGTCGACCGCGCCGACCAGCTCGGCGACGCCCTGACGGCCGCGTTCGCCCACGACGGCCCCGCCGTGATCGACGCGCGCACGGCCCGCCACGAGCTGTCCATGCCGCCGAAGATCACCCTCGAACAACTCAAGGGGTTCACGCTCTTCGCGACCCGCACCATCCTGTCCGGCCGCGCCGACGAGATCGTGGAACTCGCCAAGACCAACCTGCGCGAACTCAAGATCGGCTAGGCCGACGCTGCCCGGCCGGTGAGTGCGGACGCCGGGCGTCCGCCCGAGAGGAGCACCCTCGCGTCCAGTGCCGTACGTCGCGGCTCGGTTGTCGTGTCCAGGGTCCGGGTGATCGCCAGCGGTGGAGCGAAATGGCCGCGCGCCGACGGCACTGTTCGTGTCAGGCTGCTCGGCATGTCCGGTCGCGCACGAGTTCCGGAGTGATGGCGGAGGCCTCGGCGCATCTCGTGTCGCCGGACTTGGAGCAGGCGCAGGTATGCGTATGCGGTCGGATCATGGAGGTCCTGCCCGAGACGGCCGACGTCGCGCCCGGCATCGCCGCCCATGTGGCGCGCCACCGCTGCGAGCAGTAGGAGCCAGGGAATGGAGCCATGGGAACTTTGCCGAGCGGTCGAGGCAGGAAGAGCGACCGCTTCGGAGTCGGGCCTTCGGGTCGATGATGTGGTCGTCATCCACAACTCGGACCGTGTCGCACTGCGCCTGCTCCCCTGCGACGTTCTCGCTCGGGTCGCGCCGTCGGGGCATGTGCCCGATTCCGAGTTCGAAGTGGCGGTTGCTCGCCGTCTCGCGGACGCCGACGCTCCGGTCGCCGAACTCGACCCGCGGGTCGACCCCCGAGTCCATGTGCGTGACGGCTTCGCCATCTCGTTCTGGACCTACTACGAACCTGTGGCATCGCAGATCACGCCGGCCGACTACGCGGACGTCCTCCTGCGGCACCATGCCGCCCTGCGCCGGATTGATCTGCGGGCACCGCATGTCACCGACCGGGTCGCCGCGGCCCTCGGAGAGGTGAACGACCGTGAGCGATCCCCGGAGTTGCCCGATGCGGAGCGGCAACTCCTCAGGGACACCCTCAGTGGACTGAGCGTCGCGATCAGCGTCGACAGCGCCCGCGACCAGCTGTTGCACGGCGAGCCCCATCCGGGCAACCTCCTCAACACGAAGAGGGGGCCGCTTCTCGTCGACCTCGCCACGTGCTGCCGTGGGCCGGTCGAGTTCGACCTCGCCCATGCGCCCGAGGAAGCGGGAACCCACTATGCGGGGGCTGACCAGGGTCTGATCCACCGGTGCCGCGCCCTCAACTGGGCTTTGTTCTCGGTCTGGCGCTGGCGCCGGGACGACCAAATGCCGGACCGGGACAGCTGGAGGGTGGAGGGGCTCCACCGGGTTCGTGCTGCCCTCGATCGCTGCGGACTGGGCTGAACTCCCAGCGGTGCGACCGCCACCCCGGTCGCCGCGCCGCTGTCCGCCTCGACGGCCGCGCACTGGAGCCGGCCGTCGCCACGGCCGGCCCGGAACCTGCTCGTCGGCGGCCAGGCGGTCCCGCAGTCGGGCGGCGGCTGAGCTGCGGCCCCGCGGCCACGCGTCATCGCACGACGACGGACCGCACCGGGTCAGCGGGCCCACGTCGGCGCCGGGTCGGAGCGCTATTCGCCGCGCAGCAGCGCGATGAACGCGTCGGCGAAGGCGGGCAACGGGGCAATGGGGAGATCGCCGGTGAACACGGAACCCTCGCCGCCGGGGGGTTCGCGACGTCCCTCGGGATCGTGGGTGCCCAGCCCAGCAGCCGGGCACGGCGGTCCGCCTCCGGCCAGGCGGGGCGCCCGGGGCCCCCCGGGGACGGCGCACGGGACGGGCCCGCTTCGAGGACCGCCGCCAGCTCCCGGCACGCGGGCGCGACCGGCGGGGGTCGAGGGATCCGCGCATCCGCGCACCGGCGGCCGACTCGCGCGCCCCACGCGGCACTCCCGGCCCACGTCCCCCCATTTCCACAGGGGTTCGGCCTCCGTAAACCCGTTCGACGCCGTTGTGTGCGTGGGAAAGATCACCTCGCAAGGCCGCGCCGCCCCCGGGGATTTCGCGGCAGGATGCGGTGCCTCCCCACCCGGGTGGTCTCGACAAGCCGGCGGGGCTACCGGCCCCCTGGAAGAACCGCAAGGAACGTCCCTTGAGATCATCACCGAGACGCTGGAGCGTGCTCGCCGTCGCCGGCGCCGCCGTTCTCTCCCTGGCGCATCCCGCCACCGCGTCCCCTGATTCCCCAGAATCCGCCTCCTCCGCCGCCACCCCGGCACGGAACAACGTGCCGCCCGGCACCCACACCGTCACACTGATCACCGGCGATGTGGTCACGACCCGTCAGTCCTCCGGCAACGGCA